>NC_016887.1:619464-1238929 GCF_000284035.1 Nocardia cyriacigeorgica GUH-2 | reverse complement strand
CTGGCGGCCGAACGCCGCGCGGCCGAGATCAAGGTGCCGCGACTACGTCACCGCGCGCTGTCGGCGAGCCTGGCCGGCGGCCCGGTCGGTCGTCGCAAACTGGTCGCGGCGCTGGCGGTGACGGCCGGGCTGGGCGCCACCATCGCGGGACTGCTGACCGTGAACGGCGAATCGGCGCGGCACCCCGGCGGGGGTACCGCGCCGACGGAGATCGCGGGCATTCCGTCCAGCTCCGAACGCTGAACGCCGCCCGCGCGACTCAGCGGTTGGTGAACTTCGCCTGCCGCTTCTCCACGAAGGCGGACATGCCTTCCTTCTGATCTTCGATGGCGAACAGCGAGTGGAAGACCCGGCGTTCGAACCGCAGGCCCTCGGCCAGAGTGGTTTCGAAGGACCGGTTCACCGCTTCCTTGGCGATCATGGCCACCGGCAGCGACATCGAGGCGATGGTGTCGGCCACCTCGAGCGCGGTGTCGAGCAGTTCGGCGGCGGGCACGATCCGCGAGACCAGCCCGGCGCGTTCAGCCTCCTCGACATCCATATTGCGTCCGGTGAGCACCAGATCCATGGCCTTGGCCTTGCCGATGGCGCGGGTCAGCCGCTGCGAGCCGCCGATGCCGGGGATGACGCCCAGCTTGATCTCGGGCTGCCCGAACTTGGCGGTGTCGGCGGCGATCAGGATGTCGCAGATCATCGCCAGTTCACAGCCGCCGCCGAGCGCGTAACCGGCGACGGCCGCGATGGTGGGCTTGCGGAAGTTGGCCAGGCGGTCCCAGCGCGCGAAGAAGTCGTTCATGAACATGTCCATGTACGACTGGGGCTGCATCTCCTTGATGTCGGCACCCGCGGCGAAGGCCTTCTCCGAACCGGTGATGACGACGGCACCGATCTCGTTGTCGTTTTCCAGCTCGTCGAGTGCGGCGATGACGTCATCGAGGACCTGCGCGTTCAGCGCGTTCAGCGCCTTCGGCCGGTTCAGCGTGATCAGGCCGACCCGGCCCTTGCGCTCCAGCAGAATGGTCTCGAATTCGCTCACTGTGCACCCTCTTGCTCGGATCGGTTACGGATGTCGGTGACGATAGCGGAGAAGTCCTTGCCGCCCGCCGACTGGTTGAACCGCTCGTAGATCTGCGCGGCCAGCAGCCCGAGCTGACCATCGACACCGTTGGTGCGCAGCGCATTCGCGGCCAGACCGAGGTCCTTGTTCATCAACGCGGTGGCGAAACCCGGCTCGTAGTCGTTGTTGGCCGGACTGCTGGGTACCGGGCCCGGAACCGGGCAGTAGCTGGTGAGCGCCCAGCTCTGACCGGAGGCCTTGGACACCACATCGAAGAACGACTGATGGCTCAGCCCCAGCTTCTCCCCCAGCACCAGCGCCTCGGACAGGCCGATCATGGAGATGCCGAGCAGCATGTTGTTGCAGATCTTGGCGACCTGGCCGACGCCGTTCGCGCCGCAGTGCACCACCTTGCCGCCCATCACGTCCAGCACCGGCAGCGCCTCGGCGAAATCGGCCTCCGCGCCGCCGACCATGAAGGTCAGCGTGCCCGCGGCGGCACCGGCCACCCCACCGGAGACGGGTGCGTCCAGGGCGCGATGCCCGGCCGCGACCGCCATCTCGGCGGCCGCCTTGGCATCGGCGACGTCGATGGTGGAGCAGTCGATGAACAGCGTGCCCGGCCGCGCGGCCGGCACCAGCTCGCCGTAGACGTCGCGGACCAGTTTGCCGTTGGTCAGCATGGTGATCACGATGTCGCGGTCGACGGCGGCCGCAACACCCGATTCGACCAGCCGGATCCCCGCCTCGCGCGCGGTCTCCTGGGCTGCGGGCATCGGGTCGAAGGCGTGCACATCGTAGCCGGCGCGCACCAGATTGGCGGCCATCGGCGCACCCATGTGGCCGAGGCCGAGAAAACCGATCGTCTTGCGGGCAGGCTCGTTCACTGCTGTCCCTCCGGGCTCGGGGCGGTCAAACCCAGTTCGTGGCCACCCAATTCGGTGAAATAGGTCGCGACCTGCTCGTCGGTCACCGCGTCCAGAGTGGCCGGCGACCATTGCGGGTTGCGATCCTTGTCGATGACCTGCGCGCGAATGCCCTCGACCAGGTCGTGGGATCCGAGCGTGGCGATCGAGACGCGGTATTCCTCGTTCAGCACCGTCTCCAGCGACTGCGCGCGCCGTGCGGAACGCAGCGAACGCAGCGTGACCTTCAGCGACACCGGCGATTTCGACAGCAGTTCGGTGGCCGCTGCCTGTGCCTCGGGGCCGTTGGCGCGCAGGCGGTCCACGATCTCTTCGACCGTATCGGCGCTGTAGCAGGCGTCGATCCAGGACCGCTGGGCCAGCAGCTCCGATTCCGGTGCGGCGGTGGCGAATTTGGCGATGGCGATATCGGCGGTCTCGCTGCGCAGCGTGTCCAGCAGCGCCGGAATGTGCTCGGAGGGAATGTAATAGTCGGCGAAACCGGCGGCGATGGCGTCACCGGCGCGCATCCGGGCGGTGGTGAGCGCCACATGGGTGCCGAGCTCGCCGGGGGTGCGGGCCAGCAGATAGGTGCCGCCGACATCGGGCACGAACCCGATACCGACCTCGGGCATGCCGATCATGGACCGCTCGGTGACGATCCGGTGCCCGGCATGTCCGGACAAACCCACACCGCCGCCCATGACGATGCCGTCCATCACCGCCACATACGGCTTGGGGTAGCGCCCGATCAGCGCGTTGAGGATGTACTCGTCGCGCCAGAACTGGCCCGAGGCGGATTCCGCGCCGGTGGCCGAGGCGTCCGGATCCTGCTGGGCGCGCTTGGCGTCGTCGTGGATGGCGACGATATCGCCGCCCGCGCACAGGCCGCGCTCGCCCGCACCGGTGAGCACCACGGTGCGGATCTGCGGGTCCTCGGCCCAGGCGCGCAGCGCGTCGGTGATGGTGCGCACCATCGGGTGATTGAGCGCGTTGATCGCCTTGGGCCGGTTCAGCGTGATGACGCCGAGCCCGTCGCGGGTCTCGATCAGGACTTCGGGTTCACTCATGCTGCTCCTGCCCCGCGGGCGGCCGAGGTCATCGACCGGGCGACGACCACCCGCATGATTTCGTTGGTGCCCTCGAGGATCTGATGTACCCGCAGATCCCGGACGATTTTCTCCAGACCGTACTCGGCGAGGTAACCGTAGCCGCCGTGCAGTTGCAGGGCCTTGTTGGCGACCTCGAATCCGGCGTCGGTGGCGAAACGCTTGGCCATCGCGCACAACTCGACCTTGTCGTCGGCATCGGCGTCGAGGGCGTCGGCCGCCCGCCACAGCAGGGTGCGCGCGGCCTCCAACTGCGTGCGCATATCGGCCAGGTCGAACTGCAAGGCCTGGTTCTTCAGCAGCGGTGCGCCGAAGGCCTGCCGCTGCGCCAGGTACGGGACGGTCTTGTCCAGCGCCGCCTGCGCGCCGCCGATCGAGCAGGCCGCGATATTGAGCCTGCCGCCATTGAGCCCGTTCATGGCGATCCGGAAGCCGTCGCCCTCGGCGCCGAGCCGGTTGGCGACCGGGACGCGGGCGTCGGTGAGGATCACCTGCCGGGTCGGCTGCGCCTTCCAGCCCATCTTCTTCTCGTTCGGGCCGACGGTGAGACCGGGAGTGTCGGCGGGCACGATGAGCGCCGAAATGCCGCGCGGCCCTTCGTCTCCGGTGCGCACCATCATCACGTACACGTCGTTGGCGCCGGCACCGGAGATGAACTGCTTGGCGCCGTTGAGGATGTAGTCGTCGCCGTCACGGACCGCCTTGGTGGTCAACGCCGCCGCGTCCGAGCCGACACCCGGTTCGGTGAGGGCGTAACTGCCGAGGATCTCCATCGAGGTCATGCCCGGCAGCCAGCGGAAACGCTGGGCGTCGTCACCGTAGGCGTCGATCATCCACGCGGCCATGTTGTGGATGGAGATATAGGCGGCGACCGCCGGGCAGCCGGTGGCCAGCTCCTCGAAGATGCGCACCGCGTCCAGCCGGCGCAGCGCCGAACCGCCCACGTCCTCGGCGACATAGATGCCGCCGAGGCCGACCGAACCGGATTTACGCAGCACCTCGATCGGGAAGTGCATGTGCTCGTCCCATTCGAGCGCGTGCGGGGCCAGGAATTCGTCGGCGAAATCGCGTGCGGTCTCGCGAATCGCGCGTTCGTCGTCGTTCAGGGTGAACATCGCCTCAGTCCATCGTCGGGATGACGAAGTGGTCCGCGTTCTCCTTCAGACCCTTCGGCCAGCGCTGGGTGACGGTCTTGGTCTTGGTGTAGAAGCGGATGGAATCCGGGCCGTGCTGGTTCAGATCGCCGAAACCGGACCGCTTCCAGCCACCGAAGGTGTGGTAAGCGATGGGCACCGGGATCGGGACGTTGATGCCGACCATGCCGACCTGGACGCGGGCCGCGAAATCGCGCGCGGTGTCGCCGTCACGGGTGAAGATGGCGACGCCGTTGCCGAATTCGTGCTCGCTGGCCAGACGCAGACCCTCTTCGTAATCGTGCGCGCGCACCACGCTGAGCACCGGACCGAAGATCTCCTCGGTGTAGATGCGCATCTCGGGAGTGACCTTGTCGAACAGGGTCGCGCCGACGAAATAGCCGTCCTCGGCGCCGTCGACGGTGAGGTTGCGCCCGTCCACCACCAGTTCGGCGCCCTCGTCGACGCCGATCTGGATGTAGTTCTTCACCCGGTCCACGCCGTCGCTGCCGACCAACGGGCCGAAGTCGACGCCGGGATCGTCGGAGCGGCCGACATTGAGCTTGTGCACCCGCTCGGTGAGCTTGGCGACCAGCCGGTCGGCGGTCTCCTCCCCCACCGGCACGGCCACCGAGATGGCCATGCAGCGCTCGCCGGCCGAACCGTAACCGGCGCCGATGAGCTGATCGGCGACGTCGTCGAGGTCGGCGTCGGGCATCACGATGGCGTGGTTCTTGGCGCCGCCGAAGCACTGGGCGCGCTTGCCGTTGGCGGTGGCGGTCTCGTAGATGTACTGCGCGATCGGAGTGGAGCCGACGAAGCCGACGGCCTGGATGCGCGGGTCGTGCAGGATCGCGTCGACGGCTTCCTTGTCGCCGTTGACGACATTGAACACGCCGGCGGGCAGCCCGGCCTCGAGGAACAACTCGGCCAGCCGCAGCGGGACCGAGGGGTCACGCTCGGACGGCTTGAGCACGAAGGCATTACCGCAGGCCAGCGCCGGTCCGGCCTTCCACAGCGGGATCATGGCCGGGAAGTTGAACGGAGTGATGCCGGCGACCACGCCGAGCGGCTGCCGCATCGAGTAGACGTCGATGCCGGTGCCCGCGCTCTCGGTGTACTCGCCCTTGAGCAGGTGCGGGATGCCGGTCGAGAACTCGATGACCTCGAGCCCGCGCTGGATATCGCCCTTGGCGTCGGCGAGGGTCTTGCCGTGCTCGCTCGACAACAGCGCCGCCAGCGAGTCCATCTCGTCCTGCACCAGCGTCAGGAATTTCATCAGCACGCGCGCCCGCTTCTGCGGGTTGAACGCGGCCCATTCCGGCTGCGCGGCGGCAGCGTTGGCGATCGCCGCCTGCACCTCGGAGGTGCTCGCCAGCGGAACCCTGGCCTGCACCTGCCCGACATTGGGATCGAACACATCACCGAAGCGGCCGGAGGTGCCGGGGACCTGCTGTCCGCCGATGAAGTGGGTGAGTTCACGAACCATGCGAATCCTGTCCTCAGGGTGGTGTTGAACAGCGGCAGCATGCGGCGCATGCGCAGGTTTACGGTCGTCCAATAGTTGGACGTCCAAGCAAAATGGTACACCCACCCACTTCGTTGCACCAGAGTCAGCCGATGCGCACCTCCGGAATCGTCGACATGAGCCGATCCCACTCGGGATACATCTGAACCTTGCGCTGATGCAACGCCATGATCCGAGCGTTGAGCTCCGGATCGGGATCATCGGACAGATCCGGGCCGATGGCCACCTTCGCCAGATACGGGATGATCACCGGATCTCCGGCCAGGTGCACCGGATCGTGCATGTAGCGCTCGAGCGCGGCCAGATCGGCGAGGCCGACGCAGTACGAATGTGTGAAGCCCGCTGACGGATCACCGAGATCCTGTCCGACGCAGGCGAATTCGACCGAATTCACCGACGCGGTGCGTCGCATCGTCGCCAGCACCAGGTCTTTCTGCTGCTCGGTGACGTCGTCGCGGAATGCGAAGCGCAGTAGGTGCACGATCATGAGTCCTCCAGATTGAACTTGCTGGTTCAAAAGACAGCACCAACTAGTACAGTCAAACAAATGAACCCGCAAGTTCAAGTCAGGTCGATGTGCCGATAAGCTCGCCTCGTGACTCCAGCTACGACCAGTCGCGGACGCATCGACAAACGCCAGGCGATCCTCGACGTGGCTTTCGAGGTCTTCGCCCGCCGCGGCTACGACCAGGCGTGCGTGCAGGAAATCGCGGACGAGGCCGGGGTGGCCAAGCCGACCGTGTACAACCACCTCACCGATAAGCCGACTTTGCTGCGGGAGGCGATGCGCGCCGCGGCGGATACGGTCGCGGCAGAGTGCTCGGCCGCGCTGGAACCGTTACGCGACTCGCGTTCGCAACCCGGCCCCGCGCTCGGCGACGCAGCATATCGCCTGGTCACGGTATGCGCGGGAGCCCGAGCCACGGCACTACATCGACTGACCCACGCGCAGCTCGTCTCGTTTCCCGAACTGGCCGACGAGATCCTGGAGCGGGTGCCACAGCAATTGGCCGAGGCACTGGCCGACCGGCTGGCCCGGTACATGCTCGACGGCCGGCTGCGCCACGCCGATCCGGAACGCGCGGCCGAGCAGCTACTCGCCCTGCTCACCGGGCCGCTCGAACGGCACAGCAGACTCGGTACCCAGGCAGTCCCGGACCCCACTCTGCGCGATATCGCGGACGCGGCGGTCGAGACCTTCCTGCGGGCCTATGCACCCGAGGACGGGTAGCCGCTGCGTGGCTCTATCCGGATGAGTGCCCGGCGCGGGTGAGCAAATAGCCGCCGGCGCCGAGCACCAGCGCGCCGAGGATCAGCACTGCGCCCGCGGCGCCGACGGAGCCGTCGGTCCAGTCCCAGACCGCCTCGGCCGCGGCGAGGGCGAGGGCGACGGCGCCGCCGAGGACGAGGACCCAGGAGCGGTCGGTCAGGTAGCCGGTGAAGCAGAGCAGGGCGACCAGGGCGGTGAGCCAGTAGGCCAGCACCATGGACTCGTAGTCGCCGCTGGACTGGGCGCCGTAGATGGCGAACAGTACCGCGACCAGATAGCCGGCCCAGCGTTCCTCGAAGGCACCGAATCGGGTGAGCAGGGCCCAGCCGAGGCCGAGCAGCAGGATGCCGAACCCGGGCCAGCCCTCGCGCAGACCGGCGAAATCGGTGATCACACCGGAGACGACGGCGGCGCTGAGCACCGCGCAGACGAGGATCCCGAGCAGCGACGGCAGCGCCAGATAGCCGATCACCGCCGCGATCAGGCCCGTGATGCAGGCATAGACCCACGCCGAATCGGTGTTGCCGTCCTCGATCGCGGTGCCGACGGTGCCGGCGACCAGGGCGGCGGTGAGCGCGAACAGCACCGCGGCGAGCCGGGTGCGGGACGCGGGTATCCGGATGCGGTCGCCTGTCCGGCCCCGGCCACGGGTCGACGGGAACAGGCCCGCCGGACCACCTGCGACAGCCACCCCGATCATCGCCACCACCACGGTGATCAGCGCCAGAACGACGACGCGGCCGGTTCGCGCCAGGTCTTCCCAGGAGGCGGCCAGTACCAGCGAGATCCCCGCGAGCAGCAAACCGGCGCCGGTGTAGGCCGCGATTTCGGCGAGCACCTTCGCTCGCGACGGGCGCGCGTCCGGTTCGGCCAGCGCCGCGAGGACCGCGTCCCGCTGGTCCTCGGTCAGCACACCAGTATCGACCAGATCGCGCAGGGCCGCGGCCTGACGCCGTGTACCCCGACCGCGCAAGGTCGCTGCGCCGAGATCAGCCGGCCCGGATGCGCTACTGCCGGGCCCGGTGCCCGCGCCAGGGTCGTAGCTCGCGCCGGGACCCGCCGCGCCGGGACCGGGGGCCGCGCCGGCATCGGGAAACGCCCCCGATGCCCCACTGTTGTCGTCGACCACGCGGCCAGTATCTCCGACCCGCCCGCGGTTTCGGCGGTACTCCGGATGCGGGCGCGGCTCGCGTGTGACAATCGCCCGGACCGGGTGAACGGCGGACGGGACGGACATCATGGATCTCACCGACATTCCCATCATCGACGCGCATATCCACCAGTGGGATCCGCTGTCGACGCCGCGGGATTTCAGCGGCCTGGCCCGGCTGTTCCGGTATCTGCCGGTGCCGATCGGGGTCGCGATGAAGGTGGCGCCGCGCCGCGACCGCGAGTTCGTCGGCGATCCGACGCCGTATATGCATCCGTATCTGCCCGCGAACTACCGCAACGACACCGCCGGGCTGAAGGTCCGCACCATCGCCCATATCGAGGTCGAATGGACCGGCGCCGGCCCGCTGGCCAAGGCGGATGAGACCCGCTGGGTGGCGAGCCTGCCGTTCGGCATCGACACCCCGCGCCTGGGCGCGATCATCGCCAGTGCCGATCCGGCCGCGCCGGGCTTCGCCGAACTGATGGATGCGCATGCCTCGGCCTCATCGCTGCTGCGTGGCATCCGCACCATGGTCGCCCATCATCCAGACCCGGACGTGCGTTCGTTCACCAACACCCCGGGCGATCTCACCGCGAACGCCTTCCTCGAAGGGTTCGCCGAACTCGCGCGGCGGGAGTTGTCGTTCGAAGCATGGGTGTATTCGCATCAGCTGCCCGATGTCGCCGCGCTGGCGGCCCGATATCCTGAGGTCACCATCGTGCTGAATCATCTCGGCACCCCGGCGGGGATCTTCGGCGCGGTCGGCAAGCACACCGGTTACAACCCCGGTCACCGGCGCGAGCTGTTCGTGCGCTGGCGTGACGACATCGCGGCCGTGGCGGCCCAGCCGAATGTGGTGGCCAAGGTCAGCGGTCTGATGATGCCGATTCTCGGGCATCCGGTGCCGCCGCGCGGCAGCGCGACGCCGGTCCCCGAGCTGATCGAGCGGATCGGCCCGATGCTGCGGCACGCGGTGGACTGTTTCGGGGTCGAACGGCTGGTGTGGGGCTCCAATTTCCCGGTGGACAAGCCGATCACCACCATTGCCGGCAGCGCGCAGGCGGTGGCGGCGGTGCTCACCGATCACGTCGGCGACACGGACTGCCTGGACCAGGTGTTCCGTGCGAATGCCCAGCGCGTCTACCGCATCGACGAATCCTGAGTCAGGCCCGGCGCAGCTCGTCGTACCACGCGGTCAGCGTGCGCAGACCGCTGGCCGCGATGGTCTCGTCTTCGGCCAGCATGCGCAGCGCACGGCGCAGCAGGGTCGGATCCAGATCGTCTGGTGCGGACTGGAATTGAGGTGTCGGCAGGGCGGGCAGCTCAAGCTCTTCGCCGTAGGGATCGGTGTCACCGCCGGGCCCGCCGCCGCGTTCGACCCCGCCGACGAGGGTGTCCAGCGACAGTCCGCGCAGCGTGAGCAGATCGCGTGGATACTCATCGAGCCGTTCGGCGAGCAGGTAGCACAGCGCCGCGACATGTTTGCACGGCCAGCCCGGATCGGGGCAGGTGCAGCCGAAATCCAGGTCCGCCGCGGTCTCCGGGAGCAGATGCGGTGACAGCGCTGCCGGCAGCGCGCCGGAGGCGATCTGGGCAAGCATGCCCGGCGCCGAGCGGATCTGCTCGACCAGCAGTTCGACCTCCTCGGCGCGCAGTGGCCGAACCGTACAGGTGGCAGTGAACGGGCGCGGCTGACTGCCCTGCACCTCGCCGACGACTGCGCCGCGCTCGATCCGATAGCTCACCACCTGGCCGGAGCGCGCATAGCTGCGCCCGCGTGCGAGCCGCCCCGGTTCGGCCATCCGCTCGACCGCCTCGATGAACGCCCTGCCCCACGCGGTGCGCGCGAAAGCTCCACGCCTGCTGCGGGCTTCGACACCCCCGGACACCGGCCGGCGCGGCCCGAACTCGCGATAATCGACGCGCGGGCTCATTCGCCCACCGCCTCCGCGCCGAGGGTGAACAGCTCGCGCAGCTCGTCGGTGCTCAACTCGGTGATCCAGTTCTCCCCGGAACCGACCGCGAGATCGGCCAGTTGCCGTTTGCCGCTGATCATTTCGTCGATGCGTTCTTCGATGGTGTCGACGCATACCAGCTTGCGCACCTGGACCGCACGCTGCTGGCCGATCCGGTAGGCGCGGTCGGTGGCCTGGTTCTCCACCGCCGGGTTCCACCAACGGTCCAGGTGCACGACATGATTGGCGGCGGTCAGGTTGAGGCCGGTGCCACCGGCCTTGAGCGACAACATCATCAGCGGCGGACCGTCGGGGGCCTGGAATTCGGCCACCATGGTGTCGCGGCGCTCTTTGGCGACCCCACCGTGCAGGAACGGAATCCTGGTGCCGAATCGTTCGGCCAGATACGGCGCGATCAGGTCGCCGAACTCCCGGAACTGGGTGAACAGCAGCGCCTTCTCACCGTCGGCGAGCACCGCGTCCAGCACGTCCTCCACCAAGGCCAGCTTGCCGGAACGGTGCCCGCCCCGGCGCAGCACCGGCGAGCCGTCACCGAGGTAGTGCGCGGGATGGTTGCAGACCTGTTTGAGCCTGGTCAGCGCGCCGAGCACCGCCCCCTTGCGGGCCATGCCCTTGGCGTCGCGGAGTTTGTTCAGCATGTCGTCGACGACGGCCTGGTAGAGCGCGGCCTGCTCGATAGTCAGGTTGGCGCGCACCGTCATCTCCAGTTTGTCGGGCAGATCGGAGATCACGCTCGGATCGGTCTTCACCCGGCGCAGCACGAACGGCGCGGTGATGGTGCGCAGCCGGGTGATGGCGTTCTCGTCGCGTTCGCGTTCGATCGGCACGGCGAATCGGGCTCGGAAGGTCTGCGCGCTGCCGAGCAGTTTCGGCATGGTGAAATCCAGGATCGAGCGCAGCTCCTCGAGCCGGTTCTCCACCGGTGTTCCGGTCAGCGCCAGCCGGTGCCTGGCCGGCAGCGCGCGGGCGGCCCGTGCCTGCCTGGTGCCCGAGTTCTTGATGTGCTGAGCCTCATCGAGCACCACCCGTTCCCAGTCGCGGGCGGCCAGATCCGCGATATCGCGGGCCATCAGGGCATAGGTGGTGAGCACCAGATCGGCGTCGGCGATGGCGGACCACAGCTGCTCGCCCTTGGCGCGCCCGGCGCCGTGATGGACGAGCACGCGCAGGTCGGGGGCGAATCGCTCGGCTTCGCGCTGCCAGTTGCCGACCACCGACATCGGGCACACCAGCAGCGTCGGGCCGACCGGCCGCTCGCCGGCGCGTTCGTGCAGCAGCAGCGCCAAGACCTGGATCGTCTTGCCGAGACCCATATCGTCGGCGAGGATCGCGCCGAGACCCATCCGGCTCATCGCCGCCAGCCAGGACAGGCCGCGCTCCTGATACGGCCGCAGCTGCGCCTTCAACCCGATCGGCGCGGGCACCGGTTCGCCTGCGGCCGACGGGTCGAACAGTTCGGCGGCCCAGCCGGTGGCGCTGACCTCGGTGACCGGCACCTGGTCGACGCGGGTCGCGGCGATCTCGCCGATCATGTCGGCCAGGGTGACCTCGGCGTCCTCGGTATGCAGCGCGACGTACTTCGCGGCGGCCGACAGCACCTTGTGGTCGGCCTGCACCCACTCCCCGCGCAACTGCACCAGATCCGATTTCGCGTGGATCAGCCGCTGCATCTCGTCGCGGCTGAGCACGGTGTCGCCGAGGGCGAGTTCCCAGCGGTAGGACACCAGCCCGGGCAGCCCGACGGTGCTCTCGGCCGCGGGCACCGCGCTGTTCACCTGCAGCCGCATGGTCGGGGTGCTGACCGTCCAGGCTCGCGGCAACAGCAGCCGGATGCCGGCCTCCTGCAACGCGTGCACACCGTGCGCGACCAGATCGACCACCACTTCGGTGGGCAGCAGCAGGTCCATGGTGCGCGGATCGCCGGGCAGATCGCGCAACCGCGGATAGGCGCGCTGCGCTTCGCCCAGCCGTTCCACCGCGGCCCGCACCAACTGCGGATCACCGTGCAGCGGAACAGGAGTGGGCGCCTGACCGTCGACGCGCAGGCAGACCTCGAGCCGCCACAGTGCCACCTCGTCGGTGTCATCGGCGTCGGGTTCGAGCAGCCGCAGCACCAGTTCGGGTTCGTCGGCGGCGAGGCTCTGGCGCCAGCGGTCCAGCATCTGCGCGGCCTGATGACTGCCCGCCTCCACCGGGACGTCGGCGGTGAGCCCGTGCGCCAGCGGATGCGGGCAGTCGTGCGGCGGAATCAGTTCGCGGACAAGGGGATCGGTGAGTTCGGTGACCATGTCGTCGAGCACGGCGGCCGGCTCACCGGCCACGCGGAGTGCCGCGGGCATCGCGGACGCGAGTTCGGCCAGCCAGGCCCGCTGCCCCGCTCCGCCGACCAGCCGCCAGCGCGCCCACCATTGCCCATCGTCGCGACGCAGCTCCGGCACCACCCGCCCGGCCCGCACCCAGCGCTCGATGCCCAGGGCGACATGAGCGAGAAACCGCAGATCACCCGCCACGGCCGTAGCGGGCAGGCGTTGCCGCAGGGCCGCCGCGGCGGCATCGGGCGCCAGGGCGTGCGCGGGCACCCGTTCGGTGCGGAATCCGCCGTCGCCGGCGAGCAGCACCTGCGCGCGATGCCGGAATTTCGCGGTGCGCACGACATCGCCCAGCAAGCCGGGCACGGCCTTCGCGGCGCCGGCATCGGGGCCCGCGCCGTGGCCGGGCGGGCGCCACAGCAGCAGCCCGGATCCCGGCGACCACAGACCGTGCAGCATGGCCTCATCAAAGCACCCGGCACCGACACCGCGGCGCCGCGGTCGCGCCGGCCGGCTCTGGATTTATCGGCCCACGCGGACGATACTTGGCGTATCCGCTGGTCACCGCGGAGTTTCAGACGCTCGGCAGGCGCGGTAGCGGAGTCTTTCGACAACCAGGCAGCGGCGTCCACCAGACGCCCGCAGCATGACAGCGCGGTCACTCACACACAACGGCGGCATACACAGCGGAGGGCAGCAGCATGACGATTCTGCTCCAGGTTCTCGAGCAGAGCTACACGCCGACCACACCCTGGGAACGGCGCAAATTCACCTTCGTCAACACCCACTGCATCGTCGGGATGCGGCTGGACGGCGAATCCGGCGTCTGGCTGGATCTGTCCCGTCCGGGTGAATCGCAGCGGCTGGCGCACACCGCCGACCCGCACGACGCGATCACCTTCCTGCTCACCACCTTCGCCAAGATCGCCGAATGCGAAGACCGCGGCGGCTCCTGGGTGATCGGCCACGACGGCACCCACAGCAGCACCTTGGCCGCGACCCGTTTCCCGCCGCACGGCGTCCAGGACACCGCCGACGAGCTGCTGGCCCGCGCCTGGCTGTAAGTCCCGCCCTGCCCGCACCGGATGCCGCTGTCTGTCGGTGGGTACCGGTACAACTTCTCCATGCGGGTGGGGAAGCGACAGCAGGTCTCGACAGCACCGGTGCCCGGGCCGTATTCGGCCCGAGCCGTCGGTGCTGCGGTAGCGGCGTGGTCGGCGCTATGGAGATGGGCGGCGCGCCGGCGCCGCGCCGGCGGGGTGCGTCAGCGAATTTCGGGTGCGGGCGAGCTGTGCGCGGATCATGGCGTCGGCACCCTCCTGCTCCGGACGCGGCGCACTCGATTCCCGTGTGCACGGCGCGGCGCGACGCCCGTGGTTGGTGTGCTGCTCGCCGCGTTGTGCCTGGTCAGTGGCTGCGCTCAGCCGACGACGCCCGCTCCGGGCAGTCCGCCCCGCGCCGAGGTCGAGCGATTGCTCGCGACCGTTCGGGTGGTCCAGACGCGGCCGCATCCGGGCGGCTACGAACGCGGCTGCCGGGACGGCGAGTCCTGCGTGTTCGGGCCCGCCTGGTCCGACGATTACGAGGGAACGGGCGGGCACGACGGCTGCGATACCCGCAACAATGTGCTGGCCCGCCAGCTCACCGGCGTCGCCTATCGGCCGGGCACCCGCGACTGCGTGGTGGTCGCCGGTACGCTGGCCGATCCGTACACCGGCACCCGGGTGACGTTCAGCAAATCCGACGCCAAGGACGTACCGATCGACCACGTCTACCCGCTGGCCGCCGCCTGGGACATGGGTGCCGCCGCATGGCCACTCGAGCGCCGCGTCGGCTTCGCCAACGACATCGACTACAACCTGCAGGCCACCACCCGCGCCGCCAACCAGGCCAAGGGCGACAGCACACCGGGAGAATGGCTGCCACCATCTCGCCCGGGCCACTGCTTCTACGCCGGCAAATATCTGACCGTGGCCATTCGCTACGACCTGCCGATCACCGCCGCCGACCACGCGGCGCTGCGGTCGATCGCCGTCACCTGCCCGACCTGAGACGCCGGGCGCAACTACTCGCCTGGCCACCAGATCGTCCAGGCGATCACCAGTATGGGTATCCCGGTCGCAACGATCCATCCTGCCGTCGTCCACCCGTTCACCGCGACGTCTGCCGAATGCTCCATCGGGCAAAGGACAACCGAGGGATGACCGTCTCCACGTCAGCGACGTTCATCACGCGGTTCAACTCCAACGGGCCCAGGTGATCCGGGGTAGGCAGGATCACTGCGTCGGCCCCCGCGTCGCGAGCCTGGTCGGCCACCGGCAGCATCGAGCGCTCATCCGGCCAGACGAGCTGGTACCCGAGACGCCGTGCGAGCCGTCGCATCTGCGCTCGATCCCACCCAATTGCGACGCTCACGTCGTGGTCGATCCATCCGAGCGCTATCGGTTCATTCACTCCGACCCCCTGCTCTGCGGTTGGGTTCACCCCACCGCCCGGGCTGTCGGGCACCTGGCGGTTAGGTCGAACCGAGTCTCACCGCAAGAGCAGTACAGGTCTGTGGCACATCGAGGCTGCGTCCGACGAAAGTGTCACGTAGGGATCGAGATTCACATTCTCAGTAGTCGAGTCGAACCGAGTCGGCGAGATCCCGCATTTCCGGAGTGAGAGTGCGTCGTTCCCGAACTATCCGGCCGAGTATGTCCCGCGCGTAACGCTGCTGGACGAGCCATTCCGGCGCAGCCGAGCGGACTTCTCGCAGCGTCTGCACCGCTTCGCCGAACTGCCGCAACTGTGTGTGCGCGTTCGCCACATCCAACCGATGACGCAATCTCCCCGCCGCCGTCGGTGACAGGACAGCGACGGGTAGCCGCTCCGCGATGTCGAGTGTTGTGGTCGGCTGCTCGGCGATCACCGCACACTCGCCGGTGATCTGTGCGACAGTGATCGGACCGAACAGCCGGTTCGGATTCGGGTCGTACAGCACCTCGCGACCGATTCGCACCGCCGCCGATCGTGCAAGCCTCAAGGCGTCATCGGTCGTGCCCGGCGAGTTGTCCCGCACCTCGACATTGGCGACGTAGAGCCACAGCCGACCCCACAGCGCGAGTTGTGATGCCGTCGCACGTGAGAATCGGGGTTCGATGTCGTCGGCCCAGCGCACGGCAAGATCGCGCGCGGCCGTCAGATCGCCCTGCCGCAGATGTGACCATACTGCGACATTCACCGCGCCGACCGCGATCCCGCGCTCAGGAGCGGTGTCGATGGCTTGATCCAACGTCATAGCAGCGATGTCGAACTGCCGATTCTGAGTGAGCATCCAGCCGGTGAGACTGAGCAACCGGGCCCGGATCGCCCTGCCTTCGTGATCACCGAGCATCTCGGCGTCGCGCAGCAACGGCGGCAGCAGCGCGGCGATGTCGCGATAACGATGTGCATCGATCATCGGCATCAACGCCTCGTAGCCCGCCTGCACTCCGGCGTTGGTCGGATGATCATCCTCATCACTCGGCGCGCAGCTCGGCCCCGACAGGGCACGCCGGACCGGCTCCCACAGATCCGCTGTATCAGGGTCTGCATGTTCGGCATCAGCCGGTCCGTCCTGCAATGTGGACGTGCGAACACGCAATGCGACAGCGAGTTTGCGCACTGTCTCCAGCCGCGCGGTCGACCGGTCTCCTTGTTCGAGTTTCCGGATCAAAGACAACGAGACACCCGAGATATCTGCTAGCTCGCGCTGATTGAACCCGCGCCGCTTCCGAACCGATCGCAGCCGTTGCCCCAGATCCATCACTCCAGGCTAAGGCTGTCACCGATATTGCGCACTGGAGTCCCGGAGGTGTGGCCGCGGCGCTGATCCTCGGCGCCCTGGTACTCAGAACCGGCGGCTACCTGCTCACCCGCGTCAGCGGTTTGTCCGACCGATGTCCGGCGCGTTCGCCCCAATAACTAGGGCAGGTCCGTCGTCACACATCAACGGCGACGTCGCCCCTTCGCATCCGCTCGATGACCGCATCCGTACTCAGCTCGTCTCGGGACTCGGGGTGTTGCCAATAGAAGCGGACGGTGTGGAAAAAGAAAGCCGGATCCATGCCGAGGACCCACACAGGAATATCGATCCTGCGTTCGAGCAGACCTGCTTGCAGACGGTCGATCAGACTCTTGCCGCTGGTGACATCGATCTTCTTCCCTTGTGCGGGCACTATCCGCACAGTGTGGGCGTTGTTGGCAATGCACGGGATGACATCGCCGATGTCGTCCCAACCGACCGAACTCACGGTTCCGCCGAAACGAAGGGATACTCCATCTCGCGTCAACGTGACAAGCCCTCGCCGATTGCGCGAGGAGTACAGATGAAGCCCGACGGCGACAGCCAACGCCAATGCAATGAGTACGACCAGAAGACCCCCACCCGCGACGGCAGATCGACCTGAGCTGGTCGTGTCACTCGAGATACTGAAAATGAACATCAGTCCGCGGATCACGAGAAACGCCGCGCCCACAGCCAGCCAAGCTGTCAGTGCCCGCCGCCAGTAGGTCACATAGTAGATTCGAAGAGTCGACAGTCCGTCGTCTTGCTCACCGACTTCGACATCCCGAGGCATCCGCGTGCGACGGACTCGAAGGATGGGCAAGATCACGGCGACGGTTGTAATGCCGACCAGCCCGATCGCACCACCGTAGAACGCCCGCAGATCGTTGCCTTCCGATACGGCGTCGATTGTGTACGGAATGGATATCAGCGCGCCAATGGTGAACAGTCCTGCGGCGAAAACAAGCGGGCCTCTCGGCCGTGGCTTACCCCAGCCGGTCGGCCAAGGAAGTAATGGCGTCGCGACACCATTCTCATTCTCGGACAAGAGGATCCTCCTGGGGTGATTGGACTACTTGAACGGCTGCTCGACGGCATACGCGCCGGCTGACCCGATGACAAATCCACCCAACGCTGCGCCGACGCCGGCGCAAAAGGCGGAGCCGATTGGTCCCGTGGGAGCGCAAAGGGCCGCACCCGCCGCGGCGCCCGCCCAGCCACCAGCGATCCCGCCCGCCGTACCACCGACCGCATTCGCGATCGCCTCGTCCCCCGGTTTTCCGTTGTGCGCCCAGTCGTCCCAGTTGATGTACGAGTTGATACCGGCCGTTGCGGCCCACCCGCCGTACTTCCCGGTGTTCTTCAGGATGTCGGCAGTCGACGCCCTCGACGCGGCATCGGCTGCGGCGTCCATCGAATCGACCATCGCCCGCCCAGCACCCGGTGTGCCAGAATCGAGCATGTCGATGGCGCGTGCCGAGAATTCCGCCGATCTACCTGCCGCAACTGCTGCGTCCTCGGCCATCGTTCCCCCGGCCCGGGCGGTCCACTCGCTGACCGCACTCGCACCCAGACCAACGCCGGTCGCGACGGGATGCGCGTCAACCGTGCCCACGGTCGACGAGTACAGGCCGTCCCATTGGCCCCCGGTCCAGGTTTTCACGACATCCCACGTCGATTGCTTCGGTGTCCCCGGTACAGACTTCTCCGGGTCGTATCCGAGAACAGACCCGTCTTCGAACTGAGTGACGATCCGGCCATCGGCAAGCTGGCCGGTCTGAGCCGTACGTCCATCGGCGAAAGTCGTCTTGATCGTGCCATCAGGGTTCATCACGGAGTTCATCCCAGCGGAGTTCGAGGTTCCGGCCAGGTGTTGTTGCCCATCCGGCCCGACAACGTACTGCTCGAACGCCCTGAAACCATCCGGCCGAACCCATTGCCGGTCGAGCTCACCGTTCGGGCCGGGTGCGTCGGTAATCACACCCCCGTTAGGGGCCGGATACGACTCGGATAACTGTGCGCCGAGAGATCCATCCGGATTAACGGCATAGGTGGTGGATTTCCCTTGTCCCTTGGGGACGGTCTGAACACGTTGCGTTTTCCCATCCGGCCCGGTGATCGTGCTATCGACGATCCCCGATCCATCCGGCCGGGTAGTAGTCACGGTCGTTGTCGGCGGCGCGCCGTTGACGCTGGTCGTTGTGGTCGTTGATCCGTCTGGACCCGTGAATGACTGCGCGACCGTCCGTGTCCCGTCGGGATTCGGGGTGATCGTGGTCGTTTTACCGTCCGGAGACGTGTACGTGACTGGGATACCTTCCTGCAAGCTTTGAACCGTTCCAAGCGGTCCGAGGTCGGCAGGAATAGTGGTGTCCGGCGGCAGGCCGGGGACAAGTCCGCTGGTGCGGATGGCCTTCGAAGGAGCTTCTTGGATCATGAGCGTGGACAGCTCGGAGTTGAGCGTCGTCAACCGGGTCTGCACGCTGTCCGCGACGCCCTTGGCGTGCTGGAGCGATTGCAGCATTTCGGTGGTGTAACGTCCGGCTTCGGCCATGACTGCCAACCCGCCAATAGATCCTTGATGTCGTCGATCTTTGCGCAGATGTGGCTACCCGCGGTCTTCTCGTTGACCACCCGATCCGCAGCGGCACTCGCGCCGGGTCCATTCCATGACTCAGCAAGGTCGTCTTGCTCGATCAACATCGACTGCAACGCGCCCTCCAACTTGGTCACCAGTCGACCGAGCGATGTGGCGTCGAGTCCGAGCTTGTCGAGTTCCCAGCCGTTGACCTCCGAAATGCGTAGGCCACGCTCCGTCACGACAGGCCACCCATGCCCTGAAGCTTGGCCGCGAAACTGTCGTCGGTGATCTCGTAGTTATCCCCGTTTCCCCGAGCGATCTCAGCCATTTCCGCAGGCCGCGACGCGAACGAACTCAACGTGTTCTTGATCCGCTCGCGAGTGTCGTTGAGGGTGCTGGGTAGGTCTGTCCCTGGAATCGACGCGCCGAACCCGACGGTCACGTCCGCAGCCATCTGCTCTATGGAATCGGATAGCCCGTCCAACCATTGTGCCCAGGCACGTAGCGCATCTGGATCAACCTTGACCGACATGATCGCCCCCCTTGCTTTCGACGGGCAATCGACCCTTCGCCCGTCGGCTGTGTTAGGTCGGTGATCGAATAGCAGATCGAGGTATTTTCCTCATCGCCGCATCGTGGTCGGCAATCGCATCACAAACCGGCGAAGGGGTGCAACGGCCAGCGAGCTTTTGGAAGCGCCACCACCGGTTTCCGGCAGCGCTCACTCCCCGGTGGCGACCACTCGTTTCGGGTCGTTCGACCACTGCGACCACGACCCCGGATACAGCGCGGCATCGATACCAGCGACGGCGAGCGCCGCGATCTGGTGGGCGGCGGTGACGCCCGAACCGCAGTAGACCGCGACCGGGCCAGCGCAGTCGGCGAAACGTTTGCGCAGTTCATCGGGGCTGCGGAAGTGGCCGTCGGCGGTGAGGTTCTCGGCGGTGGGTGCGCTGATGGCGCCCGGGATATGACCGGCGCGGGGGTCGATCGGCTCCTGTTCGCCGCGGAAACGTTCGCCGGCCCGCGCATCGAGCAGCGCACCCGGCCAGCGGGCGGCGGTGTCGGCATCGATGACGGGCAGATGGTTCGGACTCAGCTCGACGTCCCCGTCGGCGGGGTCGGGCTCGGCGCCGGTGGCCAGCTCGGCGCCGGTCGCGGTCCAGGCGGGCAGGCCGCCGTCGAGGATGCGCACATCGGCCACTCCCGCCCAGCGCAGCAGCCACCAGGCGCGGGCGGCCGCCATACCGCCGGTCGCGTCGTAGACGACGACGGTGTCGCCGGTGCACACGCCCCAGCTGCGGGCGCATTTCTCCAGCTGACCGATATCGGGCAGCGGATGCCTGCCGCGCGCGGGTGAGGGCGGCGCGGCGAGTTCGGTCTCCAGGTCGACGAAGACCGCGCCGGGAATATGCCCGTCCAGATAGTGTTGCGGGCCGTCCGGATCGCCCAGCGCCCAGCGGACATCGAGTAGCCGTACTCGATTGTCCGACAACGCGTCCCGCAGTTCGTCCGCCGAAATGAGTACCGGCCGCACCCCAGCTCCTCGTTCAGATCCCGCCTCGTCGAGCCCGTCGCCTCCCAGCGTACGGCCAGGTCCGCGCTCTCGTGCGGTGACCCGGAAAAAGCCGGCCGAACGCACGCGAGCACGATTTCAGGCCAGTTCTCATCGACTGGCTCGGGACAGCACGCCCGGACCGGCGCAATATCGCCACAATGTCGCAGAAATCGCCGTCCACCGCCGCGCCGCCGACCACCGACCCCGCCACGAGTTCATCCGGCGCACGCGACATCACCCAGCCGATCGGCGCGGGCGTGATCACCGCGCTGGTCGGCTTCACCAGCTCGTTCGCCGTGGTGCTCAGCGGCCTGACGGCGGTCGGCGCCACTCCCGCACAAGCCGCGTCGGGGCTGCTCGCGCTCTGCCTCGCCCAGGCCGTCGGCATGTTGGTGCTGAGTTACCGGTTCCGGATGCCGATCACCCTGGCCTGGTCCACGCCCGGTGCTGCGCTGCTCGCAGGCACCGGAGTGGTGGCGGGCGGCTGGGCCGCGGCCGTCGGCGCGTTCGTGGCGACCGGTGTACTGATCGTGGCCACCGGACTGTCGCGGCGACTCGCCGACCTGGTCGCCGCGATCCCGATGGAGATCGCGCAGGCCATGCTGGCAGGCGTGCTGATATCGCTGTGCCTGGCGCCGGTGCGGGCGGTGCAGACCAGCCCGGCGGTGGTGGTGCCGGTGATCGCGGTATGGCTGATCATGCGTCGCGTCGCCGCGCGCTGGGCGGTGCTCGCGGCGTTCGGCGCGGCCGCGGTCGGGGTGGGCGTCGGCATCGTCGCCGGGCACAAGCACCTCGATCTCGCCGCCATGGTACCGTCGGTCGAACTGACTGTGCCGCAGTGGAGTTGGCAGGCCATGATCAGCATCGCGGTGCCGCTCTATGTCGTGACCATGGCGTCGCAGAACATCCCCGGCGTCGCCGTCCTGTGCTCGTTCGACTACCGCGTGCCCTGGCGTGCCGCGATGACGGTGACCGGACTCGGCACCGTCGCCGGTGCGCCCGCCGGTGGCCACGCGATCAATCTCGCCGCCATCAGCGCGGCCCTGTCCGCCGCACCGGCCGCCCATCCGGATCCGCGGCGCCGCTGGATCGCCGGCTGCACCGCGGGTGCGAGCTATCTCCTGCTCGGGCTCGGTTCGGCCGCACTGGTCAACGTCATCGCCGTCGCTCCGGCGGGAACCCTGGAAACCGTTGCGGGACTGGCCTTGCTGCCCACCCTCGCCGCGGCGCTGGCGGCTGCGCTGGCCTCGGAACAGGATCGGGAGGCAGGCGTGGTCACGTTCCTGGTCGCCGCGTCCGGGATCGCTTTCCTCGGTATCGGCTCGGCGTTCTGGGCGGTGATCGCGGGTCTGATCGTGCGCTACACCTTGCGCCGCCGAACCGCACGCCCGGCGACCGAGCAGGCTACAAACGGCTCAGCAGAGTGAGCGGATCCTCCAGCAACCCGGCCGTGGTCGCCAGGAACCGCGCGGCCTGTTCGCCGTCGATCATGCGGTGGTCGAAACTGAGCGTCAGCGTGGTGACCCAGCGAATGGCGAGCTCATCGCGCACCACCCAGGGGCGCTTGGTGATCGCGCCGAGGCACAGGATCGCCGCCTCCCCCGGATTGACCAGCGGCATACCGGCGTCGACGCCGAAGACGCCGACATTGGAGATGGTGAAGGTACCGCCGCGCAGGTCGGTGGGCGCGGCATTGCCCGCGCGGGCGACATCGACCAGCCAGCCGATCTCCCGGCACAGATCGCGCAGGCTCAACGCGTGCGCGTCCTTGATATTGGGTACCAGCAGGCCGCGGTCGGTGGCCACCGCGATCCCGAGATTGACGTAGTGCTTGGTGACGATCTCCTGATTCGCCTCGTCCCAATAGGCGTTCAGGCCCGGGAATTCCGCCAGCGCGGCCAGCACCGATTTCGCCACCAGTGCCAGCGGGGTCAGCGTCAATCCGGTGAACGGCGCGGTGGTGCGCAGATGGTCGAGCAGTTCCATGCTCGCCGTGCAGTCCACCGTGATCGAGGCACCGGCCTGCGGGATGGTGCGCGCGCTGGCGACCATGGCGGCGGCGGTGCGTTTGCGGACCCCGCTGATGGGGGTGCGCTCTTCGCGGGCGGGCGGACGCACGACGCCGGATTCGGCTCCCGCCGGAGTCTCGGTCGTGGCGGGCGCTGCGGCGGGCTCGGCGGCGCGGACCCGCGGCGAGGAGACCGGGACCGCCGAACGGACGTCGTCGACGGTGACCGCGCCCTGCGGGCCGGAACCCGCGACGTACCACAGGTCGATGCCCAGCTCTTTGGCCAGTTTCCGGGCTGCGGGGGTTGCTGCGGCGCGGGCAGCGGTCGACTGTTTCCCGTTCGCCGCCGAGCTCTGCGGATGGGCGGCGTTGACCGGCTCGGCGGGGCGGCGTCGCCGCGACACCGCCTCCCCTTCCGGGCCGTATCCGACCAGCACCGACGTGCGCTCCGGCTCAGCGGGCTTCGCGGGCGCGGAATCCGCCGTGACGACGGGCGCCTCCGGTGTGGCGGGCGCCGTGGTCCGCACCCGGATCAGCGGCGCGCCGACCGGCACCGTCGCCCCCGGCTCGACCAGCAGTTCCACCACCGTGCCCGCGAACGGTGACGGCAACGCCACCACCGCCTTGGCCGTCTCCACCTCGGCGATGGTCTGATTCAGCTCGACGGCGTCGCCGACGGCCACCGACCACGATTGCAGTTCGGCGTCGGTCAGGCCCTCCCCCAGATCGGGCAGCCGGAATTCCAGCACCTGGTTCGGGTCGTCGGCACGCGGTTCGTTCACGAAAGGCACCTCGGTCTCGATCGAGCTGGTCGCTGGCTGTCTGCGATTGTGCCGCCCCGACGACGTCCGCGTGGTGCGGCAGGCCGTCGAGGCGCAATCACGTCACGCGGCCAGCGAGCGATCCACGGCCGCGAGAATGCGATCCGGGTCGGGCAGATGGTGCTTTTCGAGTTTGGCAGGCGGATACGGGATATCGAAGCCGCCGACGCGCAGCACCGGCGCCTCCAGGTGATAGAAGCAGCGTTCGGTGATCCGCGCCGCGATTTCCGCGCCGAGCCCGGCGAAGACCGGCGCCTCGTGCACCACGATCAGCCGTCCGGTCTTGGCCACCGACTCTTCGACGGTGTCGAAGTCGATCGGTGAGAGGCTGCGCAGATCGATCACCTCGAGCGAATGCCCTTCCTCGGCGGCTATTTTCGCAGCCCCCAGCGCGGTGGCGACGGTGCCGCCATAGGCGACGAGGGTGGCGTCGGTGCCCTCGCCGCAGACCCGGGCGCGATCCGGGGCGAGCTCGGCGGGGGCGTCGAAATCGACGTCGGCCTTGTCCCAGTAGCGGCGCTTGGGTTCGAAGAAGATCACCGGATCGTCGAGCGCGATCGCCTGGCGGATCATCACATACGCGTCGGCCGGGTTGCTCGGCGTCATCACCCGCAGACCGGCGGTGTGCGCGAAATAGGCCTCCGGCGATTCGGAATGATGCTCGACCGAACCGATGCCGCCGCCGAACGGAATGCGAATGGTGATCGGCGCCTTCACCTTTCCCTGGGTGCGATAGTGGATCTTGGCCACCTGGGACACGATCTGGTCGAAGGCCGGATAGACGAAACCGTCGAATTGGATCTCACACACCGGACGGAATCCGCGCAGCGCCATGCCGAACGCGGTGCCGATGATGCCGGATTCGGCCAGCGGCGCATCGATGACGCGGTTGTTGCCGAAATCCTTCTGCAGGGTGTCGGTCACCCGGAACACCCCGCCGAGGCGGCCGATGTCCTCGCCCATGAGCAGCACCTTCGGGTCGTCCTCCAGTGCCCGGCGCAGACCGGTATTGAGTGCGGCGGCGAAGGTGGTGATCATGACGGGACTCCTTCCGTTGACGCGTGGGCGGCCAGGTGCTGTGCGTACGCGCGCCGTTGTTCGGCGATCAGCGGATGCTCGGTGCTGTAGACGTGCTCGAACAGCTCCATCGGGTCGGGATCGGGCATCGTGATGGTCGCGGTGCGGACCACGGAGGCGATCTCGTCGGCCCTGTCGCGGACCCGCTGCTCGAACTGCTCGTCCAGCAGATTCTCCCGGCCGAGCAGCCGGTGCACCCGATCGATCGGGTCGCGCTTCTTCCACTCCTCGGTTTCGGCGTCGGAGCGGTAGCGGGTCGGATCGTCGGCGGTGGTGTGCGGGCCCATCCGGTAGGTGATCGCCTCGATGAACGACGGGCCGCCGCCGGCGTGCGCACGGGCCAGCGCCTGCCGGGTGACGGCGAGCACGGCCAGCACATCGTTGCCGTCGACCTGTACCGAGGGGATGCCGTAGCCGAGGGCGCGCTGGGCGATGGGGGTGGCGCTCTGCAACCGGACCGGTTCGCTGATCGCCCAGTGGTTGTTCTGGCAGAAGAACACCACCGGCGCGCTCCAGCTCGCCGCGAATCCCAGTGCCTCGGCGATATCGCCCTGACTGGTGGCGCCGTCGCCGAAATAGGCGATGGTGGCGATATCGGCGCCTTCCAGATGCGCGGCGTAGGCGTAACCCGTGGCGTGCAGGCCCTGCGCGCCGACCACGATGGCCGGATTGGTCGTCTTGATGACATCGGGATCCCAGCAGGAATGGGCGACACCGCGCCACATCCGGGTCAGCTGAGCCGGATCGACGCCGCGGCAATAGGCGACAGCCGCCTCCCGGTAGCTACAGAACACGTAGTCGTCGGGGTGCAGGGCACGCGCCGAACCCACCTGCGCGGCCTCCTGGCCGAGCAACGGCGCCCACAGCCCGAGCTGCCCCTGCCGCTGTAAGGCCGTGGCCTCGGTGTCGATGCGACGGGTCACCACCAGGTCTTCGTAGAGATCGCGCAGCTTGTCGGGCCCGATATCGGCGACCACCGCGGCATGTTCCCGGTCGAGGACGCGCCGGCCGTCGGGCTGGATCAGTTGTACCGGATAGCTGGGTTTACCGAGCATCTCCTTCACCGCCTCCTGCACGTCGGAGTCAGGATTGTGTCCTGTATCACACAGCATCCACGATCCGGCGATGTGCGCAAGCGAGCGACACGAAACTGAGCAGAATGCTCGATTCCAGGGGTGACTCCCCGGTCATATTGCACGTTGTGACAGATCAACTACCCGGCGTCGCGTGCATCGCCCCTGCTACGACGCAGAAACCGGCCGCCGAGCAGAGCCGGTGGGCGGGCCGACGACCGCGCAGGTTCGGTGTAGTCGTGCACCGGCTCGCGCGTCTCTCGTACAAGACGGGAGCGGGCGACCCGGGCCTGCCGACCACACACCGCCGGAATTGCGGCTGTAACGGCCCGGCAGGCGCCCCGATAGTCTCCGTGGGCCGCGCGGCCCGGCCAAACCTGTTAGCAGAAGGGCACATTCGGCCGTCCGCGCCCCGCGTCGCCGTCGAGATGCCGGCTCTGGCGATGCCGCACGGCTCGGTCCGATCCGCGACCGGGTCCCTCTCATCGCACCGAACAAAGGATTCATCATGTCGTTCCCCAAGCTGCTCGGCGCAGGCGTCGCGGCACTGGCTCTCGGCACCGTTCTCGCCGCGGGCCCGGCTCTCGCCGAGCCGCTGCCCGTCACCCCGATGGTCACCCCCGTGGTCGCACCGGGTGAGCCCGCACCGGGTGGGGCGTCGTCGGGTAGCGCAGTGCTTTCGCTGATCGATCGCCTGATGTGCGGCTCGTCGATCCACTGCACCTAGGCCTATCCCCTAGTCGATGGCACGGGCGGAGCATTCCGCCCGTGCCGGTCGCATGATGGCCGCCGGGTGCGCTGATCACCCCTGCGGGCGACCCGGGCGTGCCATCATGCGATATATGACCGGTCGAGAGCTCGCCGATCCCGCCGTCGACGCCACCGACGCGCGGTTGCTGCTGGAGCTGGTGGACAACCCGCGGGCGACCGGCGTCGAGCTGGCCGCGCGGCTGGGGTTGTCACGCAATACGGTGCAGGCGCGGCTGGCGCGCTGGGAGGCCAATGGCGTGCTCGCCAGTTTCGAGCGGCGGGTGGAGGCGCGGGCGCTCGGCTATCCGCTGGCAGCATTCGTCGCGGTGGTCGTCGACCAGCACAAACTCGATCCCGTGGTCGATGAACTCGCGGAAGTCCCCGAGGTCACCGAGGTGTGCGGGATGACCGGCGCCACCGATCTCACCGTGCGGGTGGTGGCTCGCGACGCCGATGATCTCTACCGCATCACCGGGCGCATCCTGAAGATCCCGGGTGTGGAGCGCACCAATATGGCTCTGGTGATGCGGGAATTGGTCGGCCCGCGGATATCGCCGCTGTTGGAGCGCATCGCCGAATCCGGCTGATCGAACACCGAAGAGCCGGCGGCTTGCTGCCCGTTGCGTGACCGCCCGAAGCCGGACCCGGACGACGGCTATCGTGCGGGCATGGATATTTCGGGCACAGTCGCCATCGTCACCGGAGGCGGAGCAGGGATCGGGGCGGCGCTGGCGCGGCGGCTGGTGACAGGCGGGGCACGCGTCGTGGTCGCGGATCTCGATGCCGATGCGGCGCGGAAAGTCGCGGATTCGCTGGGCGCCGCGGCGATCGCGGTGGGTGGTGATGTCGCCGACGACGCGGTGATCGCCACGCTCATCGAACGCGCCGAGGCCGAATTCGGTCCGGTCGACCTGTTCTTCGCCAATGCAGGCATCGGCGGCGGCCCCGGCCTGGACAGCACCGATGCGCAGTGGACGGCCGCGCTCGAGGTCAATGTGCTCGCGCATGTGCGTGCGGCGCGCCAGCTCGTGCCGGGATGGCTGGAACGCGGCAGCGGATACTTCGTGACCACCGCGTCGGCGGCGGGACTGCTCACCCAGATCGGGTCGGCGCCGTATTCGGTGTCCAAGCACGCGGCGGTCGGCTTCGCCGAATGGTTGTCGGTGACCTACGGCGACAAGGGCATTCGGGTCAGCTGCCTGTGCCCGATGGGGGTCGACACCCAACTGCTGCACGGCGGGATGATGCCGCCGGAGAACGCCGACGCCGCGGAACTGGCGATCAAGGCGGTGACCACGGCCGGTGCGGTACTCACCCCTGAGCAGGTCGCCGACACCGTCGTCGCCGGTATCGAGGCCGAGACCTTCCTCATCCTCCCGCATCCGGAGGTGCTGAAGATGTACCGCTACAAGGGCAGCGATTACGACCGCTGGCTCGACGGCATGCGCCGGTTCCAGGCGGCCCTGCGGTATTCGACGGCCTGATCAGTCCGTGACGAGCTGGGCCGCGGCGGTGCGGATGACCTCGGGAATCTCCACCGGCTTGCGGGTCTCGGAGTCCACGTAGACGTGCACGAAGTTGCCGGTGGCGGCCAGTTCCATTTCGCCGTCGGCGTCACGGAAGATCGCCAGATCGTAGGTGATGCTGGAGCGGCCAAGCCGGGAGATCCGCAGGCCGACCTGGAGCTGGTCCGGGAAGCTGATCGAGCCGAGGTACTGGCACGAGGTCTGCGCCACCACACCGAGGGCGGGCAGATCGCGGATATCGGTGCCGGTGGCGTGCATCAACCACGCGTTGACCGCGGTGTCGAAGTACGAGTAGTAGGTCACGTTGTTGACGTGACCGTAGTGGTCGTTGTCGGCCCACCGGGTGGGCACCGGCCAGAGCACCGGATACTGCTGCTGCGTCACCCGGCCGACGATACCGGCGCCGGTGCCGCGCCCCGGCGGTGGTCGCGCGGGCTCACCCCGAACTGCCGTTTGAACGCCGAACTCAGCGCGAACGCGCTGCCGTAGCCCACCTGACGGGCGATGGACTCGATGGTGGCATCGGAGTCCTGGAGCAGGTCGGCGGCCAGCGCCAGCCGCCATTCGGTGAGGAAGGCCATCGGCGGCTCCCCCACCAGATCGGTGAACCGGCGGGCCAGCGCCGCCCGCGACACCCCGACCGCCGAGGCCAGGCTCGCCACCGTCCAGCCGTGCGCCGGATTGTGCTGCAACAACCGCAGGGCCTTGCCGACCAGCGGATCGTCGTAGGCGTGATACCAGGCGGGGGCGTCGTTGCGGGCGAACCAGGCGCGCAGGGCCGCGATCAGCAGCAGATCGAGCAGCCGGTCCAGTACCGCGCCCTGGGCGGGCTGATCCTTGGACATCTCGTCGACCAGCAGCTCGAGCAGCCGGGTATCGCATTCGCCATCCGGCAGCACGACGACCGGCGGCAGCGCGCGCAGCAGCCCCTGGCTCACCGCACCGGCCGATTCGTAGGTCCCGGTCACCATCATGGTCTCGCCATGGGGGTCGGTGCCCCATTCGCGCACGCCCAGACTCAGGGTCTCGCAGAGGATCTCACCGTCGGGCGTCATCGTCACCTGGCCGGGTTTGATGATGATCTGCGGTTCGGTGGACGGATCGTCGGCGACGACATAGGGGCGCCCGCCGCTGAACACCACGACGTCACCGGCGCTGGTCCGGCGGCCCGCCGGGTCGTCATCGGTGATGATCCAGGCGCCGCCGCGGATCATGGCGAGCACCGTCAGCGGTGCCTCGTCCTCGATGCGCAGCGACCACGGCGGTTGCAGCACCGATCGCATCAGGAAGGCGCCGCGAGCCCGGGGACCTTCGAGCAGACCGGCCAACGCGTCCATTCCCCAACTGTACGACGCGGCAGGTCGACGGCGAACCGGATAAACGACTAGGTGCGGGCCGCGAATCCCTGATCCTGTCGGTGGTGCGTGCCAGTATGGACGGCAACGAAAGGGGGCGTTCATGAGGGCAATCGAGGTCGTATTCACCGGCGAGAGTGTGTGCTTCGGCAGCGAGCATCTCTCGGCCGCCGATCTACCGCCGGATGGGCGCGAGGTCGCCGCGACCGAGATCCGCGACGTCGACCCGGCCGCCATACCGCCCGAGATCCGCACCCGCGCCGGGATCACGCTGTTCATCTCCGCCACCCAGCGCGATGAGCTCCGCGCGTTCTGCGCGCGGAACGCGATCCCGCATGTCAATCGCGTCGACGTATGGTCCGACCTGCTGGAACCGTATCTGGACACCCAGTTCGCCGAGTCCGACCAGCGCGCGACCATCACCCGGCTGGAACGGGCCGGGATACCCGCCGCCGAGGTCGCGAGCATCCGGGCGCGCGTCGGTCCGGTGGTCGAGGCGTACAACAGCAAGGTCTGGGAGTGGGTGCACCTCGGGTTGTGCGACCTGTTCCAGGCGGCCGTCGCCGCCCCGTTCGTGCCGCAGGAGCTCCGCGACGGGCTCGGTGACCTCGGCGAATTCCGCGTCTGGGCGATGCGCATCGCCGAGCGCCCGGTCGCAGCGGCCGGCGGCGATCCGGCTCGTCCGGGCCGGTGAGCGGCGGTACCGTCGACGCGGTGGGTGCCTCGACAATCGACCCGATGGTGCGGATCGGCCGGGCGGCGGTGTTCACCGTCTTCGGGCTCAACGGGTTCCTGCTCGCCATGTGGGTGGTGCATATTCCGGCGATCACCGAGCGCACCGGCATCGCCCATTCCACTCTCGGCATGTTCATCCTGCTGATGGCGGGCGCCGGAATCGTGGGCATGCGGCTGGCCGGGCCGCTCGCCGACCGCTTCGGCAGCCGGGCGCTGGTCGGCGTGGCCGGGTTGACGGCGTCGGTGTGCGTGATCGGTCCCGGCCTGGCGACCGGGCCGGTGACGCTGGCGATCGCGCTGTCGGCGTTCGGATTCGGCAACGGCGCACTCGACGTGTCGATGAATACCCAAGCGGTGCATGTGGAGCGGGAGTATCGGCGCCCGATCATGTAGGCCTTCCATGCGCTGTTCTCCGGTGGCGGGCTGCTCGGGGCGCTGGTCGGTGCGCTCACCTTGCGATTGGGCTGGTCGCCGTGGCTGACGATGTCGCTGGCGGCGGGCGCCGGTGTGATCATCGTGCTGGCCTGTCTGCCCCGGCTGTTGCCGCATGCCGCACCGCAGCACGAGAGCGCCGAGCCCGCCGGCCGCGGCGGGTCGCGCAAGGTGTGGGCGCTGGCGGCGCTGGCGTTCGGGCTGCTGCTCACCGAGGGTGTGGCCAATGACTGGAGCACGCTGCAGATGCGCGAGCACCTGGAGACCGACGAGTCCACGGCCGCCCTGGCTTTCGGCGCGTTCTCGGTCACCATGACGCTCGGCCGTTTCACCGCCGACCGGGTCAGCGGTGCGTTCGGCCGGGTGGCGGTGGTGCGCTACGGTTCGCTGCTCGCCGCGCTCGGGTTGCTGCTCATCCTGCTGTCGCCATGGGTGCCACTCACCCTGCTCGGCTGGGCGTTGTGCGGACTCGGGTTGGCCGGTGGCATCCCGCAGATCTTCACCGCCGCGGGCAATCTCGGCTCCGGCAATGCCGCCACGGATATGTCGCGGGTGTTCAGCATCGGTTATGTGGGACTGCTCGCGGGCCCCGCGGTGATCGGGTGGCTGACCGCGCTGGTCCCGCTCACCGCCACGTTCGTGGTGCCGCTGGCGATCGTGGTGCTGTGCGGGGTGTTCGCCGGTGTCGTCGCACCTCAGCCGGGATGATCAACCCGCATCGACAGCTCGACCATCGGCACGGTGTCGATGCCCTGCCCGGTGGCCTCCTCGATGATGCCACCGAGTTCCTGGTAGGCCTTGGGATGCCGGACGCGGTAGCCGGCCAGCACGGCGGCGGTCTCTTCGATATCGAGCATGCGCGCCACGGCGGGCGCGCGGTGGCGCCACCCGACGCTCACCCGGCAGTGCGGTTCGGCCAGCAGATTGCGATACCACTGCGAGGTGGGGCCGAAGCCGGAGGCGATGACGACGGTATCGGCGTCGGGCCGGTCCACCGTCTCCAGCACCACGTAGCGCACCTGCCCGGATTTGCGGCCGCGATGTTCCAGCAGCAGCAACCGGCCCCCGAACAGGAATCCCAGGCGCGCCCGGAACACCCAGATGGGCGCCCGCACGAACCACCGCGTCCGCAACAGTTTCGCTCCGACACTCGGCATGCCGACGACGGTAACAGCGTCATTGACCCAGTCGTGGTGGGGCCACCCTCTATCTACAGGTACATCCCCGATTCGGGCGTTTTCGCCGCCGTCACGATCTGATCGGTACCATCCCGCAACGCGATCAGTTCCGCGAGCGTCGCGCCGCTGGGCGGGACCTCGACGCGCTCGGCGTGTTCGCCCAGCCACGTGCGGGATTCGGCATAGCTGAGGCGGCCGACCTCGAGCTGGGCCAGGCACCGGCCCGGACGGGTGACGGCGGGGTGCAAACGCGACAGGTCCTCGTTGGTGGTGATCGCGATCAGCACATCCCGGCCCTGGCCGAGCATGCCGTCGGTGAGGTTCAGCAGCCGGGAAAGGCCCTGGCCCGCCGACTCTTTCGCCTCGGCTCGGATCAGCTCATCGCAGTCCTCGAGCACCAGCAGCCGCCAGCGCCCGGCGCCCTGCTCACCACCGTCGGCCCCCATGGCCGCCGACATCAGATAGCCGGGCTGGGAGAACAGCACCTCCGGGTCGAGCACGCAGTCGGCCTGACACCACGGACCCCAGGATCGCGCGAGCGCGCGCAACGCGGTGGTCTTGCCGGTGCCGGGCGCGCCGTGCAGCAGCAACAGCCGGCCGCGGATATCGGCCGCTCCCACCGCCATCAGCCGATCCAGGGTGGCCGCGACCGGCGCGGAGTAGTTGCCGCGGATATCGGCCCAGGCCGGGGTCGAGATGTCGAGCACCCGACGGCGCGGTCCCTGGTGTTCGTCGAGATGCCAGAAACCCATCTTGACCACATCGTCGGCGATGGTCTCGTCCACCGCCTCGTGGGTGGCCTCGGCCATGATCCGTTCGGCCAGCTCGTCGTCGACCGCGACCACCTCGACGACGCCGCTGCGGTCCTCCCAGCGATCCGACCGCAGGGTCCAGCCGTCGCCGTGCACCAGCACCGACACGCTGCCGCCCTCGTTGATCATCCGCGAGACCGTCGACCCGGCCGGGCGCAGCAGGGCCTGCGGGCGCACCTTCTCCAGATGCACCTTCCGATAGCAGGGCAGCGCGCCGCGCGCGAACGGCGTCAGGGCGAGCACATCGAGGACGTCGCGCGCGGAATAGTAGGAATCGAGCCGGACCGACCAGTCGAGCCCGCCGGTGGCATCCGCGGACGCCTCCGGAGATCCGACCAGCCGCAGAGCTTCACTGTGTTCGAACATCGCCACCATGCTTCGCGCCGGAACGGGTAACGTCCAGCGAATATCGGTTCACGGACAACGCGACGGCCCGCCGTCCGCATCGGACGACGGGCCGTTTCGCGCAGAGACCGCGTGGATTACAGCGCCTTCAGTTCCTCGGTGACCGCACCGACGGACTTCTTGGCGTCGCCGAACAGCATGGAGGTGTGATCGGCGTAGAACAGCGGGTTGTCGATGCCGGCGAAGCCGGAGTTCATCGAGCGCTTGAGCACGATGACGCTCTTGGCCTGGTCGACGTTGAGCACCGGCATGCCGTAGATGGGGCTCGAGGAGTCCTCGCGGGCGGCCGGGTTGGTGACGTCGTTGGCGCCGATGACCAGGGCGACGTCGGTGCGGGCGAATTCGCCGTTGACGTCGTCCATTTCCTTCATCGCGTCGTAGGACACCTCCGCCTCGGCCAGCAGCACGTTCATGTGGCCGGGCATACGACCCGCGACCGGATGAATGGCGTACTTGACCTCGACACCCTTCTTCTCCAGCAGCTCGGCCATCTCCTTGACCGCGTGCTGGGCCTGCGCGACGGCCATACCGTAGCCGGGCACCACGATGACCTGGTTGGCGTAGGCCATCTGGATCGCGGCGTCGGCGGCCGAGGTGGCCTTGGCCTGCTTGGCCTCACCGCCACCGGCACCGGCCGCGGCGCCACCGCCGCCACCGAACCCGCCGGCCACGATGGCCGGGATGGACCGGTTCATCGCCTTGGCCATCAGGTTGGTGAGGATGGTGCCGGACGCGCCGACGATCATGCCCGCCACGATCATGGCGGTGTTGTTCAGCGCCAGGCCGGCCGCCGCGGCGGACAGGCCGGTGAGGGCGTTGAGCAACGAGATCACCACGGGCATATCGGCGCCGCCGATGGGCAGCACGACCATCAGGCCGAGGATGCCGGCGAGCACGAGCACCGCGATCATCCACAGCTGCGAGGCACCACCGTCGGCCGCCTTGATGCCGATGAACGCCGCGGCGGCGATCGAGCCGACCAGCAGCAGCAGGTTCAGCGGTTGCTGCAGCTTGCCCAGACCGATCGGGCGGCCGGGCAGGATCTCCTGCAGCTTGCCGAACGCGATCAGCGAACCCCAGAACGAGATCGAACCGATGATCGCCGCGAACAGCGAACCGATCACGATGTGCACGGTCGGCTCTTCACCGTGCTTGAAGTTCGAGAAGCCGGTGGTGTCGAGGAACTCCGCCCACGCGATCAGCGCGACCGTGCCACCGCCGACACCGTTGAACGCCGCCACCAGCTGCGGCATCTCGGTCATCTTGGTGAACTTGGCCGGCGGAACGCCGAGCACCACACCGACCACGAGGCCGGCGATGATGAGGATCCAGTTGCCGGTGTCACGCACCGCGATCAGCGTCGCGATCACCGCGATGGCCATACCGGCCGCGGCGATCCAGTTGCCGCGCACCGCGGTCTTCGGGCCGGTCAGGCCCATCAGACCGTAGATGAACAGCGAGAACGCGACGATATAGAGAATGTTGACCAGGTTGTCCATCGGTTTACTCGCTCGCCTTCTGCGCGGCCGGCTTCTTGCCCTTGAACATGCCGAGCATGCGGTCGGTGACCACGAAACCACCGATGACGTTCAGGGTTCCGAAGACCACGGCGACGAACAGGATCACCTGCATCAGCACCGACGGGTCCTCGACCTTGCCCAGCGTCACCAGCGCGCCGAGCACCACGATGCCGTGGATGGCGTTGGTGCCCGACATCAGCGGGGTGTGCAGGGTATTGGGCACTTTGGAGATGACCGCGAATCCGACGAAGCCGGACAGCACCAGGATCGCGATATTGGCAAGCAGTTCGGTGTACATCAGTTCTCCACCTCGCGCGTCACGCAGGAATCGGCGAGCACCTGGTCGTCGAAATCGGGGGCGATCTTGCCGTCGACCAGCATCAGCTCCAGCAGCGCCGCGATGTTCTTCGAGTACAGCTCGCTGGCGTGCTCGGGCATGGTCGCGGGCAGGTTCAGCGGCGAGCAGATGGTGACCCCGTGCTTGACCACGGTCTGGCCGGGTTCGGTCAGCTCGCAGTTGCCGCCGGTCTCACCGGCCAGGTCGACGATCACGCTGCCGGGCTTCATGCCCTCCACGGCGGCGGCGGTGACCAGGCGCGGCGCCGGGCGTCCGGGCACCAGCGCGGTGGTGATGACGACGTCGAAGCCCTTGATGGCGTCTTCGAGGGCCTGCTGCTGCTTGGCCTTCTCCTCGTCGGTGAGCTCACGGGCGTAGCCGCCCTCACCGGCGGCGTCGATACCGAGATCGAGCCACTGCGAACCGACCGAGCGCACCTGATCGGCGACCTCGGGCCGCACGTCGTATCCGGTGGTGCGCCCGCCCAGGCGCTTGGCCGTGGCCAGCGCCTGCAGACCGGCCACACCCACGCCCAGCACGAGGACGGTCGCGGGCTTCACGGTGCCTGCGGCGGTGGTGAGCATCGGGAAGAAGCGGGTCGACTCCGAGGCCGCCAGCAGCACGGCCTTGTAGCCGGCCACGTTGGCCTGCGAGGACAGCGCGTCCATCACCTGCGCGCGCGAGATGCGCGGAATCGCCTCGACGGCAAAGGCTTGCACGCCGGCCGACTTCAGCGCGCCGATCTGGTTGTCGGCGTTGCGCGGGGCCAGGAACCCGATCAGCGTCTGCCCGGACGACAGCTTGGCCACTTCGGCATCGCTGGGCGGGGCCACCTTGACCACGACCTCGGCCGACCACGGATCGCCGATGGTCGCACCGGCCTCGGTGTAGGCCTCGTCGGGAATGAGCGCGCCGAGTCCGGCACCGGATTCCACGACCACCTGCACACCCTGTTTCGCCAGGGCCGGAATGATCTTGGGTACCAATGCGACACGTCGTTCGCCCGAGCCGGTTTCGCGAACGACTCCGACACGCGCTCCGCGCGGGGACTCCTCGCCCACGTTTTGCGTTGTCTCCACCTGTCAGACTTCCTTCTCGTGCTGGCTTAGCTCTACCGAACGACTCAGCGCCGCTGAAACGACGGCCGAACGAAGTTACCGAAGAGTAAGTTCCACCAAATCCTGGCAACTGTACCCGGCCCGCGGTGAGCTTAGCTGAGAGTCCCGTCACACACGCCACGCCCGGGTTAGGTTGCCCTTTCGGAGTCAGATCGTGACTGAGCAGGACAAACGGCACAAGAGCGTACGTCCGGGTGGGTTACCCACCTGGAGGTAGGTTCGCCGGTCCGATGGCCGCGACCGACCCATTCAGTGACGGGCATCACGCCGGGAACAGGCCGCGGGGTGTCCCACGCCACTCGTACGCCGTATGGTCGCCGTGTGAACGACTGCGTCTTCTGCCGCATCGTGGCGGGTGAAGCTCCGGCGACCAAGGTGTACGAGGACGACACCCTGTGCGCGTTTCTCGACATCCGTCCGATCGCGCGCGGCCACACCCTGATCGTCCCGAAGCGGCATGCCACCGAACTCGAGGACCTCGATCCCGACACCGGCGCCGCATTGTTCCGCGCCGGGCACAAGCTGGCGCTGGCGATCCGGCGTGGCGGGCTGGCCGCCGACGGCGCCAACCTCATCCTCAACGACGGCACCGCGGCCTTCCAGACGGTGCCGCATGTGCACCTGCACGTGGTCCCGCGCAAGCATGGCGACAAGCTGCGCTTCGCCGCCGGTTTCCTGCTGCGCCGCCCGCACGACGCCGCCTCCACCGCCGCCGCGATCCGCACCGGCCTCGACGCCCTCGATCCTGCGCCCGAAACCACCTCGGCCGCAGCCGAACTCGATACCGATCAGACCAGCACGGGGGAAGGACCCGCACCACGATGACCGACACGCCGAATCAGGCCGAGCTCACCGCATTGCTGCCGGAGCAGTGGGAGGCGATCGCCACCCTCGTCGACGGCCTGGAAGAGCATGTGTGGCGCACGCCGACGAATCTGCCGGGCTGGACCGTCTTCGATGTGGTGGCCCATGTGGTGGGCACCGAGTCGTTTCTGCTCGGTGAGAAGCCGCCGGCGCGCGATCGCTCGCAGCCCGAGGTCGACGTGCATTCGCTGCCGCACGTGCGCAACGAAGTCGCGGTGATGAACGAGATCTGGGTCCAGCGGCTGCGCCCGCTCACCGGATCCGCTCTGCTGCAACGGTTCCGCGACGTCACCGAGCGCAGGCGCAAGGCGCTGGCGTCGATGGACGAGACGCAGTGGCAGGCACAGACCCCCTCGCCGATCGGTCCGGTGAGCTACGGCCGCTTCATGCGGGTGCGGCTGTTCGACTGCTGGATGCACGAACTCGATATCGCCGACGCGCTCGGTGTGCGCGTCGACGAGGGCGGGCGGCGCGGTGAACTGGCGTTCGAGGAATTCGCGCAGACGGTGCCGCGGGTGATCGCCAAAGTCGGTAAGGCGCCGGAAGGTTCGCGGATCACCTTCGAATTGACCGGCCCGCTCGCGCGCACGATCCACATCGCGGTCGAGGGCCGCGCCCGCTATGTCGACGCCCTCGACGGCCCTGCCACCACGACCATCACGATGGATTCGGGCCTGATGGTGCGCCTCGGCGGCGGCCGCGTCACCGCCGATTCCCGCATGGGCGAGATCGGCTTCGCCGGCGACGACGAATTGGGCCGGCGACTGGTGCGCACCCTCGCCTTCACCCTCTGACCCTATGCGGCTGTTCCTGGCCTCCTACCGTTTCGGCGCGCACGCCGACCGGCTCGCCGCGCTCATGGGCGGGCCGGGCCGGGTCGCGGTGATCGGCAATGCCTGCGACGCCTGGCCCGCGGCCCGCGCGGCGGCGATCACCAGCGATATTATTCCCCTGCGCCGGTTGGGGTATGCGGCCGAGGAAGTGGATCTGCGCGAGTACGCCGGCCGGTCCGAGCGGTTGGCCGCGCGGCTGGCGGAGTTCGGAATGCTCTGGGTGCGCGGCGGCAACACCTTCGTGCTGCGCGCCCAATTCGCCCGCAGCGGAGCCGATCTCGTCATACCGGAACTGCTCGCCGCCGATGCGCTGGTGTACGCGGGCTACAGCGCGGGCGCGTGTGTGCTGGCGCCCGATCTCCACGGACTCGAAACCGCCGACGACCCGACCGAGGTGCTGCCCGCCTGTGGAATCGAACCGCGTTGGGACGGCTTGGGTTTGATCGACCGGCCGATCGTGCCGCACATCGATTCCGCCACCGACCCCGACGGCGACGGCAACCGTTTGGCGGCTGCCTACCGGGCCGCGGGCATCGCGCACTGGGCACTCACCGATGACGATGTGGTCGTCGTCGATGGGGAGTCGGTGACAGTACTCGACTGACCCTTTAGCGCACCTGCCCGCCGGCTCCCGCCGCGTCGGACACCGGCTCCGCGCGCCGGCGAAAAACCACCCACCGCATCGCGCTGTACATATAGACCGCCTCGCAGGCGCCCGCGACCAACCGGGACAGGTGGTACTCCACACCGAGTTCGGCCAGCCCGGTGCTCACCCCGAGGATGAAGGCCAGATAGTTGATCAGCACGACCACCGCGTACACCACGGCTTGCCGGCCGATCGGGGCGTGCGAGTGGAAGTTGAAGGTGCGGTTGAGCAGGAACGCCAGCCCGAACGCGCACACATAGCCCACCGTCACCGACAGCCACAGCGGCAGGCCGAACCCGCTGTGCAGGGTGGTGAGCAGCACCAGGTCCACGCCGAAGGTGAAGCTGTTGATCAGCGCGAAGCCGAGCAAGGTGGGCGCGACGATCCGGTCCAGCCCCCACGGCAGCCGCGTCACCACGGACTCGCACAGGCGCGTGAAACGCTCGGCCAGGGTGTCGGTGGCGGCGGCCAGATCATGCACGGCGGCCAGCGTGCCAGCGGCAGGTTTCGCCCAGATGATCACCGAGCAAACGCGCAGGTCAGGCCATGCGAGCGCGGGTTCCGGAAGCGCCGTCGTCCAGGGCCGACCAGGCCGCGAGGCAGCGGCGGCGGGTGACGTCGTCGGCCTCGGTGAGCAGCGCCTCGAGCAGCACCCGCGGGTCCGCGCGCCACTGCGCGGTCACCGCGGCCACCGTCTCGGTGCCGAACATCCCGGACCGGTCCAGGGCCGTCGCCCATTCGCGGTGCTCACCCGCGTGCACGCGGCGCAGCGCCGCCGGATCGACGCCGCCGTCGACGAACTCGGCGGAGAACATCGCGGCCACCAGCTCCCGGCAATTCTGCGGTTCGACTTGCTTCAACGCCATCCCTCCGCCCGACCAGTGCATGAACCCCGACCGTTGCATTGTCTCCCCCGGGCCCGCGCCATGGCCACTCGACCCGCGACAGCACATTCGGTGGCTTGCGCTCGCGGCGATGGCCCTAGTGTTATCGAGGTGGACCTGCACGATCTGATCGACTCCCTCCCCGACGGCGCGGTGGTCACCGACCCCGATGTGCTCGACGGCTACCGCCACGACTGGGCCCGTGACCCCGAGGCGGGCACCCCGCTGGCCGTGGTCCGGGCGAGCAGCACCGCCGATGTCGCGGCCACGCTGCGCTGGGCGCATGACCGGCGGGTGCCGGTGGTGCCGCGCGGGGCGGGCTCGGGACTGTCCGGCGGGGCGACCGCGGTGGACGGCGGGATCGTGCTGAGCACCGAACGCATGCGCGCGATCAGCGTCGACCCGGTCACCCGGACCGCGGTGGTGCAGCCCGGACTGCTCAATGCCGAGGTCAAGCGGGCCGTCGCCGAGCACGGCCTGTGGTATCCGCCGGATCCGTCGTCGTTCGAGATGTGCTCGATCGGCGGCAATGCCGCGACCAACGCGGGCGGGCTGTGCTGTGTGAAGTACGGCGTCACGACCGATTACGTGCTCGGCATGGAGGTCGTGCTCGCCGACGGCACGCCGGTGCGGCTGGGCGGGCCGCGGCTGAAGGATTCGGCGGGCCTGTCGCTGACGAAGCTGTTCGTCGGCAGCGAAGGCACGCTCGGCGTCATCACCGAACTCACTCTGCGCCTGCTGCCCGCCCAGCCCCCGCAGAGCACCGTGGTCGCCTCCTTCGGCACGCTCACCGCCGCGACCGAGGCGATCCTGGCCATCACCGGCGTGCTGCGCCCGGCCATGCTCGAGTTCATGGACACCGTCGCGATCAACGCGGTGGAGGACGAGATGCGGATGGGCCTGGATCGTCAGGCCGCCGCGCTGCTGGTCGCGCGGTCCGACGCACCGGGTGCGTTTGCCGCGCACGAGGCCGAGCTCATGGTCGCCGCCTGCGAGAAGGCCGGCGCCACCGAGGTCTTCCACACCGAGGACCCCGAGGAAGGTGAGGCCTTCACCGCGGCACGGCGGTTCGCGATTCCCGCAGTCGAACGGCTGGGGCCGCTGCTGCTCGAAGACGTCGGCGTGGCGCTGCCGCGGCTGGGTGATCTGGTCAATGGCATCGCCGAGATCGCCGAACGCAACGACGTGATCGTCTCGGTGATCGCGCACGCCGGCGACGGCAACACCCATCCGCTGATCGTGCACGACCCCACCGATCCGGATATGACCGAACGCGCGCACCGGGCCTTCGGCGAGATCATGGATCTGGCCATCGCCCTCGGCGGCACCATCACCGGTGAGCACGGCGTCGGCAGGCTCAAGAAGGCCTGGCTGCCCGATCAGCTCGGCCCCGACGTGATGGCGCTGACCGCCCGCATCAAGGACGCGCTGGATCCGCACGGCATCCTCAATCCCGGCGCCATCCTGTGATCGAATCGACCGCATCCGGAACAACCGGGCCGGAGAAGGAGTTCCACCCCGATATGACCACCAGGCTCGAACACAATGTCGCCGATACCCGTTTCGAGATCTACATCGACGACACCCTCGCCGGCTACGCCGATTACTCCGAACGCGAGGACGCCAGGGTCCGCGACTTCCACCACACCATGACCTTCCCGGAATTCCGTGGCCGCGGCGTGGCCGCCCAGGTGGTCGAATACGCGCTCGCCGACTCCCGCGAGCACGGCTTCTCCGTGGTCCCTACCTGCTGGTACGTGGACCAGTACATCGGCTCGCATCCGGAGTACGCCGATCTGGTGAGCTGAGCGGCGGCCGCCGGTTCAGCCCGCGCGGGCGATGGTGCGGAAAACCTCGAAGGTCTCCGTCTCGTCCTGCGAGGTGCCGTAATCGCTGAGCTTGACGATGACGGTGCCGCTGGGCGGATCGACCCAGATGTACTGCCCGTAGACGCCGACCGCCGACAGGTCGGCGCCGTCGCCGCCGTCCGGATGCCACCACTGCGCCGAGTACCCCTCATCGGAGACCCGATGCGGTGACGGCGTGCTGATGCGCTCGATCCAGGCCGGCGGCACGATCTGCTGGTCGCCCACCCGGCCGCCGTCGGCGACCAGCTGCCCGATCTTGGCGAAATCGCGGGCGGTGGCATTCAGGCAGCAGAAGGCCTTCTCCTGGCCGCCCTCGCGATCGAGATTCCACAGCGCGTCGTCCACCCCGCCTATCGGCGCCCAGATATCGCGCGCCAGCAGTTCACTCAGCGAGGTGCCGGTGACCCGCGCCAGCGCCATGCCCAGCAGCTGGGTGTCGACGCTGCGGTAATCGCCGGTGCTGCCCGGCGGGAAGATCAGCGTGCGGTGCCCGTCGACGAACTCGGCCAGATCGGTGGTCAGGTACATGCGGGCGGTGCCGGTGAACGGCGCCCACTTGTTGTAGTTCTCCGAAACGTCGATGCCCGAACTCATATCGAGTAGATCGCCGATGGTGACCTTGTCGTAGTCGCCGCCGGTGGCGAGTTCGGGCAGCAGGTCCACCAGCCGGTCGTCCTCGCTCATCTGCCCGGCGGCGATGGCCCGGCCGATCAGCAGCGACACCACCGATTTGGCCACCGACCAGGACGACTGTGTCGTGGCCGGTCCGACGCCGTCGCGGTACCACTCGTGGATCATCGCCCCGTCGCGCAGCACCACGAACGAGTTGGTCTTCGTGGTGTCGAGGAACTCGGCCACCGAGATCTGCGCACCCTTCCACGGCACCGTATCCGGCAGCGGCGCTTCGGCTTTCGGCAGCGGCCGCGGATTCGGCGAAGCGGGAACGGTGCGCGAGGCGAACAACTCACCCTGAGTCGAGGGCGGTGCGAACATCAGCTGCGCCAGTGTCGGCGGGGAGGGCAGCGACATGATGGCCGTGGCGCCGAACGCGGCGGCGATCAGCAGCACCAGCGTTGCCGCGAAACCCACAGCCGCCCGGAGTAGGTATCGACGTCTGCGTGACGGCTGTGGTGCCGGCTCGTTCATGAACGGTCCTCGCTATCGGTTCCATCGGCGAGACCGGCGTTCACAACGGCCGAGAGCGCCGCGCTCATCGTATCCGGGGCGCGCAGGGCGAGCCGGGCGACGGGTGGGCAGCGACCGATGGGCGCATATACGGCTATACGGAAGGAAAGCCCCGTGCGATCGAACCGATGTGGTCCGATCGCACGGGGCTTTCCCGTCGAGCGCTACCGGCCACTCGGCCGGCGGTACTCAGCCCTTGAGCAGGGCGCGGCTCATGACCAGGCGCTGGATCTGGTTGGTGCCCTCGTAGATCTGGGTGATCTTCGCGTCGCGCATCATCCGCTCCACCGGGAAGTCGGTGGTGTAGCCGGCGCCGCCGAAGAGCTGGACGGCGTTGGTGGTGACTTCCATGGCCACATCGGAGGCGAAGCACTTGGCCGCGGCGGAGATGAAGCCGAGGTTCTGCTCGCCACGCTCGGCGCGGGCGGCCGAGGTGTAGACCATCAGGCGGGCCGCTTCCACCTTCATCGCCATGTCGGCCAGCATGAACTGGGTGTTCTGGAAGTCGGCGATGGCCTTACCGAACTGCTTGCGGTCCTTGGTGTAGGCGATGGCCGCGTCCAGCGCGCCCTGGGCCAGGCCGACGGCCTGCGCGCCGATGGTGGGACGGGTGTGGTCGAGGGTCTGCAGCGCGGTCTTGAAACCGGTGCCCGGCGCGCCGATCATCCGGTCGCCGGGAACGCGACAGTTCTCGAAGTAGAGCTCGGCGGTGGGCGAACCCTTGATGCCCAGCTTGTGCTCGAGCGGGCCGACGACGAAGCCTTCGTCGTCCTTGTGCACCATGAACGCCGAGATGCCGTTGGCGCCCTTGTCGGCGTCGGTCACGGCCATCACGGTGTACCAGGACGACTTGCCGCCGTTGGTGATCCAGCACTTGGAGCCGTTGATGACCCAGTCGTCGCCGTCCTGCTTGGCGCGGGTGCGCATGCTCGCCGCGTCGGAGCCGGCCTCACGCTCGGACAGCGCGTAGGAGGCCATCTCACCGTTGACGATGTCGGGCAGCACCTTCTGCTTCAGCTCCTCGGAGCCGTTGAGGATCAGGCCCATGGTGCCGAGCTTGTTGACCGCGGGGATCAGCGAGGAGGAACCGCAGACGCGGGCGACCTCTTCGATGACGATGCAGGTGGCGACCGAGTCCGCGCCCTGGCCACCGTAGGCCTCGGGCACGTGCACGGCGTTGAAGCCGGCCGCGTTGAGCGCGCTCAGCGCCTCTTCGGGGAAGCGGGCGTTGCCGTCGACGTCCTTGGCGTGCGGCGCGATCTCCTTCTCGGCCAGGCCGCGGATGGCCGCACGCAGCTCATCGTGGAAGTCCTCGAGCTTGAACAGGTCGAAATCGGGGTTTCCCGCCATCGGGCACGCTCCTGGTCGTGTGAAAAGCTGCGGTCCTTTCCAGACACACAGATTGGTCCGGCACTCAGTGCCACGTCGTTGCCGAGTATACGCGCCGAACTCGCGCGACCGGGAGGTACCGCGTGGCACTGAGTGTCAGAATCAGCTGTGTGGCTGGTCACAGATTACCGAGACGGCGTTCGAGCAGATCGGCGACCCGGCGCGGCGGCAGATCGCGCGGGAACACCGCGAGCACCAGCTCGTCGGACCCCGGCCGCTGCGCACCGCGCGGAATCGCGGCCAGCTCGACCCGCAGATCGGCCGCGCCGGCATCGGATTCCCCGCGCACCATGCGCCGCAACAGATAGTTGTGCGTCGCGGTGACCGCGGCGGTGAACTGCACCCGCGCCAGATCCGAGGCCTCCGGCAGCCGTTCGCGCAGGAAATCGGTGAACAACCGCTCGTACCGGAACACCGTCACGATCTCGCGCTCCCGCAACGCGGGCACCCGCCGCACCACCCGATACCGGCGCGCGGCGATATCCCGCCACTGCGTGAACCGCTCGAACACGCCGACCACCGCCGAGCACACCGCGTCCCACGGGTCCTCGTCGCTGGCCGCCAGGTACTCCCCCGCCGCCGCCAGCTGCGCCTCGTGATCGGCGAAGATCACATCTTCCTTGGACCGGAACTGCCGGAAGAACGTGCGCCGCGAGATACCCGCCGCCTCGGCGATCGCATCCACCGACGTCGACTCATACCCCTGTTCGGCGAACAATCGCAGGGCCACATCCACTACGGCCAAGCGGAACCGAACGGTGTCGTCTCCCGCTGTGACCCGCGCCGTCTCGTCGGTCGTCATCGTTTCACCGTATCGAGGACCGGGCCGAGTGCTCAGCCGAGCAGCTTGCGGCGCAGCGCCTCGTCCTTGTCCAGCACCATCTGCTCGAGTCCGGCCTGGAACTGCCGCATGCGCTCGAGCAGGGCCGGGTCGTGGGCGGCGAGGATGCGGGCGGCGAGCAGGCCGGCGTTACGGGCACCGCCGATGGAGACGGTGGCGACCGGGACACCGGCGGGCATCTGCACGATGGACAGCAGCGAGTCCATGCCGTCGAGATATTTCAGCGGGACCGGGACGCCGATCACCGGCAGCGGTGTCGCCGAGGCGACCATGCCGGGCAGGTGCGCGGCACCGCCCGCCCCGGCGATGATGACCTTGATGCCGCGCCCGGCCGCGTCGCGGGCGTAGTCGAGCATGCGCTGCGGGGTGCGGTGCGCCGACACCACGCCGACCTCGAAGCGGATCCCGAACTCGGCCAGCGCCTCGGCGGCGGCCTCCATGGTCGGCCAGTCGGAGTCGCTGCCCATGATCAGGCCGACTGCCGGGCCCTGCTGCTCACTCATGCGGATCCCATCCGTCGGTCCATACGGCGTGCGACATCCAATGCGCCGCCCACTCGGCCTTCTCCCGCACCGTGGCGACATCGTCACCCAGCACGTTCACATGCCCGATCTTGCGATCCGGGCGCTCCCCCTTGCCATACAGGTGCACCTTCGCATCCGGCATCCGGGCGAACAAGTGATGCAGCCGCTCGTCCATCGACATGGCGGGTGCCTCGGGCGCGCCGAGGATATTCGCCATCACCGTGACCGGCGCCAGCGGGCTGGTGTCGCCGAGCGGGTAGTCGAGCACCGCGCGCAGATGCTGTTCGAATTGACCGGTGCGGGCGCCGTCCATGCCCCAGTGCCCGGAATTGTGCGGACGCATGGCCAGCTCGTTGATCAGCAGCGTGCCGTCGTGGGTCTCGAACAGCTCCACCGCCATCGCGCCGACCACACCGAGTTCGCTGGCCAGCGCGAGCGCCATGGTCTCGGCCTCGGCGCCGATCTGCTCCGGCAGCTCCGGAGCCGGCGCGATGACGACCGCGCACTGACCCTTGCGCTGCACGGTCTCCACCACCGGCCACGTCGCGGCCTGCCCGAACGGCGAGCGCGCCACCATCGCCGACAGCTCACGCTTCAGGTCCACCCGGGCCTCGGCCAGCAGCCGCACCCCGTGCGCGAGCTGGTCGGTGACGATCCGCTCGGCCTCGGCGGCGTCAGCGGGCATCCACACCCCGCGCCCGTCGTAGCCGCCGCGCACCGCCTTGATGACGATCGGCCAGCCCTGTTCGGCGCCGAACTTCAGCGCATCAGCGGGCTCGGTGACCTCCACGAACGCCGGCACCGGCAGCCCCATACTCGACAGCTTGGTGCGCATGGCCAGCTTGTCCTGGGCGTAGAGCAGCGCCGACGGCGGCGGCTGGACGTTCACGCCCTCGGCGACCAGCGTCTCGAGGTGCTCGGTCGGCACATGCTCGTGATCGAAGGTCAGCGCGTGCGAGCCGACGGCGGCGGCCCGCAGCGCGGCCAGGTCGGTGTGGCTACCGAGGACGACGTCGGGGCTGACCTGCGCGGCCGGATCGCCGGGCTGCTCGGCGAGAACCCGCAGGCGCTGGCCCAATGCGATGGCGGCCTGGTGCGTCATGCGCGCGAGCTGGCCACCGCCGATCATGGTGACGGTCGGCATTGCCGAAGGATCGAAGGAACGTGCGCTCACGTCGGTCAATACTGTCATGTCCGGTGCGAATGACCGCTACCGGTACACTCGGGCCTTGTGTCATTCGTCGACGACGTGGTCAGCGTCCTTCCCAAGCCTGCGCAGGAGATCGCGTATCGCCACCGTGAGCTGATCAAGTTCGCGATCGTCGGCGCGACCACATTCGTCATCGACAGCGGCATCTTCTACGCCTTGAAGTGGACGGTACTGGCCGAGAAGCCGGTCACCGCGAAGATCATCGCGGGTGTGATCGCGGTGATCGCCTCCTACATCCTGAACCGGGAATGGTCGTTCAAGAACCGCGGCGGACGTGAGCGTCATCATGAGGCGCTGTTGTTCTTCGGCGTCAGCGGCGTGGGCGTGGTGCTGAGCTTCGTCCCGCTGTGGATCTCCAGCTATGTGTTCCACCTGCGCCAGCCCGATGTCAGCTTCCTGGTGGAGAACATCGCCGACTTCGTCAGCGCCTACATCATCGGCAACCTGCTGCAGATGGCGTTCCGCTTCTGGGCCATGCGGCGCTGGGTGTTCCCCGATGAGATGGAACAGATCATGGAAGAGTTCGAAGAACTCGTCGAGGAAGAGCGCCGGCTCGGTCACCAGGGCTGAGTCCTACCTCGGTTCGCCCACTACTCCATTGGCCTGACGCGCCACCGTCGGCGCTCCCAGGAACACCGCGAACAATGCCGGCCTGCGGCGCTGCAGCTCCAGCCGCCCGCCGTCGGCCTCGATCAACGCCCGCGCCAGCGCCAGCCCCACACCGGTCGAGCCGGCGCCGGAGAAGCCCCGATCGAAGATGTGCGGGGCCAGCTCATCGCTGACACCGTCGCCCTCGTCGGCGATCTCCACACACACCAGCGGCTCCCGATCCCCGCCCGGGCGCACCGTGCGCACCGACACCGTGCAGGTGCCGCCGCCGTGCATCAGCGCGTTGTCGATCAGCACCGCGACCGCTTCGCGCAACCGGGAACCGGTGATCGGGGCGCGTAACTGCTCGTCGCCGATCAATTGCAGTGTGCGCCCGGCCTCGGTGAAGGGGTGGTTCCATTCGGCGACGATGCCGCGCAGCTCGTCCATCACCGGCACCGGGTCGCGGTCGGTGGCGTCCTCGTCGCGGGAGGCGCGCACCAGATCATCGATGGCCTCGGTGAGCCGGTCGACCTGCGCCATCGCCTCCTCGGCCTCGTGCACCACATCCGGATCGTGGTGGGCCGACAACTCGTCCAGGCGCAACCGCACGGCGGTCAGGCGGCTGCGCAGCTGATGGGAGACGTCGGCCACCAGCGCGTGCTCACGTTGCAGCCGCCCGGCGATCTCCACGGTCGCCGAATCCAGCACATCGGAGACCCGGTCCAGTTCGGCGATGCCATGCCTGCGCGGATCGGGGCGGAAATCGCCCATGGCCAGCCGGGCCGCGCGGGCCGCCACATCGCGCAGCGGATCGGCGACCCGGCGCGCGGTCACCACCGCCACCGCCACTGCGGCGCTGAGCGAGGCCAGCACGGCCAGCCCGACCACCGCGACGGCCTGACGCTGCCTGGCATGCATCGGCGCCGACGGCACCTCCAGCCGCAACGACCCCGACGCCCCCATCGACAGCGATTCCAGCAGCGGATCCTGCACCCGCTCCGGGCCGATATCGACCTGCGAGGCGTTGTCGTGCGGCGCCGGATAGATGATGGTGAGCTTGCCGTCGTCGGGCACCAGCGGACGCACCGTGCGCAGGTCGAGGCCGTCGTGCACCCGGCCGTCCTCGCGTTCCTGGGCGATCACCTCCACCGCGATCCGCTCGAGCCGGTTCTGCAGATCGTTGCGGGTGATGTCTTCGACCCACAGCCACGCGGTGTAGGTCAGCGGTACGCCGAGCGCGACCGTGGTGAGCATGAGCACGGTCAGCATCGACCGCAGAATCCGGCGCCGCACGTCAGTCGGTGTTCAGCCGGAAGCCGACACCGCGCACGGTGACGATGCGCCGCTCGGCCATCGGGCCCTCGTCGCCGATCTTGCGGCGCAGCCAGGACATGTGCATATCGAGGGTCTTGGAGCCGCGCAGCTCGGCATCGCCCCACACCTCACGCAGGATCGTGTCCCGCGACACCACCTGGCCGGCCCGGTCGATGAGCACCTTGAGCAGCTCGTACTCCTTGTTGGCCAGGCCCACCTCGACGCCGTTGACCAGCACCCGCCGCGCCGCCGGCTCCAGCCGGATACCGCCGACCTCGACCGAATCGTCACCGATTCCGCTGCGCCGCAACAGCGCTCGCACCCGGGCCAGCAGTTCGGCCAGCCGGAACGGTTTGCCCACATAGTCGTCGGCGCCCGCGTCGAGCCCGACCACGAAATCGACCTCGTCGGTGCGCGCGGTCAACATCAGCACGGCCAGGTCGGCGCCCCGCGCGCGCACCTGACGGCACACCTCGAGCCCGTCCATGCCGGGCAGCCCGAGATCGAGGATCAGCAGATCGTGGTTGCCCTCGAGCGCGCGGCGCAGCACCGCCGGGCCGAAGCGTTCGACGGTGACCGAGTAGCCCTCCCGGCCCAGCGCGCGCGAGAGCGGCGCGGCGATGGCCTCATCGTCCTCGGCCAGCAGTACAGCGGTCATAGAGCAAGATTACGGACCGGCGCGGCGACGGGCGCGGCGCTCACCGGTAGCCGTGCAGATCGTCACGGTGGCCGCGCTCGACCTCGAACACCTGGTGGTAGAGCAGCGCGTGCACCTGCTGCACCGCCGGGATGTCGTCGTATTCGAGCGGTTCCTCCGAGGAGGAGCCGATGATCAGCGTGCCGGTGCCGAGCAGGCGGTCGAACAGCCCGTGTCGGAACTGGACGCTGGAGATGCGGCTCATCGGGATGTCGATACCGGTGTGGGTGATCACGCCCTGACGCACCAGCACGCGCCGCTGGGTGATGATGAAATGTGTCGACTTCCAGCTGATCAGCGGCACGACACAGCGCCAGATCACGAGGAACAGCCAGACCAGGAAGATCACCAGCAGCAGGATCGATCGGCCGGGCGTCTCGGTGTTGCGGTAGGCCACCCCACCGGCGAAGCCGGCCACCGCGGTGGCGACGATCAACGTGACGACGGGCCAGAACAGCATCTTCCAATGCGGATGGCGATGCAGTATCAGCTCTTCGTCGGGCGCCAGGACGTCCTCCGGATAACCCATGTGCCGAACCCTACCGCTCGGACCGGCGAAACGATCGGCGTCCGGCGGGGTGTCGAGACGGGCTGTGGGGTGGAACTCGCTCGACCGCAACGAGTTCAGCGGCCGGATCGCGTTATTCCGGACGCAGATGGGTGACGTCGCCGGCCGAGACCGCCTGATCGCCGATCAGTAGCCGGCCCGCGTCGTCGACATCGGTGGCCACCCCGGTGAGCGTCTTCCCACCGGGCAGCGCGGCGCGCACCCGGGCACCGAGCGTCGCGCACCGCTCGCGGTAGGCGGCCGCCAGATGCGGGACGGCCCAACCCTCTTCGCGCCAGGCGTCCATCCGGCGGGCGAATTCGGTGAGGATCGAACGGGCCAGCGCGGTGCGGTCGGTGACGGCCGCACCGGCCAGCGTCAGCGAGGTGGCATGCGGGACGGGCAATTCGTCCTCGGCGAGGCTCACATTCAGCCCGATGCCGACCACCACCGCTGGTTCGGCCCCGCTCGCCGCGACCTCGGCGAGGATGCCCGCCACCTTGCGGCCCTCGATCAAGACGTCATTGGGCCACTTGAGGGTGGCGGGCACCGAGGCCGTCTCTCGCAGCGCGTCCACCACCGCGACTCCCGTCAACAGGGGTAGCCAGCCGAGGGCGGATGGATCGATCCCCGGCAGCCGCACCAGCACCGACAACGCTATCTGCGCGCGCGGCGGGCTCACCCACACCCGGGCATGCCTGCCGCGCCCCTGTTCCTGCGCCTCGGCAAGCAAAGCGACGCGGTCGAGATCCGGGTCGGCCGCCCGGGCGATCAGATCGGCGTTGGTGGATCCGGTCGTCTCCACCACCTCGATCTCGCGATAGAACGACAACTGGTCGTCGCCGGCGATATCGCGCCGCAACTGCTCTGCATCCAACGGTGGCCTGTGCACATGCGCAGGCTACTCGCCGTCGGCGCAGCTACCCCGCGAGATCGTATTCGCCCGGACGCGCCGCCCGTCGCATCGCGGACACGCCCCCGATCTCCCCCTCGGCAGCCTCCGCGGTGAATCCGGATTCTGCCGTCGCCGCCACTTCGGTGAACGTCGGTTCCGGCTCCGCGACCGGTTGGGTGAACGCCGCGGCGGACGCGTGTTCGGCCACCGTTCTGCTCCACTCCCACATGCTCGCTCTCCTCCCCTGAGCTCGAAAAATGAATGCTCACAGGGTATTGCGGCGCCCATTGGGAAAGAAACCGATTTTTCGCCCCACCCCCGTGCCCACCTGCGGTTTTTTACTGACCGGTAGCCCTTCCTGGGTTAACAGGCGGTACTGGCACTGGTTACACTCCGAACCCATGACGAGTGTCCAGCAGCAGCCTACGCCGGGTCCGGCGGGTGCCCCAGATATCCACACCACCGCCGGCAAGCTGGCTGACCTGCGGAATCGACTGGAAGAAGCCAAGCACCCGATGGGTGAGGCCGCAGTCGACAAGGTGCACGCCAAGGGCAAGATGACCGCCCGCGAACGCATCCTGGCCCTGCTCGACGAGGGCTCCTTCGTCGAGCTGGACGCCCTGGCGCGCCACCGCAGCGTGAACTTCGGCTTGGAGAACAACCGCCCGCTCGGTGACGGCGTCGTCACCGGTTACGGCACCATCGACGGCCGCGACGTGTGCATCTTCAGCCAGGACGTCACCGTCTTCGGTGGCAGCCTCGGCGAGGTGTACGGCGAGAAGATCGTCAAGGTCATGGACCTGGCGCTGAAGACCGGCCGCCCGCTGATCGGCATCAACGAAGGCGCCGGCGCGCGCATTCAGGAGGGTGTGGTCTCGCTCGGCCTCTACGGCGAGATCTTCCACCGCAACATCCAGGCCTCCGGCGTCATCCCGCAGATCTCGCTGATCATGGGCCCGGCCGCCGGCGGTCACGTGTACTCCCCCGCGCTCACCGACTTCGTGGTGATGGTCGACCAGACCAGCCAGATGTTCGTCACCGGCCCGGACGTCATCAAAACGGTCACCGGTGAGGAAGTCACCATGGAAGAGCTGGGTGGCGCCAACACGCACATGACCAAGTCCGGTGTCGCGCACTACGTCGCCTCCGGCGAGCAGGACGCCCTCGACTACGTCAAGGATCTGCTGTCCTACCTGCCCAGCAACAATCGCGCCGAAGCTCCGCGCTTCCCGGCCACCGATCCGATCGACGGCGCCATCGAGGACTCGCTCACCGAAGAAGACCTCGAGCTCGACACGCTGATCCCGGATTCGCCGAACCAGCCCTACGACATGCACGAGGTCATCCGTCGCCTGCTCGACGACGACGAATTCCTCGAGGTGCAGGCCGAGCGCGCGATGAACATCATCGTCGGCTTCGGCCGGGTCGACGGCCGCAGCGTCGGCATCGTCGCCAACCAGCCCACGCAGTTCGCCGGCTGCCTCGACATCGACGCCTCGGAGAAGGCCGCGCGCTTCGTGCGCACCTGCGACGCGTTCAACGTCCCGATCATCACCCTGGTCGATGTTCCCGGCTTCCTGCCCGGCACCGGACAGGAATACAACGGCATCATCCGGCGCGGCGCGAAGCTGCTCTACGCCTACGGTGAGGCCACTGTGGGCAAAATCACGATCATCACTCGCAAGGCCTACGGCGGCGCCTACGACGTCATGGGTTCCAAGCACATGGGTGCCGATGTGAACCTCGCCTGGCCCACCGCGCAGATCGCCGTGATGGGTGCTTCCGGGGCCGTCGGATTCGTCTACCGCAAGCAGCTGGCCGAGGCCGCCAAAGAGGGCGCCGACGTCGATGCGCTGCGGCTCGAACTGCAGAACGAGTACGAGGACACCTTGGTCAACCCCTACGTCGCCGCCGAGCGCGGTTACGTCGACGCGGTCATCCCGCCGTCGCACACCCGCGGTCAGATCGTGTCCGCGCTGCGACTGCTCGAACGCAAGATGGTGACCCTGCCGCCGAAGAAACACGGCAACATTCCGCTGTGAATCAGCGATACCCTCGTTGAGCCGCGCACACTGGTTGCAGTGATGCAATGAGTGAATCCGACGATGATTGCGTCTCTTGACCGGACACGACCCCCGTCCGGCCAAGGCAAGAGAGAGGATCTGGCACCGTGACAATCGTGGCAGATGAAGAAGTGCTGACCGCCGCCGAACTCGACCTCGCGGTCGACTCGCTCACCGATGACGCCGCGGCGGTCGGCACCGACGTCGACGCTGCCCTGGCTGCGGTCGCGGGCGACAAGCCCTTCCTGATCATCGAGAAGGGTGCGCCCACCGATGAGGAGATCGCGGCGCTGGTGTGCGTGCTGAGCGCGGCGGCGAGCAGTGCGGCGCCGGCGGGCCCGCCGGGACCGAGCGATTTCTGGGGCAGGCCCACCATGATGCACCGTGGTACCTCGCCGTTCTCGCCGTACGCGTTCCCCCAGCTGTCACACCTGCGCTGAGCCGACGACGCCGGGAGGGGAACTCTCCGTGACCGAAATGGTCCTCGCGTCAGCGTCCCCTGCCCGGCGTACCGTGCTGCGGTCCGCCGGGATCGAGCCCGTCGTCCGGGTCTCGGAGGTGGACGAGGACGCCATTGCCGCGGCACTGCCCGCGGACACCCCACCACAGCAGGTGGTGGTCGAACTGGCCAAGGCCAAGGCCGCGACGATCGCCGCGGCCGTCCCCGAGTACGCCGCCGACTGTGTGGTGGTCGGCTGCGATTCCATGCTGTTGATCGACGGCACGCTGCAGGGCAAACCGCATACCCCCGAGGTGGCGCGGGCGCGCTGGAACGCGATGGCCGGGCGCAGCGCCGAACTCATCACCGGGCACTGCGTACTGCGCCTGCTGGACGGCGCCGTGACGGCCGAAGCGGTGGATTGCAGCTCCACCACGATTCATTTCGCCAAACCCGAACCCGAGGCGCTGGACGCCTATATCGCCACCGGTGAGCCCTTGCAGGTGGCCGGTGCGTTCACCCTCGACGGGCTCGGCGGCTGGTTCGTCGACCGCATCGACGGCGATCCGTCGAGCGTGATCGGCATCGGCCTACCACTGCTGCGCAGGTTGCTCGACGATGTCGGGGTCGGCGTCGCGGACCTGTGGCGTCATCCGGCCCAGAACTGACGGAGCCGGGCGCGGCCCCTCGTTGTAGGGTTCGCCCACCGCGAGCAGGGCCAGGCGCAGTTCGCACACCTCGGCCTCGACGAACGGATCGAGGCTGACCGCCACCCGGTCGCGGGCGCCGTTGCGGTCCAGCACTTCCTGCAGCAGCCCCTGATGCACGCCGCAGACCACCTCGGAATGCGTGCGGGCCAATTCGCGCAGCGGGCAGGCGGTCAGCCGGATGGTGACCTTCTCGTCGGTATCGCCGGCCGGATCGCGTTCGGGGGCGAAGCCGAGCTCCGACATCAGCGACATGGCCAGATCCTTGGCCTCGCCGAGCGATTCGGCGGGCTGCTCGACCACGTCCAGGCGCGCACCCCAGGCGCGGCCGGCCGCCACCGCGGCTTCGGCGCGACGGCGCGGGTCCGGGCCGAGCTGATCGGCGAGCACCTGCGCCAATTCCTGATAGCCGACCGTTCGCTGGACGGCGCGGTAACCGATCCGCGGGCGGCCACGACCGCGTGGCGGCTGCTGAAACTGGCGAACCAGCGATTCCCGGGTGAGGACATCGAGATGAAATCGGACCGTGGTGACGTGCTGTCCGGTGATCTTGGCCAGCTCCTGGGCGTCGAGAGGCTCACTGGCGCCACGTAGGATCGCGAGCAGTCGCCGCCGCGGCCACGAATCGGACATAGCTCACCCCTCCTCCCGGGAGACTTTATCGGATGCTCGTGCGATTTATTCGCCCAATCAGCCGATTTGTGATCTGAAACGAGATTCATCTTCGCGTCACACATACCATGCACTGTGCGACTCCGATACCGCCCTACCGCCGCCTACCTCGTGTGAAGGATCCCTGACGTGCCCGTCGCCCCGGACCCCACTCCCGCCTTCGGTGCCTACGCACACCCACAACGACTAGTAACCACGGAATGGCTGTCGGCAAACATCGGCGCTCCCGGGCTCAAGATCATCGAATCGAACGAAGACATCCTGCTCTATGACATCGGGCATGTGCCCGGCGCCACCAAGATCGACTGGCGCGGTGACCTCAACGATCCGGTGACCCGCGACTACATCGACGGCCCCAGGTTCACCGAACTCATGCGCGCCAAGGGCATCGAACGCGAGGACACCGTGGTCGTCTACGGCGATCGCGGCAACGCGCAGGCCGCCCACACCCTCTGGGTGCTCACCCTGTTCGGCCACGAGGACGTCCGGCTGCTCGACGGCGGCCGCGAGGCCTGGATCGGCGAGGAACGCGACACCACCTTCGAGCCGCCGCGCCTGACCGAGAGCCACTACCCCGCCGTGCGCCGCGACGACAGCACCGATCGCGCCTTCCGCTCGGAGGTGCTCAGCCATCTGGGCAAACCGCTGGTGGATGTGCGCTCGCCGGAGGAATACACCGGGGAGGCGCTCGCCGCACCCGACGATCTCGCCCTGCGCGGCGGCCACATCCCGACCGCGGTGAACATCCCCTGGACCGAGGCCCTCAACTCCGATGGCCGCTTCCGTCCCCGCGCCGATCTCGACTCCCTCTACGGCGATCTCACCGCCGAAGACGCCCTGATCGTCTACAGCAGGGTCGGCGAGCGTTCCAGCCACACCTGGTTCGTGCTGAAGTACCTGCTCGGCTTCGACTCGGTGCGCAACTACGATGGATCCTGGACCGAATGGGGCAACTCGGTGCGCATGCCGATCGCGCGCGGAAGTGAGCCGGGCAGCGCACCGGCCGGTGCCGGACGCCGAGCGCGGACCAGGTAACACATACCCCGCCCGGGCCCATATGTGATCCACGACCTACTCTTCGGTAGGACTATCCGAGTTCGGCGTCTGTTGGCAGACTGCCTACACTCGCCCCAGACGTAAATTGTCGACCCAGGGGCGACTACAGAGAAGATTGCACAGGAGGCTCAGTGCCCAGCCATGCCAGCGCGCAGATCACGAAGGTACTCGTAGCTAACCGAGGCGAGATCGCCGTGCGCGTGATCCGGGCGGCCAAGGATGCCGGTATCGGCAGCGTCGCGGTGTACGCCGAACCCGATGCCGATGCCCCGTTCGTCAAGCTCGCCGATGAGGCCTTCGCCCTCGGTGGACAGACGTCGGCAGAGTCGTACCTGGTGTTCGACAAGATCCTCGACGCCGCCGCTAAGTCCGGGGCCGATGCCATCCACCCCGGTTACGGCTTCCTTTCCGAGAACGCCGACTTCGCCCAGGCCGTCATCGACGCCGGGCTGATCTGGATCGGCCCGTCGCCGCAGTCCATCCGCGACCTCGGCGACAAGGTCACCGCCCGCCACATCGCCGAACGCGCGAACGCGCCGATGGCCGCGGGCACCAAGGATCCGGTCAAGAACGCCGACGAGGTCGTCGAGTTCGCCAAGAAGTACGGCGTCCCGGTGGCCATCAAGGCCGCTTTCGGTGGCGGTGGCCGCGGCATGAAGGTCGCCCACACCATCGAAGAGATCCCGGAGCTGTTCGAATCGGCCACCCGCGAGGCGGTCGCCGCCTTCGGTCGCGGTGAATGCTTCGTCGAGCAGTACCTGGACAAGGCCCGCCACGTCGAGGCGCAGGTCATCGCCGACAAGCACGGCAACGTGGTGGTCGCCGGTACCCGCGACTGCTCGTTGCAGCGCCGGTTCCAGAAGCTGGTCGAGGAGGCGCCCGCGCCGTTCCTGTCCGACGAGGTGCGCGCCAAGATCCACGAGTCCGCCAAGCGGATCTGCCGCGAGGCCCACTACTACGGTGCAGGCACCGTCGAGTACCTGGTCCAGGGCGAGACCGTGTCGTTCCTCGAGGTGAACACCCGCCTGCAGGTCGAACACCCGGTCACCGAGGAGACCTCGGGCATCGACCTGGTGCGCCAGCAGTTCCGCATCGCCAACGGCGAGGAACTGTCGATCAAGGAAGACCCGACTCCGCGGGGCCACTCCTTCGAGTTCCGGATCAACGGTGAGGACGCCGGCCGCGGCTTCCTGCCGGCCCCCGGCCCGGTCACCGCCTACTCCGAGCCCACCGGCCCGGGCGTGCGCGTGGACTCCGGCGTGGTGGCAGGCAGCGTGATCGGCGGCCAGTTCGACTCCATGCTGGCCAAGCTGATCGTCACCGGCGAGAACCGCACCCAGGCGCTGGAGCGGGCACGGCGCGCGCTGGCCGAGTTCCACGTCGAGGGACTGGCCACCGTCATCCCGTTCCACCGCGCGATCGTCGAGGATCCGGCGTTCATCGGTGACGGCGAGAAGTTCGACGTCTACACCAAGTGGATCGAGAACGAGTGGAACAACACCATCGAGCCCTACACCGGTGGCGCGCCGCTGGATGAGGACGAGGAAGGCCCGCGCCAGAAGGTGGTCGTGGAGGTCGGCGGCCGTCGCGTCGAGGTCTCGCTGCCCGGCAACTTCACCGTCGGCGCGGGTGCCGCGGGCGCGGGCGGCAACGGCGCCGGTGTGATCCGCAAGAAGCCCAAGCCGCGCAAGCGTGGCGGCGCGGGCGGCGGCGCGGCGTCGGGTGACTCGGTCACCGCGCCGATGCAGGGCACCGTCGTCAAGGTCGCGGTCGAGGAAGGCCAGACCGTCGAGGCCGGCGACCTGATCGTGGTGCTCGAGGCCATGAAGATGGAGAACCCGGTCAACGCGCACAAGGCCGGTGTGGTCACCGGTCTGGCCGTGGAAGCCGGCGCCGCCATCACCCAGGGCACCGTGCTGGCCGAGATCAAGTAGGAACCGGCCGGTCCAGAGACAAACGGGCCGCGAACGAGGGCAAATCCCCCGTTCGCGGCCCGTCTCACATCCAGGTGCCGCCGCGAAGGCCGGCGACAACACGGGAACGCAACTGCCGCGAACACGCCGGAGGGGCGACCTCGAGGAGCCCCGTTCGCGGCCCGCGGCCAAAAGACACAGTATTGTGGTCGCGTGACCAGCTCTGTTCCCGCCGTCGCGGAGGTCATTCGTGGCCGCGTCGAGTCCGGTAGCCGCGCCGATGGGCATCGGCTGGTGCTCGTCGTGGAGGGCGGGGGTAGCCGCGGGGTGTATTCCAGCGGCATGGTGCACGGGCTCGAGCAGCTGGGATTGTCGGCGGTGTTCGACGCCGTGTACGGCACGTCGGCCGGCGCGATCAATGGCGCCTGGTTGCTGTGCGGGCGGGCCGAGCCGGGGATGCGGTCGTGGACCGATCCGGCGATCATGCGCCGCGCGATCGATCCCGCCCGGCTGTTGCGCGGGCGCCCGGCCTTCGATCTGCGGTATCTGGTGCATCAGGTCTACGACGGGATCGAGCCGATGGATTTCCCGGCGATCCTGGCCAATCCCACCACCTTCCATCCGGTGGCCACCGATGTGCGCACCGGGCTCGCGGTCGACCTGAACCGGCACATCGTGGACAAGCGCACCCTCATGACCGCGCTGCGAGCCTCGGCGGGGCTGCCGATCCTGGCCGGGCCGCCGGTCGCCCTCGGCGATGGGCAGTACCTCGACGGCGGGCTCGCCGAAACCGTGCCGATCCGCACCGCGCTGCGGTCGGGTGCGACGCATGCGCTGGTGCTGCGGACCCGTCGGGTGGACGAGCGACGCCCACCCGCGTCACGGGTGCATTCGGTGGTCGGCGGTTCCTATCTGCGGGTCCGCGCGCCCGGTGCGTACCGGGCCTGGTTGGAGCGTCCGCAGCAGCAGTCGGTGGAAGACCGGGTTTTGGCCGGTCTCGGCGACGCCGTTCTGCAGATTCATCCGCCCGCGGGTTCGCCCGCCGTCGACAGCGCGGCCCGGGATACGGATCTGCTGGCGCGGGCGCTGGAGATCGGGCGGCGGGCGGCACACGACGCGCTGGGCGAGGTCGTCGCACCGCGCGACCGCAGCTGACCTGCCGGCCGCGCATCGAAGGGTCCGCTGAGAGCGCCTCGCGGCACAGTCGCGTCGATCGGATGCGCATTCCCGGCCCGGACATGCACCATTTCGCCGAGCGGTAGCCGAAAGCGCCAGTGGCTTGGCGAGCCGCAGCCGGCCGAGTCGCGCGGTCCAGCGGTAGCGCATCCGACGGCGCGGCTGCCGAGCAATCGCCGGCCGAGTCGCGCGACTAACCTTGCACCGGCGGGCGGCCGCGTTGGCGCGGACCATGGCCGACGCACCGCCGGGCACCCGAGACCGAGGAGAGCTGATGGAACCGATCGAGATCAACGCGGGCTCCTGGTACCTGCGCGCCCTGCGCGCCGACGACCGCATCGACGACCGTCCGGCCCTGGCCGAGGGCGGCATCACCGATCCCGGCTACGTGGCCCGCCGCACCGCCCAGTGGGACGAGGAAACCCATTACTCCTGGGCGGTGTGCGAACCGACGACCGCCGAACTCGTCGCCGAGGTCGGCGTCACGCCCGGCGAGGGCCATTCCGCCGAGATCGCCGGCTGGTCCCGGCCGGGCTATGACGAGGCTCTGGAGGCCGGGATGACGGCGGTCCTGCGATTCACCGAGGGCGCACTCGGGCTCACCCCGCGCCGAGCGGACTGACCCGGCGCGCCGGCGTCAGCGCATGACCCCGGTATGCCCGGTGGAGTACCGCCCCGGCTGTGGCCACACCGTCAGCCCGTGCGCGCCCTTCCCGACGGGTATGCGGGCCAGGAGTTTCCAGTCGATGATGTCGATGGCGTAGACCTCGCCGTGGTGGCGGCCCGACACCCAGAAGACGCGGCCGTCGGCGGAGATATTGCCCATATCGGGGCTGCCGCCGCCTGGCAGATACCACTTGTGCACCAGCTTGTCCTCGGCGAAGTCCCACACCGAGATGCTGCCCTCGTGCCGGTTGGTGATGATCATCTGCTTGGAGTCGCGGGTGATGTAGAGCCCGTGCGCACCATGGCCCGTCGGCACGAAACCGGTGTTCTCGAAGGTGAGAGCGTCGAAGACGTAGATGCCGTTGGCCACCATATCGGCGACGAAGAACTGCTTGCCGTCCGGTGAGAGCTTCACGTCCTGCGGTTTGCCGGAGCGTCCGCCGGGCAGATCGATGGTCCTGATCGGCTTGCGTTCGGCGACGTCGAAAACCAGCATCCGCCCGATGAATTCGCAGCTGGCCAGGGCGAAGCGGCCGTCGGCGGTGAAGTCCATATGGTCGACGCCCGCGCAGTCGGGTACCGGGACGCCGTGCACCTTCTGCCAGGTCTTCGGATCGTAGAAGTCGAGCGACTTGTCCGCCTCGGCCACGACCAGGGCGAACTTACCGTCCGGGGTGTAGTACATGTTGTACGGGTCGCGCACCGGAATCGGCTCGCCCGGCTTACCGGTACGCGGGTCGATGGGCAGCAGGCTGCCGCCGCCGATGGGCAGATCATTGGTGGCGTAGAGGGTCTGCATGTCGTAGGACGGGACCACGTGCTGGGGTTCCTGCCCGCCCGAGGAGAAGGTGTCGACCACCTGGAAGGTGGCCTGGTCGATGACGGTGACGGTGTTGGATTCGCTGTTGGGCACGTAGACGAGCGGACGGTGATCGGCGACCGAGGGATCGAGTTCCCGGTTGGCCGCGTACACGTCGGTCTCCGACAGCGGCGGCGGCATGCCGGGTAGCAGGTTCGCCAGATGGGGTGGTGGCGGCGCGGAGGTGGTGGTTCCGGTGGCACTGTCGGTGTGCTGGACCGAGCCGGCCTCGCTGGTGGTGCAGCCGGCGACGGCCGCGACCACCGCTAGCGAGGCGACCAGCGAGGCCCGGCGTCGCCGCAGGTTCCGCGTCGCAGCCTCCGAACACTGACCGCGCACGCCGGATACCGGCGCTGAAATGTGGTGCTGACGGGAGGACATGGCTGCGAAGCATAGGGATAGCCACCCGGTAGCGCAGCTGTCCGCGCCGTAACGGCGGGAAACCGCGGTGAGCGCTCAGGGCAGATCGGTGAGCACCCGGTCCAGCGCGGTCACCGCGGCGTCGAGTTCTTCGGTGGTGACCGTCAGCGGCGGACGGAATCGGATGCCTCGCTCGCCGGTGCCGAGCAGCAGCACATGCTCGCGTTCGCGCAGCTGGGTGAGCACGTCGTCGCGGAAGCGGGTGTCGGGCAGGGTGATCGCGCACATCAGCCCACGGCCGCGCGGTTCGGTGACGGTGGGATGCCGCTGCGCCAGCTCGGTGAGCCCGTCCAGCAGATGCACCCCGAGCAGCCGGGCCCGGTCGACGAGGCCATCGCGTTCGATCACCTCGAGGATGCGTCGAGTGCGCACCATATCGGTGAGATTGCCGCCCCAGGTCGAATTCAACCGGGAACTCACCGCGAACACGTTGTCGCTCACCTCGTCGACGCGCCCGCCCGCCATCACGCCGCAGACCTGGGTCTTCTTGCCGAAGGCCACCACGTCCGGTGTCAACCCCAATTGCTGGTAGGCCCAGGTCGTTCCGGTCATCCCGACGCCGGTCTGCACCTCGTCGAGCACGAACAGCGCGTCGTTGTCGTGGCACAGCTGCTGCATGGCGGCGAGGAATTCCGGGCGCAGATGGCGGTCGCCGCCCTCGCCCTGGATCGGTTCGGCGATGAAACACGCGATATCGTGCGGGTTCTCGGCGAAGGCGCGGGCCGCCTGGTCGAGTGCCAGCTGTTCCGCGGCCGCGATATCGCGTCCCTCACCCAGGTACGGCGCGTCGATGCGCGGCCACTCGAAGACCGGGAAGCGGGCGGTTTTGACCGGATCGGTGTTGGTCAGCGACAGCGTGTAGCCGGTGCGGCCGTGGAAGGCGCCGGTCAGGTGCATCACCTGGGTGCCCAGACGCGGTGACCGGCCGTGGCTTTCGTTGTGCCTGCTCTTCCAGTCGAAGGCCACCTTGAGCGCGTTCTCCACGGCGAGGCCGCCGCCGTCGATGAAGAACAGGTGCGGCAGCCGGGGATCGCCGAGCACCCGCACGAAGGTCTGCACGAAGCGGGCCATGGCGACGGTGTAGATGTCGGAGTTGCTGGGCTTGTTGAGTGCGGCGGTGGCCAATTCCGCGACGAACGCCTCGTCACCGGCGAGCGCCGGATGATTCATGCCGAGGGCGTTGGAGGCGAAGAAGCCGAACATGTCCAGGTAGACGGTGCCGTCGCGTTCGTCGACGAGGTGGCGGCCCTGCGATCGGCGCAGGTCCAGAACCAGCTCGAAGCCATCGGCGAGGATGCTCGCCGACAAGATCTCGTGTACTCGGGATGCGGTGGTGACCGATTCCTCGTCACCATCCGAGCGGGTGCGCTCCAGTTCGATGGTCACATCCGCAGGGTACGAAAGATTTAGCGAAATCTCTACAACGAAACGGAGAAACTCCGGTCAAAGGCTACCTGTCGTAGAATGTCTGCAAGATGATGGTGCTTCGCGTCCGGACATTGGCGGTCGCCCGGATCTCCTGGAGCAGCTGCTCGAGATGCCGGGGCGAGGCCACCCGCACCAGCAGCACGTAACTCTCGTCGCCGGCCACCGAGTGGCAGGCCTCGATACCCGGGATCTGCTGCAACAATGCGGGCGCGTCGTCGGGTTGGGACGGGTCGAGAGGAGTGATCGCGACGAATGCCGACAGCAGATGTCCCAGCGCCTCGGGATCGACCTTCGCGGAGTAGCCGCGGATCACGCCGCGTGCTTCCAGCCTGCGCACCCGCGATTGCACCGCCGACACCGACAGGCTGGCCTTTTCGGCCAGGTTCGACAGGGTGGCCCGGCCGTCGGCCATCAGCTCGCGAATCAGTAGCCGATCGATATCGTCGAGAACGGGCTTTGCCGGTGTTTCCGCCATCAGCGAAGGCTAACGCAGCCAACGCGGCCCGCGCAGAAAACTTGTAATCGTTCATTCCGCGACCGGCACCCCATAAGGTCCGGCCACCGACGTCGAAGCGGAGGACCAGATGACCACCGAAGCGGAGCACCGCAAGCCCAGCGGACCCGAGCACCGGAAGCCTCATCTCGTCGGGGAGCACTCCACCCGGATGCTGCCGGCCCGCGCCGAGGCATTGCTCGACGCGCTCGGCGCCGAACTTCCCCCGCCCGGCACCCTGGTGGCCCGCACCCCGATCACCGGCGGGCAGCTGGCCACCCTGCGTCCGGACTCCCCCGATGACGTCGGCGCGGCGATCGATCGGGCCGCCACCGCGTTTCAGAGTTGGCGCACGGTGCCCGCCCCGGTGCGCGCGGCGGTGGTGCGCAGGCTGGCCGAACTGTTGCGCGCGCACAAGGAGCAGCTGGGCGAGCTGGTGACGCTGGAGGCGGGCAAGATCGGCGCCGAGGCGGTGGGCGAGGTGCAGGAGATGATCGATGTCTGCGAGTTCGCCGTCGGGTTGTCGCGGCAGCTCTACGGTCGGACGATGCCGTCGGAGCGGCCCGGGCACCGGCTGATGGAGACCTGGCATCCGCTGGGCGTGGTCGGGGTGATCTCGGCGTTCAACTTCCCGGTCGCGGTGTGGGCCTGGAATACCGCGATCGCGCTGGTGTGCGGCGACACGGTGGTGTGGAAGCCCTCGGAGACCACGCCGTTGACCGGGCTGGCCTGCCATACGCTGCTGCGCCGGGCCGCGGCCGACGCCGGCGCCGATCCGCAGATCCATCAACTGATCCTGGGCGGCGCCGAGGCCGGGGAACGGCTCGTCGACGACGAGCGGGTGGCGTTGCTGAGCGCGACGGGTTCGGTGCGGATGGGCCGCACGGTCGCGCCGCGGGTGGCGGCCCGGCTGGGGCGTTGCCTGCTGGAACTCGGCGGCAACAATGCCGCCATCGTGACCGAGTCGGCGGATCTGGAGCTGGCCGCGCGCGGCATCGTCTTCGCGGCGGCGGGCACCGCGGGCCAACGTTGCACCACCTTGCGGCGGCTGATCGTGCACGCCGACGTCGCGGGACCGCTGCTGGATCGGTTGGAGAGCGCGTATCTGCAACTGCGCGTAGGCAATCCGCTCGAACCCGGCGTGCTGGTCGGCCCGCTGATCGACCGGCGCGGCTATGCGGCGATGACGACAGCCATCGACCGCGCGCTGGCCGATGGCGGCGAATTGATCTGCGGCGGTGAGAGAGTGGACGGCTTCGGCGACGACGCCTACTACGTGCAGCCGGCGATCATCCGGATGCCCGCGCAGACGGCGATCGTGCGCGAGGAGACCTTCGCACCGATCCTGTACGTGCTGACCTACCACGATTTCGACACCGCCATCGAGCTGCACAACGCGGTGCCGCAAGGGCTTTCGTCGTCGGTGTTCACCACCGATCAGCGCGAGGCCGAACGGTTCCTGGCCGCCGACGGCTCCGACTGCGGCATCGCCAATGTCAATATCGGCACCTCCGGCGCGGAGATCGGTGGCGCGTTCGGCGGGGAGAAGCAGACCGGTGGCGGGCGCGAATCCGGGTCCGATGCCTGGAAGGCCTATATGCGCCGCGCCACCAATACCGTCAACTACTCCGATGACCTGCCGCTGGCGCAGGGCATCGAATTCGGCTGAGCCCGCTCAGGTGATCGAACGCACCTGCTCCTCGTAGGCCGCTCGGGTCCGCTCGTCGGCCGGATGCAGGGCGCGGTTGCCGTCGAAGAGGTTGCGCACCAAGCGGACCGCGCGCTCCGGTGCCGCCGCGAGTGCGATATCGATCGGGCCGAGGTAGTTGGGTACGGCGACTTCGGCGCGGCGGGTGCGGCAGGTCGCCACGATCGCGGCGGCCACGTCGGCGGGGTCGACGGTCGGCATGCCGCGGCCGAGGGTCAGGCCCGAGGACAGGCGGGTCCGCACCGCCGACGGCAGCACCGCGCTCACGCTGACACCGTGTTCGGCGAATTCCAGCCGGGTGGCGGCCGAGAGCCCGACGGCGGCGAACTTGCTGGCGTTGTACACCGCCAGACCCGGCACGGGGACCTTGCCCGCCAGCGAGGCCACATTGACCACATGGCCGCGCCCGCGCTCGATCATGCCGGGCACGACCGCGCGCATGCCGTGGATCAGGCCCCAGACGTTGATGTCCATGGTGGCGTGGCCGACCTCGTCGGGTTCGTCGAGGAAGGCGCCGGCCGGCATCACGCCCGCGTTGTTGACCAGGATGTCCACCGCACCGATCTCGGCGACGACGGCGTCCCAGCCGGCCCGCGACCGCACATCGAGGCCGACGGCGCGCGCGCCGATCGAGGCCGCCGCCGCCTCGGCCGCGGGCAGGTCCACATCGGCGATCACCACGTCGGATCCCTTGGTGGCGAACAGTTCCGCGGTGGCCTGGCCGATGCCGCGCCCGGCGCCGGTGATCAGCACGGTCGCGTCGGCGAGGTCGATACCGGGGTATCCGTGGCCGAGAATTCCCATTGTCGTGCTCCTCGAAGTTCTGTCGGGCGCTGCGCCCGGGTCGGTGGGGAGGCGCCGCACGGGCCTCCCGGGGTGTCGGCTCAGACCAGCGCGGCGTGCTCGAGCGCGCGGCGGGTGCTGCGCAGACTGTGCTCGAAGGTGGAGCGGCGACGCCTGCCGTCCATGAAGTTGGGGCCCATCACCGCGAGGTCCTCGGCGGTCGCGCCGAGCGCCAGCACCCGGGTACCCGCGGCCCGCAGGGTCTCGATCTCGATGGCGAGTTGTGCGCTCATCCGGTCGCGCAGTTGACGTTCGAGCAGATGCCCGAGACCGGCGGCGCGGACGGGCTCGACCGAGGCCATCGGGGCGAGCACGATCACCTCGTCCAGCTGCTGCCCGGCGAGCAGGTCCACCGAGGCAGTGGAGCCTGCGCCGCCGTCGACGAAGCGGCGGCCGTCGATCGTCACCGGCGGGAACCAGCCGGGAATCGCCCAGGAAGCGCACAGGGCCGCCCCGAGTGCGGCGGCGGGCGCGTGGGGAGCGCCGAACGGGACGCGCTCGCCGGTGGCCGCGTCCATGCCCACCAGCCAGGCAGCCGGATGTGACACCCAATTCCGCTCGTCGGCCAGGCCGTCGGCGAGGCGCTGTAACCAGCTCGCGTCACCGCCGCCGACCGGGAGCAGGGTGCTACCGGCGGTCAGCAGGCGCTGCCCGGAGGCCGGGCCGCGCAGCGCGAGGCGCGACGGCTGCCAGCGCAGGCGCGGCAGCGGTGGGAAGCGGTCGGGTTCGTCGCGCAGATGGGCTGCCAGCACCGGGTGCGTGGTGGTCTCACGCTGCATCGATACCAGTTCGTCCACGCCGATGCCGCTGCCGAGCATGGTGACCATCTCGGCGCCGGCCGAGGTGCCGATCATGACGTCGGCGGTGCGCGGATCCCAGTCCAGCGCCGCACTCACCGAGTCGAGCGCGGCCACGATCCAGGCGAACCCCAGCGTGCCACCGCAGCCGATGGCCAGGCCACGGCGTTGTGGCCTGTTGTTGTTACTCATGTTCTCAGACACTAGCGGGCGCCGACCCGATCCACGAGACGTCCGGCAGACCATGGCCGAATTGGTACTCGCCACCGCCGCCCCTATGGGTGAACGCGCAGTTCAGTGGCCCAATCGCAGCGTCCAGGCGCCACGGTGATGCAGCCGGACCGGCTGTCCCGGGGCCACGTCGAGCCGCCAGAACGACGCGGCCGGGGCCTCGAGGGCCACCAGCAGCGCGGCCCGGATGACCACCGGGTGCGTGATGGCGACCGTGGATCGGCCACCGTCGGCGACAGCGAGCAGCCAGCCGCGGACCCGGTCGACGACATCGCTGATCGACTCCCCGCCGTGCCCGCGGAACTCGGGGTTCGTGAGCCAGGCGTGTGCCTCGTCGGGTGCGAGCGCGGCGAGTTCGCGACCCCGCCAGTCGCCGGCGTCGAGATCGCGCAGGGCCGGTTCCGTCCGCCCGGACAGTCCCAGCGCCTGCGCGGTGTCGAGGGCACGGCGTTCGGGGGCGATGAGTACCTGCGCGCCGGTGGGTGGGCGGTACGGGCCGAGGGCGTTGCGACCGGCTTCCGTGAGCGGTTCGTCGTCGGGGAAGCGGGCGCGGCGCACGGCCTCGGTGATGCCGTGGCCGATCAGGTCGAGTTTCAGCACGCCGGGCACAGCCCGACGATACGGGTGACGGCGCTGGTCGCGGCGTTCGTGTCGGTGCCCGGGTGCACACTGATCTCATGACCGAGTTCTCCACCGCGACCCGGGAGTGGTTCGACGGCGCTTTCCCCGCGCCGACCGACGCCCAGCTCGGTGCGTGGCGTGCCATCGCGGCGGGAGAACACACGCTGGTCATCGCGCCGACCGGGTCGGGCAAGACGCTGTCGGCGTTCCTGTGGGCCATCGACCGGCTCGCGAGCGGCGAGAAATCGGACGAGCCGGGCACCACGGTGCTGTACGTCTCGCCGTTGAAGGCCCTCGCCGTCGACGTGGAACGCAATCTGCGCGCTCCGCTGGTCGGCATCACCCAGACCGCGAAACGGCTCGGGCTCGATCCGCCGCACATCAGTGTCGGCGTGCGCTCCGGTGACACCAGCGCGAGCGAACGCCGGTCCATGCAGCGCACCCCGCCGGACATTCTCATCACCACGCCGGAATCGCTGTTTCTCATGCTCACCTCGGCCGCCCGGGAGACGCTGCGGACGGTGCGCACGGTGATCGTGGACGAAGTGCACGCCATCGCCGGCTCCAAACGCGGCTCGCATCTGGCGTTGTCGCTGGCCCGGCTCGACCTGCTCACCGAACGCCCGGTGCAGCGGATCGGCTTGTCGGCCACCGTGCGCCCGCCCGAGGAGGTGGGTCGCTTCCTGGTCGGCAGCGCACCGCTGACCATCGTCTCCCCGCCCGCGCCGAAGACCTTCGATCTGTCGGTGCGGGTGCCGATCGCGGATATGACCGAGCCCGGCGAATCGGAGCAGCCCGGATCGATCTGGCCCCATGTGGACGAGGCGATCGTGGATCTGGTGCTGGCGCACCGGTCGTCGATCGTGTTCGCCAATTCGCGCAGACTGGCCGAACGGCTCACCGCCCGGCTGAACGAGACCTTCGCCGAACGCGCGGGCGATCCGGTCGAGACCGAGCATGCGCCGCCCGCGCAGTTGGGCGCGTCCACCGAGGTGGTGCACGGCGCGGCGCCGCTGCTGGCGCGCGCGCATCACGGCTCGGTCAGCAAGGAACAGCGGGCGCTGATCGAAGACGATCTCAAGAGCGGGCGGCTGCGCTGTGTGGTCGCCACCAGCAGCCTCGAACTCGGCATCGATATGGGCGCGGTGGACCTGGTAGTCCAGGTGGAGGCGCCGCCATCGGTGGCCAGCGGGCTGCAACGGATCGGCCGGGCCGGGCATCAGGTCGGCGAGATCTCGCGCGGGGTGCTGTTTCCCAAGCACCGCACCGACGTCATCCATTGCGCGGTCGCCGCCCAGCGCATGACCACCGGCCAGATCGAGGCCATCCAGATTCCGGCGCATCCGCTCGACATCCTGGCCCAGCAGACGGTCGCGGTGTGCGCGCTCGAACCGGTCGACGTCGACGCCTGGTTCGAGGTGGTCCGCAGTACCGGAAGCTATGCGTCGCTGCCGCGTTCGGCCTACGAGTCGGTGCTCGACCTGCTGTCCGGGCGGTATCCGTCCGACGAATTCGCCGAACTGCGACCGCGGGTGGTGTGGGATCGCGACGCGGGCACGCTGACCGGCCGGCCCGGCGCCCAGCGGCTGGCGGTGACCTCCGGCGGCGCCATTCCCGATCGCGGCATGTTCGCGGTGTACATGGTGGGCGAAAAGGCCTCTCGCGTCGGCGAACTGGACGAGGAGATGGTCTACGAATCGCGGGTGGGCGATGTCTTCGCGCTCGGTGCGACCAGCTGGCGGATCGAGGAGATCACCTTCGACCGGGTGCTGGTGACGCCGGCGTTCGGGTTGCCTGGACGTTTGCCGTTCTGGCATGGCGACGGTCTCGGGCGGCCCGCCGAATTGGGCGCGGCGCTGGGGGAATTCATCCGGCGGGCGGGACAGGAATCCGAGCGTGCGCGGCCGGGCGGAGGTAGTCGCGGTACTCGATCCGAGCGCACCGATTCGGATGGCACGGCCGGTAAGAGCGGGGCTCGATCAGGCGCGCGAGGCGAAGCGGACTCGCGCGCTCAGGACACGGCATCCCCTGTTCAGACGAGCGACGGCCTCGCCGAGCTGGTCGGCGCAGCAGGCTTGGACACGAACGCCACCACCAATCTGGTTGCGCTGCTGGATGATCAACGCGCCGCGACCGGCCGTCTGCCGACCGATCGCACGCTGATCGTGGAACGGTTCCGCGACGAGCTCGGCGACTGGCGGCTGGTACTGCACTCCCCCTACGGGCTGCCGGTGCACGCGCCGTGGGCGCTGGCGGTCGGCGCGCGGCTGCGGGAACGATTCGGGGTCGACGCCGCGCCGAACGCCTCCGACGACGGCATCGTGGTGCGGCTGCCCGATACCACCGACGATCCGCCCGGCGCCGAATTGTTCGCCTTCGAACCCGATGAGATCGACGAGATCGTCACCGAACAGGTCGGCGGCTCGGCGCTGTTCGCATCCCGGTTCCGGGAGTGCGCCGCCCGCGCCCTGCTGCTGCCGCGCCGCGATCCCGGCAAACGAGCGCCGCTGTGGCAGCAGCGTCAGCGCTCGGCGCAGCTGCTGGATGTGGCGCGCAAGTTCCCGGATTTCCCGATCCTGTTGGAGACGGTGCGCGAATGCCTGCGCGATGTCTACGATCTGCCCGCGCTGAGCGAGCTGCTCGGCCGGGTGGCGCGGCGGCAGGTGCGGTTGATCGAGGTGGAAACCGCGACGCCGTCACCGTTCGCCAACGCCTTGCTGTTCGACTACATCGGCCAGTTCATGTACGACGGCGACAGCCCGCTGGCCGAACGGCGGGCGGCGGCGTTGTCGCTGGATTCGAGCCTGCTGGCGGAACTGCTCGGCCGGGTGGAGCTGCGGGAACTGCTCGACGCCGCCGTCATCGAGCAGACCGAACGCGAGCTGCAACGGCTCACCCCCGAACGCCTGGCCCGCGACGCCGAGGGCCTGGCCGATCTGCTGCGACTACTCGGCCCGCTCACCGCCGCCGAGGCCGCCGACCGCTGCCGCGAAGACCCCACGCCGTGGTTCGCCGAGCTGGTGCAGGCCCGGCGCGCCTTGGAGGTCTCCTTCGCAGGCCGCACCTGGTGGGCGCCCGTGGAGGACGCCGCCCGGCTGCGTGATGCGCTCGGCGTCCCGCTGCCCATCGGCACCCCGGCGGCGTTCATCGAGCCCGTCGCCGACCCGCTCGGTGACCTCGTGGCGCGTTATGCCCGCACGCACGGCCCGTTCGGGGTCGAAGCGGTGGCCTCCCGGTTCGGTCTCGGCACCGCGGTCGCCGCGGGCGCGCTGCATCGGCTGGCGGCCGAGAAACGCGTGGTCGAGGGCGAATTCACGCCCGCCGCATCGGGTTCGGAATGGTGCGATGCGCAGGTGCTGCGCCGCCTGCGCCGCCGCAGTCTGGCCGCCGCACGGCATGAGGTGGAACCGGTCTCCACCGCCACCTTCGGCCGCTTCCTGCCGGCCTGGCAGCATCTGGGCACCGGTGAGCTGCGCGGCATCGACGGCGTGGCGGCGGTGGTGGAACAGCTTGCGGGCGTGCCGATTCCGGCGTCCGCGCTGGAGTCGCTGGTGCTGCCCGCCCGAGTACGCGACTACTCCGCCGCCATGCTGGACGAACTCATGGCCACTGGCGAGGTGCGCTGGTCCGGCCACGGCGCCATCAACGCCAAGGACGGCTGGATCGCACTGCACCTGGCCGACCAGGCCCCGATCACCCTGCCGCCGGCCGATGACATCGAACTCACCGAAACCCACCTGCGCCTGCTCACCGCGCTGGGCGCCCAGCTGCCGGCATGGACGCCCGGCGTCCCCGCGCCAGTAGACCTCGACGCCGCTGAACCAGGGGCAGCACCGAAACCGCTCGACCAGCCGGGCGTCATGCGCGTCCCGCCGGCACTGCACGGCGGCGGCGCCTACTTCTTCCGCCAGCTCTCCGACTCCACCGGCCTGCTCGACGACGCGGCCGTCGCCGACGCCCTGTGGGAGCTGGTGTGGGCCGGTCTCGTCTCCGGCGACACCTTCGCTCCGGTCCGCGCGCGCCTGGCCGGCTCCACCAGAACCCCCACCGCGCACCGTTCCCCCCGCCGCACCCCGCGCGGCCGGGCCTACCTCCCGCGCCAATCACTACCGACCCGCTCGGGCCCGCCGACGGTCGCGGGCCGCTGGTCGCTGCTGCCGGACCGGCTGTCCGACAACACGATCCGCGCCCATGCCACCGCCGACCTGCTCCTGGAGCGCTACGGCGTCCTGACCAGGGGCTCGGTGCAGGGCGAAGGCGTGCCGGGCGGTTTCGCGCTGATGTACCGGGTGCTCACCGAGTTCGAGGACCGTGGCCGGTGCCGTCGTGGCTATTTCATCGACTCGCTCGGCGGCGCCCAGTTCTCCACCACCGACGTGGTCGACCGGCTGCGCTCCTTCGACACCGATCGCGGCGGCAACCGAGTCGAGAGCGCGGCGCTCGCCCTGGCCGCCTGCGATCCGGCCAACCCCTACGGCGCGGCGCTACCGTGGCCCAAGGGCGACGGCGAATCCGGGCACCGGCCCGGCCGCAAGGCAGGCGCGCTGGTCGTGCTGGTCGACGGCGATCTGGTGCTGTACCTGGAACGCGGCGGCAAGACGCTGCTCACCTTCACCGAGGATCCGGCCGCCCGGCAGCAGGCGACGCACGCGCTGGCTGCCCTGGTGCACGAACGCCGGGTCGACTCGCTGGTGATCGACCGGGTCGACGGTGAATCGGTGCACGGCAACACCTTCGCCACCTTCCTCACCGACGCCGGTTTCGCCGCCACGCCGCGCGGCCTGCGGCTACGAGGACGCCCGTGAGGTCCCCGGCCACCGGAGCGGGCGATGCCCGAAGGTGACACCGTCTACCGCACCGCGCAACGACTGCGCGCCGCACTGGCCGGACAGGTATTGACCCGCAGCGACTTCCGCGTGCCCCGCTATGCCACGGTCGACCTGCGCGGACAGGCCGTGGACAGCGTCGGCAGCTACGGCAAGCACCTGTTCATCCGCACCGACACCGTCAGCATCCACACCCACCTGAAGATGGAGGGCAGCTGGCGGGTGTTCCACTGCGGGCAGCGCTGGACCAAACCGCGGGTGGCGGCGCGGCTGGTGCTGGCCACCGACGAGGTCGAGGCGGTCGGCTTCTCCCTCGGTCTGGTGGAGGTCCTGCGCCGAGCCGAGGAGCAGCGCGCGATCGAGCATCTCGGGCCGGACCTGCTCGGCCCGAACTGGGATCCGGCCGTTGCGGTCGAGCGGCTGTCACGCCATCCGGACGAACCCATCGGCATCGCACTGCTCGATCAGCGCAATCTGGCCGGCATCGGCAATATCTACCGCAGCGAGGTGTGCTTCCTGCGCCGGGTGCATCCGGCCACCCCGGTCGCGGCCGTGCCGGACCTGCTCGCCCTGGTCAACGAAGCGCACCGGGTGCTCACCACGGCTGCCGAGCAACCGCCGCGGCGTCCGCTGGTCTACGGCCGGAATCGGATGCCCTGCCAGCGGTGTGGCACCACGATCGTGGTGGATCTACTCGGCGAGACCGCACCGGCGTCGGACCGGGTCTCGCGGCGCGAGCGCGGCATCTACTTCTGCCCGCGCTGCCAGCCCGCGCCCGCCATGTGATTTGCCATTCAATTGCTAATGTTTCAACGAGTTCGCACGACATGGTCGGCAGTAGTCGATTTCGCCGACCGATCGAAAGCGAGCATTCATGCGGGCACCGACGACGCGGCAGCGCCTGGCCGCCATCGCCGGCCGCGTGCTGACCACCGTGCTCGCCATCCTGGCGACAGTCCTGTTCAGCTATCTCCTGCTGCATGCCAGTGGCCCCGCCAGCACTCCGATCGCACCACCGGCTCCCGCCCCACCCACACCACAGATCGAACGATTCTCGATCTCCCACTAGACCGGTCGTCATAGTTCGCGTACCGTCACTCTCGTGACTGCACGCACGGACTCCCGGCAGCGTTTCATCGACGCCGCCGCCGACCTGTTCCACACCCAGGGCTACCACGCCACTGGGCTCAACCAGCTGGTCACCGCGGGCGGAGCGCCCAAGGGCTCGCTGTATTTCCACTTCCCCGGCGGCAAGGAACAACTCGCCGCCGAAGCACTCGCCCAGGCGAGCAGGCAACTGAACGACGCTCTGGCCGCGGCGCTCGCGCACGGCGATATCGATGCCGTGATCGACCTGCTGGTCACCAACCTCACCGAATCCGGTTACGAACGCGCCTGCCCGCTGGCCTCGGTGGCGCTGGACGCAGCCGGCAGCGAACCGATCCGCACCGCCTGTGCCGACGGCTTCGAATCCTGGCGGGAAACCCTCGCGCAGTACCTGCGCGCCAAGGGCGTCGCCGCCGAACGCACCGAACACCTGTCAACCATCGCGCTCGCCATGGTCGAAGGCGCGCTGCTACTGGCCAAGACCCGCCGCGATATCGCGCCCCTGCGCGCGGTCGCCGACCACCTTCGCACCCTTCTCGAGCAGGAGTTGTCCCGATGAAAATCCATCACCTCGACGGCGGAACCATGCGGCCCCTCGGCGGCCGCCTACTGACCGGCTCCGGCGGCCTGCTGCACCGCGGCGAGATGGTCTGCCACTGCGTGCTCATCGAGCACGACCGAGGCCTGCTGCTGGTGGAAACCGGCATCGGCGAACAAGCGGTGCGCCGCCCGAACGAATGGCTCGGCCGCGAATTTCTGCAGCTGACCAACCCCGTCCTCGACCTCGCATCCACCGCGGTCGGGCAGATCGAGCGGCTCGGATACCGGCGTGAGGACGTGCGCGATATCGTGCTGACCCATCTCGACCTCGACCACGCCGGCGGTCTGGCCGACTTCCCGCAGGCGCGGGTGCACGTCTACGCCGAGGAGATGCGGGCCCTCGAGGGCAAACACGGTCCGCGCGAACGCTTCCGCTACCGCGATATCCAGTTCGCGCACGGCCCGAAGTGGGAGGTGCACGGCGAATTCGGCGAGCCGTGGTTCGGCTTCGAGGCGGTACGCGAGCTGCCCGGCGTCCCGCCGGAGATCCTGCTGGTCCCGCTGGCCGGCCACACCCGTGGCCACGCGGGTGTCGCCATCGATACCGGCAACGGCTGGCTACTCAGTGCCGGCGACTCGTATTTCCATCCCGGCATTCTCGATTCGGCGCGACCGTCTCAGCCGCTCGGCATCACCCTCTTCGAGCGCTCGGTGCAGACCATCGCCCAGGCCCGCATCGACAACCAGCAGCGGCTGCGCGAGCTGGTCGCCGGCCACGGCGACGAGGTCCGCACCTTCAGCGCCCATCACGCCGGTGAACTGCGCGCACTTCAGGCCGCGGCAGTCTGATCCGGACACTCACCGATCCAGCGGAACCGGCTCCAGGATCTCCGGCCGTGGCTCCGGTGCGGCCACCCGCAAGGCGTCGGCGCATTCGTCGTCGGGCTCGGCCTGGGAACGGATTTCGGCGTCGACCCGGGCCAGATACAGGCCCACCTCCCGGTCGACGTCGTCATCGTCCCAGCCGAGCACCGGCGCGACCAGCCGGGCGACCTGCTCGGCGCAGTCCGCGCCGCGATGGGAGTACTCGATGGAGATGCGGGTGCGCCGGGCCAGGATGTCGTCCAGGTGCAGCGCGCCCTCGGCGGCGGCCGCGTAAACCACCTCCACCTGGAGGTAGGACGGTGCGTCGGTCAGCGGTTGCAGCAGTTCGGGTTTGCCTTCGGCCATGGCCATCACCTCGTCGATGAGCGAGCCGTAGCGGTCGAGCAGATGCTTGATCCGATACGGATGCACGCCGTAGGCCTCGGCCAGCTGCACGGTCTGATTGACCAGCGCGAAGTAACCGTCGGCGCCGAGCAGCGGCACCTTCTCGGTGATCGAGGGCGAGACCCGGGCCGGAATGTCCTGGGCCGCCTCGTCGACGGCGTCGTAGGCCATCACCCGATAGGTGGTGTATTTGCCGCCCGCGATGGCCACCAGGCCGGGCGCGATCCGGGCTACGGCATGCTCGCGGGAGAGCTTGGAGGTCTCGTCGCTCTCCCCGGCCAGCAGTGGCCGCAGTCCGGCGTACACACCGTCGATGTCGTCGTGGGTGAGCGGGGTGACCAGCACCCGATTGACGTGCTCGAGCAGGTAATCGATATCGGCCTTGGTCGCCGCCGGATGCGCCAGGTCCAGATTCCAGTCGGTGTCGGTGGTGCCGATGATCCAGTGGCTGCCCCAGGGAATCACGAACAACACCGACGTCGCGGTGCGCAGAATGATCGCCGCGTCGCTGACGATCCGGTCGCGCGGCACCACGATGTGCACGCCCTTGGACGCCCGCACATGGAAGCGCCCGCGCTGATGCGACAGCGCCTGGATCTCATCGGTCCAGACGCCGGTCGCGTTGATCACCACATGCGCGCGGGTCTCGGTGGTGCGTCCGTCCTCGCTGTCGCGCAGCTTCACCCCGACCACCCGGTCGGCCTCCCGCAGAAAGCCGACCACCTGCGTCGAGGTGCGAATCACCGCACCGTAGTGGGCGGCGGTGCGGGCCACGGTCATGGTGTGGCGGGCATCGTCGACGACGGTGTCGTAGTAGCTGATTCCGCCGATCATCGAATCGCGGCGCAAGCCCGGCGCCAGCCGCAGCGCGCCGTGCCTGCTCAGATGCCGTTGCCCGGGAACCGATTTCGCGCCACCCATGGTGTCGTAGAGCAGCAGCCCCGACGCGACGTAAGGCCGCTCCCAGACCCGGTGGGTGAGCGGGTAGAGGAACCGCAGCGGCTTGACCAGATGCGGCGCCAGCGTCGACATCGATAGCTCACGTTCGGCCAGCGCCTCCCGGACCAGCCCGAACTCGAGCTGCTCCAGATACCGCAGCCCGCCGTGGAACATCTTCGACGACCGGCTCGACGTCCCGGACGCCAGATCGCGCGCCTCCACCAGCGCCACCCGCAGCCCGCGGGTCGCGGCATCGAGGGCGATGCCCGCGCCCACCACACCGCCACCGACGACAACCACGTCGAAGTGGTCCTTACCCAGCCGGGACCAGGCGTCCAGCCGCTGCTGCGGACCGAGGAACTGCGAATCGGGCTTCTTGGTCATGCTCGGCTCCTCCAACCGACGCAAGCGTCGGAGGTCGACGTTATGGTCTGTGATCGGGCGCGTTCGAGCTTCCGCTACACCCTATCGCCGCACCCTCCTCGCCCGCGTGCGACGCCCTTGCGCGCCTGCGGTCCTGGATGCCGCGAGCGGGCCGTGACCGGCCGCCGGTTCCGGTAACCTGCTCCAATGCGACGCTATGTGGCCGCCATCGATCAAGGAACGACGTCGAGTCGGTGCATCGTTTTCGACCGCTCGGGGCGCGTCGCGGGCATCGCGCAACGCGAGCACGAACAGCTGTTCCCGCGGCCGGGATGGGTCGAACACGACGCCGAGGCGATCTGGCACAACACCGAACAGGTGCTCGGCGAAGCACTGACGGCCACCGGGATCACCGCCGCCGATATCGCCGCGGTGGGCGTGACCAATCAGCGCGAAACCACCGTGGTCTGGGACCGCAGCACCGGCAAGCCGATCCACAACGCCATCGTCTGGCAAGACACCCGCACCGAAGCGCTGTGCACCGAACTGGCCGGCGAGGTCGGGCGTACCAGGTATCAGGACCGCACCGGTCTGCCGCTGTCGACCTATTTCGCCGGTCCGAAGCTGCGCTGGATCCTCGACAACGTCGACGGCGCCCGCGAGCGCGCCGAGGCCGGCGATCTGTGCTTCGGCACCGTCGACAGCTGGGTGCTGTGGAATCTCACCGGACAGCACCTGACCGACGTCACCAATGCCTCGCGCACCATGCTGATGGACCTGCGCACCCTGCAATGGGACGGCCAGATCTGCGCCGAATTCGGCATCCCTACCGCGATGCTGCCGCAGATCCGCAGCTCCTCGGAGGTGTACGCGGAGATCACCGCGGGCCCGCTGGCCGGGGTTCCGGTGGCCGGCATCCTCGGCGACCAGCAGGCCGCCACCTTCGGGCAGGCCTGCCTGTCGCCCGGCGACGCCAAGAACACCTACGGCACCGGCAATTTCATGCTGCTCAATACCGGCACCACCCCGGTGTTCAGCAAGCACGGACTGCTCACCACCGTCTGCTACCGCCTCGGCGAACAGGCCCCGGTCTACGCGCTCGAAGGCTCGATCGCCGTCACCGGCTCACTCGTGCAATGGTTGCGCGACAACCTCGGCATCATCTCCTCGGCCGCCGAGATCGAACCGCTCGCGCGCAGCGTCGACGACAACGGCGGCGCCTACATCGTGCCCGCGTTCTCCGGTTTGTTCGCCCCGCGCTGGCGGCCGGACGCGCGCGGCGTCATCGCCGGGCTGACTCGATTCGTCAACAAGGCCCACTTGGCCAGGGCGGTCCTGGAATCCACCGCGTTCCAGACCCGCGAGGTGACCGATGCCATGCGCGCGGACGCCGAATCCCAGCAGCTGCGACTGGAATTGACCACCTTGAAGGTCGACGGCGGAATGGTGAACAACGAACTGCTCATGCAGTTCCAGGCCGACATCCTCGGGGTGCCGGTGGTGCGCCCGGTCGTCAACGAGACCACCGCCCTCGGCGCCGCCTATGCCGCGGGCCTCGCAGTCGGCTACTGGGCAGGCACCGACGATATCCAGGACAACTGGGCGGCGGACAAAACCTGGGAGCCGACGATGAGCGACGACGATCGGCAGGCCAGGCTCGACGCCTGGAACAAAGCGGTCGAACGCACTTACAACTGGGTCGGCTGAAGCGGACGGTGGGGCGGCCGCTGACGCTGCGCGGCCGCACCCCTGGCGATGCCCCTCTGCGGTGAGGCCCTCGCGCTGTGCGCCCCGACGCTGGGCAGTCGCGTTCCGATGCTGCGCGGCGACATCCTCGCGCTGCGCACCCTGACCCCTGCGCGGCGAGGCCCTTACCCGCTGCGCCCGAATGCTGCGCGAGCCGCCCTAACGCTGGGCGACCGCACCCTGACCCTGCGCGGCGACCGCGCGGTCGAGCCGGTCCACCGCTTCGGCGAGTGCGTCCGGTGCGCCGGTGGTGAAGCACATGCGCAGCGAATGCGGATAGGGCGTGCTCACCGAGAACGCCTGGCCGGGGACGTAGGCGACGCCGGCGTCGAGAGCGTGCGCCAGCAGGGTCCCGGTGTCGGTGCCGTCGGTGAAGTCGGCCCAGACGAACATGCCGCCGGCGGCGTCGGTGCAGGTCAGCCTGGACCCGAAGCGCTCGCGCAGCGCGCCGACGAGGGCGCCCGCGCGTTCGGCGTAGGCGGCGCGCACGGTGTCGATGTGGGTGGTGAGCCAGTCGGTGTCGCCGAGCAGATCGGCGGCGATCTGCTGGGTCAGGGCCGAACCGCACAGGTCGGCGCCCTGTTTGAGCAGCTCGACCGCCCGGCACACCGCGTTCGGCGCGACCATCCAGCCCACCCGCAGCGTCGGGGCGAGGATCTTGGACGCGCTCGACAGCCGGATCACGTTCGGCGCGTAGGTCGCGACGGGGGCGGGCGCGGGCCGGTCGAACCACAGCTCGCCGTAGGGATCGTCCTCGATTACCCAGAAGCCGTAGCGCTGCGCCAGCGCGGCCAGTTCCTGCCGGCGCGCGGGGCTCATGGTCACCCCGCCCGGATTGTGGAAGTTGCTCACGGTGTGGACCACGGCGGGGCGCTCACCACCGGCGAGCAGTTCGCCCAGCAGATCCATCCGCATGCCCTCGCCGTCCATCGGCAGCGCGACGATCCGGGCGCCCGCCGCTCGGAACACTTGGAGCGCGCCGACGTAGGCCGGATCCTCCACCACGACGAGCACGCCGGGATCGAGCAGCACCTCCGACAGCAGCGACAGCGCCTGCTGCGAACCATGCGTGACGAACACCTCGTCCACTGGGACGGCGCGGCCCAGCCGGGCGCTTTCCCGTTCGGCGAGCACCGCGCGCAGCGGACCCCAGCCGGGCGACTCGGTGTATTGCAGGGCGGCGTCCTGGCGCAGCGCGGCGTCGGCGGCTACCGCGATCCGCTCACCCGGCATCAGCGCGGCGTCGGGCAGACCACCGGCGAGGCTGATGATCTCCGCGCGCGCGGTGAGTTTGAGCAGGTCACGGATGGCCGAGCTGGTCAGGCCGGTCAGGCGGCCGGCCAGCGGCGGAAGGTGCTGCGACATGGAACCTCCAGACATTACGCGAGGTGCGCCTGCTCCACTGTCGCATACCGCCGACCATGATGTGAAATAGTCATCCCATGATTTGAGACACCATTCGGGATGCAGAGAAAACGAAACGGCCCCATCCCGACATCGGAATGGGGCCGTTCACTAGTTCGCGGATTACCGCCGCGGAGTGGCGACCTTGCAATCCTTGGTGACACCAGGCTGGCACGGCGGCCGCTTCTTGGTGTCCCGGCAGTCCTTGCTGACGCCCGGCTGGCACGGACCGGCAACCGCGATGGACGGCGCCAACGCGGGACCGACCCCCACCACACCGATCGTGAGCACGAGACCAGCAGCGAATTTCTTCATTGAATACTCCCTCCCTAGAGTCAGCTCGAACAGTACCCGACGACATCGGGCGCGGCAATAGCCCGTTCGAACGAAATCCCTTGGGGCGGTAGCGATTTCCTATCGCAGCTGGGTGGGGGGATCGGGTCAGCGATCCAGGATGGCGAAGATCAGATGCTTGCCGTTCTGGTCGATGGTCTGCACGGTCTGCCGGTACACGAACGTTTGACCGTCGGGGCGGTGATCGGTCAGGTCGACGTCGAAGACGTTCGGCTGCCGCTCGGTGATGCGCAGGCAGTACGTCGTACCCTTCGGGATCTCCTCATCGATGACCTTTTGCAGATCAGCGGCAGGCAGCACATTCGCGTCCGCGGCCGCAAAGCTCCGGGCCTTCGCACCATCACGCGCGGAGTAGAACGCATGCTGATACCCCAGAATGGCCCCGGCCCCGCTCGCAGTATCGCCCGGCCCGTTGCCGACGGTGACATTGCCGTCCTCGCTCGCCGGGCAGCTCAACGCCGCGGCGGTCGTCGGCGCCTGCGCGGTCTCGGCATCGCTATCGTCGCCGGTCATCATGATGATCACCACGGTGAGCGCCACCAGCACGGCCACCACGGCAGCCGACCCGGCGATGATCGGCCCGAGCGGCCGCTTCCGCTTGGCCGGACGCGCCAGCGCCTCGGTCACCGATTGCGGGGTCAGTCGCTTGGCGATCGGGTCATCGGCCCAGGACAGGCCCGGCTCGGAGGCGGGTTCGGCGGGAGGAGCCGGCGGCTCACCGGACTTGGTCGGCTGATTCCACCAGCTGCTGTCGTCGTCGGTGGAGATCCGGACGGTGCGGTCCTCGCCGGCGTCGGCGGGTTCCGGGCGCGGCGGCCGCGGCGGATTGTCCGGGAATGTGGTGCTGTCCGGGGCCCGGTACTGCGCGGGCGGGGGCGGCACGCTCGCGGGCGGCTCCGGCGCGGGCTCGCCGGCCGGACGCCAGGTCAGGCCGGGCTTCTCGGGTGCGGGTTCGGGGGTCCAGCCGGGTCCGCCGGTGGTGGGCGGTCCGAAAGCGCCGACCGGCGGTCCGAAGTCGCCGCCGACCGGTGGCCCGAAGTCCCCTACCGGTGGGCCGAAGTCCGATCCCCCGGACCCGCTGTCCTTGCTGTCGCCGTCGCCGGACACACCCAATCCTTTCCCCGGAACACACGTGTGGGGCGGCCGCGAACGACCGCCCCAACGCCCATTCAGCACATATCAGTACTGGAGTGAACCACCCCACTGGGTGGTGACGCCAGCGACATTGATCGTCTGCGGGGCCATGTCACCCGGTTGCACGATAGTCGGCAGTTTAACCTGCGCGGCGGCCTCGAGCGCGGCGGCGCCGCCCGGCTGCTGGGCGATCCACTGCTCGACGGTGGCCTTGGCGGCATTGAGCTGGGTGGTGTCGAGGACGGTCTCGAACTTGTTGTCGGCCAGGCCCGCACCACCGGTGAAGGTGTTCACCTTGATGTGGTTCTCGTCCAGGAACTCCCACGCGATGCCAGCGTCACCACGACCGGTCGGCGTGCTGTAGCCGATGGTGCCGACGTAGCCGGCCTCGTTGGTGAAGTGGTGGGTGTTGGCCAGGTGGCCGGGCAGCAGCGAACCACCGTCGATGGTGGCGCCGACCTCGGCGTGCGGACCCGTCATCTCGACGACCGGCGCGGCGGGCGCGGCCTCGATGCGCGGGGCCTCCCAGCTCGGCTGCACCAGGGTCTGGGTCTCCGACTCGGTGCCGGGCTGGATGGCCTCGGCGGTCTCGCCATCGATGGCCGGCTGCGCCTCGGAGCCGTCCTCGGGGGTGACGACACCCTCGGTGCGCGGGTCGATGACGCCCGGACGGTTCGGGTCGGTCTCGCCCGGCTTCTGGTCCGGCACCACGACCGGCTGCACCGGACCGCTCTGACCGGGCACCGGCAGCGGCGCGACGCGCGGCGCGGTGACACCCGGCTGCCGCGGCGCGGCCAGCTTCGGGTCCTTCTGGTCGTTGTCGGTGTTCGGGGTGGTGACACCCGGCTGGCTCGGCGTGGCGTTGCCCTGCGGGTTCTCCGGCTTGGCCGGATCGGTGACGCCCGGCTGCGTCGGCGACTGCGACTGCTCCGGCTGCGTGGTACCCGGCTGGCTCGGCGACTCGTCCTGCGTCGGCGCCGGGGCTTCAGGCTGATCGTTCGGAACGGCCCCCGCCGGCGATGCGAACAGAGTGGCTACGGCCGCCGCGGTGGCCAGCGGCAACGAAGTACTCGCCATCGCTCGCTGCGCCCGACTCGGCTTACGATGTTTCACTTTTCGCCCAATCCCTTTCCCGGGTGCGGTCGCACCGACCACACTCAGCTGTCTTTGGTGAGACGCTCGGACTGCCAACAGCCCAGGCTGCCCGCCGTTCGCGTCAGGAAAGGAAATCCCCCCGACACCAAACCACACGACCACCCATCGATCGCATCTCTGCCGGAAGTGAACCATAACTGGCCCGCCCAGGCAACGTGACGAAACCTACCCACTCACAGGAACACTCGTCACGCTGGGCGAACCGCCCGGCTCAGTCCAAATCGTCGTGGCGCATGAGCTGGCGCGCGGCCTCGGTCACCGAACCGGTCAGTGAGGGATACACCGAGAAGGTCTGCGCCAGGTCGGTGACGGTCAGATTGTTCTGTACCGCAAGGGCGATCGGCAGGATCAGCTCGGAGGCGATCGGGGCCACCACGACACCGCCGATGACCACGCCGGTGGCCGGACGGCAGAAGATCTTGACGAAGCCGCGCCGCAGCCCCGACATCTTCGCGCGCGGATTGGTGTTCAGCGGCAGCATCACCGTGCGCGCCGGGACCTCGCCGTTGTCGATGGCGGTCTGGCTGACGCCGACGGTCGCGATCTCCGGCCGCGTGAATACCGCGGAGGCAACGGTCTTGAGCCGGATCGGGTTCACGCCCTCGCCGAGCGCGTGGTACATCGCGATGCGTCCCTGCATGGCGGCCACGGAAGCCAGCGGCAGCAGGCCGGTGCAGTCGCCCGCGGCGTAGATGCCGGGCACCGAGGTGCGCGAGACCCGGTCGACGCGCAGGTATCCGCGGTCGAGCTCGATGCCGACACGCTCCAGCCCGAGGTCGTCGGTGTTGGGTGTGGAGCCGACGGTCATCAGCGCGTGCGAGCCGGAGACGGTGCGGCCGTCGGCGAGCTTGACCACGATGCCGTCGGCGGTGCGCTCGACGGCGTCGGCGCGAGCGTGCTTGACCAGTTCCACACCGCGCTCGGCCAAGGCGTCCTCGAGCACCAGCGCGGCGTCGGCGTCCTCGCCGGGCAGCACCCGGTCGCGGCTGGACACCAGCTTCACCCGCACGCCCATTTCGGTGTAGGCGGAGACGAATTCGGCGCCGGTGACGCCCGAACCGACCACCACCAGGGTCTCCGGCAGTTCGGTCAGGTCGTAGAGCTGACGCCAGTTCAGGATGCGCTCGCCGTCGGGTTCGGCGCCGGGCAGCACCCGCGGGCTGGCGCCGGTCGCGATCAACACGACCTCGGCCTCGATGACCTGCTCGGAGCCGTCGGCGAGGGTGGCGAGCACCCGGTGCGCGGCCAGGCCGGCACCCCCATCGATCAACTGCCCGCGCCCGGCCAGCACCGTCACCCCGACGGTCTGCAATTTCGAGCGGATGTCGGAGGACTGAGCCAGGGCGAGCGCCTTGACGCGGGAATGCACCTCGGGCAGCGAGACGGTGGCCTGGCTCGGGTCCAGGGTGATGCCGAGATCGCGGGCGCGGCGCAGATCGGTGCGCACCCCGGTCGAGGCGATGAAGGTCTTCGACGGCACGCAATCCCACAGCACACAGGCGCCGCCGATACCGTCGGAATCGATCAGCGTGACCTCGGCGCCGTGCTGCGCGGCCACCAACGCGGCCTCGTATCCGGCCGGTCCGCCACCGATGATCGCAATGCGGGTCATGGATACCTCCGCTCGAGCAGTTGGACCGGGATCTCCGGTTCTCGTCAACGTTATCCGGCCGCGCCCGGCCGCGGTGGGGGCGGTAGGCCGCGCCGCGAGCACGGCAAATCCGTTACCGGTTACCCTTTCCTCGTGCCGATCTACGCCGCTTACGGGTCCAACATGGACTCGTCCCAGATGCTCGAGCGCTGTCCGCACTCCCCGATGTTCGGGACGGGGTGGCTGGAGGGCTGGCGCCTCACCTTCAGTGGTGACGACATCGGCTGGGAAGGCCCGCTCGCCACCGTCGTCGAGGAACCCGGTTCCCGGGTGTTCGTCGTGCTCTACGACGTCTCCCCCGAGGACGAGCAGCGCCTGGACCGCTGGGAGGGCTCGGATTTCGGTATCCACCGCAAGATCCGGCTGCGCGTCACCCCGAATCCGGGCAGCGGCACCGAACCCATCCTGGCTTGGCTGTACGTCCTCGACGCCTATGAGGGCGGGCTGCCGTCGGCGCGCTACCTCGGCGTGATGGCCGACGCCGCGGAGAAGGCGGGCGCACCCGAGGAGTACGTGCACGCCCTGCGCACCCGCAACAGCCGCAACGTCGGCCCGGGGAACTTCTCGGCCTGAGTCTCAGCCGGCCTGCAACACGATATTGCTCAGCACCCGCACACCCACGGCCAGCGCTCGTTCGTCGATGTCGAAGGTGGGCTGGTGCAGGTCGAGCTGATCGCCCTCGCCGGACCACACGCCCAGCCGCGCCATCGCACCCGGGACCTCCTCGAGGTACCAGGAGAAGTCTTCGCCGCCGCCGGATTGCGGGGTGTCGGCCAGCGCGTCGGGGCCGACGGCGCGGATGGCCTGCTCGAACATCCGGGTGGAGTGCTCGTCGTTGACCACCGGCGGCACGCCGCGGCGGTAGTTGAGCTGATAGCGCACGCCGGTGGGCGCCAGCAGGCCGTCGACGATCTCATGCACCATCGGCTCCAGCAGGGACCAGGTGGCGTGATCGCCGGTGCGCACGGTGCCGGTGAGCATGCCGGTCTGCGGGATGGCGTTGGGTGCCTTGCCCGCGCTGACCGCACCCCACACCATCACGGTGCTGGTGCGCGGATCGATGCGGCGGCTGAGCAGGCCGGGCAGCCCGGTGATCACGGTGCCGATGGCGTAGACCAGGTCACTGGTCAGATGCGGACGCGAGGTGTGCCCGCCGGGCGAATCCAGCACCAGCTCGACGGTGTCGGCGGCCGAGGTGATCGCGCCCACCCGCACGCCGACCCGGCCCACCTCGAGCCGCGGATCGCAGTGCAGCGCGAAGATCCGGTCCACGCCCTCCATCGCGCCGGCGGCGACGACATCGAGCGCACCGCCCGGCATCACCTCTTCGGCCGGCTGGAACACCAGCCGCACGCCGACCGGCAGCTCTGCCTCGGCCAGCGCCAGCGCGGTACCCAGCAGGATGGTGGTGTGCGCGTCGTGACCGCACGCGTGCGAGACACCGGGGACGGTGGAGGCGAAGCTCAGGCCGGTGAACTCCTGCATCGGCAGGGCGTCCATATCGGCGCGCAATGCGATGCGCGGGGTCTCCGGGCCGATATCGCAGATGACGCCGGTGCCGCCGGGCAGCACGCGCGGGGTCAGACCGGCCTTGGTGAGCCAGGTGGCGACGAATTCGGTGGTGCCGAACTCGGTGCGCGACAGCTCCGGGTTGGCGTGGATGTGGCGGCGCCACTGGATCAGATCGACGGTGTGCTCGGCCAGCCAGGCGTCCACCACGTCCTGGCCGGTGCGCGCTGCGTTCGATAGGGCGGCGCCCCCGGTGGCCTTGGTGGTCACGGGTACCTCCGTGCTTACGCGCGCCGCCTCTTCCGGCCCTGTCGCTCGCGCCGCCGGGCTACTCACCGAATGTCCTCCTGTCGCTGAACGAGCCGTTGCAACAACCTGTCCCTGTGTAGTGCATCGCCGGCAACCGCGATCGCGGTACGCGCCAGCGCCGTCGCCGCGTCGATCACCGCTCGGTCGGCCGAGGCGTTGACGCTGGCCGCGGCGAAACCGGGCTGATGCGTCACCGCACCATCGGCATCGATCCCGATGACCGGGTGTATCCCCGGGATGACGTTGGTGACGTTGCCCATGTCCGTGCTCCCGAGCGGACGCTGCGCTTCGAGCTCCGGCGCGATCGGCGTCCGTCCCAGGCCGGCGATCTGCTCTCGATAGGCAGACAGTAGTGCCGGATCGGGGGTGAGCTCGGTATAGGTGGGCGCAAGCGTCCGTATGTCGTGGGTGCAGCCGGTCGCGAGGGCGCCCGCCTCGAAGCAATCGGATGCTCGCCGCATCAGTTCGCCGAGGGATGTGGAGTCGGCTGCGCGTAGGTAGTACAGCAGTTCCGCACGTCCGGGCACGATGTTGGGGGCTACGCCACCGTCGCCGACTATACCGTGCAGTTGCTGGCCGGGCCGCAGGTGCTGGCGCAGCAGGCCGATGGCGACCTGCGCCACAGTGACCGCGTCGCCGGCGTTGCGGCCCTGTTCCGGTGCGGCGCTGGCGTGCGCTTCGCGGCCGTGGAACACCACCGACAGGTCGGCCAGCGCGAGCGAGCGGGCGCCGACGATGTCGTAGGGGCCGGGGTGGGCCATCATCGCCATCGCGATGTCGTCGAAGGCGCCGCGTTCGAGCATCAGGATCTTGCCGCCGCCGCTCTCCTCGGCCGGCGTGCCGAGCACGACGACGGTGATGCCGAGCGCGTCGGCCACCTCGGCCAGGCCCAGCGCCGCGCCGGTGGTACTCGCGGCGATGATGTTGTGCCCGCAGGCGTGCCCGATCTCGGGCAGCGCATCGTATTCGGCGCACAGCCCGACGGTGAGTTCCCCGCTGCCGTAGCTGGCGCGGAACGCGGTGGGCAGGCCGGCTACGCCGGTCTCGATCTCGAATCCGCGCGCGGCCAGCGGCGCGATCACCTTGGCGACGCTGCGATTCTCCTCGAAGGCCAGTTCCGGTTCGGCGTGGATCGAATGGGACAGCCCGATCAGCTCATCGCGGGCGGCGGCGATGGCCGCGTCGGCCGCGCGCACGAGGGTGGTGTCCGGGCGCGCTTGCCCGTCACCGTGACGCGTGGCAGCCTCGCCGCGCCGAATCGGATCGGCGCTGCGCTGGTCGGACCGGCCGCTGCGCGGGGGTGACATGGCATTCAGTGTCGCACTGAGCACCGACCGGTTCGCAGGCCGCCATGGCCGTGGCGTGGCGGCAGCGGGCCCGCGCGATTATCCGGCGGCGAACGCCAGGTTCTCCGGGGTGGTCGGCACGGCGAGCCCGGCCAGCGCGTTGGCGTGCAGGGCGCGCTTGATCACCGGCAGGTTCGGCTTGCGGTTACCGGTCAGCGCTGCCGCCTGCGCGACCGCCGCGGCCACCAGCGCGTCGGCATCGGCCTTACCGTCGACGATGCCCGCGGCGATGGCCTCGTCGGCCGGGAAGCGATGCCCGGTCGTCATCGCCTTGACCGCGACCTGGTTGGTGAGCCGCTCGGTGAGCAGGGCGTTCATGCCGATGGTGAACGGCATGCCCAGGTGCACCTCGGGCAGGCTGTAGAAGCCGCGGTCGGCGCGCATCAGCCGGAAGTCGTGCGAGGTGGCGAGCATGGCGCCGGCGCCGAAGGCGTGGCCGTTGATGGCGGCGACGGTCGCCATCGGGAAGGTCAGCAGCCGGGTGTAGATCGAATGCACGCGGTCGAGGTAGCCGTGCATCTGATCGAGGTTGCCGAACAGCCAGTCGGTGTCGAGGCCGTTGCTGAAGAACTTGCCGGTGGCGGTGGTGACCAGTGCGGCGGGACCCTCGGACGCCTCGACGGTGTCGAGGTGGGCGTGGATCTCGGCGATCCAGTCCGGGTGGAAGCGGTTCTCGCTGTCGGTCTGTCCCTCGTTGCCGAGGTAGAGCACGAACACATCCCCATCACGTTCCAGATACGGCATGCGTGCAGCGTATCGGTACCGGCGGCCTGGTCCTACTCACGGGTAGCAAGACCCCGGGTGGGTTCGGTCACCTCATCGGACCGGCCCAGCCGGGCGCGGGCCGATACAGTTGCCGTCATGCTTGCCGAACAGGCTGCCGCGGCGATCGCGGAACAGACCGGAGTGCCGCGCCACCCCGTCGCGGTGGTGCTCGGATCGGGCTGGCAGGACGCCGTCGCCGAGATCGGAACGCCCACTGCCTCGGTGTCGATGGCGGAATTGCCCGGTATCGCCGTGCCCACCGCGCTGGGGCACGTGGGCATGGTGCATTCGATTCCGGTCGGCGACACCCCGGTGCTGGTGCTCATGGGCCGCCAGCATCTGTACGAGGGCCACGCCCCCGACGACGTGGTGCGCCCGGTGCGCGCCGCCGTCGCCGCGGGCGCGCAGACCGTGCTGCTCACCAATGCCGCCGGCGGGATCCGGCCCGGTCTGCACGTCGGCGAACCAGTGCTGATCAGCGATCACATCAATCTCACCGGCCGCACCCCGCTGTCCGGCGCGACGTTCGTGAACATGGTCGACGCCTGGGACCCGCAGCTGCGCGAGCTGGCCAAGCGGGTGGATCCGTCGCTGACCGAGGGTGTGTACGCCGGCCTGCACGGGCCGCAGTACGAGACTCCCGCCGAGATCAAGATGCTGGCCACGATGGGCGCCGATCTGGTCGGCATGTCCACCGTGCTCGAGGCCATCGCGTGCCGGGCCCTCGACGCCAGGCTGCTCGGCATCTCCCTGGTCACCAATCTGGCCGCAGGCGTCACCGGCGAGGCGCTCTCGCATGCCGAGGTGCTGGCCGAGGGCCGGGCGGCGGCGCCGCGGCTGGGCAAGCTGCTGCGCGGCGTGCTGGAGCAGCTGTAGATGCTGCGCTTCGGGACGGCCGGGCTGCGCGGGCCACTGCGCGAGGGCCCCGACGGGATGAACGTGACCACGGTGAGCCGGGCGACGGCGGGCATCGCGGACTGGCTGCGCGAGCGTTGTCTCGGCGGTGGCCGCGTGGTCGTCGGCCGCGACGCCCGGCACGGTTCGGCCGAGTTCGCCACCGCAACCGCGGAGATCTTCGCCGCCGCCGGTTTCCCGGTGACGCTGCTGCCCGAACCGCTGCCCACCCCGGTGACCGCCTTCGCCGTGCGCGAGCTGGGCGCGGTGGCCGGGGTCCAGATCACCGCCTCGCACAATCCGGCCACCGACAACGGCTACAAGGTCTATCTCGACGGCGGCGCCCAACTGCTGGCGCCCGCCGACACCGAGATCGAAGCACGGATCGAGGCGGTGACCGAGCCGATCGCGCGCACACCGGTCGAACCGTCCGGCGCTGAGCTCGTCCAGCGCTACCTGGACCGGGTGACCGCGCTGCCGAAGCTGATCGGCGGGCCGGGTGAACGTGCGGAGATCCGGATCGCGCTCACCCCACTGCACGGCGTCGGTGGCGAAACCGCCCGGACCGCCCTGGCCGCGGCCGGATTCACCGATGTGCACGTGGTGGACGAGCAGTTCGAACCCGATCCGGACTTCCCGACCGTCGCCTTCCCGAACCCCGAGGAGCCGGGCGCCACCGACCTACTGCTCGCCCTCGCCGAACGGGTGGATTCCGATCTCGCCATCGCACTCGATCCCGATGCCGACCGGTGTGCCGTCGGCGTGCCCGGCCCGGACGGCAGGTTCCGGATGCTGCGCGGCGACGAAACCGGTGTGCTGCTGGCCGATTACGTGCTCGGCACGGCGCCTGCCGATTCCCTGGTCGCGACGACGATCGTCTCCTCACGGCTGCTGTCGCGGCTCGCGCCCGCGCGCGGCGCCCGCTACGCCGAGACGCTGACCGGTTTCAAATGGCTGGCCCGCGCGGGCGAGGGCCTGGTCTACGCCTACGAGGAGGCCATCGGCCACTGCGCCGACCCGGCCGCGGTGCGCGACAAGGACGGCATCTCCGCGGCGGTGCTGGCCGCGGACCTGGTGGCCCGGCTGAAAGCGGCCGGACGGACCCTGATCGACGAACTCGACGCCTACGCGGTCGAATTCGGCGTGCACGCGGGCGATCAGGTCTCGTTGCGGCTGGCCGATCAGGCGAGCGCGGCGGCGCTGCTGGCGCGATTGCGCGCGACGCCGCCGGACGTCATCGCCGGGATGGCCGTACGGGTCACCGACCTGAGCACCGTGCGCGGCCGGATGCGCACCGACGCACTGATCTTCGAGGGCGAATCGGCGCGGGTGGTGACCCGCCCGTCCGGGACCGAACCCAAACTCAAGTGCTATCTCGAAGTCGTGCGGCCGGTGGCCGGGCCGGATGCGCTCGACGAGGCGAGAACGGTTGCCGCACAACAGTTGCGTGAACTGCGCTCGTACTGTGAGGGACTCGGCCGCTCATCGTGAGCGCAGGGGGCCCGCATCGTCCAGGGCAGTCGCTCAGCGCGGCCCGAACTGCCGGTCACCCGCATCGCCGAGTCCGGGAACGATGTAGGCGTCGGCATTGAGCCCGGTATCGATGGCCGCCGTGATCAGCTGCACCGGTAGCCCGGAACTCTCCAGCAGCGCAACCCCTTCCGGCGCCGAGACCACACACAGCGCGGTGATGTCGGTGGCGCCGCGTTCGGCGAGCAATTCCAGGGTGTGCCGCATGGAACCACCGGTGGCCAGCATCGGATCCAGCACGAACACCGGCATCCCGGACAGGTCGGCGGGCAGCGATTCCAGGTACGGCACCGGCTGATGGGTGCTCTCGTCGCGGGCGATGCCGACGAAACCGACCCGTGCGTCCGGAATGAGTGCCGCAGCGGCATCGACCATTCCGAGCCCGGCCCGCAAGACCGGCACCAGCAGTGGCGGCTGCGCCAAGCGCGCCCCCTGAGTGACGGTGATCGGCGTGTTGATGTCGAAACGGCTCAACGGCGCGTCGCGCAGCGCCTCATAGATCAGCAGGCCCGTCAAGTCGCGCAACGCCGAACGAAACGCCGAGTTGGGGGTGCGCTCGTCCCGCAGAACGGTCAGCAGAACCGCGGCGAGCGGGTGATCCACAGTGTGCGTACGCATGAAGGAACGATAAAGTCGAGACACGGTTCGCCGCCGTAGTCGCCGAAAACTTTTTCCGACGATCTGGAACCGATCGGCGGATCGCTGCGTCGAATCAGGTAGATGACATACTCTGCCCGGAAACGAAGACGATGGGGGAAGCTCTGATGAAGAGGATCTCAGCGGATACCGAGGGCATCGCCGCGTACGGTGCCACCGCCGGGGTGATGGCGGGCGAGCTCGCGGCGGCGGGAGCGGGCGCCGCGGGTGCGGGCCCCGCGCTACTCGGCCCGATCTTCGGTCTGATCGGCGGTGATTTCATGGCCGCCTACGCCGCCACGCACGCAGGCCATGTCGCCGCGATCGGCCAGTTGTCGGCCGTGGTGTCGAGCATGAGCACCGCCGCGGTGGGTGCGGCCGCCAACTACGACAGCACCGACACCGATATCGCCGACTCGCTGCGGACCACGTCCGCCGAAGGGTGAGCCGGTGATCGACATCAATGTGCTGGCGAAACCGATCTTCGATCTGCTCGCCAGTTTCGGTACCGGTGTGCTTCCCGTCGGTGGTCCCGGCGATGCGCTGCGCACCACCTCCACCGCGATCGACCAGGTGCACGAGCTGGGCCGCAACAGCATCAATCAGATGAACAATGTGTGGGACGGCAAGGGCGCCGACGCGGCGACCTCCAAGGCCCTGCGTGTGCAGACCAGCGCCGCCACCATCTCCGACCGCGGCAACGAGATGTCGACGGTGGTCGGGCAGGCCGCGGCCGAGGTCGAGACCGGGCAGAAAGACCTCACCGCCATCGCGCAGTCCTTCGTCGACACGGCCGTGGCCGCGGGCCCCACGCTGGGCACACCGGTCGGGCTGAGCATGCTCGTCGGTTCGGCCATCGACCATCTCGGCCAGGCGCTCGGCGTGGTCGGCCGGGTACAGAACGAGCTGTCCACGCACACCGCGTCGATGCAGCAGCTGGCCCCGCCCCCGTCCACCGCGCCCGCCAGCGTGGCCGCGCCGATCAGTGCCGCCACCTCCGGCCTCGGTTCGATGGCCTCGGGTGTCATGGGCACCGCGGGCTCGGTGCTCAGCACGGTGATGGGATCCTCGTCCACCAGCTCGGGCTCGCGCAGCAGCAGCTCCGGCAGCCGCACCGCTACCAGCTCGGCGTCGAAGTCCGGCTCCGGCACCACCACCAGCGGCAAGGCCACCGGCGAGGGCGTGATGATCACCCTGCCCGACGGCAGCCAGGTGGAGGCCCCCAACGAAAAGGCCGCCACGGCGGTCAAGGCCGCGATCGGCGCGGTAGGCACGCCCTACGTGTGGGGCGGCAACACCCCCGGCGCGGGCATCGATTGCAGTGGCCTGACGAAGTACGCCTACGGCGAGGCCGGCGTCGAACTGCCGCGACTGGCCCAGGAACAGCACATCGGACACACCCAGGTGTCGCCAGGCGACCTCATGCCGGGCGACCTGGCGGTCTGGGACGGCCACGTCGCCATGGTCGTCGGCAACGGTCAACTCGTCGAGGCCGGTGACCCGGTCTCCATCAGCGCTATCCGAACGGAGAACTTGGACATGGAGTTCTACGGCTTCTACAGGCCTACCGAATGAGCGAACAGCAGCCCGCCATCCCCAACGTCACCGTGGCGGCCAGCAGTAACCGATCCGGCACCATCTCGGTCCGGGCCACCGACCAGGGGATGCCGGTGGAGATCAAGTTCGAGCGCAGCGAATACCGTTACGGCGCACAGGCTCTCGCCGCGGAGATCCTGCGCCTCACCCAGCGCTCGACCGTCGCCGCCAAGGCCCGCCGCCGCGAGGTACTCGCCGAATCGGGCATGCCCGACGACATCCTCGACCGGCTCGGCCTGCCCACGCGCCAGCAGGCGGTGGACGAGCTGGATCGCATCGATGACGCCGACACGGGACAGACGAGCTGGATGAGGCCGGTGTGAGCAGTCAGCGCACGGAGGAGGCAGCGCGCGTAACCACGGAGTGCGCCTGCGAACACCGAGAGGACGCAGCATGAGTGCGGAAATGGATGCCCTGGTCGCCGGGGCCACGGCGAAGCTCGAGGCGCTCGAGGCGGCGCTGTACGGCCTCAAGCAGGTGCGCGGGCGGTTCACCACCGAGGACGGCATGGTCAGCGCCGAGGTGAACAGCGACGGCGCGCTGGTCGCGTTGTCGCTGGCGGAGACCGTCACGTCGCTGCCGCCCGCCGAGGTCGCCCAGCTCATCATCTGGGCCTGCCGGCAGGCCGCCGAAGACGCAGGCGGGCAGCGTTCGAACGTCGTTGCCGCACTGAACGAGTCGTTCGCGCCCGAGTCGCCGACCGCCACGGGCACCGTTGGGGCCAGCCCGGATAGTGCCTGAGCCAGAAGCTCGATAGGCTTCGGCACATGGCTTCTGGAGACATCGTCCCGATCGAGCTCGGTCTGACCGACGGCGATCTCGTCACCCTGTGGGCACCGCGCTGGCGTGACGGTGACGACGAGTGGGAGGCGTTCCTCGGCCACGAGGACGCCCTCTACGGTTTCGAGTCGGTCGCCGAGCTAGCGGCGTTCATCCGGACCGATACCGACAACGATCTGGTCGACCATCCGGCCTGGAAGGTCGTGGCCGGGTTGTCGGCGGTGGAGCTGGAGCCGGAGGACAACTTCACCTTCGACCTCATCGGGGTTCCCGAGCTGGTCGCGGGCGATCCGGATGCCGAGATCGTCGCCGAACTCGAGGACACCCTCGCCATGGTGCGCAATATCGGCGAGGTGTGCGAGCTGGAGGTGGTGACCAAGTTCTTCGGCTCGCATCCGGTGCTCGGCGCGCTGCCCAGCGGCATCAATGCCTTCCTGGGCCGCGACGGTGAGGAACTCTGGGATCAGATCGGCGCCGCCATCGCCAAGGACTGGGACGCCGTGGTCGACGCCATCGACTCGGTGGTGCAGACCCCCGATGTGGACGCCGAGGCGGTTGCGGTGGCCGAGGCCGAACTGCTGGCCGCCGAGGAGAACGTCGTCGAGGCCGACGACGCGGCCGACAGCGACAACGATTACGAGCCGGTAGACCTCACCGAGGACAACGAGGACGAGGACGAGGACGAATCGTTCTGGAACGAGGTCGGCATCGACCCGATCAAGATCGTCACCGGCGAGGGCACCTACTTCACGCTGCGCTGCTACCTCGACGACGAGCCGATCTTCCTCGGCAGCAAGGGCACCATCACGGTCTTCGGTTCCGAGCGCGCGCTGGCGCGCTACCTGGCCGACGATCACGAACACGATCTGGCCCGGGTCTCCACCTTCGGTGAGGTGCAGACCGCGGCCGTCGACGGATCGCTCGAGGTCGAGGTCACCGACGAGAACGTCTACGTGCTGCCCGGCCTGGCCGAGGATCTCGGCGACGGGCCCGAATCGGTCGATATCGAACAGCTCGACCTGGCCGTCGAACTGTTCACCGATGCCGCCGACTACGCCGACGACGATGCGGTGGAGCAGGGCCTGGCCCAGTCCACCCCGCTCGGCTGGTACGTCTCCTACCTGCTGAACCCGGACCCGTCCCGGATGGCGCCGAACCCGCCGTTCACCGCCGAGGCGCAGGCCTGGCGGGAGCTGGAACGCAACTTCGAGTCCCGGCTCAACCCGCAGTGACCCGGTCCGGCCGGGCCGGGCGTCAGTGCGATGCCCGGTTCAGCCGGATCCAGATCTGCTCGGCCCGCCCGAGCAGACGCCTGTCGGCACCGTAGACGGCGGTGGAGGCATACGATTTGCGCCCCTGTTCACCCTGCTCGGCGCCGACGACGACACACTTCTCCCCCACCTCGGGCAGCGCGAACACGCTCGCCGTCATCGATCCGAGCAGGGCGGGACGCTCCAGCATCTCCGGCAGCGCCCACCCGCCGGGACAATCCATCGCGGCCCACAGCAGCGTCGGATCGATACGGAGCGACTCGTCGGGTACCCACGGTGCGGCGACCACGCCCGGCCGGACCTCGCCCGGCGCGAGCCCCAGACCATCGGTGCGGGCGGTCCCGCAGACGAAGCAGTACCGGAACATCTCACTGTCGTTCTGGTAGGCGGCAGCAGCGGTGTCGGCGTCGTCGAAGGACACCGCCTCCGGTACCGCACGCTCGAACGCGCCGGCCGCGGCTTCGGCGATGACGGTCTCGCCGTCGTACAGCCCGCCCGCCCGCATCGCCAACGGCACATCGAGCGGCGCGGGCGCGCGCAGCATAACCCGGACCGGCGCCGATTCGGCCGAGGCCACCAGCGCCGTTCCGCTCTCTTCCTGGGCCGGCATCCCAGCGTGGTGTGCGACCAGACCGGCCACATAACCGCCGTTGCCGGAGCCGGAAGGACCATTGAACCGGGGAGATATCCGCAATTCTGTCACGAACTCAAACTAACCGTTGCTCGTGACGCCGTTCGGTTCGCTCCCGGCGACCGGCCATCGTCCAGACGCGCGGAGTTGTCGCATCCGGTCCGGCGCGTGCGCATCCGTGGGTGCTGCGGAGCAGGCCGGCTGTCGCCGCGCCCGGCTCCCGGCCCTATCCCAGCAGCACCGCATACCCCGGCTTGATGATGTCGTCGATGATGCGCAGCCGCTCCGGGAACGGGATGAACGCCGACTTCATCGCATTGATGGTGAAACGTTCCAGATCGCTCCAGCCGTAGCCGAAAGTCTCGACCAGCTTCAGCATCTCCGCGCTCATGGTGGTGTCGCTCATCAGCCGGTTGTCGGTATTGACGGTGACGCGGAAGCGCAGCCGGGCCAGCAGGTCGAACGGATGCTTATCCAGCGAGGGCACCGCGCCGGTCTGCACATTCGACGACGGGCACAGCTCGAGAGGGATGCGCATATCGCGCACATAATTGGCGACCAGACCGAGCCGGGCGTCTTCGACCGCGCCGGGGACATGGATGTCGTCGGTGATGCGCACGCCGTGGCCGAGTCGATCGCAGCCGCAGAACGCCAGCGCCTCGTGGATGGACGGCAGGCCGAACGCTTCGCCCGCGTGGATGGTGAAGTGGGCGTGGTTGACGCGCAGGTATTCGAACGCGTCGAGGTGCCGGGTGGGCGGGTAGCCGGCCTCGGCGCCCGCGATATCGAATCCGCCGACGCCCTGATCGCGGAACCGCACGGCCAGCTCCGCGATCTCGCGCGAGCGGGCCGCGTGCCGCATCGCCGTCAGCAGGCAGATCGCCACGATCGGCGTGCCCGCTGCCTCGGCCGCCGCCATGCCCTCGCGGAAACCGGCCAGGGTGTGCTCGACCACCTCGTCGAGCGACAGTCCGGCCTCCAGATGCTGTTCGGGCGCGAACCGCACCTCCGCGTAGACGACGCCGTCGGCGGCCAGATCCTCCACACATTCGCGGGCGACCCGGCGCAACCCCTCCGGGGTCTGCATCACGGCGACGGTGTGGGTGAAGGTCTCCAGATAGCGTTCCAGCGAACCGCTGTCGGCGGCCTCGCGGAACCAGGTGGCCAGCGCGTCGGCGTTATCGGCCGGTAGCTGGTCGTAGCCGCAGTCGGCGGCCAGTTCGAGCACCGTGGCGGGGCGCAGACCACCGTCGAGATGGTCGTGCAGCAACGCCTTGGGCGCTTGGCGGATCGAGGCAAGAGTCAGGGGCATCGGTCCAGTCATGTCCTGACGGTAGCCGCAGCGCGCCGAATCGGCAGCGGAGTCGATGCGTGGCGGCGATCTCGTTGCGGGAGCGCCCGACTCCGGCTCCCCCGGACTCGTCGAGATGTGCCCCGCGAAGACCGCCGCACCGTCACCCGACGCGATGACTGCAACTGCGCCGCGCCCGCGGCCGGCTCCGCGCAGGGCTCACCGAACGGCCCCGCGAACACCGCCACCCCGTCACCCAATGCGATCGAGAATCAACGGCGCCGAGATCGCGCCCTGCTCGGCGCCGATCGTCACCGCCCCGGTGACCGCTGCGAGCGCCCCGGGGAAACTCTCGGGCGTATCCGTATGCAAGGTGAACAAGGGACTCCCGGCGCGCACCGTATCGCCGGGGCGAGCATGGATCTGCACGCCCGCCCCCGCCTGCACTGGCGCGCCTTGCCGCGCGCGGCCCGCACCCAGACGCCAAGCGGCGAGGCCGACACCCATCGCATCGAGGCGGGTCAGCACGCCGTCGGTATCCGCACGCACGACCTCGGTGTGCCTGGCCCGCGGCAGCGGCGCGTCCGGATCGCCGCCCTGGGCGCGGATCATCGCCTTCCAGTGGTCCATGGCGCGGCCGTCGGCCAGGGCTTGCTCGGGGTCGGCGTCGATCCCGGCGAGCGCGACCATCTCCCGAGCGAGTGCGAGAGTCAGCTCCACGACATCGGCGGGACCGCCACCGGCCAGCACCTCCACGGCCTCGGCCACTTCGAGGGCATTGCCCGCGGTGCGGCCGAGCGGGGTGTCCATCCCGGTCAGCAGCGCGACGGTACGCACGCCGGCGTCCTGCCCCAGCTCGACCATGGTGGTCGCCAGCTCCCGCGCGTCCTCGGCGCTCTTCATGAACGCGCCCGCGCCGACCTTCACGTCCAGCACCAGCCCGCCGGTGCCTTCCGCGATCTTCTTGCTCATGATCGAGCTCGCGATCAGCGGAATGGATTCGACGGTTCCGGTGACGTCGCGCAGTGCGTAGAGGCGTTTGTCCGCGGGCGCCAGGTCCGCGCCGGCCGCGCACACCACCGCGCCCGCAGCCGGGTCGGCGAGGATCTCGCGCATCCGGGGCACGGTGAGATCGGCCTGCCAGCCGGGGATGGATTCGAGCTTGTCGAGCGTGCCGCCGGTGTGGCCGAGCCCGCGCCCGGACAGCTGCGGCACCGCGGCACCGCAGGCCGCGACCAGCGGTGCCAGCGGCAGGGTGATCTTGTCGCCGACGCCGCCGGTGGAATGTTTGTCGACGGTCGGGCGCGGCAGGTCGGTGAAGTCCATCCGCTGCCCGGAGGCGATCATCGCCGCGGTCCAGCGTGCCGTCTCCCGCCGGGTCATGCCGCGCAGCAGGACCGCCATGGCCAGCGCCGACATCTGCTCATCGGCCACCTCGCCCCGGGTGAAGGCGTCGATCACCCAGTCGATCTGCGCATCCGACAGCTGCCCGCCGTCGCGTTTGGTGGTGATGATGGATACCGCGTCCAGTGCCGTCACGCCCGTCAGTCTCGCAGCAGGTGTCCGGGCGTGCCGCGCGAAACCGGTCTCGGCCCGGGTTCACCCGCGCGACGGCTGCACGAAGCGGTTGACGTCGCCGGGCAGCGTGTCCCGTTCCCGGTTACAGGGTGTCCACACGGAGCCGGATCCGGCCGATCAGCGCTGCCCGGCGTCCAGATCCTCCGGCCCGAACGCATCCGGCAGCAACGTCCCCAACCGCACCGGCCCCTTCGGATGATCCACCAGTAGCTGCGCCCCGCCGAACTCGTAGAGCACCTGACGGCAACGCCCGCACGGCATCAGGATTTCGCCGCGAGAATCGCTCACCGATACGGCCAGCAAGCGGCCCCCACCGCCGCTTTGAAAGTTACCGACGAGTACACATTCGGCACAAAGGCCCAGACCGTATGAGACATTTTCCACATTGCAACCGCTCACAATTCGGCCGTCGGCACAGAGAGCTGCCGCACCGACCGGAAACCGCGAGTACGGGGCATACGCGTTGCGCATTACTCCAATCGCTTTGTCACGCAGGAGTTTCCAGTCGATTTCGGACATCCCCGACTCCCCTCGAACCGGCCGCACCAGGGCATGGACGGACCACCGCACAACCCCTCACCCACCGGGGAAGGTAACCCTAACCTACCGGAAATGCGCGCAACGCGCGGCACTCCGAATTAGTTCCGCGATTCGGAGAGGATTAGAGTCCACAACAGATCGGTTCAGGTTCCCGGCGGCGGGCCGGAGCGCAGCCACAAGCGATAAAACTCCTGGTGGCCGCGAGCTGGTTTGCACCGGATTTCCGGCTCGAAGCGCCGGCGTCGGATCTGCGACCGGGTCCATCAACGACGTTGGAGGCACCGCACTCTATGACCACGATAGAAGCTCCGGCTCAGCCGAAGCGGAAGACGCTGTACCGAGGCGACCCCGGAATGTGGTCCTGGGCGCTGCACCGGATCACCGGCGTGACCGTCTTTTTCTTCCTCTTCGTGCACGTCCTGGACACCGCCCTGGTGCGCGTCAGTCCCGCCACCTACGACGACGCGATCGAGACCTACAAGACCCCGATCGTCGCGCTCATGGAGATGGGCCTGGTCTTCTGCGTACTGTTCCACGCGCTCAACGGTGTGCGAGTGATCCTGGTGGACTTCTGGTCCAAGGGCCCGCGCTACCAGCGCCAGATGCTCTGGGGCATCCTCGGCCTGCTGGTCGTGCTACTCGTGCCCGCTGTCGGTCGGATGTTCTACCTACTGTTCACGGAGCACTGATAACCCATGAGTGAGCGAAGCGAGCGAATCATGAACACAGCCGCCATTGCGGTCATGTCGGTGCCGAGCGCCAGCGAGGTACTGGCATGAGCGCACCTGTACTCGGCAAGTCTTACGACCGCCCGGCGAGCCTGGATCTGCCCCGCTCCCCGCGCGCTCGCGCCAACAGCAACTTCGAGAAGTACGCGTGGCTGTTCATGCGCTTCTCCGGCCTGGCCCTGATCGTGCTCGTGATCGGCCACATGTCGATCATGCTGCTGCTCGACGGCGGCGTGAAGCGACTGAACTTCGCGTTCGTGGCCGGCCGCTGGTCCAGCCCGTTCTGGCAGATCTGGGACCTGGCCATGCTGTGGCTGGCCCAGCTGCACGGCGGCAACGGGCTGCGCACCGTGATCGCGGACTACTCCCGCAAGGACTCGACCCGCTTCTGGCTGAACACGCTGCTGGTGCTGTCGATGATCCTGGTCATGGGCGTCGGCACCTACGTCATCTTCACCTTCGACCCCAACATCAGTTAGGAACAGGCCACCTCCGATGAGTGAATCCCGGATTCAGGAGCACCGCTACGACGTCGTCATCGTCGGCGCCGGTGGCGCGGGTATGCGTGCGGCGATCGAGGCCGGGCCCCGGGCGCGCACCGCGGTGCTGACCAAGCTGTACCCCACCCGCAGCCACACCGGCGCGGCGCAGGGCGGCATGTGCGCGGCGCTGGCCAACGTCGAAGAGGACAACTGGGAGTGGCACACCTTCGACACCGTCAAGGGTGGTGACTACATCGTCGACCAGGACGCCGCCGAGATCATGGCCAAGGAGGCCATCGACGCGGTGCTCGACCTGGAGAAGATGGGTCTGCCGTTCAACCGCACCCCCGAGGGCAAGATCGACCAGCGCCGCTTCGGTGGCCACACCCGCGATCACGGTAAGGCCCCGGTCCGCCGAGCCTGCTACGCCGCCGACCGCACCGGTCACATGATCCTGCAGACGCTGTACCAGAACTGCGTCAAGCACGACGTCGAGTTCTTCAACGAGTTCTACGCCCTCGACCTGGTGCTCACCGAGACCGAGCGCGGTCCGGTCGCCACCGGCATCGTCGCCTACGAGCTCGCCACCGGCGACCTGCACGTCTTCCACGCCAAGTCGATCGTGTTCGCCACCGGCGGCTCGGGCCGGATGTACAAGACCACCTCGAACGCGCACACGCTGACCGGTGACGGTATGGCCATCGTGTTCCGCAAGGGCCTGCCGCTCGAGGACATGGAATTCCACCAGTTCCACCCGACAGGCCTGGCCGGCCTGGGCATCCTCATCTCCGAGGCGGTCCGCGGTGAGGGCGGCATCCTGCGCAACGCCGACGGCGAGCGCTTCATGGAACGCTATGCCCCCACCATCAAGGACCTCGCGCCCCGCGACATCGTCGCCCGCTCGATGGTGCTCGAGGTGCTCGAAGGCCGTGGCGCCGGACCGAACAAGGATTACGTCTACATCGACGTGACCCACCTCGGCGAGGACGTGCTCGAGGAGAAGCTGCCCGACATCACCGAGTTCTCCCGCACCTACCTCGGTGTGGACCCGGTGAAGGAACTGGTGCCGGTGTTCCCGACCTGCCACTACGTGATGGGCGGTATCCCGACCCGGATCCGCGGCGAGGTGCTGCGCAACAACACCGACATCGTTCCCGGCCTCTACGCCGCCGGCGAATGCGCCTGCGTGTCGGTGCACGGCGCCAACCGTCTCGGCACCAACTCGCTGCTCGACATCAACGTCTTCGGCCGTCGCGCCGGCATCGCCGCCGCGGAGTACGCCGAGCGCACCGAGTTCGTCGACATGCCGGAGAACCCGGCGCAGATGGTGCAGGACTGGCTGGCGCTGATCCTGTCCGACCACGGCAACGAGCGCGTGGCCGACATCCGCACCGAACTGCAGCGGTCGATGGACAACAACGCGTCGGTGTTCCGCACCGAGGACACGCTCAAGCAGGCCCTCACCGATATCCACGCGCTCAAGGAGCGGTATTCGCGGATCACGGTGCAGGACAAGGGCAAGCGCTACAACAGCGATCTGCTCGAGGCCGTGGAGCTGGGCTTCCTGCTGGAGCTGGCAGAGGTCACCGTCGTCGGCGCGCTCAACCGCAAGGAATCGCGCGGCGGTCACGCCCGCGAGGACTACCCGGATCGCGACGACGTGAACTTCATGCGCCACACCATGGCCTACAAGGAGGGCACGGACCTGCTGTCCGATATCCGCCTCGACTTCAAGCCGGTGGTGCAGACCCGTTACGAGCCGATGGAGCGTAAGTACTGATGACTGCTGTTGCCGAAGCACCCTCTTCGCAGAAGCCGGCTCCCGTTCCCGAGGGCTCGGTCATGATCACCGTGAAGGTGGCCCGGTTCAACCCGGAGGACGACAAGGGCGCGCACTGGGAGTCGTTCCAGGTGCCGGTCCTGCCGACCGACCGCTTCCTGAACGTGCTCATCTACATCAAGTCCTACCTGGACGGCACCCTCACCTTCCGGCGTTCCTGCGCCCACGGTGTGTGCGGTTCCGACGCCATGCGGATCAACGGTGTGAACCGGCTGGCCTGCAAGGTGCTGATGAAGGACATGCTGCCCAAGAACGGCAAGTCCATCACCGTCAGCGTCGAGCCCATCCGCGGCCTGCCCGTGGAGAAGGACCTCGTCGTCGACATGGAGCCGTTCTTCGACGCCTTCCGCGCCGTGAAGCCGTACCTGATCACCTCGGGTAACGAGCCCACCAAGGAACGTATCCAGAGCCAGGCCGACCGCGCCCGGTTCGACGACACCACCAAGTGCATCCTGTGCGCCTGCTGCACCACCTCCTGCCCCGTGTACTGGAGCGACGGCAGCTACTTCGGCCCGGCCGCGATCGTGAACGCCCACCGCTTCATCTTCGACAGCCGCGACGAAGGCGCCCGCGAACGCCTCGACATCCTCAACGACGTCGAAGGCGTCTGGCGCTGCCGCACCACCTTCAACTGCACCGACGCCTGCCCCCGCGGCATCGAGGTCACCAAGGCCATCCAGGAAGTCAAGCGGGCACTACTGTTCGCGCGCTGAGGTTTTCGGATCCCACCGGATCCGCTGGAAGATTCACGAAGGCCGCCTTCCCCGACCGGGAAGGCGGCCTTCGCCGTTCGCTGGGTATTCCGCCTCCCGAGCGGCGCCGCACCCTGCGGAAACCGGACCCCATCCGCAGCCCACAGGGTCTCGGATATCTAACGATATATCTGCTACAACATCTGGAGACATATCGTGGGATCCATGAAAACCATGATCGATGTAGATGACGATGCCCTGGAGCGCGCCGCCCGAGAGCTCGGCACAACGACGAAGAAGGAGACGGTCAACGCAGCGCTGCGGTTCGTTGCCGAGCGCGGACGGCGAATCGAAGCCGTGCTGAACGATCCATACGGCTTCGGAGTCGGACCCGATATCGATGACCGGGAGATCATGCGGCAGGCTCGCCGTTGAGGACTGCGGTTCCGCTTCGACTCCACTTGGTGGACACCTCCGCTGCCGCGCGAATCAAGCACGAATCGGTACGATCCGTGATCGCTGCGCTGGTCGCCGACCGTGCGGCCGCCACCTGTGTCACCGTGGATCTGGAGGCCGGATACTCGGGCCGGAATCTGGCAGATCTGCACAACATCGCGCAGCGGCGCCGCGCGCTGTACCAGAACCTTTCGATCAACGAGGCCATCACCGAGCGCGCACGTGAGGTGCAGCTGCTCATGGCCCGCACCGGACACCACCGCGCGGCGGGAATCGTCGATCTCCTGACCGCTGCGGTTGCGGAGTTCCACGGAGCGGTACTCGTCCACTACGACCAAGACTTCGAGCACATTGCCGCCGTCACTCGACAACCCCATATCTGGGTTGTTCCGCAGGGCAGTATCGACTGAGCTGACGCTCGCGACGCATCCGTTGCACACCGCTAGCAGGCCATGACCAGAGGAAACACCAATGCGAATGCCAGCGGCCACGGCATCCCCCACGGACTGATCTTGTCGAAGAACGTAGCGACAACCCGCAGCAGGCGCCTGAGGTGATTCATTACCTCGCCCAACCGACGATGGTATCGACCGGGCGGCGCCCAGGAGGACGATTCTCCAATCGAAACCGTTGCTGCACTTAATGATTCACAACTTGGCCTGATCAATGATGATCACCGCACTCACCAGCGGGCGTCGCGAGTACTCGACGTACTTGACGTACTTCTGATCGCGAGCGAAGATGTCACCATCGGATCGAGAGGTGACCATGTCCGCCGTGCACTACGACAGCTACACCGAGGCTCGCAGCCATCTGAAGGACCTATTGGACGCAGCCAGTGAGGGTCGTGTCGCGACCGTTCGGCGCGACACCGACTACGCCGCCGTGGTGGACGCGGAACGTCTTCGCTATGCGCTGGCGATGCTGTGCCCCTCGTCCGCCGAAGTGGTTTCCGAGAACAATGGATGGTCAGTGTTCCTGCCGGGGCTGCCGATCGCCGCCGACGGCGCCACGCTCGACGAGGCCATCGATGAGACCGTCCTCGCGCTCCGCGAGTATGCCGAAGACTGGCAGGACCGACTCCGCAATGCACCCAACCACCGCGAGAACTGGGGCCTGGTACAGCTGGTCAGCCTCAGCACCGATGCCCAGCTTCGCGATTGGCTGGTCGGAGCGCGCGAATGACCGGGCCGGAACCGACCCGCAAACGGCATGAGCAATTCTGCGAACTCGAAAGCTGGACACGGGTACGCGATGCTCGCGGCCGGACCGGCACCCACCACGTCACCTACGAACTCACCCTCACCGACGGCCGCATCCTCCGCACGCGAATTTCGCATCCGGTCGACCGCACCGGATACGGCCCGTCGATCTGGTCGCACATCCTCAGGGACCAACTCGCCGTCACCGAGGACGAGTTCTGGCGATGTGTCCTGGACGGCACGCCGCCGACCCGCGGCCTACCCGAAAAACCAACCGAATCCTTGCCGATCGACCTGGTACACCTGCTGATTCATCGTGTCGGCCTCAGCGAATCCGAGGTCGCCGGCATGAACAAAGCCACCGCGATTGCCAGGCTTCAGCAATTCTGGACACAGGGCGATTGATGCGCGTCATCGTCTGCCAATACGCTACTTCGGCCGAGGTGGTGAGACCGCGGTCCACCGTTATAACGGGCGTCGAGGCGGCATAGGCAGTCAAGGTTATCCGGCGAGCGCGTTGCCGAGATCGGGGACGCGGTCAGCGAGCGGTCGCCAGCCGCATCGGCGTCTCGTCGTCCATCTCCGCGAAGAACCCGCCGACCACATCCTCGATCTCGCTGATCGACTCGGCGCAGTAGAGGATCGGCTGGTAGTGGGTGATGTCGTAGGTGGCGGTGCCCATGGCGGCGATGTCGAGTGGGCGGAGCTCGGCCTGGCGGAACTCTTCGATCTCGCCGTAGGAGGAGAGCAGGCCGGCGCCGTAGCAACGGATTTCGCCGTGCTCCCGGACGACGCCGAACTCCATCGAGAACCAGAAGACGTCGGCGAGGAACTTCAGCGCTTCCTGGGTTTCCAAGCGGGCGACGGCGGCACCGACGGTTTCGTAGATGGCGGCGAATCGGGGGCTGGCGATCTGGTTGGCGTGGCCGATCACCTCGTGAATGGCGTCGGGTTCGGGGGTGTAGAGCGGCGCCGAGTGGTGGCGGATGTATTGGGTGGCGTGGAAGATCCGGTCGGCGAAGGAGCCGAAGAACTCGCGCAGCGGCACCAGGCCCGCGGCCGGCACATAGCGGAATCCGGTCAAAGGTCGCAGTGCTGCCGATACCTCGTCCAGCTGCGGGATACGGTCGGTGGGCAGGGCCAGCCGCGACGCCGCCTCGAGGACCTCGGTGCAGGCGTAGGCGCGGTGTTTGCGAGCGAGTTCGGCGGACACGATCTGCCAGACCCGCTGCTCGTCGTCGGTGTACTCGATGCGCGGCACGGGGCCGCCGAGCTGGTAGTCGAGCGCGAGCGCGGCGATGGCATTGCGCCGGGCCCGGTACTCGGGGTCGTGCACGCCGGGGTGCTCGTCGCTCAGATGCACCGTCACGTCACCGTCACCGGTGCGGGTGACCGGCGAATAGAGCTGTGCTTCGGTGAACATACTTCGATGCAAGCACCGCCACGGCACACTGACAACGAACACACGCTCACCTGTGCAAACTGTCTACATTTCGTGCTCTCACACAGCAGATGCAGACGTTGCGCACCGAGTGTGCGCCGTCTCGGCGGCGCCATTCACCGCACATTCCCGCGGTTCATGGCGCAAGATGGCGAATGTAAGAAGGAGGACGCATGCGGACCGTGCGGATCGATCTCGACCAGAAACTGCTCGCCGCGGCGGGTGCCATCATGGGCACCTCGACCAGCGCGGCAACCATCAACGAAGCGCTGCGCCGCATTGTGGTGCATGAGCGGCAGCTGCGACACCTGGAGAAGCTGGCCTCCGGTGCGCGGCGTTCGGAAGCGGAACTGGTCGTCGTCGACCGATAGGCCGCCGCGCGCGGGCCCGAAACCTGTCGGTGGGCACTGGCATGATGCGGGAACGTCCAACATCCGGTGACGTCGCCGCACCAAGGGGGAATGATGTCGGTCCCGATCGCCCACCTGCCCACAGGTCAGCGTCCGCGTGAGCGGCTGGCCGCGCTCGGACCGGCCGCCCTCACCGACGGAGAACTGCTCGCCCTGTTGTTACGCAACGGCAGGCGCGGGGAAAGCGCGCTGGAAATGGCGGCCGAACTGCTGGCCGAGCACGGCGGCCTCGCCGGACTGGCGGTCGCGCGCCCGGAGGAACTGGCCATGCGCTCGGGCGTCGGCGCCGCGAAGGCCGCCTCGATCATCGCTGCCTTCCACCTGGCCAATCGGGCCCGGCAGGGAACTACGTCCGCCACCTGCCTGCGTGGCGCCGCCGATGTCGCTCGAATCGCGCAGCCGCTGTTCGCCGGCGCCCGGGTGGAACGGCTACTGGTGCTGGTCTGCGACGCACGTAACCGCTTGCGCCAGCCAGTATTCGTGGCCGAAGGCGCGATCGATCAGGTGGCGGTCCCGGTGCGGGAGATCTTGAATACGGTGCTGCGCCACGACGGACGCGCTTTCGCTCTCGCACACAATCATCCGTCCGGAGATCCCTCGCCCAGCATCGACGACCGCCGCGCCACCACCCTGCTGGTCGAGGCCGCGCGCACCGTCGGGCTGCGGTTCCTCGATCATGTGGTCGTCGCGGGTGAGCAATGGCGTAGTGCGCCTGCGCTTGCGGCGGTGTGAGATGGCGCCGAACAGGATCGAGCGTCGGTTCGGCGCACCATCACGCGGACTCAGCGCAGCAAGGCGGCGACTCGGCGCGGCAATGTCGCGGCTCGGTGCCGTGGCGCGGCGGCTCGGTGCAGAGATACTGCGGTACCGCGCAGGTCCGCGCCGGTTACGGAGCGACCGTGACTCCGGCCGCTTTCCGTCGCGCCGCGGCGATTCGAGCCCCGATCACTCCGTGGCGCGGGGCGAACAGGTACACCGCCGCGAACGCGACGCCCTGGGTGACCACGATCATTCCGCCCGAGGCGGTATCGAGGTGGAAGCTCAGGTACAGCCCGATCACGGCACACGCCGCCGAGATCGCCGGGGCGATGACGAGCATGCGCCCGAAACGATCGGTCAGCAGATACGCCGTCGCACCCGGAATGATCAGCATCGCGACCACCAGGATCACTCCGACGGCCTGCAACGCCACCACCGACGTCAACGCGAGCAGGCCGAGCAGGGCGGCGCCGAGCAGCCGCGGGCTCATCCCGATGGCGTGCGCGTGCGTGGGGTCGAAGGCGTAGAGGGTGAAGTCGCGGCGTTTGAGAACCAGCGCGGCGAATACGATCGCGGCCAGGATGGCGATCTGCACCAGATCCGAACGGCTCACGCCGAGCAGATTGCCGAAAATGATGTGATTGAGGTCGGTTTGGCTCGGCGTCACCGACACCAGCACCAGGCCGAACGCGAACAACGTGGTGAACACGATGCCGATGGCGGCGTCTTCTTTGACTCGGCTGGTGTCGCGCACCACCCCGATCAAAGCCACCGCGAGGAACCCGAAGATCACCGCACCCACCGCGAATGGCGCTCCGACGATATAGGCCAGCACCACGCCGGGCAGCACCGCGTGCGAGACCGCATCACCCATCAGCGACCAGCCGATCAGCACCAGCCAGCACGACAGCACCGCGCACACCACGGCCGCGATGACGCTGGTCGCCAGCGCACGCACCATGAACTCGTAGCGCAGCGGGTCCACGAAGAAATCGATCAGGTTCATCGTGCTCACCGTTGCCCCATGACGTCGAGACCGAAAGCGAGGGCGAGGCTTTCGGGGCGCAGCGCCTCATCCGGGTCGCCGTGCATCAAGACCTTGCGCATGAGCAGCACCGCTTCGTCGGCGAGCCCGGGCAAGGCATGCAGGTCGTGCGTCGACACCAGCACCGTCGCCCCGTCGGCCGCCAGTTCCCGCAGTAGCCCGGTGATGGTGGCTTCGGACCGCTTGTCGACGCCGGCGAAAGGTTCGTCCAGCAGCAGCGCGGTGGCGCCCTGGGCGATCCCGCGAGCGACGAACGCGCGTTTGCGCTGGCCGCCGGACAGCTGGCCGATCTGCCGGTCGGCGAGATCGGTGAGTTCGACCCGCTCGAGCGCATGGTCGACCGCGTCGCGATCGCTGCGCCGGGCCCGGCGGGTGAATCCCATCCGTCCGTAGCGGCCGGTGGTCACCACATCGCGTACCGACAGCGGGAACGACCAGTCGACGTCCTCGCTCTGCGGTACATAGCCGACCACCCCTGCCTTCCGGGCCGCAGCCGGTGTGCCGCCACCGATCCGTACGGTGCCGCGGTCGGGGGTGACCAGCCCCATGATCGTCTTGAACAGCGTCGATTTACCGGAGCCGTTCATGCCGATGAGCCCGCACACCCGTCCGGATTCGACGGTCAGGTCGACGGCGTCGAGCGCGAGCACCGAACCGTAATGGACGGTGACGTCGCGGACCTCGATCGCTGGTTGATCGCTCATGGCTTGCTCCCGGTCAGTGCCGCGCCGATCAGGTCGGCGTCGTGGCGGATGAGCTCGAGATAGGTCGGGACCGGGCCGTCCGGTGCGGACAGCGAGTCCACGTACAGCACGCCGCCGAAGCTGGCGCCGGTGGCCTCGACGACGCGGCGCATCGGCGCGTCGGAGACGGTCGATTCGCAGAACACCGCGGGCACCTGGTTGGCGCGGACGAATTCGATCGCCGAGGTGATCTGCTGCGGTGTGGCCTGTTGTTCGGCGTTGACCGGCCAGATGTATTTCTCGGTGAGGCCGGCGTCACGGGCGAGGTAGGAGAACGCGCCCTCGCAGGTGACCAGGGCCCGCTGGTGCTGGGGCAGCACACTCAACTCGGCCACGAGCTCGTCGTTGACCCGCTGCAGCTCGGCCTTGTACTTGTCGCCGTTGGCGCGGAAGTCGGCGGCGTGGCCGGGGTCGAGTTCACTGAACGCGGTGACCATATTGTCGACGTAGGTGCGCACGTTCAGCGGCGACATCCAGGCGTGTGGATTGGGCTTGCCCTGGTAGGCGTCCTCGGTGATGCTCATCGGCGCGACACCGTCACTGACGGTCACGTGCGCGGCCTCGGAGTCCTCGACGAACTGCCCGAACCATGCTTCCAGGTTCATCCCGTTGTCGAGGATCAGATCCGCCTTGGCGGCTTTCTTGATATCGCCCGGCGTCGGCTCGTAACCGTGTACCTCGGCCCCCGGCTTGGTGATCGACTCGACGGTCAGATGTTCGCCCGCCACGTTCGCCGCGATATCGGCGAGCACGGTGAAGGTCGTCAGTACCGTCGGCTTCCCGTCATCGGCCTCGATCGCACCGCACCCGGTAGCCCCCACTGCCACCGCACAGGCCGCGACCAATGCCCTGATCCCCGCCAGACCACGAAAACCACGCCAGGTACTAACTCTCTCCACTACCAAATAGTAATGTTCGGGTAGCCGAAACTTCAAGTTCGGGGGAAGTGGGCAACCCGACGGCGCACCCGCCAGGCACGGCGAATCCCCCCGCGCCCGCTAGGCTCACCCGCGATGAACATGCGGGAACTTCGCCGCCGGGCCGGGGTGGCGGTAGCGGCAATGCTGACGGTGGGTGTGGTGGTGGCCGGCGGGCCCGCGGGGGCCGAGCCCACGGGGACCACCGGGCCGACGACGACACCGTTCACCACGCCGAATACCGACAACTGCGCGCAGCGAACCTTGCCGCCGCCGCCGATCGATTTGTCGGAGGTGCCGGAGCCGGGGCAGCCGACGCCGAAGCCGTTGCCGGTGCCGGATCCGCCGATCGGCGGGAAGCGGATGGGTGAGTGCGGGGTGGTGGTGCCCGCGGGGGCGCCGCCGGTGCCTGCCGAGATCTCGGCGACGTCGTGGATGGTGTCGGATATGGACACCGGCGAGGTGCTGGCCGCGAAGGATCCGCACGGGCGGTATCGGCCGGCCAGCACGATCAAGGTGCTGCTGGCGACGGTGGCGCTGCGGACGCTGGATCTGGACACCGTGGTCACCGGCACGCAGGCCGACGCCGACGTGGACGGCACCCGGGTCGGCATCGGCCCTGGTGGGCGCTACAGCAACCGTCAGCTGATGCAGGCGCTGATCATGGCGTCGGGCAATGACGCCGCGCATTCGATCGCCGCGCAGCTGGGCGGTGACGACGCCGCGGTGGCCAAGATGAACGAGCTGGCGAAATCGCTGCACGCGCTCGACACCCGCGCCGCGACGCCGTCGGGGTTGGACGGGCCCGGCATGAGCACCTCGGCCTACGACCTGTCGCTGCTGTTCCGCGAGGCGATGACGATCCCGCTGTTCGCCGAGCTGATCCACACCGAGCAGATCGATTTCCCCGGCTATCCGGCCGATCCGCGCATCCCCGGCGACAAGGACCATCCCGGTTTCCCGGTCGGCAACGACAACCATCTGCTCTACAACTACGAGGGCGCGCTCGGCGGCAAGACCGGCTTCACCGACGACGCCAGGCAGACCTTCGTGGCGGCGGCCGAACGCGATGGCCGCCGGTTGATCGTCACGCTGCTCAAGGCCGATGTGCTGCCGATCCGGCCATGGGAGCAGGCGGCGCGGCTGCTGGATTACGGATTCGCGCTCGGCCCAGGCGATTCGGTGGGCAATCTGCCCGGACCGGACACCGAGACCGCGCCGACGGGTGTCGCGCTGGCCGCGCCGCCGCAAGGTTCGGAGGTCGGGCATCTGGCGCAATCGGCGGGTGGCGGCCCGGACCGCGATGATCTGCGGTGGGTGCTGGTCGTCGGCGGCGCGATCATGGTGCTGGTGTTGCTCGCCGGTGCCCGTCGAATCACCAAGCGCCGCTGAGCTTTCGCCCTACCGACTACCACCGGCGCCATGGCCGAGCTCGCTGAGCGATACCGCCGCGCCTAGTGCCGACGCCGCCGCAACAGCGAAAGTCCCAGCGCGGCAACCGCACCGGCGCCGAAATACGTCGCCCCACTACCGAACCGCCCCGCATCCTGCATCCGCGGCCGGATCACCGCAGGCCCGGGCACCGGCACCTCGGCTTCGGGCTCGTTCTCGGCGGCGGTTGCGGCCCACGCGGTCGCGAACAGCACGATCCGGTAGGTGATGTAGCTGAACACCATCAGACCGATCACCGAGCCGAAGGCCGCGCCCGCCGGGCTGCTCATCACCGATTGCAGGTAGATCGAGGCGATCATCTTGAACACCTCGAACGCCACCGCCGCCAGGGCCGCTGCCTTGGCCGCGCTGGCCAGGGTCACTTTCTCGCGCGGCAGCCGCGCGATCATCCAGGCGAACACGGCCCAGGAGGCGAGGAGCGCGAGCAGCGTCGACAGCAGCCACAGCACGAACCGCGCACCCGGCACATCACGTAGCCCCACCAGCTCGAGCAATTGCGCGCCCAGCCCACTGGAGGCCAGACCGGACAGGCCCAGCGACACCACGAAGGCCAAGGCCAGGCCGATCAGCGCACCCAGATCGTTGATCTTGGTGACGATCCAGTTGCCGTCCTCGGTCTTCTGCTCCCACTGCTCGGTCAGCGCGGCGCGCAGGTTCGCCATCCAGCCCAGACCGGTGTAGAGACCGGTCAGCAGGCCGATGACGCCGACCGCGGTGCGGGATCTGATGGCCTGGTCGATGAGGTCGTTGAGCTGGGTGCCCAGCTCGCCGGGAATGTTCTCGACCACCCGCTGCTCGATCTCGTCGAGCAGCTCCGGATTACCGGCCAGCACGAAACCGGCGGCCGCGAAGGCCACCATGAGCAGCGGAAACAGCGACAGCACCGTGAAATAGGTGATGCCCGCGGCGAAGTAGTCACCGCGCTGGCTCTGATACCGCCCCGCGGCGCGCACCAGATGGTCGAGCCATGGCCGCGCCGCGACCTGCCGGGAAAGCGCCGCTTTGACGTTGTCGATCAACTGCACCTGTCAGCCCCTCAGACGGACCCCGCAGTCGGCGTAAACGAGTCGAGCGGGTCAGAAACCCACTCGCTCGTAGACCTGTGCGAGGGTGTTGCCGGCGATCTCCCGCGCCCGTTCGGCACCCTTGGCGAGGATGCGGTCGAGTTCGCCCTGATCCGCGAGATACTCTTCCACCTTCGCCTGCAACGGCGTGACAAATTCGACCAGCGCGTCGGCGACGTCGGATTTCAGATCGCCGTAGCCCTTGCCCGCGTAATCCTTTTCCAACGTGACGATCGGGGTCTCGGTGAGCGAGCCGAGGATCACCAGCAGATTGCTGACACCGGGCTTGGCCTCGGGGTCGTAGCGGATCTCGCGCTCGGTGTCGGTGACCGCGGACCGGATCTTCTTGGCCGTCACCTTCGGATCGTCGAGCAGGTTGATCAGGCCGGCGTCGGAGGCGGCCGACTTGCTCATCTTCGCGGTCGGATCCTGCAGGTCGTAGATCTTGGCGGTGCCCTTGACGATATGCGCCTCGGGTACCACGAAGGTCTTCTTGAACCGAGTGTTGAAGCGCTGGGCCAGGTTCCGGGTCAGCTCGAGATGCTGGCGCTGATCCTCGCCGACCGGCACCTGGTGCGGCCGGTAGAGCAGGATGTCGGCGGCCATCAGCACCGGATAGGTGAACAGGCCGACGGTCGCGTTCTCCGCGCCCTGTTTGACCGACTTGTCCTTGAACTGGGTCATCCGGCTGGCCTCGCCGAAACCGGTGAGGCAGCTCAGCACCCAGGTGAGTTCGGCGTGCTCGGGCACCTGGCTCTGCACGAACAGCGTGGAGCGGGCCGGGTCGATGCCGATGGCCAGCAGCTGGGCCACCGCCCGGCGCGTGCGGGTGCGCAGCTCCTTCGGGTCCTGCGGCACCGTGATGGCGTGCATGTTCGGGATGAAGTAGAGCGCGTCGTAATCGTCCTGCATGGTCACCCAGTACTGCAACGCACCGAGGTAGTTCCCGAGATGGAACGAGGAGCTGGTGGGCTGGATCCCGGACAGGACCCGCTGTTTGCGTTCACCGGCGGCGACCGGGCTGGAAGCAGGACTGGACATGCCCCGATCTTCGCATGCCGTCGTCGGCCGGATCGAACCAGTTTCGGCCCGGCCCGGCACCGCCGCGACCCGAATCCCGCCGTGACCGCCTCGCCCTATGATCGAATCCGTGACTGCGCAGCGGACCTACGGCGGAATCTCCGCGGACGAGCGCCGGGCGCAGCGGCGTGCGGCGCTGCTGGAGGCCGCGCTCGAGATCATTGGCACCCAGGGCCTGGCCAAGCTCACTGTCTCCGGTCTGTGCAACCGGGCCGGGCTCAACGAGCGCTACTACTACGAGAGTTTCGACAGTCGCGAGGCGGTGCTGACCGCACTGATCGACGGTATCTCCGAGGAGCTGGCGACGGTGATCGTCGCGGCCCTGCACGCCGCGCCCGCCGACACCCGGTCCAAGGCGCAGGCCGCGATCACCGCGGGTATCCACCTGCTCACCGACGATCCGCGCAAGGCGGAGGTGGCGTTGGTGGCGGGCATGGCGACGCCGGAGCTGCGGGCCCGCACCACCGAGACGGTGCGGGTGTTCGCGCGGCTGGTCGCCACCGAGGGCGTCGAGTTCTACGGCATCACCGATCCGCAACCGGATCCGGTGATCGATTTCCGCGCCACCTACCTGGTGGGCGGGTTGATCCAGACGCTCACCGGCTGGCTGCGCGGTGATCTGCCGATCAGCCGCGACGAGTTGATCGAGCACACCACCGACGTGTTCGTACTGCTCGGCGAGGACCTGGCGAACCGCCTGGGCTGACGGCTCACAGATGCAGGCCGATGCTCGGCAGTCCTTCCGTCGCGCCCTGCACGACCACCCGGAACACAATCTCGCGCTGCCACCAATAGTCGGCGGTCTCGCTCAACGCCTCGGCCAGCCAGGCCCGCTCCTGCGGTGCGTCGGCGAGCAGCTGATCGGCGTCACGGATCACCACCACGTACCCTTCGGCCGAACCGAGGTAGTCGTCGAGATCGCGCAGGCAGTCGTCGAAGGCGTCCTTGTTGGCGCCGAAGTAGTACGGGAATTGCAGGGCGGCGGCGAACTCGTCCAGCACGCCGGCCACGGTGCGCATCTTCTTACCGCGCAACTCCCGCACCCGATACCCCGACGGCGCCTGATACCGGACGCCGCTGAACTCCGGCGCCCCCACATCGAGGGCACCGAACACCGGCGCGGATCCGCGCACCGACGGCGCCGGCGCCAGCTGCGGAGCCAGGAACTGCGATAACGCGATGGTCATCAGCGCATCCTCGTGAACGTTTCGTAGTGGTCACCGGTATACCAGGCCGAACCGTCGCTGCCGGTGACGATGCGTTCGGCGTCGCGAGATCGGCCGGGCTGCTTGGGGTTGACGTCCCATTCCTGATACGTGATCGCCTTGCCGTTCGCATCCTTGGCGGGCAGATCGCCGCCGCGGTTGTAGAACCGGTCGCCGCCCTTGGTGCCGGGCGAGTTGGCCGAGCCGGGCCAGCGTCCGGCGTCGATCTCGCGCAGGGTCGCGTAGGCGCGGTCGGGGACGCCGGGTGCCTTGGACACCACCGGCGCGGTGGATCCGGTGCCGCGCGGCATGCCGTCCGGGGTGGCCGCGCTGGTGGCGGCGGCCTTGGCCGAGGTGGTCGAGGTACTCGCGCTCTTGTCGTCATCGCCCTGGGTGGTCAGTAGTGCGACCACCACGGCGACCACCACCGCGCCCAGCACGGACAGGATCCGGAGGACCTTCGCTTTCACAACTCCTGCTTTCGTCGGTACAGCCTGTGCACATTCGTGGCTCGCCGCAGCCCGGGCCGGCGGCGAAAGGTCAGCGGGCGGTCGCGGTCACCGGTACTGGACGGTGACGGGCGCGTGGTCGGACCAGCGCTGGTCGTAGGCGTCGGCGCGTTCCACGATCGCCTGCTTGGCGCGTTCGGCCAGGTCGGGGGTGACGAGCTGGTAATCGATGCGCCACCCGGCGTCGTTGTCGAAGGCGCGGCCGCGGTAGGACCACCAGCTGTAGGGGCCGTCGCCTTCGGGATGCAGCGCGCGCACCACGTCGACGTAGCCCGCGGCCAGCTGGGCATCGATCCAGGCGCGTTCTTCGGGCAGGAAGCCGGCGTTCTTCAGGTTGCCCTTCCAGTTCTTGATGTCGCGTTCGGTGTGGGCGATATTCCAGTCACCGGCGATCACATAGTTGCCCGTCTTCGTGCGCAGATGGGCCGCGATCTCGCCCAGGAACCGGTACTTCTCCTCCTGCCGCTCGGTGCCCGCCTCGCCGGTATGCACATACACGCTGGCCACGGTGACCTCATCGAATTCGACCTCGATGAACCGGCCGGTCGCGGCGAATTCGCTGTCCGGGGTGATCGCGGTGCGCACCGCGCGCGGCGCCCGTCGCGACAGCACGCCGACCCCGGCCCGGCCCTTGGCGCCGGGCTCGGCGTGCGCGAGCTGCCAGCCCTGGTCGAGTGCGGGCGCCAGCGCGGCCGCGACCTGCTCGTCGGTCGCGCGGGTCTCTTGCAGACAGATGATGTCGGCCTCGGTGGCCGCGAGCCAGGCGAGCAGGCCTTTACCCGCGGCAGCGCGCACGCCGTTGACGTTCACTGTCGAGATGATCTGGGGCACCCGACGACCGTACAATGCACAACATCGACCTCCCCAAGGACCATTGCGCCAGGAAGGGGTGATGACGATGACGTCAGGCACCTCCACGTCCACTTCCGCACTCGTGCCCGTCAAGGCGCTGCATGTCGGGTCCGGTGACCCGGTCCTGCTGCTGCACGGATTCATGCTCTCCCCGCACTGCTGGGAGCAGGTCGCGGCCCGATTGTCGTCCAACTGCGAAGTGTTCGCGCCCGCCTTCCTCGGGCACTGGGGCGGCCCCGAATACCCCGGTGGCCGATTGGGTTTCCGCGATTTCGCCGATCAGATCGAGGCGCAGCTGGATGAACTCGGTTGGCGCACCTGCCATATCGCCGGTAATTCGCTGGGCGCGTGGGTGGGTTTCGAGTTGGCACGCCGCGGCCGGGCCCGCACGCTCACCGCGATCGCACCGGCCGGCGGCTGGGATTCCCCCTCGTTCACCCAGATCCGGGTGGGCCTGAAGTTCGCTTCGCTGATTCCGCTGGTGCAGCTCGGTAAGCGGCTGGGCGGTTTCCCGGCGCACAATCGGCTCATCCAACTGGCCGTCGGGGTATTGCTGAGCAAGAACGTCACCGCGGTGCCGCGCGCCGACCTCGCCGCCATGATCACCGCCGCCCTGCACTGCCCGGCCATGGTGCCGATGATCCTCGGCAGCCTGCGCGCCTCGGCCATGGACGACGTCTCGACGCTGACCACCCCGGTCCGCCTGCTGCTGGCCGAAACCGACCGCATCATCCCCAACCGCGTCTACGCCCGCCGCTACCTGCGCCAACTCCCCGCTTCCGCCGACCGCATCATCGTCAACGGCGTCGGCCACGTCCCCATGCTCGAAGCCCCCGACCGCATCGCCACCCTCATCGCCGAACACATTTACGCCAGCCGCAGCCACCTGCGCGCGGTCTGAGCCGGCGAGAGTCACATGGCTGAGGCGTTTCGCGAGTCGACCCCTCGCTCATGTGACTCTCGGCAGCCCGGCTAGCTCGTGAGGTCGGAGATCTGGGCGACGAGGTGCCAGGGGCGGGTGGTGTCGGTGGTGGCTTTGCCGCTGGTGAGGATGGCGCCGGAGAGGGAGCGGGCGGGGTCGGCCCAGCCGTATTGGGTGGTCAGGCCGCTGCGGCCGAAGTGTTGCTGGGTGTCGCGACCGAATTTGGAGCGGCGGGCGCCCAATTCGAAGCCGGCGCACGAAACTCGGCCTGCGGCGCCGGGCATGCGGTGGGCGGGGCGGACGGCGTCGCGCAGGGTGGTGGGTTCGATGATCCGCACACCGTCGAGTTCGCCGCCGCGGGCGAGGATTTCGTAGAACCGGGACAGCTCGTAGGCGGTGGTCACCAGGTTGCCCGACGGTAGTTCGGCGGTGAGGAAGGCCGCGTTCGCCTCCTTCGACACCGCACCGCCCATGCCGCCGCCGAGCGCCTTGCGCGCCAGGAACTTCGCGATCCGCGACGGACCGGGTCCGGTTTTCACACTCGGCACGACCTTGTCGACGTCCTCGGGGCGCACCCCGAAGTTGGTCCACCGGAAGCCCAGCGGATCGAGGACCTGCTCGGCGAGGTGTTCGCGCATCGGCTTGCCGGTGGCCCGGCGCACCAGCAGACGTTGGATCAAACCGCTGGTCAGCGCGTGATAGACGCGGAAGCGGCCGGGCCGCCAGCTGGGCACCAGATCGGCGAGCGCCTGCACGGCGAGTTCCTCGTCGACCACCACGTCGACGGCCTTGTACGGCGGTGTCATGAACGGCACGCCGGCCGAATGCGACAGCACATCGCCGATGGTGATCGATTCCTTGCCGTTGGCCGCGAATTCCGGAATGTATTCGCACACCCGGTCGTTCACGCCGAACGCGCCCTGCTCGATGAGCATGAACATCAGCGTCGCGGCCACACCTTTGGCGGTGGAGAACCCGCAGAACGGGGAATCCGGTGTGGCGAGGATCTTTTCGGCGTCGGGGCCGTCCTCGGGGGCGTTGCCCCAGCCGTGGCCGATGGTCCGGTTCAGCACGATCGCACCGCGACGCCGCACGCAGACCTGAATGGCCGGCGTGGTCCCCAGCCGATACCAGTCCTGCACCGAGGCCCACACCCGCTCGACGTCCCCGCGCACCAGCCCGGCCGCGGCGGGTTCGTCCTCGGGGCCGCGGGTGGTCACCGCGTCCAGATCGTCCGTGACTGCGATCAACGTGCCTGGTGCTGCCGTCATTCGCCCGAGCTTAACGGCCCACCCTGATAGCCCCCTGAGCTGCGCTGAGAGCGCCCCAAGAATGCCGCGGGCTCAGCCGACGAGCTCGGAGGCGGCGGTGGCGAGCGCGATCACGTCGGCCTGGCAGGCCGACGGATCTGCGGCAGGATCACGACCCCACGACACGTCGATGAAGGCCGTGCCCTGATCCAGGAAGACCCCGCATTCCGGCTTGCGCGTGGATTCGCAGGTGGCCGCCCGCTGCGCGCTCCCGATCGGCGGCGCGGGTTCGCCGGGGCACAGCATCATCAGATTGGTGAAACTCGCGTCGACCAGCGGCTCCGTGGGGTAACGCAGGACGCCGGCCTCCACGTCCACAGTGCCCGACTTCCAGGTGCAGACCCGGTAGACGCCACGGTTGTTGTATCCACCCGGGTCATGGTCGATTTGGGTGGCGTCGGTCAGGGCCGGGCGCCCGAGCCGGTCGGCGATCGCATCGCAGGTGGGCAGGCTGGCGATGTCCGGACGGGCGGGTTCGGCGACCGTGGTGGTCGTGGTGGGGGCCGCCGAGGTGGTTGTCGGCGAAGCGGCGGGAATGCCTTCGTCGCCTTCACATCCGGCGAGGACCAGTGCTGCCGCCGTGACAGTGGCGATGGACCAGAACTTCCGCGGTGATCGCACCCGCATGACGCCCCCCTTGAACTCGAATCCGGCACATCAGCGTAGCCAAGGGGCGCGACACCGAGCGATTCAGGACCGGCCCAACAGATCACGGGCTCGTCTCGGGATTGTGAAACGCCAGCGATTCATAGTTTCCGGGCGTTACCGTCCGGACATGAAGCGCTCCATCGCAGGCGTTGCTCTCGGCGTCGCCGTCACCCTCATCGCTCCGCTGCCTGCACTGGCCGATACCGGTTCGTCGATTCTCCCCGGCGAGACCGGTTCGGCGTCCGGGTCCGCGAAATCCGGTTCGGCGTCGGGGTCGGCGAAGTCCGGGTCCGCGTCGGGATCGGCGAAGTCCGGATCGTCTTCGGGCTCAGGGAAATCCGGGTCCTCGTCGGGCTCGGGTAAATCAGGTTCGGCGTCGGGTTCCAGCGATTCGGGATCGTCGTCGGACGATGACACCGGTTCATCCTCGCGCTCGGATAGGGACACCGGCTCGTCCTCACGCTCCGACGACGACACCGGTTCCTCGTCACGAACCGACGACGAAAACCGCTCGCGGACACCCAATTCCCGCTCGCGCGACTCCGAATCCCGCACGGATTCCAGCGATTCCGACCCCACCGCCGGTTCCAGCTCCGGCCTCCCGTCGTACGCGGACTGGATCGCCGAGGTCCAGACGGTGGTCGATCAGGCCCGCACCGCACTGGCGCAACGCCTGCCCGGCGCCACCCGCCCCGCCATCGTGCTCGATATCGACAACACGTCGCTGGAAACCCAGTACCACCCGGGCATCATCATCCCGGCCATCGATCCGATGCTGCGGCTGGCGACCTGGGCGAAGGGCCAGGGCGCGGCGATCATCTTCGTGACCGGCCGCCCCGAGCTGGTGAACGGCTACACCCAGCACAACCTGACCAGCGTCGGCTACCCGGTCGACGGCCTCTACGGCAGCCCGCTCACCACGCTCTCGGCCGGTTCGACGGGCCTCGAGCAGTACAAGACCGGCGCCCGCATCGACATCGAATCCGACGGGTACACGATCGTCGCGAATATCGGCAACAGCGCGTCGGATCTCGCGGGCGGGCACGCCGAGCTGACGTTCAAACTCCCGGACTACAACGGCGCCCTCAGCTGAGGCAGACCGCGGCTCGCTAGACAGCAGAACGCCGCCCACCCTGTTCGGTGGGCGGCGTTCGCACGTCACTGCCGCTAAGCCAGCAGCCCCTTGGCCACGTGGGTCACCTGAATCTCATTGCTGCCCGCATAGATCATCAGCGACTTGGCATCGCGGGCCAGCTGCTCGACCCGGTATTCGGTCATGTACCCGTTCCCGCCGAACAGCTGCACCGCCTCCATCGCCACCTCGGTGGCCGCCTCGGAGGCGTAGAGCTTCATCGCCGACGCCTCGGCCAGCGTCGGCGGCTTACCGGCCCGGCCGCGTTCTAGCACGCTGAACACCATGTTCTGCACATTGATCCGCGCGACTTCCATCTTGGCCAGCTTGAGCTGCACCAGCTGGAAGCGACCGATCTCCTGGCCCCACAGCTTGCGATTCTTGGCGTAGTCGATGCACAGCCGATGGCATTCGTTGATGATGCCCAGCGCCATGAACGCCACGCCCACGCGTTCGGCCGTGAAGCTCGACCGTGCGCTATCGCGGCCGTCGCCGCCCTTGTGTTCCTCGGTCTCGCCCAGCAGCCGGTCCCGGCCCACCCGCACGTTGTCGAAGAACAGCTCACCGGTGGGCGAGGAGTGCAGGCCCATCTTCTTGAACGGTTTGCCCTGGGTGAGGCCCTCCATGCCCTTGTCGAGCACGAAGGTCAGCACCTTGCGGTCGCGCTTGTCGACGCCGGCGTCACCCTCGTCGAGCTTGGCGTAGACGATCATCACGTCGGCGTAGGGACCGTTGGTGATGAAGGTTTTCTGGCCGTTGAGGATGTAGTCCTCGCCGTCGCGCTTGACGTAGGTCTTCATGCCGCCGAAGGCGTCGGAACCGGAATCCGGCTCGGTGATCGCCCACGACGCCACCTTCTTCAAGGTGACGATGTCGGCCAGCCAGCGCTCCTTCTGCGCCAGCGTGCCGCGCGACATGATGGTGGTGGCGCCGAGCCCGATGCTGACGCCCAGCGCCGTCACCAGACCCATGCACACCCCGGACAGCTCCCCGATCAGCACCGCCATCAGCGATTCCTGGCCGGCGAACGGGCTCGAACCGACCGCGGACTTCTTCTCCGGCAGCTCCTCCCCCGCCGCCAGCGCTTCCTCCCGTTTGCGCTGTTTGGCCAGCATCTTGGCCACCGCCTCGGCGCCCATCGCTTCGATGCCGAAGTCGGCGAACAACTTCCGCAGGATCGGATACGGCGGCATCTCACCGCTGTCGAGGGCGTCGAGGTGCGGGCGGACTTCCTTGTCGATGAAGGTCCGCACCGCCTCGCGGATCATCTCGTCGGTCTCGGACCATTCGAACATCGTTGTTCTCCTGTGCTCGGTGCTGCGCTCAAGGCAGGCGGGCGGCGATATCGTCGATCAGCCACGGCCCGTCGGCCTCGATGGTCTTCACGTCATGCCAGCCTGCCAGCTCCGAGATGGCGCCGCCCTGGACTGCGAAAACCTTGCCGGTGAGCGGGCACTTCTCCGAGGCCAGGTAGGCCACCAGCGGGGAGATGTTGGCCGGGCTGAACGCGTCGAACTCGCCTTCTTCGACCTCGGCGGCGAAGATCGCGCCCATGCCGGGGGTGGCGAGGGTGAGCCGGGTACGGGCCATCGGCGCGATGGCATTGACGCGCACGCCGTAGCGCTCGAGTTCGTCGGCGGCGACCAGGGTGAGCGCCGCGATGCCTGCCTTGGCGGCACCGTAGTTGGCCTGGCCGGGGTTGGGGATGGTGACGCCGGAGGCCGAGGCGGTGTTGATCACCGCGGCGTTGGGCTGGTTACCGTCCTTGCTCTGCTGCTTCCAGTGCGCGGCGGCGTGATGCAGGACGGCGGCGTGGCCCTTGAGGTGCACCGCGATGACGGCGTCCCACTGGGATTCCTCCAGGCCCGCGATGAAGCCGTCGCGCAGGATGCCCGCATTGTTGACGACGATGTCGAGCTTGCCGAATTCGGTGATGGCCTGATCGACCAGCTGCTTGGCACCGTCCCAGGTGGCGACGTTGGCGGTATTGGCCACCGCGCGCCCGCCGGCGGCCACGATCTCGTCGACCACCTCCTGGGCGGGGCCGGCGTCGGATCCCTCGCCGGCATTGCTGCCGCCGAGATCGTTGACGACCACCGCGGCACCTTCGGCGGCGAACAGCAGCGCGTGTTCGCGGCCGATCCCCCGGCCCGCGCCGGTGATGACGGCGACCCGTCCTTCGAGTGCACCCATGTGTCGAAACTCCTTCACAGCTCAGGGAAAACGCCGTGGCGGCAGCCGGTCCGGTCCGCCGCCACGGCGTGGGAATCAGTCGGTGACGACGGCGAGTCCGTCGGTGAGTACCAGGTCCGCACCGCGCGCGGTCCGGAAGGCGTAGGTGGTGGCGCCGTCCTCGGCACCGACCCGCCAGATCTGGGTCTCCAGATCGTCGCCGGGGAACACCATCTTGGAAAACCGCACCGCGAACCGCTTCAGCCGATGCACATCCGAACCGGCGACGGCGGTGAGCACACCCCACGACGACATCGCCATGGTGCACAACCCGTGCGCGATGATGCCGGGCAGGCCGGCGTCCTTGGCGACCTGCTCGTCGAGGTGCAGCGGGACCGGATCACCGGACGCGGGCGCGTACCGGTAGGTCTGGTCGTCGTCCACATGGTGGGCGACCGTCGCCAGCGGCGGCTGCTCGGCCAGCGCCGGATCGAACTTGTGCGCCGGCGCCTGCTCGCCGACCTTGGTGCCGACATCGATATTGCGGAAGAACGCGGTCAGGTACTGCTCGTTGACCAGTTCCCCGTCCTCGGTGCGGCATTCGATGAGAATGGTGATCGTGGTCCCGTTCTCGCGGCCCTCGTAGCCGATGGCCTTGGCCCGCGAGACCAGCTTGTCGCCGGGACGGATGGGGCGGTGGAAGTGGAAGTCCTGCTCCCCGTGCACCACCCGGCCGAAGATGTCCATCGGCACCACGTCGATCACCGGCATCATCATGGCCTCGAAGACCGGGACGATGCCGAAGACCGGCGAGGCCACCTCGCCCGCCAGATGCGCCGGGATCGGGTCGTTGGTCGCGGCCGCGTATTCGGCGATGCGCTCCGCGGTGACCTCGAAACGCTCCTCGTCGCTCCAGACGTTCAGGCCCGAATCGTCGAATTCGACGCTGGTGCCCGCTGTTCCGGTCGTCATGCGCGCGTCCGCGTTCAGGCCGACGCCAGCGCGTCGAGCTGCTCGAGGGTCTTGTCCAGCTGCTTGGCGCCGTCCTTCTCGACCGCCTTGCCGAGCGCGCCCTTGATCAGCGCACCCTCGAAATCACCGTCGACGGAGAACTTGCTGCCTGCACCTTCCGGCTGGATCTCGAAGGAGAAGCGCACCTTCACCCCGGCCATGCCGGTGCCGCTGAGCACCAGCTTGTTGGGGGCGTCGACGCTCTCGACCACCCATTCGATCTTGTTGGCCATGCCGAGCATGAAGATCTTGGCGACCAGTTTGGCGCCCGCGGTCAGGGTGGCGGGCGGCTCCTCCATCCAGCGCTCGTGGATGGTGAACCACTTGTCCCAGGTGGAGGTGTCGGAGACAACGGCCCAGACGGCGTCCGGGGCGGCGTTGAGGTTCTTGGTGGCGTCGATATGACCCATGGTCGTGCTCCTCGTCGAGTACGGTTCCGCGGTGTCGCGGCGGAATTCGGGTGGTCGGATCAGCGCACGGCGCGCTGGTAGGCGGTGACGACGGCGGCGCCGCCGAGACCGATGTTGTGCTGCAAGGCGGCGGTGACGCCCTCGACCTGACGCTTGTCGGCGGTGCCGCGCAGCTGCCAGGTGAGCTCCGAACACTGCGCCAGGCCGGTCGCGCCCAGCGGGTGGCCCTTGGAGATCAGGCCGCCGGACGGGTTGACGACCCACTTGCCGCCATAGGTGGTCTGGTCGGCGTCGAGCAGCTTGGCCGCCTCGCCCTCACCGCACAGGCCCAGCGCCTCGTAGAGCAGCAGCTCATTGGCGGAGAAGCAGTCGTGCAGCTCGATGACCTGGAAGTCCTCCGGGCCGAGGCCGGCCTGGTCGTAGACCTGGCGGGCGGCCTGCACGTTCATGTCGTAGCCGATGATGTTCTTGGCGGTGCCGTCGAAGGTGGAGGCGAAGTCGGTGGTCATGGCCTGCCCGACGATCTCCACGGCCTGTCCGGCCAGATCGTGCGAGTCCACGAACGCCTCGCTGGCCAGGATCACCGCGCCGGAGCCGTCGGAGGTGGGCGAGCACTGGAGCTTGGTGAGCGGGTCGTAGATCATCCGCGCGCCGAGGATGTCGTCCATCGTGTACTCGTCCTGGAACTGCGAGTACGGATTGTTCACCGAGTGCTTGTGGTTCTTGTAGCCGATCTTGGCGAAATGCTCCGGCGTGGTGCCGTACTGCTTCATATGTTCGCGACCGGCCGCGCCGAACATCCACGGCGCCACCGGGAACAGCACCTCGGAGATCTCGGCCAGCGCCAGAATGTGCTTGCCCATGGGCTGCTCGCGGTCGTCCCAGGTGGATTCCAGCGAGCCCGGCTTCATCCGCTCGAAACCGAGCGCCAGCGTGCACTCGGCCAAGCCGCCCCGAATCGCCTGCGCCGCAAGGTAGAGCGCGGTGGAACCGGTGGAGCAGTTGTTGTTGACATTGACCACCGGGATACCGGTCATGCCCAGCTCGTAGACCGCGCGCTGGCCGGAGGTCGACTCACCGTAGACGTAGCCGACGTAGGCCTGTTCCACTTCGCGGTAGTCGATTCCGGCATCGGCGAGGGCCTTGGTGCCCGACTCGCGCGCCATATCCGGGTAGTCCCAGTCGCTGCCGTCTTCGTTCTTGCGCCGGCCGGGCTTTTCGAACTTCGTCATCCCGACACCGACGACGTAGACCTTGTTCGCCATCGAACTCCTCAGCTTGTGCGACTCCGAAGTTCTCGTAAGCCGCTCACAGGTAACCGCGCCAGCCGCGCGGTTCAGCCACAAACAAACATACAAGCGTGTATGTAAGGCCGCAAGGGATGCGCGCAGATCTATCCAGGGAAGGCAGATCGCCACCGGTAGAGCGCAGGGTGCGAACATTCCCATCAACTTGCCGCACGATGGCCGGCCGCGCTCACCGGGCCGTTGACATGCCGGTGCGGAGGAATGCGCGGGACGCAGCTCGCGGCGGCGGCACTCGAGTTCAACTCCGAAGACAGGCCACCGAGGACACGGCAGGCGGGACCCAGCCGGAACTCATCGGCCGGCGGCGGACGCGAGCACTGCGGCGACTCGGTTACCCCGCTGAACCGGGCGCCGAGCCGATCGGCTGCACGAGGCGCTACTCCGGGGAAACCGCCGGTGTGAGGGCCGCCGCCGCGATCGTGCGCAGATGTGCGCAGGCGCGACCCCAGCGCCGGCGCGCCCGGTCGGGATCGGGGTCGATGAAGTTCGAGATCAGGATGCCGCGCAGGGCGTCCATCGCGGTATAGACGAAATCGCGGGCGTCCTTGCGCCGCACCTCATCCGGGACGAATCGCGCCACCGCGAGCAGGACCGCGTTGTTGACGAACGGCTCTACCTTCTCCATCGCAGCCGCCAGCACCGGATCGGTGCGCCCGGCCACCCACAGCTCGACGGTGGCGATGAACAGCGGACCCTGGTGCAGCTCCCAGAGGAATTCCAGGGCGGCGTCGACCGGATCGTCGACGTTCTCCACCCGGCCCATATCGCGCATGGCGGTCTCGGCCCGGCGCTGCGCGAGGTGACTGATGGCCGCCACCACCAGGTCGTTCTTGGACCCGAAGTGGTGCACCTGCGCACCACGGGTGACGCCGGCGCGTTCGGCGACCCGCGGCGTCGTCGTCCCCGCGTAGCCGTACTCGACCAGGCAGTCGATGGTGGCGTCGAGCAGCCGCACCCGCATCTCACTACTGCGCTGCTCCTGAGTGCGGCGCGCGGGCTTGGAGAGTGCGGTTCTGGCCATTCGGCAGATTCTACCTTTACATGCAGGTCGGTATGTTCAAGAGGCGGCCACGAGATGCGGTTCGCGCCGCCGCCGTGCTCAGCCCCGGAACACACTCATCGAGAATCCGGATGCGCTGCTGCCGGATACACGTCGGGCACCCCGCATGATGTGCGGGGTGCCCGTTTGTCCAGCATGACCCTTGTCCGCCGGCCGCGGCGCCTCGGTGGGGCGGCACACGGCCGGCAGTGGTCGTGGCCGAGCGGATCGGCTCAGCGGAGGGCGCGCGCCAGGTTGGCGTCCAGCGCCGCCAGGAATTCCTCGGTGGTCAGGTAGCCCTGGTCACCGCCGACGAGCAGCGCGAGGTCCTTGGTCATCTGACCACCCTCGACGGTCTTGATGACCACGTCTTCGAGGGTCTGCGCGAAACCGATCACCTCGGGGGTGTTGTCCAGCTTGCCGCGGTGCTCGAGGCCGCGGGTCCAGGCGAAAATCGACGCGATCGGGTTGGTCGAGGTCGGCTTGCCCTGCTGGTGCTGGCGGTAGTGCCGGGTGACGGTGCCGTGCGCGGCCTCGGCCTCACAGGTCTGGCCGTCCGGGGTCAGCAGCACCGAGGTCATCAGGCCCAGCGAACCGAAGCCCTGCGCCACCGTGTCGGACTGCACGTCGCCGTCGTAGTTCTTGCAGGCCCAGACGTAGCCACCCTCCCACTTCATCGAGGAGGCCACCATGTCGTCGATGAGGCGGTGCTCGTAGGTCAGGCCCGCCGCGTCGAACTGGCTCTTGAACTCGGCGTCGAAGATCTCCTGGAAGGTGTCCTTGAACATGCCGTCGTAGGCCTTCAGGATGGTGTTCTTCGTCGACATGTAGACCGGGTAGTTCTGCTGCAGCCCGTAGTTGAACGACGCGCGCGCGAAATCCTCGATCGACTTCTTGAAGTTGTACATACCCATGACGACGCCGCCGTCCTCGGGCATCTTCACGACCTCGTGCACGATCGGCTCGCTGCCGTCGTCGGGGGTGAAGGTCAGGGTGACGGTGCCGCCCTGGAACACCTTGAAGTCGGTGGCGCGGTACTGGTCACCGAAGGCGTGACGGCCGATGATGATCGGCTTGGTCCAGCCGGGCACCAGGCGCGGAACGTTGGAGATGATGATCGGCGCGCGGAAGATCGTGCCGCCGAGAATGTTGCGGATGGTGCCGTTGGGCGACCGCCACATCTTCTTGAGACCGAATTCCTCGACCCGGGCCTCGTCGGGGGTGATGGTGGCACACTTCACGCCGACGCCGTGCTTCTTGATGGCGTTGGCGGCGTCGACCGTGACCTGGTCGTCGGTCTTGTCGCGGTACTCGATGCCGAGGTCGTAATACTCGAGGTTCACATCGAGGTACGGGTGGATCAGCTTGTCCTTGATGAACTGCCAGATGATCCGGGTCATCTCGTCGCCGTCGAGTTCTACGACGGTGCCTTCAACCTTGATCTTGGACATGGATCTTCGTGTCCTCCTAGGATGGTGCCCTCATTGCACGGCCAGGCGAACACGCTTGTGAGCGGACCCCAGCTGTTCAACAGACAACGTATACGCCTCGTGTTGTCCGCGAGACGTCTGGTGCAAACAAGACAAGCGTACTGCTGGTGGCTATCTCACCGCGCGGGTAGGGCAGGGTGTGAGGCGGATTACGGTCCGCCACCGATTCCGCCGCAGGTCACCCCCTTCCGATCCCGGACATGGGAAGGCGGGGTTCGGGTCGCGCGGGCCCGCCGGTTACGATGTCGGTCAGGTCATGAGAGCCAGTGCAAAGCCCCGGCTAGCTGGACGGCAACCCTCCTGCAGCGGTGGGGTGCTCCGGGTGAGGACCGGGCTTCCGAGAGCCGGAAGCAAGCGCGCACGTAGGAGGTCACCGAGATGTGTTGTTGTCGTTTGTCGCTTGCGCACAGATAACCCCGTAATCCCGGCGAACACCTTCTGGAGCCTTCCTTGACCGACACCACCACGCCCGATCCCACCGCTTCCTGGTCGTTCGAGACCAAGCAGATCCACGCGGGTCAGGTCCCCGACGCCGGCACCGGTGCCCGTGCACTGCCGATCTATCAGACGACCTCTTACGCGTTCCGCGATACCGATCATGCGGCGGCGTTGTTCGGGTTGGCCGAGCCCGGCAATATCTACACCCGGATCATGAACCCCACCCAGGACGCGGTGGAGCAGCGCATCGCCGCCCTCGAGGGCGGTGTCGCGGCGCTGCTGGTGGCGTCGGGGCAGGCCGCGGAGACCTTCGCGATTCTCAACCTGGCCGGTGCGGGCGATCACATCGTGTCCAGCCCGCACCTGTACGGCGGCACCTACAACCTGTTCCGCTACAGCCTGCCCAAGCTCGGCATCGAGGTGTCGTTCGTGGACGACCCCGACGATCTGGAGCAGTGGAAGGCCGCCGTGCGGCCCAACACCAAGGCCTTCTTCGGCGAGACCATCGCCAACCCGAGCAGCGTGGTCTTCGACATCCCCGGCATCGCCGCGGTCGCGCACGCGGCCGGGGTGCCGTTGATCGTGGACAACACCGTCGCCACCCCCTACCTCATCCAGCCCCTCGCGCACGGTGCCGACATCGTGGTGCACTCGGCCACCAAATACCTCGGCGGCCACGGCGCCGCGGTCGCCGGGGTGATCGTCGACGGCGGCACCTTCGACTGGACCACCACCGACACCAACGGTCAGTCCCGCTTCCCCGGGTTCACCACCCCGGATCCCAGCTATCACGGCGCGGTCTTCGCCGACCTCGGCGCCCCCGCCTACGCGTTGAAAGCCCGCGTCCAACTCCTGCGCGACCTCGGCTCGGCCATCTCACCGTTCAACGCCTTCCTCATCGCCCAAGGCATCGAAACCCTGAGCCTGCGCATCGAACGCCACGTCACCAACGCGGTCGCTGTCGCCCAGTTCCTCACCGAACAGCCGCAGGTGGAATCGGTCGCCTACGCCGGACTACCCTCCTCACCCTGGTACGAACGCGGCCGCCAACTCGCCCCCAAAGGCGTCGGGGCGATCGTGTCGTTCGAACTGGCCGGAGGGGTCGACGCCGGCAAGAAATTCGTCGACGCGCTGACCCTGCACTCCCACGTCGCCAACATCGGCGACGTGCGGTCGCTGGTCATCCACCCCGCCTCCACCACCCACTCCCAACTCACCCCCGAACAACAACTCGCCGCAGGCGTCACCCCCGGACTCGTCCGCCTCGCCGTCGGCATCGAAGGAATCGACGACATCCTCACCGACCTGCGGGCCGGACTGACGGCGGCGGCGACGTGACCGTGAGCGCCGACCACAGCAGCCCCCGCCTGACGGCGGCCGAGTTGCCGCCGCCGGACGGGCGCCTCGGCATCATCGCCGTCGGGGATATCGCGCTGGAGAACGGCGCGACCGTCCCCGACGTGCACCTGGCCGTGCAGCGCTGGGGTGAGTTGTCGCCCGGCCTGGACAACGTGGTGCTGGTGGAGCACGCCCTCACCGGCGATTCCCACGTGGTCGGCGGGCCCGACGAGATCCACCCGCAGCCCGGCTGGTGGGAGGGCATGGTCGGGCCCGGCGCGCCGCTGGACACCGACGAGTGGTGCATCGTGGCGACGAACGTGCTCGGCGGCTGTAAGGGCAGCACCGGGCCGTCCTCGCCGGCGCCGGACGGCAAGCCGTGGGGTTCACGGTTCCCGGAGATCTCCATCCGTGACCAGGTGACCGCCGAGGCCGCGCTGTTGGACCGGCTCGGCGTCGAGCGGCTGGCCGCCGTGGTCGGCGGGTCGATGGGCGGCATGCGGGTGCTGGAGTGGATGATCGGCGCGCCCGAGCGGGTCGCGTCGGCGCTGGTGCTCGCGGTGGGCGCCCGCGCGACCGCCGATCAGATCGGCACCCAGACCACTCAGATCGCGGCCATCCAGGCCGACCCGGACTGGCAGGGCGGCGACTATCACGACACCGGTCGCGCGCCGACCACCGGGATGGGCATCGCCCGGCGCATCGCGCATCTGAGCTACCGCACCGAGGCCGAGCTGGACCACCGGTTCGAGAACCGGCCGCAGGGCGATGAGGATCCGTGGCGCGGCGGCCGGTACGCGGTGCAGAGCTACCTGGAGTACCAGGCCGAAAAGCTGTGCAAGCGTTTCGATCCGGCGACCTATGTGCTGCTCAGCGAGGCCATGAACCGGCACGATGTCGGGCGCGGACGCGGCGGTATCGCCGCGGCGCTGGCCAGTACGCCGGTGCCGTGCGTGGTCGGTGGGGTCGATTCCGATCGGCTGTACCCGCTCCACACCCAGCAGGAGCTGGCCGACGGGCTGCCCGGCTGTCAGGGGCTCGAGGTCGTGCACTCCCGCGATGGGCACGACGGGTTCCTCACCGAGGCCGCGGCGGTGTCGAAGCTGCTGATCCAGACCATGAACCTGGCCCGCAACGCGCGCTGAGCTCGCCGCGGAGTCTAGCTGACGCCGAGGGTGTTGATGGTGGCCGCGATCAACACGATCGAGCTGCCGAGCAGCGTCAGCGCGCCGACGTCGAACGGCTTGCTACGCACCGCCAGCAACCCGACCCGCGCCGTGGGCAGGCACAGCCGGAAGGCCGCGGCCAGCAGCGTCGCACCGCCGAAGAACAGCGCACCGCGGCGCCAGCGTTCCGAGGCCACGAACACGATCGCCACCACGATGACCAGCGCCACGATCACCATCGGCAGATGACAGCGGAAGAACTGCGTCGCCCAACTGTCGCCGGGCCGTCGTTCGGCGGTCGGTGTGTCGGCATCGGTCACGCGTCGATTGTTGCAGACCTGCCGCTTGCGGCGAGCGCTGGACATCGCAAGGGCTTTCGACCACCCCGTCGGCCGCTTCCTAGGCGACGACCGCGACCCCCTCGACCTCGATCAGGTGCTCGGGAGTGAACAACGCCGCGACCCCGACCAGCGTCACCGCGGTCTCCGGGAAGGCGTAGTGCTCGCGCGCCGCCGCCCCACCGGCCCCGAGCGCCTCGAACTTCGACGGATCCCAATCGACCACATAGAACCGCACGCTCACCAGGTCGGCCGCCGACCCGCCCGCCGCCTCGAGCGCCTTGCCGAGATTGATCAACGCCTGCGCCGTCTGCGCCGCCAGCCCCTCGGCGACCACACCCGACTCATCGACGCCGACCTGCCCGGACAGATGGATGATCGTGCTGCCCTTGGCCGCCGTGGCGTGCGCGAAGCCTGGTGCGGGCGGCTGCGCCCCCGCCGGATTGTGCGATGTGCTGACCATGCGGCGCACTGTATCCGGCCCCACCGACAAGCTCTCGCCGTCGCACCACCCGGGTGATCGGGTCTCGACGGGCCCACCCAGAATGGTTGGCGTGTTCCGACTGATGTTCCATGAGTCTAACATCATGCTCCGCACAACAGATAGATAAAGGTCCTCCAACTCCTACGCTGGGAGAGCGGGAAGCGAAGGGCAGCGCAGGGGTACCCCGGTACCGCAAGGCACGGGAACGCCCTTAACGCCGAGGAGCCACGCCGGTCGGTTGGTCGCTTCGGTTGCTTGGTACGCACGGGCACACGGGGATTACTCGGTGCCCCGGGACTGGGATACTGCACAGAGCCCGGCCGGAGAGCGCAGAGCACAGGGAACCTGGATGCCGCCCACCGATCCGCCCGGCAACCACGCCGGGATACTCCGAGTCCGCCTTAACGTACGGCTCTGTGTCATCGGATAAGTGCTGTAGCCCCTCTGACGGGCGACGGCACCGGGGGTAAGCCGGTCTACCCGTAATGGTCGCTACGGGCACACAGCGCCAAGGTAGGGAGAGAGTGGCTGAATAGCCGAATACGTGAAGCGGGCACTAAACTCCCGCTCACGGCGTCGGACTGCTTACCTCAGTTCCTCGCCCAGGCCCCGGAAGGTGTTGGCGCACCGGCCGGGGCTGACTTGTGTAGGCGAACGTACCAGAACCCAGGCCGAATCTCGAGTGAGGCGAAATCCGTTGTCGTCGAACCTGTCGTACCCCGCCGATATCGTCGCGGCGTGACTCTTACTCAGCCGTGGGCAACCCTCATCGCTGGCCTTCTCGCCCTTACGGCAGCGGCCGTTGCGTATCGGGGCGTGCTGCTGAACATTCGCGAGCAGCGACGAGGGGAGCATCGGAAAGCGGCGCTGGAAGTACTCGCGTCCGCGCTTGCAGCCCTGAACGACTTCGAGAACGCGTATTTGAAGAGGTGGGTCTCCCCATCGCCAGAGGCGGCAGATGTGGCGCAGCTTGAGGATGCGGCGTTCGAACACCTTGACAACATCGCAGCCATGCTGGAGCTCTATGGCATGAACGAGGCCGCCGAGGCGGTCTCAGCAGTCACCAATGACACTTCCGGAGGGCCGGAGTATAGCTCCGACCCGCTCGCGTTCTCTACGGCGCGAGAGGCTCTCGTCAGTGCGCGCAAGAACCTCTTCGCCTGAGGGCTAGTTCACCTGGTGCCTGGGCACTCGTGGTTCACGGGATCCAGCCCAACCGCCCTCCCTGCGGGCATCGGTCCGCCCGCGCAACATCTAGCTAGCATCTACCACGGGTTTCGGGATACCCACCACTTCGACATGGACGGCGGGACGCCGCCCGTAATCGGCATATCTACCGGGGAAATAATCAACCCGCGCGGATTCAGTACAAATTCTTGTTTATCGTCATAGAAACCCAACACATCGTGCCTGGTAATCATTGGCGTGGAGTAAACTTGACCCTCACCGGTACGCATGGCATGAGTCCGCGCATATTTTTCAGCGACCCTGAACTCACTAGTCCAAGACATACCTCGCTTGAATTCCGGGTTACAACCACGGTAAAGATCACCTTCGCCTGGTGGGGTTTCGATACGCACGAACGAACGAGCCTTCCGATACATCTCGGACCACTCGGCAGGCCCCAGATCCGTAGTCGGGAACGGTCCATGCCAAGAAATCTCGATCGCCTCAGCCAGCGATTCGTTATCCTGTGAATCCGCCGTCTTTGAACACTGCGTACAGGTCCCGTGGAGGGATATCCCCCTCACCCCGCACCAGCCCTGATGGGAAATCAGCCACGCGGATACCCGCTTGCGTCGAATCGATCAGTGGGTGCGCCCCACCAGTTCCGGGATAACGGCAAACCTTGCCGGCCACCCCACCGTTCCGGGCCTTCACCCGGCTCGTGGTTGTGCATAGGCACCCGCACTACTCGGTTGCCCCGGCGAGCGTTACAGCCCCGATGGGCGGCACGGAGTTCGCCGAGCCGGTGACCCCCCAGGCTCACCGGGGCGACGTGATCAGCGGTGAAACTCCGGGCGTCGGTGTACGGAAGGTCCAGGTCGATATCCTCTCCGCAGATCCAACACGCATTGTTCTGTTGCCGAAGCCGGGCAGCGGCCCGGCGGTAGTCCCGCCGGTCCAAGTCCCTGCGCCTGCGGCGAATATCTCCGGACGATCTGACAGCCATGAACGGCCTCTCCAATCAAGGTAACGATTCGATAACTAGCGAATTTGGCCCGGTCCAGGGCCGAAAGAAGGCCACGCACGCCAAGGTTCTGACCAGGGCTTTTGCTCTACGGTCGATATATACGGGACGGGGGTATTTTTGACGGTATGCCAAGAGAGCGTCAGGCACCCCGCCGAGGGGTACCCCACCCACCCCAGAGGCCGGAGGAGGGCAGAAACCTCCGGCCCGAATCACGCCTGGATGGTCACCACTTGACGATCTGAATCTCAGCGTCTTCGGAATCGACCCAGGTCTGTCGCCATCCGCCATTGACGCGCTCGGTCTTATTCACCTCGGTAGGCCGCGCATACGCCTTGTACTCACGCACCGAGCTGATCGGCTTGACCTCGATACCCGCCTTGAGCAAGGCAGACCACTTACCACCACGCCCCTTGGAATCCCATGCCTCCCACAGCGCTCGACGTTCGGCACCCGTACCTGTAGTTGGGCACACCAAACCCACACACTGATCGAGCGTCGTCAGCACACGCCCCTCGAGGGCGGCAGCGGCACGGAAAGCGTTGAACCCGGCCTCAATCTCAGCGACCAGGTCGCCAGCCTTCATCCACGCTGTTTGAATCTCCATCGGCTTACCGACCAGCGTGGACGGGTCGGCATCAGGATCGATCTGCTCGGCCAGTGCACGGAACTGCTGGAGATTGAGACCGAGGTGAGCACCGACCGCCTTGAAGTTCTCTGCGCTGGTCTTGTTGTACTCCTGCACCAGAGCGGCAGTGACCTGCTGCTTAACCTGCTGGTCGATTAGGCTCTCAGCAGTACCAGCGACCTGCCATGTGTGCGTACCCTGCTGGCTGCCCACGGCAGTGGCGATAGCCAAGGTGTGCAGGTCATTCAACCGGGATTCCGGCTCGCCATTGATGACCGCCTGAGTCAGGTCATGGACGTAGCTGACCTGGCGATATTTGTAAGCGTCGTAGTTGGCATCGATCTGAAGCCACTTCTTCGACAGGGAACCGCCGTTGGCTGCCACGAGTCGGGCACGGCTGGTGTGATCCTGGTAAGCGTCGTGAAATTCGTACACGGTTGATTCTTTCTCTAGATACAACAAAGGGCCGCCATTGTTGGCAGCCCCGAATTAATGGATATTCGGAGGTTCTAACCCTCCAAGTATTTAAAACTGGAGTTCAGGGATCCTGAATCACCGGCAGGGCGCATGGTCAAGGCGTCCCCGACACCCTGCTGGGCCTCCATCTCTCGCTCACGCTCGATCTTTGCGGCAAGGTTCAGGAGATTTTCCACAGCAGGATCAACTACCACGCGATCCTTGGAATGCGTGTGGTTCTTCGTCTCGCATCCAGCATCGGACAACTCATCGAGCAGCGCTTGCCTGAGGTTTTTACGAGATACCCGCGTAGTCTCCTCGACCTTGCGGACCTCACGCGAATCGGAATTGAGTAGGCTTTCCAAGCTCTCTTTGAGAGAGCGAGCGCGGTTATTCATCGGGGTTCACACTTCCTAGTAACTGTCACGTGACGGCTCACGCGACATATCTTTGATGTCCTGGGCTTGATCCAAGCCTTCGAGTAAAGGCGCTAGCGCCGACTGGATGTCATCCGCGCGCCGTCTTGTAGCTTCGGATACCACGCCTTCATCACCTAAGGCGTCGCCTTTCCTGCGTCGTCTCGCTACAAGCTGTAGAGCCTCACCGAAGTCATCTCGGTTCCGGTTACCAGACCAATAGACGATTGTCATAACCCTTCTTTTTCGATGAATTCCAGCGACTTCACGAGCAATGTCCGAAACTCTGGGATGCTCAGGTACATCCGAATCACCTTCCCGGATGTCGAGTATTTGATAAGTTCGATACGGTCGGGATACTCAAGGTCCCGCCGGACCGTCACCTCACCGTTCGGTTTGTGTTGCATCGCGCTTGATCTTCCATTCTTCGAACTTCGAATACTTCTCTTCAGCAAGGTCCAGGAACTCCCGGAACTGCTCAGGACTCACCGAAATCCGGATCTTTCGGCACCGGTCGTAAATACTGAACGTCGGTCTACGCCCGTTGCCGACAGCGAGAAAAACTGTCAACTCTTGACCCCTCACCGCGCCGCCTTTCTCGGATCAACGTGTAGACCAGGCCCGGCCGGCGGATCCGGCCTAGTCCATCTGCGACGGAATAGCCCGAATGCTTCTTCGGGGTCGTCAAGCGGAGTACCGCCCCGCTCACGGACAGCGGTGATATACCGCTGATGAGGCTCGCTATAAAACCAGAACTCGAATCGTTCGCGTTCCTCATCAGTAGCTGTCGGCTTCCGTCGATACTTCTCGAAATACGTCATTCGCCCTCCGGGCATGAAAAAAGGCCCCCAGCGTTAAAGCTACGGGCCTAACGGCTCTGTTTGGTCTAGTTACCCACCCCTAGTTATTCCAAGGGCTTAGAATGGCACGATGTTCGAGAATCCTCCGTGAACGTCGCAATCGGAATCACGGCACGAGGAACTGAAGCACTTGGATCGATGCCGCGATGGAGAGCGGTAGCCCTCACGCGTCGAATAATCGTCGGTGACTCTCGATGAGTCGGCATCATGTGTAGAGCATTCGTGGTCATCCACGAACGGATCCTTCTTGCACGACGCATACGGGGAGGCTCCGCATGGCCGAGCCGACGAGCCTGATGTATTACCCATAGTCGGGACCTCCAACGGGGATGGTTCGGACGGCTCGCCGGACGAGCCTATCGGACTTCCAGTTTCACGGGTCACTACGGGGAAGGGTCCGACCCCCGAAGGGGTTAGGTTGGAGACTTCTTCTCTTGTACCCCTCGCGTGGTATCCATCGGAGGGGTCATTAGACCCCCTCTTGTTCTTAGGATCTGTTATTTGGATCTGATTAGGATCTGATGGGCGGACATGTGTGTCCGGTATTTCGACCTCAAATGTCCGGTATTCATACCCTAGATGTCCGGTATTCTTACCGTCGATGTCCGGTGTTCTGAGTTGGAACTCCGATGCCATGCCGGATCGGCCGCTACCCTTACGGACCTCGGTGAGCCATCCTTTACGGATCAGCTCCGGGATTATGCGACGGATCTGCCGGTCGCTCTTCCCGGTATCCTCCGACAGTCGGGATTGCCCCGCGTAGGACCTCCGACCGGACCCGTCCGAGTAGTTGAAGATCGTGACGAGAACTCGGTACTCGCCATCGGTGAGGTCTGCGCCGGCGAGGTTCTTCAACCAAGCGAGCTTGGAAAACTTAGGGGTCTTTTCGGTCATTTTCAGTGCCTCCAAGCACAGTATGGATATCGGACACCAGCGCGGAGAGTTCCGCGCGGTTGAATATCAGCGTCTTCGAATTAGTCGTTGTACCGATCCGATACAGGATCTTCCCGTCGCGGGAACTAAGAACTTGGATCTTGTGACTCACGCAAGGTTCTCCAGACATAAGAATGAGCCCGTAGCGGATCGCTAGGACTCGGGGGTTACTTCGGTATGCGGTTATAGGTTCTCGTTCGTCTACCTGGCGTCCAGGGCCTCGACGGCCAACCAGGGTTGACGCGAATCAAATCATCCGATCTGATCGAAATCAGCGGGGTCCGGTTCCCGGCGGTCCCTCAACGCTGTAATGATTCGCAGCGCTGCACGCGCTTGTTTCTGCTTACGGGCGGTGTCCGCCCGGCGGCACATCCGGCAATACCCTTGCGTATCACGGTCACTTGCCGTCCGTATCCGGTGTCCGTTCGGGCACCACCTATCCTGGTTCATCTCACCTCCTGATGACATCATGGTTCGAGTGCATAAAAAAGCCCGGCCGTCGAGATGACGCCGGGCGTGTGGAGGACTCTAGCGTTCGGTCGCTTCTCTCCCTCACTCTATATATACGTTCTATTTCTCTAGCTTCTCCCTAGATTGTGACGTACTTCACGATAGGGCAGCCGGTTCGGCCGCTAGGCCCTCACTATGTAGGTAGGTTCCATCTTCGAGGCTTCGACACCTGATGTGGGCGAGGTAACTGAATTAGGAGTCTTCGATTCCCACCAACTACATACGGGGACAGTTTTACCCCTCACTAAATAGATAGGGGCGATTCTTCAATCGACACGCTCACGTATGCCGGAATGTTACCATTTTTGTGATCAGAGTAACTAGAGAAGCGGTAAGAGTCTACGACTCTGGGGAGCACCTCAAGCCCTACAGGGTCCTTCTAGTTCATCGTCCTCTGCGAGGACTCTAGCGTTCGGTCGGTCGCTGTCGCTCCCTCCCTCACTATATAAGTAGGGGTGATTTTTCAAGAACCTGACTAGATTGTGATGTACTTCACTAGAGGGCCTAGGCCCGGTCACGAACCGACGATGAGGGCTAGTGCGTATTCCGGGCCAGCCAAGCGGCATGTTCGGCCGGGGTGAATGCCCGAGCGTCGCTACAGCTTCGGGCTGCTGCAAGCTCTTCGGCGTTGTCGACTACCCGACCAGCAGTCAAGTCCAGGTGAATCTGTTCCGGCGCGAATCCCGTCATCTGCGCCAGTAGCCGCCGCGCGGTCGGCTCGATGTCGCGCTTGTCCGTGACGTACGTCTGCGTGCCGATGCACGGAACCACGACCATCCAACCCGCACCACAGCAATGCGACCGAACCAAGTAATGCGGCATAACTCGCCCTCTCTCGGTGGCTCTGTTGGCAAGCGCACCGTGCCGGGGACCTCTCACACCCGGCACGGCGGCCTGAGAACCGACGTTAGGGAGCCCGGAACCTCTGCTGCTACTAACTTGACGGAACTTGACAGAACTTCGCTGTACGGGGCATACAGCCGGTTTGAATGCGGCACCATTGACCACGGGGGTGTCACACACGGTCACACTCCTAGACGGGAGCAAGGATCATGCGCTTAAAGTTCCTCGGCAAAGGTGGATCAGGTGGCGGCCATTGCCCGACGTTGTACGCCACCGACCAGGACACGTACCTGGTCCAAGGCTGGGAGACCGGCGAAACCGGCACAATCGAGATACCTCACCTGCTGCTCGGGTTCGCTGAGCCCGATACGTTCATCGGGGCAGAGTTGACCGACACCGGGCGAGGTACGTTCACGGTCTCGGGCCGGCCGATCACCGAGCCGGATGTACTGGGGCAACTCGACCTAGCCGACGACGAAACGGCTATCGAGGTGCCGAAGCGAGCAAGGGAGTTCTACGGTGCGGCTGCTGCAAGGCGAAGCGTTTCTGGATCTGTTCCGGCAAGCTGAGCGCTCGGCGTTCCATCTCGAGACCAAGGACGCGTACGACGTAGCCGAAGAAGACCCGCAACTCGAGCGGTTCTTGGACGGTCACGACGATGACGACTACGAATGGTTCCGGCCGTGGCTGGACCTTATGCGGGACGCCACCAGCAAGGGCATAGCAGTCTCACGGGTCCGTGTCGTCACGGTGCCTTTGACCGACTATCACCGTTGGCTGTTGTCGATCACACCGGAGAACCAGCACGCCGGGGAGGACATTCGGTATCTGGCTCGGCACCGGGCCGGTGATGTCCCCTCGGATGACTGGTGGCTGTTCGATGACTCGGTGGTCGCCTACAACCTCGTTGACGGCTCCGGCCGGGCCATCGGTGTCGGTGTAACCGACGACCCGCACACGGTTGACCGCTGCCGCAGCGTCCGACAGCGACTTTGGGAGATTGCTACGCCTTACGCCGAGTTCGCTCACTCCACGCTGTGACCAACTCGGTTCACGAACAGCGTCAAGCGCTCGGACAGCGCTTACGCGAGATCAGGAAGGATGCCGGACTCACAGGTCGCCAGCTCGCCGCATTGGCGGGCTGGCACGAGTCCTTGGTGTCCAAGATCGAGACCGGGAACCGAACCCCGACCGAGGCGCAACTACACGCGTACTGCACTCACACCGGCACCGAAAGCCAGCTACCCGACCTCGTTGCAACGGTCCGAAATATCGAATCGGCGTACCTCGAATTCAAGCGGCTGCTACACGCTGGCACCAAGCGCCGACAGCAACAGTCGGTGACGTTGGCCGAGCAGACCAAGGTTATGCGGATCTATGAACCGGTGCTGATTCCGGGGATGCTGCAAACAGCGGATTACGCCGCAGCCGTGCTACGCCGGGTGACCGAGTTCTACCGGGTACCCAACGACGTAGACCAAGGCGTCTCGAAACGGCTTGAACAGCAAAAAGTCCTGTACCACGGTGATCACCGGTTCCATATCCTGATCACCGAACAGTCGTTGGCTACGACCGTGGGGAACGATGGGGTCATGGCCGGCCAGTTGGACCGGCTCCTAGCCGTTATCGGCCTGCCCCGGATGCTGTTCGGGATAGTCCCCGCCGGTGCTGAATGGCTCACCCCCGCAACCAACTTCGTCATGTTCGATGACCGCATGGTGATGGTGGAGGCCATCACGGCAGAGCTGACGATCACCCAGCCCCGAGAGATTGCGTTGTACGCCCGAGCGTTCGAGACGCTGGCCCGGCAGGCTGTCACCGGTGAGGATGCCCGAAGGCTGATCCGGGCAGAGATAGACCGTAGGTCACACAAACCTTAGAGCAGCCCGCTATAGCTCTCGCCACACTGTGAGAACTCGGGGGTATCCGGTAGCGCTGGTGTATCGGTGTTCCAGCTCTTTCATAGCCGGGCCGCCGAAGTGGTTATATGCGGCGGCTATATGAGCTGATCCACACCCTTTCCGGTCCTCGGTGAGGATCGACAAAGCGCCGTCCGGCTCCAGGTCGATCAATGCCGGGAACGCATCACCGGCGAATGAGGTCAAGGTGATAGTCATTGCGCCGCCGGGTACCTGGGGACAACGCTCGGATGCGGTGACGGAATGTAACCCCCGTTCGGGTGCTCCAGAATCATCCCGTCTTCGACCAGGACAGCGAAGTACTCGTCGAAGCTCATTCCGCACCTGAGAGCGGCCATGTACATGCTCATGCTGCCGGTGTGCTCGGCCGGCGCTCCGGGCCGGGTCTGGGTGTAGATCGAGTAGGCAGCTTCACCGAAGAACATGGAATCGTCTTCGTGCACGTCGCTGGCCGCAAGGACCAGGCCGTGACGCTGGATGTAATCGGCCACCGGCCGGTACACATCGTGTCGGTCCTTGACCACCGGGGACCTGTAGACCTCGATCCGATCCGGTCCGCCGACCGCGTACAGCCGATTGGATACCGCAAGCTCCAGTTCCATTGGATTGCCCTTCTCTTAAGCACCGTCACGCGACGGTGTTGCTTCGGTCCTGACGATGTCGGCGGCTGATCGGCGCTCGAACACGGGGATAAACGAGCCGCTGATCTTCTTCCATAGCTGCTCGTCGTCTTTCGGGTGACCAAGGTTCGCCATCAGCTCAGCGGGGAAGTCCACGCGGTACTCGAAGGTGCCGGAGTTGTCCCCAGACCGCTTACCGTCGATGCCGGTGAGACTCACTGCCACTGTGATCCCTGAGCGCCGGAGAAGTTCTCGCCTACCTGCCAGGTCCGACGACTCCCACACGTCTCGGTAGACGCCGCCGGTCGGCTTGTACTCCCATCGAGATTCACGCGCTGGCGTGGCCTCCAGCTCGGAAATCTTCGCGTCCAAGGCACTGATTTGTTTCTGGATCCGGTCCCGCACGGTCGACGACGTGGCACCGCTGAGGGCTCGAACCAGATCGTCTACGGCCGCGATAGCCTCTCGTAGTTCTGTCTCCCTCGAATCGCCAGGCACCCAGACCCGTTCCAGGATTTCGACATCCCCGATCTCGTCTACGACCAGTTCCCCCACCAGATCCTCTAGAAAGTCGGCCCGGATATCGCTGATGTCCTTGTTCTCGCAGCGGTAGTACCGATACTCGATCCCTCTGGCAACCTTCCGGGTGTGGTGGAGCGTGTAGCCGCACCCGAGGCAGACCGCTACGCCAGCGAGTGGACTCAGCTTGACCCGGCGTTTCGCTCGGTTGGTGTCGCGCCGACGATCCAATGTCGATTGGATCAACTCCCACTCATCCAGCGTTACCAGCGGCTCGGCTAGCTGGATCGGCATACCGTCATCGTCACGGACTAGTTCGCCCTTGTGGTGGACGTACCCGCGTATCGCGTCGCTTCGGAGCATGTTGCGAATAGGGGTCTGAGTCCACGGGTTCTCAGTTCGGACTTTGCGACGGCGAACCTTGCCCGGCTCCTGCTTCGGGTTCACATCCAGATCCGCTGGCAGTTCCGACCGAAGCAACGTCGAGTAGCCAGCGCTCCGCGCCCGGTAGTACTGGGAAGGAGTCAGGTACCCCTCACGGTTCAGTTCGGCCGCAATCTGGGTCGATGGCTTCCCGGCTATGGTGTCGTCGACTATTCGGCGGATCAGCTTCGAGGCCACAGGGTCGACCTCTAACGCCCACCCCTCACCCTGTGGGTTCTTCACGGCGATGTACCCGAACGGCGGTTTGCCACCTCCCCAGCGAGCCGAGTTCCTGAGCTTGTGACGGGATCCGCGCTGGCGCTCCCGGATCGCCTCTAGTTCCCCCTCGGCCAGACCGGCGATGACGTTCGCCAGCATCCGGCCGGCCCAGGTGCTCAGGTCGATGGACTCGGAGCAAGAAACCAGGGTCTTGTCGTGCTCCATCACCCAGCCGAATAGCCTGCTGAGCTGGATAGCGTTCCTGCCGAGCCGGTCCAGCTTCCATGCTGCGAGGACATCCCACTCATGCGGCCGGTCGTTCAGCCACGGCCCGAGCTGAGGTGTCTCGAACGGGTCGATAGAGCCGGATACGTCTACGTCCTCGGCCCAACCAACGACCGTATGCCCGTGAGCGTCGGCCCACTGCTGGATAGTCTCGCGCTGGCGGTCAATCGAGGTTGATTCCTCGGTGGACCGGGACAGGCGTAGCCTGCCAAGTACGCGAAGCTTCTCGCTGGTAGAGGACATAATCGAGAGGATACCTAGCTGTTGTGCTAAAGCTGATGTTCCATGAGCCGTGCATCCCGCCCAATACCGGGAATGCGATTCGGCTGGCGGCGGGGACGGGGTGTGAGCTGCATTTGATCGAGCCGCTGGGGTTCGATCTGTCGGAGCCGAAGTTGCGGCGGGCGGGGTTGGATTACCACGATCTCGCCTCAGTGACGGTGCACGCGGATCTGGCGGCGGCGTGGGAAGCGATCCGGCCGGAACGGGTGTACGCGTTCACCACGCAGGCGACGACGCGATTCACCGATGTGCGGTATCAGGCCGGTGATGTGTTGCTGTTCGGGACCGAGCCGACGGGGTTGCCCGCCGAGGTGCTCGCCGATCCGTATATCACCGACCTGGTGCGGATCCCGATGCTGCCGGGGCGACGGTCGATGAACCTGTCGAATTCGGCTGCGGTCGCGGTCTATGAGGCGTGGCGCCAGCACGGGTTTCCCGACGCGGTGTGAGCGCGCTCAGGCGTCGATCTCGAAACGCTTGAAGCGCGAGGTCGCGCCCGCGGTGAGGCGGACGGCGCTCTTGGGCACGCCGTAATGGGCGGCGAGCAGCTCGATCGCGGCCTTGTTGGCCTTGCCCTCGACGGCGGGCGCGCGGACATACAGCCGCATGGTGCCGTCGTCGAGGATTTCGACCAGTGGGCCCTTACGGCTGTTCGGTGTGATCGTCGCCCGCACCGTCGGCACGCGATTCTCCTGTTGCGGCAGTGGGTTTGGCGGACTCGCCGGCTGCGGACGGCACGGGCTCACGCGCGGGCGCCGCGGGGGTGGCGGCCTTCGCGCGGCGGGGCCTGCGCATCAGCCGCACGATCGCCCACACCACCGCGCCGATCACCACGACGAAGCCGGCCCACGGCAGCGCCTTGCCGAGGAAGACCACCGCATCCTTCAACCAGTCGACCAGCGAGTTCCAGCCGGAGACGATGCCGTCCCAGAAGTTGGTCGGGCCTTCCTCGGGTTCGGTACGGGTACTGGAGATCTCGATGGTCAGCGTGGACAGCGCGATCTGATCGTCGAGCAGGCGCTTCTGTCCGGTGAGGCTGTCGAGTTCGGCCTGCCGGCTCGACAGCGCCTGTTCGGCGGCGAGCAGGTCGGCGGTATTGGTGGCCTCGGACATCAGCACGCGCAGCCGGTCGACCGAGGCTTGCAGCGCCTTGATCCGGGCGTCGAGATCCTGCCACTGCATGGTGACGTCATCGCGGTTGGTGCTCACCTCGGTGACCTCGCCGATATCGCCGAGCCCGGCGATGAAGTCCTCGGTGTGCTCGGCCGGAATCCGGACGGTGAGCCGGGCGCTGGGGACGTTGTCGTCGGTGCCGGGACGTTCGGTGCGACTGTCGACCCGGCCCTGCAAGGCGGTGACCTGGTCGGTGACCTTGCCCGCGGCATCGATGGGATCGGCGGAGACGATCTCGATCTGGCCGGTGATCACTTCCTTGCGGTCGGCGTTCACCTCGCCGCCGGTGTCCTGTTCCCGGCTCGGCGCCTGTTCGCGGAAGCCGGGTGTCGCGGCAGGGCCGGGCATATCGGCGACGGTGGGCGCGCGGCCGCTGGTGGCCGACTCGTCGTCGTCATCGCCGCAGCCGCCGACGAGCAGGGCCAGGCCGAGCAGGGCGATCAGCAACACCGCAAGCTTGCGCATGGTCGCAGCGTAGCGGCTCGTACCGGCCGCGACACGGTTCTCGTTCACCGGAAGTCACGCGACTTACCGGCCATCCGCAGATCCAGCTGCTGGAGATGCTCGGCGTACACACTCACCGCGCCTTCGGCGTTCTGGATCCGGCCGCGAATGATCAGGGCGCGTGCGGTTTGGGCGAGCCTGCGGTGGCGGGTCCACAAGCCGACCGAGCAGACGATATTGACCATGCCGGTCTCGTCTTCCAGGTTCAGGAAGGTAACACCGGCGGCAGTGGCCGGGCGCTGCCGGTGGGTGACGGCGCCGCCCACCAGGACCCGGGAACCGTCGGGCACCGACAGCAACCGGTCGGCCGGGATCACGCCCATCGCATCGAGTTCGGCGCGGAGGAACTCGGTGGGATAGCTATCGGGCGAGATGCCGGTAGCCCAGACGTCGGCGGCGGCCAGTTCCAATGCGCTCATTCCCGGAAGCGAGGGAGCGGCGGTGGCAGCGACCATGCCGGGTAGGCGATCCGGTCGCTCACCGGCCGCGGCGCCGGCCGCCCACAGCGCGGTGCGTCGCAGGCTGCTGCGTGCGCCGGGTTGCCCGGCACTCGGCGATGGGTTCGGGGCCGCCGAGGCCTCCGGCATCCGGGGTGGCGTCTGCGCCGAGGCCGCGGAGGTGATGCTGTCCAGCGCACCCGCGGTGGACAGCGATTCCGCTTGGCGGACAGTGAGTTCCACGCGCCCGGTCAGATCGAGCAGCGACGTGTAGGGTCCGCTCTCCTCGCGGGCGGCGACGATCTTCGCGGCGAGTTCGTCACCGATGAACCGCACCGCCGCCAGGCCGAGCCGCACCTGGGTGCCGCGCTGTTCGAGCGTGGGTTCGGCACGGCTGGCGTTGATGTCCGGGCCGTGCACCACCACACCGTGCCTGCGAGCGTCGGCCACCAGCGATTGCGGTGAATAGAAACCCATCGGCTGGGCGCGCAACAGACCGGCGCAGAAAGCGGCCGGATGATGCAGTTTGAACCACGCCGAATAGAACACCAGCGCCGCGAAACTCTGCGAATGGCTTTCCGGGAAACCGAAATTCGCGAAGGCGTACAGCTTCTCGTAGATGCGGTCGGCAACCTCGCCGGTGATGCCGTGCAGATCGCGCATGCCCTGGTAGAGCCGCGCCTTGAGCCGCTCCATGCGTTCGGGTGAGCGCTTGGAACCCATGGCGCGACGCAATTGATCGGCTTCGGCCGCGGTGAAACCGGCGACGTCGACGGCTATCTGCATGAGCTGTTCCTGGAACAGCGGTACACCATAGGTACGTTTCAGAGTCTTTTTCAGCGAGGGATGGTCGTAATCCCACTTCTCTTGCTTGTTGCGGCGGCGAATATACGGGTGCACCGAACCGCCCTGGATCGGGCCGGGCCGGATCAACGCCACCTCGACCACCAGGTCGTAGAACTCGCGCGGTTTCAGCCGCGGCAATGTCGCCATCTGGGCGCGCGACTCAACCTGGAACACCCCGATCGAATCGGCCCGCGACAGCATGTCGTACACGGCGGTTTCGGCAAGGTCGAGCTTGTGCAGTTCGACCGTGACGCCTTCGTGCTCACGCACCAGATCGATCATGTAGTGCAGCGCGGAGAGCATGCCGAGGCCGAGCAGGTCGAATTTCACCAGCCCGGCGGCGGCGCAATCGTCCTTGTCCCACTGCAATACGCTGCGCCCGGGCATGCGCGCCCATTCCACCGGGCACACATCGGCGATGGGGCGATCGCAGATCACCATGCCACCGGAATGGATGCCGAGATGCCGGGGCAGGCCCTCGATATCGGCGGCCAGTTCCAGCACCTGCTCCGGGATGTCGGTGCCGGTTTCGGCGCCGACACCGGTCCAGCGGCTCACCTGTTTGCTCCACGCATCCTGCTGGCCGGTCGAGAAACCGAGCGCGCGGGCGGCATCGCGGACCGCCGATTTACCGCGGTAGGTGATCACATTCGCCACCTGGGCGGCATATTCGCGGCCGTAGGCGTTGTAGACGTGCTGGATCGCTTCTTCCCGGCGATCGGATTCGATATCGATATCGATATCGGGCGGGCCGTCGCGTGCGGGCGAAAGGAACCGTTCGAACAGCAGGTTGTTGCGCACCGGATCGACATTGGTGATGCCGATGGCGTAGCAGACGGCCGAATTGGCGGCCGAGCCCCGGCCCTGGCACAGGATGCCGTTGTTCTTGCAGAACATGACGATGTCGTGCACCACCAGGAAGTAGCCGGGGAACTTCATCCCGGTGATCACCGCGAGTTCGTGCTCGATCTGCCGGTAGGCGGCGGGATGCTCCTGCGGCGACCCGTAGCGTTCGGCGGCTCCCTTCAGCGTGAGATGACGCAGCCAGGAATTCTCGTCGTGGCCCTCCGGCACCGGGAACGGCGGTAGTTCCGGCGCGATCAATTTCAGGTCGAAGGCGCATTCGCGGGCGAGCTGGACCGCATTGCCGATGGCCTGCGGGCAGTCAGCGAACAAGCGCGCCATTTCCGCACCCGACCGCAGATGCGCGCCGCCGGTGGGGGCCAGCCAGCCGGCCATCTCGTCGAGGCTGCTCCTGGACCGGATCGCGGCCAGCGCCATGGCCCGATGACGCTGGGCCGGGGAGGCGAAATGCGCGCCGGTGGTGGCGACGACGGGCAGCCCGAGCCGTTCGGCCAGCGCGCGGAGGTGGGCGTTGCGTTCGTCGTCGGCGGGCAGCCCGTGATGGGTGAGTTCCACGCTCACCCGCTCGGCGCCGAACCGGTCGACCAGATCGCGCAGCGCCGCCTCGGCGCGCACCGGCTGCTCACCCGCCCGCAGATCCTGTTCCAGCGCCTGCCGCAGCTGTCCCTTCCGGCATCCGGTGAGGATCTGCCAGTGCCCGCCGGCCGCCGCGGTGAGGGTGTCCAGGTCGTAGCGCAGAATCCCCTTCTCCCCCGCCGCCATATGGGCCGCCGCGATCTCCCGCGACAACCGCCTATACCCCTCCTGCCCTCGGGCCAGTACCAGCAGGTGCGTTCCCGGCGGATCGGGTTCGCCGGTGCGTGGCGCCGAGTCGGGGCCGGATCCGGTTGCGGTGAGGGTCAATTCGGCGCCGTAGACGGTGGCGATATCCCATTCCCGGGCCGCCTCGAAGAAGCGGACCACCCCATAGAGGCCGTTGTGATCGGTGAGCGCGACGGCTTCCAGGCCGAGGCGGGCCGCCTCCTCGACCAGTTCCTCGGGATGGCTCGCGCCGTCGAGGAAGCTGTAGGCCGAATGTGCGTGCAGTTCGGCATAGGGCACGACCGGGCCCAGGGGGCGGACGTCGCCGTCGGCGAGATATTCACCGCGCTTACGCGACCACGCCGGGCTGTCGCCGCCGTCGCCCGGATACATCGAGTCGGGATCGTGCCTGCCCGGCCGCCCGGACAGCACCCGCTCCAGCTCCGACCAACTCGGTGGCCCATTACTCCAGCCCATGGCGTGGCCTCCAGCTCACCGGATTCAGCTCGCCTTGAGCCGCTCGGTGGAGCCGGCGTCGAGCGCACCGGCCACATGATCGAGCCCGGTGCGGATCACCTGGCCGTAGGCATCGTTGGCGAGGACCTCGAGGTGCCCCTTGGCCAGCGCCAATTGCATACGGGCGGAGTCGAAATCGCCGACGCGGCGGTGGCTGTCGGCCAGATTCAGATACAGCGAGGGCAGGAACCCGCGCATGCCCTCATCGAGCGGACTGCCCGGCGCGAACACCGCCGCCAGCGCCCGCTGATCCCACAGCAGCGCCTCCTCGGCCGTCTCCACCACATCGGCCAGATGATGCGCGATCACGCAGCGATGCAACGGATCACCGTGTTCGCCGAGCTCCTCCCACAGTCTGTGTAGCGCGCCCCGCGCCGCCTGCTGGTCAACGCCGCCGAGCCGCACCGCGGCATAGATATCCGCCATCCGATCGTCCGTCATGTCATGAGTATCGCACATATGTTCGAATAATTTCGAGTGTTCGAACCTGCGCCACCGATGTTCTCCAGCTGTGATATAAACCACTTGGCACCGAACTTACTTGAGAGTAAGTTCGGTGCCGAGACCTGCAAAGGAGCAGCGATGACCTCAGCCGACGACGCCGCCCGCGAGGAGATCCGGCGCAATCAGCGCAACCGTGACCTCACCGGCCGCCACGTAGTGATCACCGGCGCCTCCTCCGGCATCGGCCGGGCCGCCGCCATCGCTGTGGCCGACAAGGGTGCGGTGGTGTTCCTGCTCGCCCGCCGTGGCGAGGAACTCGCGGCCGTGGTCGAGGAGATCCGCGCCGCGGGTGGCAGCGCGTACGGATACCAGTGCGACGTCACCGATTCCGAGTCGGTGGATCAGGCGGTCAAGGCGATCCTCGACGAACACGGCCACGTCGACATGCTGGTCAACAATGCCGGCCGGTCCATCCGTCGCGCCATCCACCGCTCCACCGACCGGCTGCACGATTTCGAACGCACCATGGCCGTCAACTACTTCGGCGCCCTGCGGATGACGCTGGCGCTGCTACCGCAGATGCGCGAGCGCAAGTTCGGCCACATCGTCAATATCAGCAGCGCGGGCGTGCAGGTGGCCACGCCGCGGTTCGCGGCCTATCTGGCCAGCAAGGCGGCGCTGGACAAGTTCGCCGAGGTGGCCGCGGTGGAGACGCTGGCCGACGGCGTCACCTTCACCACCATCCACATGCCGCTGGTGCGCACCCCGATGATCACCCCGAGCGGCGATCAAGGGCCGGCCGAATCACCGGAATGGGCCGCCGCCACCATCGTCCGCGCGCTCAGCGAACGCCCCAAGCGCATCGACGTCCCGCTCGGCACGCTGGCCGAATACGGCGGCATCATCACCCCCAAGCTGCGCGACCGCATCCTGCACCGCTACTACCGCGCGCTCCCCGACTCCCCCGCCGCCCGTGGCGAAGCCGACGACACCACCGAGCCCGCCGCCACCCTCGCCCCGCCGCATGAACCCCGCCCCCGCTCGGCCGCCCGCAAGGTCACCGGGGCCGCGCTACGCCGCGCCGCCCGCTGGGTCCCCGGCACGCACTGGTGAACCTGCCGCACGGAACACGCACGGTCGAAAGCCACCGGCAACTCGCTCGGCCGAGGACTCGAGCGGGATGCGGCAAGCCCTACCCGTGCCGCCGTCCCGAGGACTCGCTCGCGTAGTCGCCTCGGTTCTCAGTGCCCGAAGAAAGTTCTCAGTGCCCGAGGAAAGGCAGGACGGCGGCGGCGAATTCGCGGTAGCGGTCGCGGTGGATGCTGTGCCCGCAGGTGAAGGCGGTGACCGAGCAGTCCGGGATCGAGGTGCGCATGACCTCGAGTTTGCCCGGATCGACCATGCCGCCGGGGCCGCCGCGCAGCACCAGCGTCGGCGCGCTGATCCCGGCGAGCCGCTCCCACCATTCCGGATGCGGTTTGCGGAACTGTTCGAGCGCGGTACGCGTCATCGAGCGGTCGAAGGCCAGCACCGCGCGCGGATGACGCACCAGGCTGGAGGTGGCGTGCCACAGTTCGGGCAGGGTCGGGAACCGGCGCGTCAACGTCAGTTCCTCGGTGCCGGAGCGCAGCGGCAGCGGGCATTCCTCCATCACCAGGCGACGGACCAGACCCGGCCGCTCCTGCGCCACACAGGACACCGCGTAGCCGCCGAGCGAATGCCCGACCAGATCCACCTGCTCCAGCCCGAGGTATTCGCACAGGGCGAGGACGTCGGCGCCGAACTCGCCGAACAGGTACGACTCGGTATGCGCGCTGCGGCCGTGGCCGCGCAGATCGGGAATGATGACCCGGCGCCCGGCCCGCACGAGCTCGCGCGCGAACCGATCCCAGGTGTGGCCGTCGCCGCCCATCCCGTGCACCAGCACCACCGGGACGTCATCGACCGCGACCGCCCCGGAGTCCCGGTAGGCGATCAGCACATCGCCCAGCGCGACCCTGGCCGTCGTCAGATCCACGATTGTCGAGGGTACCGGCGATCACCTGCGCGAAGTCGATGATCTGGCACACACGACGAGCGCGCGGGCTCATTCGTAGAGGCCCTCCACATGCCAGTGACCGTCGCGGATGATGAGCAGCAGGCTGTGCGGACCGGGGAGTTCGACCTGCACGCGGGCGCTGGGCGCGGACCCGGTGGACCACCACAGTTCGTCCATCGGCCAGGGCCCCGCCCACGCCGTCAGCTCCCAGTGTTTGCTGCCCCAGCGCAGGCGGGCCGGTGTCGCGCTGAACAACCCGCGCTCGGTGACGTAGACCGGGGCGCCACCGGCCGATTCCAACTCCACCCGCGGCCGGTTCATCATGAGCACCGCGGGCGCCGGTTCGGGCAGCCGACCCGGCCACGGCAGCGCGGGATCGGCGGCGGGCACCTGTTCGTCGCCGAGCGCGACCATGGTGATCCGCTCCGCCGGGCCGCGTCCGCCGCTGAGCACACCGACCTGCACCGCCGCGCCGCCGAGCAGGCCCTGCACCCGCACCAGGGCGCGCATCGCCCGTTCGTCGGTGCCGCCCGCGTCGCCCCACAGGCCGAGCTGGAGCGCGGCCGCCGGGATCACCTCGACCGGTTCCAGGCGCAACAGCGTGATCGGTGCGGTGGGCCCGGAGCCGCCGGTGTCGCGGTGGGTGAGCCAGCCGTCCAGCTGCCAGCGCACCCGGTCGGCGACGCCGTCGGCGGTCAGCGGTTCCGCGCACCGCCAGATGCGGGTGAGCTGTTCACCGGCGGCGGTCTCGGCGAAGACCGCGAGCCGGGTGCAGGCCACCGCCGCGGCCGAGAACGCGGCATGGGCGCGGGTGGCGAGCATGCGCCCGGCGAAGGCGGCGGCGTCGACGCGGTCGATCGGCGGATCGCAGTGCAGCTCCACCGTCAGATCGCGCGGCGGTGTGCGTGCGGACGGCGGACGTTCGGGCAGGGCGCGGGCGCAGCGGTGCGCCGCGATCGCGTCGGCGCCGAAGCGGGAGGCGACCTGGGCCGGGGTGAGCGCGGCGAAATCGCCGACGCGCCGCAACCCGAGCCGATGCAGCAGATCCACCAGCTCGAGGCGTTCGGGCGCGACCAGCGCCGGTTCGACGGCCAGCTCACCGATCGGCAGCGGCGCGAGGAAATCCGCGCCCGCGCCCGGCGCCACGATGGTGTCGCGGCGCGCGGCGAGCACCGCGGTGGACAGCTCGTCGGCGATCCCGATCTGCGCTTCGGCCCCGGCCGCGGCCACCACGTCGACCAGCCGTTCGGCCGCGGCTTCCTCGGAGCCGAAGAACCGCGCCGCACCGCGCACGCCGAGGATCAGCAGTCCCGGCCGCAGCACCTCCACACCGGGGACGGCGGCGTCGACGGCGGCCACCACCGGTTCGAACAGCCGCGCGTCCCGGTCCGGATCGGCCTGGGCGATGAACAGTTCCGGGCAGCGCGCCTGCGCCTCGCGTCGACGCAGCCCGCGCCGCACCCCGTCGGCCCGGGCGGTGGCCGAACACGCCACCACCTTGTTGGCCGACAACACCGCGACCGGCCGGCTGGCGGGCACCTTCCCCAGTGCCGCCGCCGCGACCGCGGGCCAATCCGGGCACCACACCGCGAGGACCCGGGCGGGGCGGGTCATGGTGGATCACCGTCCCGGGCCGCGTGCTCGTTCCGCGACGACGCCACCGTGGCCCTGCGCGGCAGCCATCGGCGCGTGGCCCGCCCGGCGGCCTTCATGAGGCAGCGTCCCGCACGTCGCCGGGTTCCTCTGTGGCCGCGCGGGTTTCGCGGCTGGTCCATTCCATCCGTCCGTCGTGCTGCCGCAGCGTGATACCGCCGGTGCGCGGCGGCGAGGCCCGGCCCGCCACCTCGACGTCGAGGGAGATCGAATCGAGCCTGCCGCGGCCCAGGCCGAGCCCGGTATAGCCCACTACCCGGGTGCCCAGCCGCAACGACGGGGCGGGCCAGCGGCCGCCGGTGACGACCAGCACGGCGCCCTTGTTCCGGGCACGCGCGGCGATCACCTTGGCCCGGGCCGGCGCGACGGCGATGCCACCGAGGTCGAGCAGGACGAGATCGAGTCCGTCGAGCAACACCGCGGCCACCTCCAGCATGTCCGGGCCCGGATCGGCGACGACGGCGATCCGCCCCAGCTGCGCCCCCATCTCCGCCGCCGCGAGCAGACCGAGCTTCGGCATGCCCACCACCGCCGCGTGCCCGCCGCCGGCGGTGACCGCGGCCAGCAAGCCGGCCAGCAGCGATCCCGCGCCCGAATACGCCACCACCGACCCCTTGACCAGACCGCCGTCGGGCAGGAGTTCGGCCAGCGCGAGCGGCACCGGCAACGCGGGCCTGCGCACCCCCTCCGAGGTGGGCATACGGGTGGCCGCGGATTCGCCCCGCCCCGGCACCGCCGCCATCTTGCGCCGCAGCTCCGCCAACTCCTGCGCGCGTGCACGCCCCGGTTCCCGCGACTGCGAACCCATCACCTCACCTACCTCCACGCAGGGACTCCGCTCCGGCCGAACGCACCGGAACCCGCCCGACGCACCGCCCGGGCTCGGCCGACTCGGCTTCGCCCGGCCCGGCGATCATCGCGACACGCGCACCTCGCGGCGCCCACCCGCCGAAGAACCCCGGTTCCTCGACGACTCAGCACCGATCCAGCTATCGATCCGTCTCGAATATACGTTCGAATGATCCCTGGTGGAAACCCACCCCTGAGATCCGTCGAGCACGGCCCGAGAGCCGACACGCCAGGCCCGCCGTGACCACCGTCACGACCGCGAACTCCCGGTCCGAATCCGGCCAGCTACCACGGAATTCGGCTAGTCTCGGCACCATGATCGATCGTCCCCGCCCCATCGTCGGCCCGGATTATCTGGTGGCCGGCCGCTACCGCCTGCAATCGAAACTCGGTGGCGGCGGTATGGGCGCGGTCTGGCTCGCGACCGACCGGCTGCTCAACCGCGACGTCGCCATCAAGCAGGTGCTGTCCACCGCGGGGCTCGACGAGGACGAGGCCAACCGCATCCGCGAGCAGATCATCCACGAGGGCCGGGTCGCGGCCAAGCTCTCCCATGAACACGCCATCGCGGTCTACGACGTGGTGCTCGAGGCCGGTGAGCCCTGGCTGGTGATGGAGCACCTACCCTCGCGCAGCGTGGCCAAGGCACTCGGGCTGGTCGATACGCTGCCGCCGATCGAAGTAGCCCAGATCGGCGCGCAGGTCGCCGACGCACTGGCCGCCGCCCACGCCGCGGGCATCGTGCACCGCGATATCAAACCGGGCAATATCCTCGTCGCCGACCGCGGGCCCGGCGTCGGGATGGCCAAGCTCAGCGACTTCGGCATCTCGCGCGGTGCGGGCGAATCCGCCGACGAACCCGACGGCGTCATCACCGGCACCCCCGCCTACCTGCCGCCGGAAGTGGCCCGCGGCGCCCGGCCCACCGAGGCCAGCGATGTGTTCTCCCTCGGCGCCACCCTCTACACCGCCATCGAGGGGCAGCCGCCGTTCGGCTTCGACGACGACAGCGACGCCATCGTCGAGCGCGCGGCCATGGCGCAGATCATTCCACCCAGCCGCAGCGGGGTGCTCACCCAGGCGCTGCTGCACATGATGGAGCCCGCACCGCAGCGTCGACCGACCATGGCCGAAGCCCGGGATGAAATTCTCACCGCCGCTTTCGGTCCCGGCACCGCGCCCTACATCATCGGCGCCCCGGTGCGCACCGAGGACGGCACCATCCCGGCGTGGGCGGCTCGCAATTCGGCCTCCGGCCTGCGCAGCCCGCTGTCCACGCCGCTGCCCCGCCGCACTCAGCCGCAGCCGGCTCCTGCCGCGGCACCTCAGCCCCAGTTGGGCACCAAGAAGTTGCCGCAGCCGAGCAACGCGCCACTGGCCATCGCGATCGGGATGCTGATCGGACTCGTCATCATCATCGCCGTCATCGTCGCGGTGCTGTAGTCGCCACCGAGCCAATTGCAACGGCGGGTCACACAGCAGCTTTCGAGCGAAGCGAGACCGAGCATCCGAGTTCGCGGCCCGTCTCGTGGCTCCGCTGCCGCTGCGCACGCCGAAGGCAAGCAGCGGTAGCGGAGACGCGAGACATCCAGGGGCCGCGAACCGCGGTGCCGCAGGCGCCGCAAAAATTAATCGATCCGCCTGCGGTGGGCCCAGCGGGTGAGCGCGTTCCGATTGGACTGCTGGGTCTTGCGCAGCACGTTGGAGGCGTGGGTCTCCACCGTCTTCACCGAGATGAACAGGGTTTCGGCGATTTCGCGGTAGGTGTAGCCGCGGGCGAGTAGCCGCAGTACCTCGAGTTCGCGCGGGGTGAGCGAATCCAGTTCCGGATCCAGCGGCGGTTCCGGCGCCGGGGATTTACCGGTGAAGGAGTCGAGTACGAAACCGGCCAGCCGAGGGCTGAAGACCGCGTCGCCGCCCGCCACCCTGCGGATACCGTCGGCCAGTTCGGCGCCGGAGATGGTCTTGGTGACGTAGCCGCGCGCGCCCGCCCGGATCACCGCGATGACGTCCTCGGCGGCGTCCGACACACTCAGCGCCAGGCACACCGGGCCGTCGTCGATCCCGGACAGCACCGCGACCCCGCCACCGTCGGGCATGTGCACGTCCAGCAGCACCACATCGGGGCGGGTGCGGTTGATCCCGGCCACCGCCTCGGCCACCCCACCGGCCTCGCCGACCACCTCCATATCGGTTTCCCGGCTCAGCTCCGCGCGCACCCCGGAACGGAACACGGCGTGATCGTCGACGAGAAAGACCTTCACCGCCACCTACTTCTCCTTCACGAGACAGCCCTGTCCGCCGTCATCACTGCGTCCCGGTCGCCCGGGACAGTTCCATCGGTACCACAACGGCCGCGTCGCGACCGGGTTCGTCATCGAGCGCTGCCGGCGGCGGCCGATGCGCAACCGCATCCGAACGTCAGTGCCGGTCGACGCCGACCGCGTGCTCACTCGGCTGCGTCAGCGTGTGCGCGATGTCCGCCTCGGCGGGTCCCGCCGGTGCGGCATCGGCTGCCTCGGATTCGCTGTCGCCGCCGGAATCGGTGCGCGGCATGATGATCCGCACCTCGGTGCCGCGACCGGACCGGGACACGATCTCCACCTGCCCGCCGCGCCGTTCCACCCGTCCGCGAATGGATTTGGCGAGTCCCTGACGATCCGCGGGCACCGCGTCGACATCGAAACCCACGCCGCGATCGCGCACGAACACACTCACCTGGTGCGGTTCGGTCTCGGCGAACAAATCGATGACGGGCACGTCGGCGTGTTTGGCGGCATTGACCAACGCCTCCCTGGCGGCGCCGAGCACGGCGGTGAAATGTTCCTTGGGCAGGCCGGACCCGGTGTCGGCGATATCCATCGACACATCGCCGACGGTCACCGGCGTCACCTTCACCCCGTGCTGATCCTCCACCTCACCGGCGATGGTGCGTAGCGCGGCGGCCAGGCTCGACTGCGCGGGCACGGAATCCTCGAACAGCCAGCGGCGCAGTTCGCGTTCCTGGCTGCGGGCCAGCCGGACCACCTCATGCGGATCGTCGGCCTGACGCTGGATCAGCGCCAGCGTCTGCAAGACCGAATCGTGCAGGTGCGAGGCGATCTCCTCGCGTTCCTCGTTGCGGATGCGGGCGGCGCGTTCGGCGTTCAACGCCCGCATCATCCGCAGCCACAGCGGCACCGACAGCAGCCCGGCGCCGAGCAGTGTGACCGCCACCGCCAGCAGCGCCGAGCCGAGCGAGCCGATATCGATTCCGGCCAGCACCACCACCGCCAGGCCGGCCACGATCAAGGTGATGCCCGCGACGATGCGTGACCAGGTGACCATGGTGGGTTTCGCCGGCAGGCCGAGCAGCGACCGCGGACCGTCGGCGTCGTATTCGCGCCACACCAGCGCCGCACCCACCGCGACCGCGATCAACGGCACGATGATCCGCGCCGCCGTCCCGCTGAACAGCGCCGACATCGCCACCGACAACCCGAACCCGAGCAGCGCGAGCCCGATCGCCTGCCGCCGCTCCTGCCCCGACGGCCGTACCTCGTCGGCCCCGCCCGGGGTGAAGATCCACAGCATCGCGTACGCGACGATCCCCGCCCCCGCCAGCGCGGACAGCAACACGAACGCCATCCGCACCTTGAACACGTCGACCCCGAGATGATCGGCGATCCCGCCGGCCACCCCACCGACGATCCGGCCCCCCGACCGCCGCACCAACCGCCCCCGCACCTGTTCCCCGGCCTCGCCCACCCCACGAGCAGCCTCGAACCCCCGCGAGTCGAACGCCGGAACAGACGGATACATACTCCCGATACTGGCACGCCCCACCGACACCCAGCCATCGGGAAACACCCTGAGTTCGGCGGTAGCTATTCGCGTCCGTGCGGTTCAGGAGGATTTTCAGGGTGAACCCCGATGCGCGGGGCGGTGGGTGAGCTCGACCATGGAGTGCATGACCAAGACGAGCTTCGGTGAGCAGCTTCAGCAGATGTGGCGGACGCGGCCGGTGCGGTTGCCGCGGCGCGGGCCGGTCGCGGGCGTGGCCGCCGGGTTCGGTCATCGGTACAACGTCGATCCGGTGCTGGTGCGGGTGGCGTTCGTGGTGTCGACGATCTTCGGGGGTGCCGGGATCGTGTTGTATCTGGCGGCCTGGCTGTTGTGCAGTGCCGAGGGTGACGAGACGTCGGCGGCGGAGTCGCTGGTCGGCAAGGGGCACAGTTCGCAGTCGCAGACCAAGACCATCGTGTTGATCGTGGCGCTGGCCATCGCGGTGAGCGCGGTGGGGCCGATCGGCGTCGGGATGGGCGGGTCCGGGGTGATCGGGCTGGCGTTCATGCTGGCCGGCTGGTGGATGCTGTACCTGCGCACCCCGCAGCCGCCCGCCCCCGAATTCGGTGACGCACTCACCGGCACCGGGTACCCGGGCACCGCATTCGCTGCGGCCGCACCGCTGTGGACCGGCCGTCCCCCGTTCCCCACGCCCAGCTACGGCCCGTACACGCCGTACACGAAGCTGCCCGACCAGTACGTCCCGGACCAGCCGGTGCTGTTCGACAAGGACACCGACGCGCAGTCCGAGGAGAACAGGACCGAAGTGCTGAATACCGACCGCCCCACCGAAGTCCTCCCGAGCACACAGCGCACCGAGGTGCTCCCCACCGGTGGCTCCGAAGCGGCCGACAGCTCCGCGTCCCCGGACGATCAGCGCGGCACCGGCGCCGAATCAGCAAAACCGCAGCTCACCAAGGCTGCCCATCCCGAGCCGAGCACCCTGCGTATCACCAATCAGACCCCACCCTCCTGGGACCCGCTCGGCGTGGCACCCCTGGCCTGGGATCTGCCCGAGCCCTCCCCCGCGCGCACCGTGGTCGCCCCGGAACCGAAGAAGCCGCGTTCCCGCCTGACACCGGTGGTGCTGGGCCTGGCCATCCTCGCGGCGGCCGGCGCCGGTGCGGCGGCCGCGTCGGGGGTCGAGTGGATGACGCCGGGCCGGATCGCCGCGGTAGCGCTCGGCGTGATCGGCCTCGGCCTGATCCTCGGCGCCTTCCTGCGCCGCGGCTACGGCCTGCTGGTGGTGACCGCGCCGCTGGCCGGGTTCGTGGTGCTGGCCTCGATGATCGGGCCGATCGACTTCGACGGCGCCACCATGGGCGAGCAGACCTGGACCCCGACGGCGACCGGCGACCTGAAACCGGATTACCACGTCACCATGGGTTCGGGGACGCTGGACCTGCGCGAACTGGCGCTCACCGAGAACCGCACCGTCGACGTGTCGGTGCAAATGGGCGAGGCGATCGTGCTGGTGCCGGAGAATATGAACGTCCGCGCCGACTGCACGGTGCGGATGGGCGAGGCGCAATGCCCGGAAGGTCTGCTCGGGCCCGGCGGTGACGCCCCAGTGCTCGATCTGAACATCGATGTGCGAGCGGGAAGTGCGGAGGTGCGCCATGGCTGACAACCAGACCCGGACCCAGCGCGGGCCGTCGTTCTCGCTGCTGATCGTCGGACTGCTGGCCGTGGCATTGAGTGTCTGGGCCCTGATCGGGCCGGCGTCGTGGCCGGCCACCGGCGTGATCTCGATCGGCTGGATCGTGGTCGTGACGGCCATCGTCGTCGGCCTGCTGCTCGTGGTCTCGCCTCGTAAACGCCGATAGGACAACTGAATCCGAATGGCCCGCCCGCCCCGGCGGGCTGTTCGCGTCCAACAACCCGGATCCACCCACCGCGGTTCGATCGAAAACCCCGCCGCGGCAACCCGATTCGACCGACAGGAGATCCGATGTCGCAGCACAGTTCCGAGCGTCCCGACCAGCGCGACCAGCCGCGGATCGCGCCGGAGGAAGATCCGGCCGAGCCCGCGCCCGCCGCCTCGGCCGCCGGCGTCCCGCTCGGCCGCATCATCCTCGGCCTGGCCCGGCCCTACCGGATCGGCTGACTCACTCCCACTCGATGGTGCCCGGCGGCTTGCTGGTCACATCCAGCACCACGCGGTTGACCTCGGCCACCTCGTTGGTGATCCGGGTGGAGATGCGCTCGAGCACGTCATAGGGCAGCCGGGTCCAGTCCGCGGTCATCGCGTCCTCGCTCGACACCGGGCGCAACACGATCGGATGACCGTAGGTGCGGCCGTCGCCCTGCACGCCGACGCTGCGGACGTCGGCCAGCAGCACCACCGGGCACTGCCAGATCTGGCCGTCCAGCCCGGCCGCGGTGAGTTCCTCGCGGGCGATGGCGTCGGCCTGGCGCAGGGTGTTCAGCCGGTCCTCGGTGACCTCGCCGACGATGCGGATGGCCAGGCCCGGGCCGGGGAACGGCTGCCGGTTGATGATCTCCTCGGGCAGGCCCAGCTCACGGCCGACCGCGCGCACCTCGTCCTTGAACAGCAGCCGCAGCGGTTCGACCAGCTCGAATTCCAGGTCCTCGGGCAGGCCGCCGACATTGTGGTGGGACTTGATATTGGCGGTGCCCGCGCCGCCGCCGGACTCCACCACGTCCGGGTACAGCGTGCCCTGCACCAGGAACTCGACCTTCGGGGCGACGCCGTCGCCGCTGGTCTGCTCGCCGACGACTTCGGAGACCGCGTCCTCGAAGGACCGGATGAACTCGCGGCCGATGATCTTGCGCTTCTCCTCCGGGTCGGTGACGCCCTTCAGTTCGCCGAGGAACTGGTCCACCGCGTCGACGGTCACCAGCCGGGCGCCGGTCGCGGCGACGAAATCCTGCTGCACCTGCTCGCGCTCACCCGAGCGCAACAGGCCGTGGTCGACGAACACGCAGGTGAGCTTGTCGCCGATGGCACGCTGCACCAGCGCACCCGCGACGGCGCTGTCCACGCCGCCGGACAGACCGCAGATGGCGTGCCCGTCACCGACCTGCTCACGCACCCGCTCGATCAGCGATTCGGCGATATTGGCCGGGGTCCAGGTGGCCGGGATGCCGGCGATCTCGTGCAGGAAGCGGCTGAGCACTTGCTGGCCGTGCGGGGAATGCAGCACCTCCGGGTGGTACTGCACACCGGCCAGCCGGCGGGCCGGATCCTCGAACGCGGCCACCGGGGCACCGGCGGTGGTGCCGGTGACCTCGAAACCGGCGGGCGCGTCGGTAACGGCGTCACCATGGCTCATCCACACCGGCTGGATGGTGGGCAGACCACCGTGCAGCACACCGCCGTCGATATTGAGTTCGGTGCGGCCGTATTCGCGGGTGCCGGTATGGGCGACGGTGCCGCCGAGGGCCTGGGCCATCGCCTGGAAGCCGTAGCAGATGCCGAACACCGGCACTTCGAGGTCGAACAGCCGCGCGTCCAGCTGCGGGGCGCCCTCGGCGTACACGCTCGACGGGCCGCCGGACAGGATGACCGCCAGCGGCTGCTTCTCGGCGATCTCCTCGACCGAGGCGGTATGCGGGATCACCTCGGAGTAGACACTCGCCTCACGGACTCGACGGGCGATCAGCTGCGCGTACTGCGCACCGAAGTCGACGACGAGGACGGGTCTCTGCGAATCTGCCACCCGATCAGTTTAGAGCTCGGCCGTCCCCGCTCCGACCGCAGCCCGCGCCCCGCCCAATCGCCCGACGCACCCCCGCGCGGCTGACTATCCTCGACGGCGTGCCATTCGCCCGTGCGATCGATGCCGACATCCATTACGAGGACACGGGCGGCAACGGCCCACTGGTGCTATTGGCACACGAATTCTTCATGGACCGCACCATGTTCGCCGAACAGATGGATGCGCTGGCCCCGGAGTTCCGCGTCGTCACCTGGGACGCGCGCGGGCACGGCCGCACCCGAGACCAGGGCCTGCCCTTCACCTACTGGACCGCCGCCCGCGACGCGCTCACCGTGCTGGACCATCTCGGCGCCGAACGCGCCGTGGTCGGCGGCACCGCCCAAGGCGGGTTCACCGCGCTGCGCACCGCGCTCATCGCGCCGGAACGGGTGTCGGCGCTGATCCTGATCAGTACCGAAGCGCACGGCCCGACACCCGAACAGTCCACGGCCACGCAACGTTTCCTGGCCGAGTGGTACGACGACGGCTCCCGCCCGCGCGCGGTGCAACGCCTGGCGCACTGGCTCATCGGCGATCACGACCGGCACCGCACGGTGTGGACCGAACGCTGGCTCACCCACGACCGCCACCGCATCGAGGTGGCCGCGGGCTGCCTGCTCGGCCGCGATTCGGTACTGGACCGGCTCGCGGAGATCACCTGCCCGGCGCTGGTCGTGCACGCCAGCCACAGCGGCATCGCCCGCGAACGCGGCAAACTGCTCGCCGAGTCCATCCCGGGATCGACGTTCGTGGAGATCGACGGCGCGCGCCTGGCGGTGACGATGACCCATCCGGATCCGGTCAATCACGCGATCCGGCAGTTCCTGCGCGGCCGCGCCGTCAGCACCGCCGTCCGCGGGCGCTGAGCGTCCTAGGCGCGGACGCTGAGCCCGACCTTCTGGAACTCCTTCAGGTCCGAGTACCCGGCCTTCGCCATCGACCGGCGCAACCCGCCGACCAGGTTGAGCGAACCGAACGGATCGTCGGAGGGTCCGAACAGCACCCGCTCCAGGCTCGGCCGCACCGAATCCTCGCCGACGTCACCCAGCTCCCACGGGTCATCCACGTGCAGCAGCGAACCGCGCGGCACCGACGGATGCGCCGCCGCCGACGGCCAGTACCAGCCGCGACCCGGCGCCTCGGCGGCCGCCGCCAGCGGCACCCCGATCATGGCCGCGTCCGCACCGCACGCGATCGCCTTCGCCAGCTGGCCCGAGGCCGCGATATCGCCGTCGGCGATCACGTGCACGTAGCGGCCGCCGGTCTCGTCCAGGTAGTCGCGGCGGGCCGCGGCGGCGTCGGCGATCGCGGTCGCCATCGGCACCCCGATACCCAGCACCTCGCCGGTGGTGGTGGCGCCCGGGTAGGAGCCGTAGCCGACGATGACGCCGGCCGCGCCGGTGCGCATCAGATGCAGCGCGGTGCGGTGATCGCTCACCCCACCGGCCACCACCGGCACATCCAGCTCGGCGATGAAGGTCTTGAGGTTCAGCGGCTCACCGTCGCCCACGTGCTCGGCGGAGATGATCGTGCCGTGCACCACGAGCAGGTCGATACCGGCCTGCACCAGCGCCGGGGTCAGCGCCTGCGCGTTCTGCGGGCTCACCCGCACCGCCGTCGTCACACCGGCCGCGCGCACCTGCGCCACCGCCGCCGCCAGCAGATCCGGCTGCATCGGTGCGGCGTGCAGCTCCTGCAAGAACGCGATGGCCCGCTCGTAGCCGCCCTTGGCGACCAGGTCGAGCAGCTGATCGATCTTGGCCGACACATCCGCGTGCCGCGCCCACAGTCCCTCACCGTTGATGACGCCCAGACCGCCGAGCCGGCCGAGTTCGATGGCGAACTCCGGTGAGACCAGCGCATCGGTGGGATGGGTCAGGAACGGGATCTCGAACCGGTAGGCATCCAGCTGCCAGGCCAGCGACACCTGCTTGGCCGAGCGGGTGCGGCGCGAGGGGACGATATCGATATCGTCCAGCTCATAGGTACGGCGGGCCGTGCGGCCCATCCCGATCTCGACCATGTCGCGCACTGCTTGCTCCTGTGTCTAATTGCCGCTGGCGCGGCGTGTTCGCGGCCCCCTGTGTCTCGTGTTTCCGTGGCCGCTAACGGGGCTCCTCGAGGTCGCCCCTCCGTTGTCTGGACTTGCGGCACGGTGGCATCGCAAGCTCGCGTCCGTGGGCAGGCCACGGGCTGATGTTGTCTGTGGTGGCGACGGCACAGCTGTGTTGCCACCGATACCGAACGATACCCACCGCGCCACCGCCGACGGGCGAGGGCATGCCGGTACGACCCGGTGGAACTCAGTTCCCGTGCCGCGCCGAACGGTGCGGGCGCTGGTCGTACCCGCAGGCACGACCAGTCAGGATCAGCCGCGACCGGTGTAGTTCGGCGCCTCCACCGTCATGGTGATGTCGTGCGGGTGGCTTTCCTTCAGGCCGGCCGCGGTGATCTGCACGAACTGCGCTTCCTGGAGTTCGGCGACGGACTGGGAACCGGTGTAGCCCATGGCCGCCCGCAGACCACCGACAAGCTGGTGGATGACCTGGTTGACCGGGCCGCGGAAGGGCACCCGTCCCTCGATGCCCTCGGGGACCAGCTTGTCCTCGGCGAGCACGTCGTCCTGGAAGTAGCGGTCCTTGGAGAACGACTTGGCCTGGCCGCGGCCCTGCATGGCGCCCAGCGAACCCATGCCGCGGTAGCTCTTGAACTGCTTGCCGCCGACCAGGATCAGCTCACCGGGCGATTCGGCGGTACCCGCCAGCAGCGAGCCCAGCATCACCGTGGACGCGCCCGCGGCGATGGCCTTGGCGATATCGCCGGAGAACTGGATGCCACCGTCGGCGATGACCGGAACGCCGGCCGGCTTGCACGCCGCGACGGCCTCCAGGATGGCGGTGATCTGCGGAGCGCCGACACCGGCGACCACCCGGGTGGTGCAGATCGAGCCCGGGCCGACACCGACCTTGACCGCGTCCGCGCCCGCCTCGACCAGCGCCTGCGCACCGGCGCGGGTGGCGATATTGCCGCCCACCACCTGGATACGGTCGCCGACCTCGGCCTTGACCTTGGTGACCATCTGCAGCACCTGCGCCTGATGGCCGTGCGCGGTGTCGACCACCAGCACGTCGACGCCGGCGTCGGCCAGCGTCATCGCCCGCGACCAGGCATCCTCGCCGACACCCACCGCGGCACCGACCAGCAGGCGGCCGTCGCGGTCCTTGGTGGCGTTCGGGTACTGATCGGTCTTGACGAAGTCCTTCACGGTGATCAGGCCGCGCAGCCTGCCCTCACCGTCGACAATCGGCAGCTTCTCGATCTTGTGCCTGCGCAGCAGGCCGAGCGCGGCCTCGGCCGTGACGCCCTCCTGGGCGGTGATCAGCGGGGCCTTGGTCATCACATCGGCCACGCGCCGGTCCTGATCGACCTCGAAGCGCATATCGCGGTTGGTGATGATGCCGACCAGCGCGCCGGTCTCGTCCACCACGGGCAGGCCGGAGATGCGGAAACGCGCGCACATCGCGTCGACCTCGGCCAGCGTGTCGGTGGGACGACAGGTCACCGGGTCGGTCACCATGCCGGCCTCGGAGCGCTTGACCGTCTCCACCTGGCTCGCCTGATCGGCCACCGACAGATTGCGGTGCAGCACGCCCATGCCGCCCGCGCGCGCCATCGCGATCGCCATCCTGGCCTCGGTGACGGTGTCCATGGCCGAGCTGCACAGCGGCGTCCGCAGCCGGATCTCCCTGGTCAGCTGGCTCGAGGTCTCGACCGAACTGGGAATGAGATCCGACGCCGCGGGCAGCAGCAGCACATCGTCGAACGTGAGGCCGAGCATGGCGATCTTGTTCGGATCGTCACCACCCGTATGAGGGCGGACAGCGCTTCGTTCGCCCGTTACGGGATTACTCATTCGGATCGACCCCTCCTGGACGTCGACAGTGCCGCGAGGGCCGGACCGGCCGTGCGGACTGTTTCATGGGATGGACTGTGCGGATCTGACACCGCCGACGGGCGTCGGGTACACGTCGGCGGGTTTCACCTATGGTATCTGTCCGGTGGAACACGCCTCGAGTGAGGCCGTCGGCGAAACTGACGGCGCGCATAGCTGGCGCAGACCGCCCTGTTCTGCGTACCGTGGGGATGTGCGTGACCATCTACCACCTGGCTTGCCGCCGGATCCATTCGCCGGAGACCCCTCCGACCCGTCGGCCGCGCTCGATGCCATCGAGCCGGGCGAACCGCTGGATCCTCATGAGCGCCTCGCGGTCGAGGAGGATCTCGCCGATCTCGCGGTGTACGAAGCGCTACTGGGCCATCGCGGTATCCGTGGCCTGGTCGTGAGCTGCGAGGATTGCCGGCAGGATCACTACCACGACTGGGACATGCTGCGCGCCAACCTGCTCCAGCTACTGGTCGACGGCACGGTCCGCCCGCACGAGCCGGCCTATGATCCGACGCCCGAGGCCTACGTCACCTGGGATTACTGCCGGGGCTACGCCGACGCTTCGATGAACGAGGCGTTCCACGGCGACGGCTTCGACGGTTTCGACAGCTGAGACGGTCTCCCCGGCCGTAACCGGTCCGGCCCTTCGGTCCGCCACGCGAACACGCCACGCGTGGGCGAGATCATGATGTGCGTCATCTCACGCACCTTCCCACCGCCTGGAACAATCCCGGGCACAAAAACACCGACCGTCTTTCGACGATCGGTTTCACCCGTCTTTGTTCCCGCTCAGCTTGTGCTGACCACAGGCCGACCCGCTCGGGGTCAGCCCGTGGTCGATCCACCTGTGCCCGGCGATCCGGTACCACCGGCCGGCGGCGTCACCGGCGGGACGGTGGTGATCACCGGCGGCTCGATGATCGTCGACTGCGACACCGTGGTCGGCGTCACCGGCGGCTGCGTGGTGTCCGGCGGCGTGGTCGGCTCGACAGTCGGCGGGGTGCCGGTGTCTTGCGGATCGGTCGTCGGCGGAACGGTCGGTGCGGTCGTGTCCGGCGCGGTGGTCACCGGCGGCTTGGTACCCGACACCGTCGGATCCACGCCCATGATCGTGGGCGCGGTGCTGCCGCTGTCGCCACCGACACCGCCCGGACGCGTGGTCTCGGGACCGGGACGCGTCTGCTCACTGGGTGTCGTGGTGGTGCTACCGGGACGCGTGGTCTGCTCCAGCTGCGCGGCCGCCTCCGGCGACACCTTGCGCAACTCGTTCAGCAGCTGCTGCCAGCGTTCCATCAGATCGCCGCGCTTGGCCGGATCGTCGACCTGCGTCGCATTGGTCGACGCCTGCGCCAACCGAGCTCGGGCCCGCTCGGGGTTGCCCTGCTCGATCAGCTCCTGCGCCGCGGCCAAATCGTCGTCGGCGCGTTGCACCACGGTCGACTGGGCCTGCTCGCTGAACACCACTTCCTTGACCCGCCACAGCGGATCACCGGGCTCGGCGTTATAGGAAAAGGCCGTCATACCGCCGAACACCAGCGCCAAGGCAGCCGCGGTACCCGCGATCGGACGCACCAGCCGCAGCCGGCCGCCCGCCTTGGCACCGACACGCGCCTGGCGCGCGCCGATCTCCTGATTGACCGCCGCGACCACCGTGTCGAGATCCGGTGCGTCCGGAATCGGTGGTGCGACGATCTCTGCCCGCCAGTCGGCCAGCAAAGCCGCCAGCTGGAACTCTTCGGTGCTGTCGGTCTGGACCGGCCCGTCGCTGGCGATGGCATCGATCAGCGCGTCATCGCGGCGTACCGCCGCGATGTCGACCGGAGCGTTGTCGCCAGAGGACCCCTCGGCGTAGGGACCGCTGTCCCGCGATCCACGTCGCGCCCTCCAGTCACCCCGACCGCGCCCGCCATCCCTAGCCATACATTTCACCTGCCCTCGCCACTTGTGACTTCAATTTCGCGAGTGCCCGGTGCTGGGCGACTCGTATAGCTCCCGCCGTACTGCCCACGGCGGTCGCGGTTTCTTCTGCCGACAAACCCATGACCAAGCGCAGGATCAGGATCTCTCGATGCTTTTCCGGAAGCGTGGCAAGCAAACGGTTCATCTGCCTGCTCGTTTCCGATTCGAGAGCTCGCTGCTCGGGCCCGTGGTCGGTGGATATGACATCTGGTACTTCGGCCATCGCCTCCGCCTTGTTACGTGAGGCGTTGCGATGAGCGTCGGCGACCTTGTGCGAAGCGATTCCGTAAACGAAGGCCATGAACGGCCTGCCCTGGTCTTGATACCTGGGCAGGGCTGTCATGACCGCCAGACAGACCTCCTGCGCAACGTCGTCCGCGGACAGCGATCCACGCTCCGCAGCTCCGATCCGTGCGCGGCAATAACGCATCACCAGCGGGCGGATCAACTCCAGTACCTGAGCTAGAGCGGATCTGTCGCCCTGCGCAGCGGCAGCGACGGCGAGGTCCAACTCTTCGCCCGTGTGCGTCATCGTCAGAGATTTTCCTGGCGTTACAAGTGGCACGGCCGGTATCGGCCGATGCTTCCGCGGGTGTAGCGGAACGGATCTAACAATAGCGACACCCGTTGCCGAACCGGGCAACTGCGTCGTCAACCGGCCGCCGACCGGGGCCGATCCGGCAGCACAACGATCTTCGCTACCCGGCGGCCGGACGGAAGCGCCCGCCTAGGCGTTCGATGGCGGCCGCGCATTCGGCCGCCTCCCGCTGTGCCGCAGTGCGATCGATGTCACCTGCCGCTACTCCGGAACGCAACATGGCGCAGGCCCAGCGCAGCGGCAGCAGCCCGTGTTCGCGGCAGTCGGCGGCGACGGTCTCGGCGAGTTCGCTCGCGCGCGCACCCGACCCGTTCGCTGCCGTCGCGGCGGCCACCAGCAGTCGCGATTTCACCTGATGCCGCACCGACTGCCCCTGCTCGGCGAGGGCCAGCGCGGCCTCGGCGTGCGGTAGGGCTTCGGCCGAGCGCCCGGCGGCGAGTGCGGTCTCGGCGCTGACCCAGCGCAATCGGATCGCGAGCCGCAATCGCCGCGGGCCGGGCGCCTCGGCGTCGGCGCCGAGTAGCGCGCGCACCCGGACGAGCAGATCGGTGGCCAGGTCGGTGCGCCAGGTGCCGAGCGCGTCGGCGGCCAGCCCGGTCAGCGCATCGCAGGCGGCGTCGATTCGGTCGGGCGCATCCTCCTGGATATGGGCGTGCGTCCGCCCCGGCAGGACCAGCGCCGCCGCCGCACCGTCGTGCCGGGCGGCGACCGCATGCCAGCCGAGTTGACGCAACAGTGAGCCGCGGGTCGCGGCGGCGAGGGCCGCGAGCACCGGATCGACGCGGTGGCCGGTCAGCTCGCGCAGTTGTGTGCGGGCGGCGGCGTAGCGGCCCTGACCGCCGAGGGCCACCGCGCGCAGCCAGGCCTCGCGGGCGTCGCGGGCGGCCGGCAACTCGGTAGCTGCCATACCGGGACGAGCACCGAAGGCGGCCTCGGCGAGCAGCGCAGCGCGCGGGTCTGGGCGGGGAACCGGGACGAACACGGCCGCACTCTATCCCGCCGCGCACCGCGACCACCGCATCCGGCGAGGCAGCACGGCCCGCGAGCAACCGTTCAGCTTTTCTTTTGCCCGCGATACATACGGGACAACGAATGCGTCGGTACGCGTCATGTTTCCATCAGGTAAAACTCGCCCCGGCAATCGGCGGGCATGCACCCCGCGAATTCATATGCGTTTCGCGCAATTAACCCGCGCGCCCCGTTAACGCCATCTCACCCTGTCCGGTTCACCATGGCCGGCGCAGCGCGTCCGCAACGCCGGGTGACCGAGGACCGCTCGACTATCTGACCCGAGCACCGAAGGCGGCCTCCACCTGCATGGATCCCCGGGCACCGAAGACACGTCGGCACACAGCCGTTGAGGCCAACCGGCCATTATCGCCGGAAGCAACGTTAAAAGTAGACAGTGAGAAGGTTAAATTTGGCCGCTGAACATTTGCGAAACCGCTGCGCCGAACTATTGACGGAAATTCGCGCCGGGACCTAACGTAACTCATCGCCACGGACGGCGCCGCGCGAAATTGCAGCGACCATCATTGGCGGGCTCTCGGACGACACACGCCGCACCGTGGCCGGAATGTGCTCGGCCGGACCGATATCCGCGCCGGGAGTAGTTGCAGACCACCTGCTCGACAACGTCGACGAGCTCGCACCACGAGGAGTTCACACATGCCCATGCCCACCCACCTTCCCGGACCGAACGCCGATGTCTGGGATTGGCAGATGCGCGGATCCTGCCGCGGCGTGGACTCCGCGGTGTTCTTCCATCCCGACGGCGAGCGCGGCCGCGCCCGGACCGCGCGCGAGATGCGCGCCAAGGAGATCTGCCACAGCTGCCCGGTGCTGATGCAGTGCCGCACCCACGCCCTCAAAGTCAGCGAGCCCTACGGCATCTGGGGCGGCATGTCCGAGACCGAGCGGGAGATGCATGCCCGGCGCAACCGGCGCCGGATGGCGGTCTGAGTCGCCGCTGGTCACGCTCGCGCGCCGGCGTTCGCGACGGATTGTGAATCCATCCCATCCGCATCGCGCAGGGCGCCGAATCCCTAGCAACAACTGCTGACAGCACTATCGGTCGAGTCGCGCGCCGGCACACGGTTGTTCGACTCGCACGCACGACAACGTCCGTCAGGCCGCCGGTCACCACCGGGTTCGCCTGTCGGCGTCGAACGCACGCTGTTTCACAGGCCCCCTACCGCGCGGATCCCATAGCGGCACGCTACGGTAGTGACCGATGACACAGAATGGAGCGTTGTGACAACGCGGCCGCCGGCCGCAGAGGGCGACTCGTTCCGTGGAGAAGCCTTTCCACTCAGCGTGGAATCTGCGGTCTCGGCACGCGCAGCTGAAAGCATCGAACTCGCCGCGCTTTTACATCGGTGTGGCCAGTCCGACCAGGAAGCGTTCGCCGAGCTCTACGACCGTACGTGTGCGCGCGTCTACGGTCTGGTGTTGCGCGTCCTCCATGATCCGGGCTATGCGGAGGAGACCGCACAAGAGGTCTACCTCCAGGTCTGGCGAACGGCGGCGAGTTTCGATCCGGACAAGGGGTCGGCCGCGACTTGGCTGATGACGCTGGCACATCGCCGCGCCGTCGACCGGGTGCGCGCCGAGCAGGCCCATACCCAGCGCGAAGTCGCTTACGGGATACGGGTTCTCGGCAACGACTTCGACGAGGTCACCGAGGAGGTCGAGCGTAAATTCGAACAACAGGCCGTCCTGGACAGTCTCGGTGCGCTCACCGAAACTCAACGGGAGGCCATCTCGCTCGCCTACTACGGCGGGCGAACCTACGCCGAGGTGGCCAGCCATCTGGGCGTAGGGTTACCGACCGTTAAGTCCCGAATTCGGGACGGATTGACACGACTGAAGAAAAGTTTGGGGGTGACGTGAGATGAACGAACGCCAGATCGATCTCGCGCACACCGTCGCGCTCGGATCGATCGACGACGAAGACCATCAAGCGGTACAAGAACTGCTCGACAGTGAAGACCCCGCTCGGCGTGCCGAGTTCATCACCGAGGTGCACCTCACCAGGGAGGCTCTCTCAGCGCTCGCCGCCGCGACGGCTGTTCAGCCGCCGGCGGCGCTGCGCGGGCGGCTGCTCACCGCGATCGCCGCGGAGCAGCCGCCGGTCGCTTCCTGACTTCTGCTCCGGGTTCCGCCCCGGATTCTGTTGCGGTTTCCCGCGTCCCGACCCCGAACGGCCGAAAACGAACGGACCGTTCACGTCCGCGGGGAACATGAACGGTCCGCTCGATCACCTTTAAGGCGTCAGCCGGATCAGTGGCTGTGGCCGTGCCCGTGATCGTCGGCCTCGTCGGCCGGCTTGTCGACGATCGCGCTTTCGGTGGTGAGCACCATCCGCGCCACGGACGCGGCGTTGATCACCGCCGAACGGGTCACCTTCACCGGATCGACGACGCCGTCGGTGAGCAGATCGCCGTAGCTGAGGGTGGCGGCGTTGAAGCCTTCCTTGCCCTCGGCGACCTTGCTGACCACGACCGAGCCGTCGACGCCGGCGTTGGTGGCGATCCAGAACAGCGGCGCGCGCAGCGCCTGGCGCACCACCTCGATGCCGACCGCCTCGTCGCCGGACAGCGAATCGCGCAGCTCGACCAGCTTGGTGCTCGCCTGCACCAGCGCGGTACCGCCGCCGGGGACGATGCCCTCCTCGACCGCCGCCTTGGCCGCGCTGACCGCGTCCTCGACCCGGTACTTGCGCTCCTTGAGGGCGGTTTCGGTGGCCGCGCCGACCTTGATCACCGCGACGCCGCCGGCCAGCTTGGCCAGCCGCTCTTCCAGCTTCTCCCGATCCCAATCGGAGTCGGTCGCCTCGATCTCGCGACGCAGCTGGGCGCCGCGGGCCGCGATGTCCTCGGCCGTGCCCGCACCGTCGATGATGGTGGTGTCGTCCTTGGTGACGACGACGCGACGCGCCTTGCCGAGCACCTCGAGACCGGCCTCACGCAGGTTGATGCCGAGGTCGGGGTTGACCACGGTGCCCGCGGTGACGACGGCGAGGTCGTCGAGGAAGGCCTTGCGGCGGTCACCGAAGAACGGCGCCTTGACCGCGACCGCCTTGATCGTCTTGCGGATGGCGTTGACCACCAGGGTGGACAGCGCCTCGCCCTCGACGTCTTCGGCGATGATCAGCACCGGCTTGCCGGATTCGGCGATCTTCTCCAGCAGCGGCAGGAAATCGGGCAGCGAGCTGATCTTCTCCCGGTGCAGCAGGACGTAGGCGTCCTCGAAGGAGGCCTGCTGGGTGTCGGTGTCGGTGACGAAGTAGGGCGAGAGGTAGCCCTTGTCGAACTGCACACCCTCGGTGACCACGAGCTCGGTCTGCAAGGTCGAGGACTCCTCGACGGTGACCACGCCGTCCTTGCCGACGGTGGTCAGCGCCTTGCCAACCATCTCGCCGATCTCCTCGTCGCGCGAGGAGACGGTGGCGACCTGCGCGATGGCCTGCTCGCCGGAGACCGGGGTGGCCTGCGCCAGCAGCGCCTCGGAGACCGCGTCGGCGGCCTTGGCGATGCCGGAGCCGATCGCGATCGGGTTGGCACCGGCGGCGATGTTCTTCAGTCCGCCGCGCACCAGGGCCTGGGCCAGCACGGTGGCGGTGGTGGTGCCGTCACCGGCGACGTCGTTGGTCTTGGTGGCGACGCTCTTGACCAGCTGGGCGCCGAGGTTCTCGAACGGGTCCTCGAGATCGATGTCGCGCGCGATGGTGACACCGTCGTTGGTCACGGTCGGGCCACCGAACGCCTTGGCGAGCACGACGTGCCGGCCGCGCGGGCCGAGGGTCACCTTGACCGCGTCGGCGAGCTTGTCGACACCGCGCTCGAGAGCCCGGCGAGCCTTCTCGTCGAACTCGATCTGCTTTGCCATATGTGTTCGCTCCTGTGTTTCGGTGCGCTGTCACAGTGCGCGGAACGCACTCCGCCCCGGGTCACGACGACACCGGGGCGGAACGCCATGCGCAGCGATGACCTACTTGCTGACGACAGCCAGCACGTCGCGCGCGGACAGGATCAGGTATTCCTCACCCTGGTACTTGATCTCGGTGCCGCCGTACTTGCTGTAGATGACGGTGTCGCCCTCCTGGACATCCAGCGGGATGCGCTTCTCGCCATCCTCGTCCCACCGGCCGGGGCCGACGGCGACAACGGTGCCCTCCTGCGGCTTTTCCTTCGCAGTGTCCGGGATGACCAGGCCGGAGGCCGTCGTCGTCTCGGCCTCGTTGGCCTGGACGAGGATCTTGTCCTCGAGCGGCTTGATGTTCACGCTCGCCACGTTGAGCCCTCCACTTTCAGGGGATAACGGTCGTCCGGGACTGTTGTCCCGGACCATCGGTTCGGTCACGATGCCGACGCCTGCGCACGGCCCCGTCGTCGCGGGTGCCGGGACCTGCTCAGTAGTCGAACTGGCACTGGCACACACATCACACAGCGCCACTAGCACTCTATACACGAGAGTGCCAGCGCTCAAGGCCGGGCGGTGCCAATTCGCCGGATCGTCGTCGGGGGCATCGCCGCAGCGCAGGGCCGATCTATACATTCGGCACGCCCCCAGCTCCGAGGGCTTCCCATTACTTCACAAAATCTGTAACGTTCGGATAACGGATTGTGACAGTATGGACGACGGTCGCTGGGTGGCCGCCGGGTTCATCACGAACCGGCGTCCGCAGCGCACCACCGGCCGTCACGAACGATCCGGCCAGCTGCACAGTAGAGCCAAGCAACACCCGATCCACGACCGTCCCCGCGCCCACCCGGCAACGAGACGGCCCGGATAGCGAACCCGGTTCGATCGTCATCCACGCGGTGCGCCGGGAGTCCATTCGAGATGGTCGCCCGACACCGGACCATCCGCTCGAAGGGAGGTGAACATGCGAACATCCCTCGGTATCTCCGCCGGGAACGAGGTGGTGTGCTCGGCGCTCGTCGCCACCGCCGGAAACGGGGCCCAGAGCTTCGACTACCGGGTGGTGTCGGCCGACGCCCATTCCGATCTCGGCGATCTGGTCGCCTCGTCGATCGAGCTGATGACCACTCAGCTGCCGACGACCCATCCGCACGATACGGGTTACGCGGGCACCAAGGCCTTCGATCTCGATGCGGCGCTGAGCCGTCCGCCCACCGCCGTCGCGGTGGCCTACCGCAGCAAGGCCCAGGCCCAGGCCATCCGCTCGGCCACCGGCAAACAACACGAACTCCAGCTGGTACCCGAGGCCACCGCCGCGCTGGCCTACCTGCGGCACACCGGCCTCGTCGACCGGTACCGCACCGTCGCGCTGGTCGACGTCGGCGCGTCCGGCGTCACCGTCACCGTCGCCACCCAGGCCGACGGCACCGTGCTGCATTCGGCGCGCACCACCACCGTCAGCGGCAATGCCATCGACGAACTGATCTACCACCATCTGGTCGACGCGCACTACGCCCGCCGCGGCACCCGGCCCAATCGCACCATGCTCACCAACCGGGGCCGCGCCGCCAAGGAACATCTGTCCATCGCGCCCGCGGTCACCATCGACCATGTGGCCGGGCGTCCGCTCAAGCTCACCCGCACCGACTTCGAGGAATTGATCGCCGATCAGCTGCGCGAACTGGCCGCGTTCACCGCGGTCACCTTCGGGCGCGCACCCGAGCGGCCGGAAGCGGTCTGTGTGATCGGCGGCGGCGCCAATATGCCCGCCGTGGTGGAGACGCTGCACCACGAGCTCGATATCCCGGTGCTCACGGTGCCCGATCCGGACGCGGTCATCGCCAAGGGCGCCGCGCTGGTCGCCGACGAGACCCAGCCCGCCGCCGGAACCGTCGCCGCGCTGGCCTCGGACGCGCCGGTGGGCACCTTCACCAAGGTCGTCGGCACGCTGGCCGGCGCCATCGTCGTGGTCGGGCTGGTCATCGGCTACGGCGTGAAGGCGCTCGCCCCGACCTCCGGCGAGGAGGTCTCCCCCGCGGGCACCACCAGCAGCACCGAACTGCCGCCTACGATGACGTCGTATCCGCCGGCCATCCCCGGCAGCGCCACCACCGGCGGCGAGCGCCAGGTCCCCACCGGACCCACCGGCACCACGATCGCGCCGAGCACCAGTCCCGATGAGGTGCCGAGCACCACCGGCGTCGCGCCGACCACGCCGCGTACGTCGTCGTCACAGCCGACGCTGCGGCCCGACCCGAATCTGCCGCCGATCCCCTTCCCGGAGCTGCCCGAGCTGCTTGGCCCGTTGTTCCCGCCCACCACCACGCCGCCGTCGGGTTCCGGGGCGGCGCCGGACACCGGGCGCGAGGGCGCTGAAGACTCCGAGCCGACGACCACCGGCACGCCGACCCCCGGCGCCGCGCCGACGACGGTGCGGCCGAGCGGCCCACCGGCTCAGGCACCGGCGCAAGGCCGCGTGCCGCTCCCTCGGGCCGGCACGGGCTCATCGGAGGGCGAGCCGATCAAGCCGACGGACTGAGCAGCGGCGCTCCTGCCGCCACCCGAAGTCCCCACGAGTCGACAGATCGAGCATCCCGCGTCGACGCCAGATCGCGCCCCGATGCACCATGGCCGGTGCCTCCGTCCGCACCCAGCGCCCGGGGTCCAGCGGTTGCAAAGCTCAGGATCGCCGGCCAACCGGCACCGGGCAGACCGCGGTCGAGCCCGCGCGCACATCGGCGGCCGAGGCCCGGCAGTTCTGGCTCAGGAAATCTGACTGACCGACACCGGCAGCCCCGGGTCGGTCGCCACCGTCAACGGCGACGGCTGCGCGCCACCCGCGATCACATGGGCGCCCAGCGCCGCGATCATCACACCGTTATCGGTGCACAGCCGCGGCTTCGGCACCCGCAGCTCCAAACCGGCTGCCGCGCAACGCTCTTCGGCCAGCGACCGGATCCGCGAATTGGCGGTGGCGCCACCGCCGAGCACCAGCGTGCCCACGCCGACGTCCTGCGCCGCGCGCACCGCCTTCATGGTGAGCACATCGGCGACCGCCTCCTGGAACGAGGCCGCGATATCCGGGATCGGCAGATCCGCGGCCGCCACCCCGTCACGCTGGGCGGCCTCGACATAGCGGGCCACCGCGGTCTTCAAGCCGGAGAACGAGAAGTCATAGCGCGGATCGCGCGGGCCGGTCATCCCGCGCGGGAACGCGATGGCTTTCGGGTCACCCGAGGTAGCGGCCGCGTCCAGCGCGGGGCCACCGGGGAAGCCGAGACCGAGCAACCGCGCGACCTTGTCGAACGCCTCGCCCGCCGCGTCGTCGACGGTGCTGCCCAGCTCGACGATCGGCTCGGCCAGATCGGTGACGTGCAGCAGATGGGTATGCCCGCCCGAGACCAGCAGCGCCACACACGGCGGCATCGGCCCGTGCTCGAGGGTGTCCACCGCGACATGCCCGCCGAGGTGGTTGAGCGCGTAGAACGGCACATCCCAGGCCGCGGCGTAGGCCTTGGCGGCGGCGACACCGACCAGCAGCGCACCGGCCAGGCCGGGGCCGATGGTGACCGCGAGCGCGTCCGGGGCGACGATGCCCGCGCTCGACAGCGCGCGCCGCATGGCGGGCACGATGGCCTCCAGATGCGCGCGCGAAGCGATCTCGGGCACCACACCGCCGAAGCGGGCGTGCTGGTCGACGCTCGAGGCGACCTCGTCGGCCAGCAGCTCACACGTGCCGTCCGGGTGGCGGCGGACGATGCCGACACCGGTTTCGTCGCAGGAGCTCTCGATACCCATGACGATCACGACAGCACCTCGTCCGGTCGATTCGCCTCGCCCCACTGCGCGCTCTCCGGCGACAGCGCAGGCCTGCGCATGGTGTAGGCGTCGGCGCCGCTGGGGTGGTAGTAGTTCTTGCGCAGCCCGATGATGTGGAAGCCGTGCTTGGCGTAGAGCGCGATGGCCGGGGCGTTGTCGGTGCGGACCTCGAGGAATACCGGCCCGCCGCGCACGCCCGCCTCGGCGAGCAGGGCTTCGAGCAGTTTGGTCCCGATGCCCGCGCGATGGCATTGCGGGTCGACGCCGATGGTGTGCACCTCGGCCTCGGGGTGTTCGGTATCACCGAGCAGCGCGATCCCGGCGTAGCCGACCATCCGGCCGTCGTCGTCGCGGGCGGTGATGTAGCGGTTGTGCCCGGCCGCGAGCTCGGACCGGAACGACACCGCATGCCAGGGGTCGTCCTCGGGGAACAGCAACTGCTCGAGTTCCACGCAGCGGTCGATATCGGCGACGGTCATCGGTTCGATGCGGATACCCACGACTACGCCCCCGTCCGGTCGAGGGTGCGGTAGCTCTGCTCCACCGCGTCGGGCCTGCGCAGATACAGCGGGACCAGCGGTTCGGGCACCGCTCGTGCCAGCACGGCCGGCGCCGCGACCCGCACCAGCCCGGCCGGTGACGGCGTCTCCACCGGTAGCACCGGTAGGTCGAACAGGTCGACGTGGGAGGCCGACCCGGCGACGACGGTGGCCTGCTCGGTATCCAGATCCCCTGGCTTGCCCACATCGGGGCCCGCGACGCGGCGGCCGATGCCGCCTTGGGCCCACGGCAGGTCTTCGCGGTAGCGCGCCGAGTACACCTCGCGGCGGCGGGCATCGGTCACCACCAGCAGTTCGGCCCCGGGGGCGAGGTCGCGGGCGCCGTCGGCGGCGATGGCGTCGAGGCTGCACACGCCGTACACCGGGATGCCGAGGGCGTCACCGAAGGCGGCCGCGGTGGCCATGCCGACCCGTAATCCGGTGAACGGCCCGGGCCCGACACCGACCACGACGGCCGCGATATCGGTCCTGGATCGCCCTGCCTCGCTGAGGCATTCGAGGATCTGCGGGGTGAGCACCTCGGCGTGGGCGCGGGCGTCGACCCGCACCCGGACGGCGATGGTGCGCACGTCGGCCGGTGCCTGGGCACCGGCCGCGGACTGCTCCAATTCCACCAATCCCGCTGTAACGGCGGGCGTCGCGGTGTCGACAGCAAGTACAAGCATGATTGGCCCAACGATACCGGTTGGTCCCCACGCGTCGCGCAGCCCTGAGGGTCGCGGCGCGCAGCCGCGTGCGCTCGCACCGCCGGAGGTTGCCCACGTCACAGCGTTGCCGAAGCCGCGCAGGCGTTCGAGCGTGGCGCAAGTGGGCCGCTAGCCCGCCGCCGGGTCGACCTGGCGTTCGATCCACTCCCAGGTCGCGACCCGCACCTCTGATTCCGGTTCGCGGGTCAGCCGCACCCGCAGATGACGGTCGGTGAGGTGCTCCACGACACCGCCACCCCATTCCACGACGACCACCGCATCGTGCAGGTCGGTGTCCAGGTCGAGGGCGTCGAGCTCGTCGAGCCCGCCGCCGAGGCGGTAGGCGTCCACGTGCACCAGCGCCACCGGGGCCGCGCCACGGCGATCGCCCGCGCGGTGCCTGCGGGCGATGATGAACGTCGGCGAGCTGACCCGGCCCTGCACGCCGAGCCCGGCGGCGATGCCCCGGGTCAACGCGGTCTTGCCGGCGCCGAGCGGTCCGTCGAGCACGACGAGATCGCCCGCGACGAGGCCGGCGGCCAGTTCCCGGCCGAGCGCTTCGGTGTCGGCGACGGTGGGCAGGGTGCGCTGGTGTTCAGTCACCGGTCACCTCCGGTGTGCCGGTGACGACGCCGGCGCGCAGCAGCAGCCGGTCCAGGGCGGCGTCGACCAGATCGGCGAACTGCAGCTGCGGCATATGCGCCGCCTCCGGCAGCTCGACCAGTTCGGCCTCCGGCAGTTCACGCGCCAGCGCCCGGGAGTTGCGGAACGGGATCACCAGATCGTGTTTACCGCCCATGATCAGCACCGGGATATCGGCGAGCACCGGCAGCGCGGCCGATTCGTCGTGCAATTCGATCGCTTTCAGGAATTTGACGATCGTCTCGACCGGGGTGCGGTCGATCATCAGCGTGGCGAACCGCGACAACGTCGGGCTCACCGGACCGTGGAACGAGCTCACGTGCAGGATCGGCGCGATCACATGCTTGGCCGTCATCCGGCCGGTCTGCACCAGCGCCGGCGCGGTGTGCACCGCCATCCGGAACCCGTCGAGGGTCGGATTGCGCAACAGCTGGCCGAGCCCGGCGCTGGCCACCTCGGCCGCCGCCGTCGACAGCAGGGCGACGCCCGCAACCCGCTGCTCGAACAGCGCCCGGTATTGGGCCGCCGCGGCCAGGACCGCCATCCCGCCGAGCGAATGCCCGACCAGCACCAGCGGCCCGTCCGGCGCCTTCGCCTCGATGACGCGCACCAGGTCGCGCCCGAGCTGGCGGACGGTGCAGCGCTGGGCTTCCGGAGCGCCCGAGCGTCCGTGCCCGCGCAGATCGAACAGCACCATCCGCACCTGCGGACCCCAGCGCTGTTCGAGGTGACGGCGCTGGAAGTGGAACGACTCCATGGTGTTGCAGAAGCCGTGCACGAAGACGACGGTGACGGGGGCGTCGGCGGGACCGCATTCGCGGGTCGCCAGCACGACACCGTCATCGGCGCGGACCTCCCCGGCCCGGTCGGAGTCGATCAGCGAGAAGTCCTCGCCGCGGTACGGATCGCGGGCCACCGGCACCAGCACCTTGGCCCCCGCGCGCCGGAGTGCGTGCACCCCGGCCATGGCCGCGACCAGGCCCGCGGTGGCCATACCGCCGCGCAGGACGGTCACCCGGCGTTTGCTCACTGCGGCCCGCCTCGGAATCGGCGCACCGCGCGGCCGCGGGGTGCGCACACCACCTCGTAGTGGATGGTCTCGAGCAGATCGGCCCATTCCTGCGCGTGCGGTTGGCCGCCTTCGCCGGTGCCGAACAGGACCGCGGTATCGCCCTCGGTGACGCCGTCGAGGTTCTCGCCGAGGTCGATGACCAGCTGATCCATGCACACCCGCCCGATGCTGGGCCGCCGCGCGCCGCGCACCCAGACGTCGAAACGTCCGCCGAGCCGGCGCCAGACACCGTCGGCGTATCCGGCCGGGATGAGCGCGACGGTGGTGTCGTGCGGGGCGATCCACTCGTGCCCGTAGGACACGCCCTCACCGGCGGCGACCCGTTTGACCAGCGAGACCTCGGCCTGGAAGGTCATGGCCGGGCGCAGGCCGAAATCGCCGAGCTCGGGCACCGGGGACAGGCCGTAGACCGCGATGCCCGGGCGCACCATGTCGAAGGCGAGATCGGGACGGGTCAGCGTGGCGGCCGAATTGGCCAGGTGGGTGATCTCCGGCTCCAGGCCGTATTCCTTGGCGACGGCGATGGCCTCGACGAAGCGGTCGCGCTGGACGTCGATGATCGGATGATGCGGTTCGTCGGCGTGCGCCAGGTGCGAGAAGATCGCGCGGAAGCGCACCACCTGCTCGTCGACGAGGCCGCGCAGCGCCGTGAGGACGTCGCGGTATTCGGTGACCGAGACGCCGTTGCGGTTGAGGCCGGTGTCGACCTTGAGCGTCAGCGTGGCGGTGCGCCCGAGCCGCCGGGCCGCCGCCTCGACGCCGCGTAGCTGCGTCAGCGAGGACACGCCGATCTCGATGTCGGCGGCGATGCCGGCCCCGTAATCGGCATCGGAGTTGTTGAGCCAGGTCAGGATCGGCGCGGTGATCCCGGCCTCGCGCAGTTGCACCGCTTCGCTGATCGTGGTGACGCCGAGTTCCGCCGCACCCGCCGCCAGCGCGGCCCGCCCGACCTCGACCGCGCCGTGGTTGTAGCCGTCGGCCTTCACCACGATCATCACCGCCGCGTCACCCGCGTGTTCCCGCAGGATCCGCACGTTATGAGCGATGGCATCCAGATCGACGACCGTCTCGACTTGCGCATTCACGGTTTCCGATCCTGCCACCAACCCGGTCATCGGGGGCGAGCGACCACCCTGGGCGTGCAGCATCGGCACGGAGCCGAACCCGCCGGATATCACGAAGCCAGGGCGCGCAGCGTGCGAATCGCGGGCCGCAGGTGATTCAGCAGTGGGGTCGCGGAGATGGGCGCGGCGGCCGGGCCCTCGGCGGCGGCGAGGTTGGCGGCCAGGGCGTGGGCTCGGGCGGCCGCGGCAGCCGACCAGCCGGGTTCGCGGCCCGCGGCGAGCAGCGATCCGATCACACCGGACAACACATCGCCGGCACCCGCCGTCGCGGCCCACGAACCGCCCGCCTCGTTCACCAGCACCGGCTTGCCGGGTTCGGCGACCAGCGTGGCGCGCCCCTTGAGCAGCACCGTCGCACCCCACGATTCGGCCAGTTCCCGCACCGCCGTCACCCGGTCGACGCCGAGCGACTCCCCGGTGAGGCGCGCGAACTCGCCGGCATGCGGGGTGAGCACCGTGGGCGCGGTGCGGTCGCGGACCATGGCGGGATGCTCGGCGAGCAGCGTCAGGCCGTCGGCGTCGATCACCACCGGAAGATCGGTGGACAGGATCTGCGCCATCCGGGCCCACGCGCCGTCGTCGGTGCCCGAACCGGGACCGAACACCCAGGCCTGGACCCGGCCGGTCGAGGCGATATTGCGGGCGGCGATGACCTCCGGGAACTGGGCCAGCACCTGGTCCGCGCCGCTGCCCGCGTAACGGACCATGCCGGAGGTCGCCGCCACCGCCCCGCCCGTGCACAGCACCGCCGCACCCGGATACGCCGCGCTACCGGCACAGACACCCGTGACGCCCTGGCTGTACTTGTCGTCGGTGGCGCCCGGCACCGGCCACCGTGCTCCGATCTCGCTCGGTTCGAGGGCCGCGAGGCCGGGTTCGGGCAGCTGTAATCCGATGGGCACCAACTCGATTCGCCCGCACCGATCAGCCGCCAGCGCATGCACCGGTTTGCAGGCACCGAAGGCGACGGTCACCTGCGCCCGCACCGCCGGGCCGTCGACCGCGCCGTTATCGGGATCGACACCGCTCGGCAGATCCGCCGCGACGATCGGCGCTTCAATGCGCGAGACGATCTCCGCCGCCTCCGGCCGCAACGACCCGCGCCCGGAAATGCCGACGATCCCATCGATCACCAGGTCCGGCCGACCGACCTCCGCCCGCACCCGGCCCCCGGCTTTCCGCAGCGCCGCAAGACCTTCCGCGTGCGCGCGGTCCGGATTCAACAGCACCGCGTCGACCGAAACACCGCGCCGGCGCAGGAAGGACCCCGCCCACAGCGCGTCCCCGCCGTTATCGCCCGAGCCGACCAGCAACGTCACCGACCGTCCGGCGACACCGCCGGTGCGGGCCCGCAATTCGCCGGCGACGACGTTCGCCAGCCCGTACGCCGCCCGCCGCATCGGCACCCCGGCCGCGACCCTGGTGAACAGCTCCGCCTCGGCCTCCCGGACCGCGTCGACCGAGTAATAGCCCCGTTGCGAACACATCGGACACGCACCTCCACTGGTTGCTCGGGCCGTGACCTCCGCAGACTACGCTTGATCATCATGCCTACGCCGCGTCGTCACGCCACCGTCCTCGCCGCCGGATTCGTCCTCGCAGCGGCGCTACTGTCCGGATGCGGTTCCGACGACGAGTCACCGGCAGAGGCGACGACCACCGCCACTTCCGCACCCACCTCGGCTCCCGCGGCGGACGGGCAGGCGCAGACCTTCGTGGTCGAGGTCGACGATATGACCTTCTCCCCCGCCGACCTCACCATCTCCGTCGGCGACACCGTCACCTGGAAGTTCGACGACGACGTCGTGCACGGCGTGCAGGGCATCGGCGACAAGGCGATGGGCATCAACAGCCCGCTGTTCACCGAGGGCGAGTGGAGCCACACCTTCACCACCGCTGGGTCGTACCGGTACCTGTGCCCGATCCATCCGGAGATGCGCGGCACCATCACTGTGCAGTAGCCCTCACACCGGACGATATTCGCGGGTGCGCGGACTGCCCGCGTTCAACGCCTCCACCGCCGAGACCAGCGGCGCCAGTTCGGGATTCGCGGCGGCCTGCTGGAGTGCGCTGGTCAACGCCGCGTCATGGGTCGGGCGGGCCCGGTCGAGTAGTTCGAGTCCGGACACAGTGACGTCGGTGTAGATGCCGCGCCGATCGTCCGGGCACAGATACCGCTGCAACAGCCCGCGATCCTCCAGGCGCGACACCAGCCGGGTCGTCGCGCTCTGGCTCAACACGACCGCCTCGGCGACCTGATTCATCCGCAGATGCCCGCCGGGCCCGTCGTGCTGCCGGGACAACACCACCAGCAGCGAGTACTCGCGCACGCTGAGGTCGTGCCCGTTCTGCAGGGCGCGTTCGATATGCGCCTCGATCCGGTCGTGCAGCAGCGACAGCGCGTACCAGCCATCGGCGAGGCCGGTCAGAGCGGCATCGGCGGTCATGGATGGTCCTTCCCGTTCCATGCCGCTTGCCCTGCTCGCCCTGACCCTCGGGGCGTTCGCCATCGGCACAACCGAATTCGTCGTGGTGGGGCTGCTGCCCGACATCGCGGCCGATTACACGGTGTCCATCCCCACGGCGGGCCTGCTGGTCACCGGCTACGCGCTCGGCGTCGTCGCGGGCGCGCCGGTGATGACCGGGCTCGGCACCCGCGTCTCCCGCAAACGCATGCTGCTGGGCTCATTGCTGCTGCTGATCGCCGGAAACCTGCTGTCGGCGGTGGCACCGAGCTTCGCGCTCATGCTGACCGGGCGGATTATCGCCTCCCTGGCGCACGGCGCGTTCTTCGGCATCGGCGCGGTGGTCGCGGGCAGCCTGGTCGCCGCCGATCGCAAGGCCGGCGCCATCGCCATCATGTTCACCGGACTCACCGCCGCGACCGTCGTCGGCGTCCCGCTGGGCACCCTGCTCGGGCAGCAGTTCGGCTGGCGCCTCACCTTCGCGCTGGTCGCCGTGATCGGCGTGATCGGACTGATCGGCGTCGCCGCGCTGATCCCCGATCAGCCGGCGCCGCGGGATGCCCGGCTGCGCGCGGAATTCTCCGCACTGGCCAACCCGCAGGTCCTGCTCGCCATGGCGATGACCGTGCTCGGCTTCGGTGGCGTCTTCGCCGCCATCACCTACCTCGCGCCGATGATGACCGACGTCGCCGGATACGCCGACAGCTCGGTGACCTGGCTGCTGGTGCTGTTCGGCCTCGGCATGTTCGCCGGCAACCTGATCGGCGGCCGCTACGCCGACCGTCATCTGATGCCGATGCTCTACCTCGCGCTCGGCCTGCTCGCCGCGGTACTGGCGCTGTTCACCGTCACCGCGCACAGCAAGCCGCTCGCCGCCGTCACCGTCGTGCTGATCGGCGCACTCGGATTCGCCACCGTCCCACCCCTGCAGAAGCGCGTCCTCGACCAGGCGGCCAGCGCGGCCACTCTGGCGTCTGCCATCAATATCGGCGCGTTCAACCTGGGCAACGCGCTGGCGGCATGGCTCGGCGGCCTCGTCATCTCGGCCGGGCTCGGGTACACCGCGCCCAACTGGGTGGGCGCGCTGCTCGCCGCGAGCGCGCTGGGGTTGGCCGTCGTGTCGGCCAGGTTGGAACGTGGCGCCGCGACGACGTCGAACCGCGTCGAGCCGGGCACCGCCGACCCGTCCCCGATCGACGGCAAGGCAATGGCACCGACCCCCTAACACGCCCCCCAGCCCGTACTCCCCCACCCGTCTCCGCGCGAGAGTTACATGAGCGAGAGGTCTACTCGCGCGATGCCGCAGCCATGTAGCTCTCGACGCCAGGGGGTTCGGGTGCGGAACCGACAACGACCCGGACCGCTATCGGTCCGGGTCGTTGTCTGTCGCTGGGCGACCTATTCGACCGTGACCGATTTCGCCAGGTTGCGCGGCTTGTCGACGTCGTAGCCGCGCGCCTGCGCCACCTCGGCGGCGAAGATCTGCAGCGGGATCGTCGACAGCAGCGGCTGGAACAGCGTCGGCGCGGACGGGATCTCGATGAGGTCGTCGGCGAACGGGCGCACGGTGTCGTCGCCCTCCTCAGCGATGACGATCGTGCGCGCGCCCCGCGCCTGGATCTCGCGGATATTGCTCAGCAGCTTCGAGTGCAGCACCGCGCGCCCCTTCGGCGAGGGCATCACCACGATCACCGGCAGCCCGTCCTCGATCAGCGCGATCGGGCCGTGCTTGAGCTCGCCGGCGGCGAAACCCTCCGCGTGCATGTACGCCAGTTCCTTGAGCTTGAGCGCACCCTCGAGCGCCACCGGGTAGCCGACGTGGCGGCCGAGGAACAGCACCGTCGGCACCTTCGCCAGCTCCCGCGCGATCGACCGCACCTGCGGCGCCGTCTCCAGCACCCGCGCGACCAGCTTCGGCATCGCCTCCAGCTCGGCGAACTCGCGCGCCACCTCGTCGGGGTACTTGGTGCCGCGCGCCTGCGCCAAGGCCAGCCCGACCAGGTAATTGGCCGTCACCTGCGCCAGGAAGGCCTTGGTCGACGCGACGCCGATCTCCGGCCCGGCCCGGGTGTAGAGCACCGCGTCGGATTCGCGAGGAATCTGCGCGCCGTTGGTATTGCAGATCGCGAGCACGCGCGCCTTCTGCTCCTTGGCGTGGCGCACCGCTTCCAGCGTGTCGGCGGTCTCGCCGGACTGCGAGATCGCCACCACCAGCGTGGAGCGGTCCAGCACCGGGTCGCGGTAGCGGAACTCGCTGGCCAGCTCCACCTCGACGGGCAAGCGGGTCCAGTGTTCGATCGCGTACTTGGCCAGCAGTCCCGAGTGGTAGGCGCTGCCACAGGCCACGACGAACACCTTGTCGACGTCGCGCAGTTCCTGATCGGCGAGGCGCTGCTCGTCCAGCACGATGCGCCCGGACCCGCCGTGGCCGGTGTCGAAATGCCCCATCAGGGTTTCGGCGACCGCGGCCGGCTGCTCCTCGATCTCCTTGAGCATGAAGTAGTCGTGCCCGCCCTTTTCGGCGGCGGCCAGATCCCAGTCGATGGTGAACGGCCGGGTGCGCGAACCGGCGTCGTTACCGGCGAAGTCGGTGACCCGGTAGCTGTCGGCGGTGATCACCACGGCCTGGTCCTGGCCGAGTTCGACGGCCTCGCGGGTGTGCTCGATGAAGGCGGTCACATCCGAGGCGATGAACATCTCGCCGCGGCCCACACCCACCACCAGCGGGGTCGAACGACGCGCGGCGATGATCTTGTCCGGATGATCGGCATGGGTGAAGACCAGCGTGAACGCGCCCTCCAGGCGGCGCAGCACGGCCAGCGCGCTCGCCTCGAAATCACCCGCCGTCGGCCCCTCGGCATAGGCGCGCGCCACCAGATGCACCGCGACCTCGGTGTCGGTATCGCTGCGCAGCTCCACTCCGGCGTCCTCGAGTTCGCGACGCAGCGGCGCGAAATTCTCGATGATGCCGTTGTGCACCACGGCGATCGACCCCGCCGCATCGCGATGCGGGTGGGCGTTGCGGTCGGTCGGCGCACCGTGCGTGGCCCAGCGGGTGTGCCCCATGCCGGTGCTGCCCGCGAACGCGCCCGCACCGGCTTCGCCCAGCTCAGCCTCCAGATTCGCGAGGCGTCCGGCCTTGCGTTCCACCGCGATGGCGCCCGCTCCGTCGAGGATCGCGACGCCCGCCGAGTCGTATCCGCGATACTCCATGCGGCGCAACGCGTCGACGACGACGCCGAGAGCATCCCGGTACCCGACGTACCCCACGATTCCGCACATGGCTCACCAGAGTACTTATCGGATAACGTTCACGTCGTGTCGGCGTCTGTGAAATCCCTCCTGAGCATCCTGACCAGCCGCGGCCCGCACCGGGTGCTGCGCGGCAACTTGGCCATCGCGGGCCAGCCCGGCGTCGTGTACACCCCCGAATCGGGCCGCAACCTACCCGCGGTGGCGTTCGGCCACGGCTGGCTGGCCGGCTCCGACAACTACCGGTCGCTGCTCGAGCACCTGGCGTCCTGGGGTTTCGTCGCCGCCGCCCCCGATACCGAACGCGGCCCCATCCCGTCACATCTGGGCCTGGCCACCGACCTGCTCACCACCCTCGACATCTGCGCCGGCGTGCGCCTCGGTGACGGCGCGATCAGCGTCCACCCCGACAAGCTGGTCCTGGCCGGCCACGCCATGGGCGCGGGCGCCGCCGTCATCGCCGCCGCCCAACGCCGCGTAGCCGCGGTAGCCGCCCTCTTCCCGGCCCCCACCGCCCCCGCCGCCGAATCCATCGCCGCCGACATCGACACCCCCGCCCTCATCCTCGCCGGCGCCACCGACCTGCGCTCCACCAACTCCAACGCCATCCCCCTGGCCGCGGCGTGGGGCGGCCCCATGCTCCTGCGCACCATCGACAAAGCCTCCGCCGACGGCCTCCCCGAAGGCCGCCGCCTGATGACCCTGCTCGGCGCAGGCAAACACGAACACAAAACCGCCCGAGCCACCCGAGCCCTACTCACCGGCTACCTACTCGCCACCGTCCAAGGCGACAAAACCTACGCCCCCTTCGCCAACCCCGAAACCTCGATCCCCCACACCCACTTGGTCGACCCCCACGCCGACGAGGCCCCGATCGACAAGCCGAGCCCAGCGAAGTTGGGCCAGTTGGTGGCGTTGGTGCGGAAGTAGGGCGATGCGCGATCGGTGCTCGTTTAGTCCAGCACACGCAGCCCCGGCCCGGTGAGGTCGCTCAGGGCGACCTTGCGTCCCGATATCGCCAAGAGCAGCGACAGCGCCGGTCCGCTGATCTCGGGCCCATCACCGATAAAGACGGCTTCGTCGGTGGCGCACAACCGGACCGCGCTGACAAGTTGCTTTGCACCTCCGAGGGAGACCGGGGTGTGCGCCTGATATCGCAGCGACCTGACGACCGCCTCTGCCGAGTATTCGCGTTTGATGCCCAACGGACGCCGGATGTCCTCGCCATGGACGACCTCTTCGACCAGACGACTGTCAAGGGGCGCCGGCGGTGTCGATGTAAGAGTCGCTACTTTGCGAAGTCGAGCGAGCGTTTCACGGGGCGTCGCACCGCGCTCACGTTCGACACCTTGTGCGGTCATGCGAGCGAAGTCGAAACGTGCGCGGACCATGTCGCGCACAATCCCGAGGCGAGTGGCCTTCGCGTTATTGATCAAGTGCGCGGCGACATCGTGCACAGTCCAACCACCACACAATGAGGGGCGCTCCCACAGGTCGTCGGCGAGTTCGGCAAGATCATCGATCAGCGCCACGCGCTCGGCATGGACGATCGGCCAGATGTCGCTCATACGAACAGCATTACATCTACACGACCGCACTCGGACCTGCGTGTGCCGACAGGGATCAGCCAATCGAGGCAGCCGGCGCCCGGTGCGCTCGAGCGGCGCAACAAGCCGGCGATTTCCGGCATGCATCAGGGCTCATGTTCATCGAAGCGCGGCAATCCATCCCCGTTCAACGGTTGCGGTTCCGCATCTCGAGCTCGGTGGGCAGGTACCTCGCTAGCCCCGATAGCCATCGGTTGAACGTGGAGTCACTGAGGCGGATGGGTCGACTCCCGTCGAAGATGTAGAACCTAGGATCAGGATCTTTCAGGTTCTCGCCACGGAAAAAATAGAACATGTAGCCCTGATGCGTTTGAAATACGAAGATGTCTTCCAGCCCATCAAAGTCCCCAGCGTAGTCCTCTACGACGACTTCGCGGGCCAGGCTCTTGGATTCGAGCAGCCAGTCGTAATCCCACTCACCCATTTGCGAAAGCCAGTACGGATCCTTGCCCATACACTCGAGGAATTCACGGTATGACTCCGGAAGAGAAGTAACACCTTGCGCTTCCATGAGAGCATTGATCTCCTCTGCAGTGCAACCTTTTACTTGCGCCGGACCAGTTAAGCCCTTCCGACGCAAATCTGCGACAAGGTCGGCAACGAAGCTCATATCATGGCCTGTCTTTCAAACTGCGAGCAAGGAGATGCCTTGTCCGTGCCGGGGTCATGCGGGCAACCCGAGCACTCCACATGGGGGCGACCAGTTTTCATGCACTCGTCGGGCGTCCATTTCTCATCCCATGTGCGGACCTCGGTGAGCCGTCCACGCTCATCGAATACCCTCTCGCACGCCAGCCGACCATTGGAATGCCAATCGCGATATAGCCCGGTAGGACGACCTCGCCGAGTCGTCCCTTCTGATTTCAATACTCCGTCTCCCCACCACTCCCGGGTCGGCCCATCGTTTATCCCATCGACATAGAACTCTTGCGAAATCATCATTCCGGCGACCGTTTCGACCACTTCACCCGTGAACGGTTCGCCCTCGTACTCCAGCCGAAGATCGTCGCCCGTCGTAACCTCATCAACGTTCAGATCGATGCGCTTCATCCGCCCTCTATGAAGCTGCGTAGTCAATCAATCTGGGCCCCATTCTCGTCCCATCTATGAACAGTGTGCAGCTTACCGTAATCATCGAAGCGATTTTCTGCTGCCAGTTGCCCGTTCTCATGCCACCTGCGAAATACGCCATACTCCAGCCCGTGACGTACTTGCCCTTCCATCTTCAACTGGCCGTTTGGCCACCATTCTCGGGTAGTTCCATGAGCTATCCCGTCGACATAGAACTCTTGGGACAACAGCTGATCACCTACCGCCTCGACCGCTTCACCGGTGAATGGCTCTCCGTTGTACATAAGCCGGAGGTCATCACCCGAATCAGTCTCGTCGATGTTGAGATCTATCCGCTTCATCGCCGACTCGGCGCCCTCGCGCAAAGCACACAGAGGTTGCACGCAGCTACGGATACGTTGCCAGGCGGCGCCTCGCCTGGTCACTCGATGCCGAGACGTTTCCGGACTGCAATTGCAGTGGGTAGAGAATCAGCGAGCTCACGAAGCCACTCAGTGAAGACCATCCCGCTATCCTCTGGTTGACGCGTTTCCTTGTAGATCCAGAAGTGCGGGTCCCGCGACATCAGGTCCGCGGGACGAAAGTAGTAGAACATGTATCCTTGGTGGGTCTGGAAAACAAATGACCCTTCAAAATCGGCGAAGTCCCGATTGTCGTCCTCCACTATTTCGCGGGCCAGATCCTTGGCCTCGATCAGCCAGTCGTAGTCCCATTCGCCAGAATGAGTGAGCCAGTACGGATTCCTCCCGCCGAATCGAAGAAATTCGTAATAAGCATGCGGCACCGACGTCACGCCCTGAGCTTGCATCAATGCCGTAATCTCGGCATCGCTACAACCCTGGACAGCGCGGGGATCCACCAGTCCTTGCTCGATCAGCGGATTGGCCAGGTCATCCATGAAGCTCATGTACATCCTTTCGATCGAGATAGATCAGAGAGTCGGTCGGTTCCTGGCGACTGGAGGATATGGCGTGACGAATACTACGTCGATCTCCACGTTCGGATACATCTGCTGGAAACGTTCGATTGTTGGACCACAAGAGTCGCACGGTGTTTGCTCCGAGAACAACGTCATTCGGCCGAACACTGAGCTCGTGCCGTCCGAGCCCAGAGGGTAAGACTCCTGAAGCAGGCTGTGCAAATGCTCGAGGAGGTTGTTCTCGGCATCGTTGCTCTTGAACCCCCGCTCCGGGGGTGGGGCGGGAACGACCGCGTTCGTCGTCGCCGGCGGGGCGATTGGTGGGAGCTTCGTACCAACCGGGGCGTTCGTGGCGACATTACTTTCACCGCTGAACCCCGCGAAGATGCCATTCCGGTCACCGATGTTGAACTCGATAGCACCGCCCATTCGCCTCCACCCAACCTTTGCACCTCGACGGGCCTCCCGGTGTATATCGACCAGACGCCTGATGGACGGATCATCGACATCCACTCGTCGCGTCGTCGGATGGTTCGGAGGGTGGACCGAGTCGGCGAAGCCCAACGGCTGGTTCGAGCTCGAAGGTAGAGACGCTTCGTGGCCGACGGGCGACGAGTCGGCCGATATCACCCGGCCAGACTCCCGTTGAGGTCTTGATAGGTCACTGTCTTGGTACCTCCCGGCACCAGCCGCTGCCGACGCCCCGCCCTCTACACCTCGAACATCTCCCGCTCCGGCCACGTCCCGTCCAGCTCGCTGCGCCACTTCGCGCGGGACACCGCCATTGCCTGCATCGTTCCGGTCGGACGGTGTTCGAGGGACTGCTTGTTGATCACCAGTGGGCCCTCGCTGTGCTGCGGAGGTTGGGTTCGCGACGTCGTCGTGAGCCGGTACTCGATCTCCACGGCGTTCTCCCGTATCCGTTCGAGACTCACCTGCCACTGCTTCGGGTACACCTGCGCGCCCTGGGGCGGCCGGCCCGTCCTGCGTGCTTCGGTGTAGTCCGTCTCGACCATCCGGGTCGACCAGCTCGGGTACTGGATCACTGTCCCGGTCTGGCCGTCGACCACTAGCTTCGTGAGGCCGATGTCGCGGCCCGTTGCCGTTTCCTGAGTGGTCGGGATCGGTGAGCACACCCATCCGTGCTCGATCCGGTAGATCCGGTATTCCCGGCTCGGATCGAAGATCTGGGCGAGATGGCTCGCGACTTGATCCTTGGTCTCGAGTGGTTGGGGCATCTGCTGCTCCTGAGTCAGGTGGAATCGGTGTGAACCACAGACCAGCGGAATCGGCGATCACGTCGGCCGGCGGGTGATCAGAAGTCCTACCGGACTGCGGATCCCACCACACCGGGCCATCCGCGCCGGGCGGGTAGACGATGACCGATGCGTGGTTGCCATCGAGTACGGGGGTTCCGTCGGGGTGGTATTGGAGTTGTCCCGTGTCGGGGTCGCGGGCATGCCACTGGTTGACCACGAGCGCTGCCGCACCAGGCCCGAGCGCCGCGATCCGGTCGTGCAGGGCGCGGAACTGATCGGGTATGGGCCGCCCGCTGCCGGCGTCGGTCTGGAGATCTTGGCCGAGCCACCTGGCGGCGCGTTCAAGACCATTCTGCTCACCGGAGGCCACATCGATCTCGCCATTGGGCAGCCGATCCGGCCAGCGCGGTGCCGACACCTGAGGACGACCGAAGAACGCGGACAGCGCCGACATCGCGCAGTCGACACAGTTGTTGTTACGACCGGGGACGGTGGTGCCGCCGTCGTTGATCAACTGCCCGTAGGGGTTGGTCCGCGGGTCGGCGCCGACCCGGAAGCTGTTGCCCTCGCGCAGGGCGTCCTCGACGGCTGCTTGATATCCGGGGTCCTCGACCGGGCCGAGATGGCGCTCGCCGATCGGGCGACCTGACGAGGGGTCGTCGAAGCGGCTTGCGGTTTCCGCCGAAGTCAGATCGTTGCTGATCGTCCGGAGGTCGTCGGTGCTCAGCGACGACTCGCCTGGTTCCGCGGGGCGAAGACCGAGCTGCTCGCGTAGCTGATCCGCGAGGTTTTCCGGGCTCGCATCCGGATGCCAGGTGTTCGGATTACGCGTATCGGTATCGACCGTCACGCGCAGATCCGCGGCCACAGGATCGTTGGTGAATTCCACGTCGACGAGGAACCAGTCGCCACCGACGAGCCGGTGGCCGCCGTTGAACGAGCGATCCGTCGTGACCTGCACCGACTCCATCAGACGGGCCACAGTCTCGGGCCGGATGTGCGGACCCGCGCTGACGTGGACACGAATCGAGGCAACCGTGAACGACTGGCCTGACCGATCGCCGACGAAACGCCGCACGCGGTACGCGGGTGCCGAATCCGGTCGTGCCGACGGTGACACTGGGGTTACCCGGCCGCCTTCCGGAGTCCGTTGTCGGTAACTCTCGCGGAATGCCCTGGTCGGATCCGTGGTACGTGGCGCGGGCGGGTCGGTTCGGACAGGCGCGTGCTGTGGCGGTGGGCTGTCGGAGCGCGACTGGTTGTCAACAGTCTCTCGTCGCGGTGCCGCCCCCTCGTGAGACGGCGTTCGCGGCGCCGTCGTCGGCGAAGTATTCGATGGCGGAGGTCGAAGTTGGCCGTCGCGTGAAGTCGGCGCCGAATCCGGCTGAGGCGGAGCCTGCCGCACGTTGTTGCTCGGCGCCTGGTGCTGGGCGGGAGCCGGCGGTGTATTCGGTGCGGCCGAGCGGGTCTCCGGCGCATGGAAACGCGGATCCGCAGACCTGTTCGACTGGGGCGTTGCGGGTTCCGCGATATCGCCCGTGCGGAAGTTGTGCGGTGTCGGAGTCGACGCCGAAGGTGCACGCGTTGCGTGATGCGACGGATCGGCCGGTCGTGCTGGGTTTTCCGATCGCGGCGTGCGCCCGTTCGGCGGTATGTGTCCGTTGGGCGGCGCCTGCCGGTTGGCCGGTACGTGCCGATGCGGTGGCGCCTGCCGGGTGGTCGGTACGTATCCATTCGGTGGTGCCTGTTGGAACGTCGGTACGTAACCGTTCGGTGGCGCCTGACGGTTTGCCGGCATACGGCCGTCTGGTGGCGTCTGCCGGTTCGGCGGCATGTGTCCGTCGGAAGGGGCCTGGCGGTTCGGCGGGATGTGCCCGTCGAGTGGCGCCTGCCGGTTCGCTGGTGTGCGGCCGTCCGGCGGAGCCTGTCGGTTCGGCGGCGTGTGCCCGTCGGCCGGCGCCTGCCGGTTCGGCGGCATGTGCCTGTCAGGCGGCGACTGCCGGTTCGGCGGCATGTGCCCGTTAGCCGGCACTTGTCCGATCGGCGGCCGCTGCCCGATGGATGGCGTCTGCGGTAGCGGCATCTGTCCCCCGTTGGACGGAGGTGCCGCGTTCAGCGCGGGCGCCTGCCGATGCGGAACTTGCCGAGGACTATCGGGCGAGAGCTCCCGCGACGGATTCGATTGGTGCAATGGTGAATGAGGGCTCGCCGATTGCGGACCGGCTTGCTGCGGATTCTGGTGTAGCGGCCGGTCCAGCGCACTCCTGTGGTGCGGCGCCGGCGAATTCGGATCGACGAACGAACGGCCGTCGACCGGATACGAACCCTGTCGATTCGGGATCTGGCCATCGGGTTGAGCCGATGGCTGAGACGGGGCCAACCACGACGGTTGCTGGGGTTGCGACTGCGGCGCACGCGTGGGTGGTGGGAGTGATTCCGGCGCATGCGTGGTCGACAGCTGGGGGACGGGAGGTTCCTGAGTCGTGGTGCTGTTCGGGCGCGGCCACCAATCCGGCAACCGGGTTGCGTTCCGGTGGTAGTTCGGATCCTGGTGCGCCCACAGCGGCGCCTGCGTATCAGGTCCGGGCGCACGGAAATCCGGTGACGCCGCTGAAACCGGTTCTCCGGGTAGGTGATCCGGTGCTAATCCAGGTCGACTCCCTTCTCCCGCGCGATCCTCCGTACCTCCGATTCGCCCCAGGCCTGCCAGATCTTCTCTTGTTCCGGGGTGGCTTGGCGTCGCGGACGCTTCTTCTCCTCCGCGAAGAAGTTGTCCCACCATGCCCGTTCCTCGGGAGTTTTCGGCGGATCTTTCTTCAGAGACTCGTCCATAATCTTCTTGTACTCTTCGGGCGTCATCGGCATTACTCTCTCTCCCTAGATCGATTAGCTTGATGTAAGTTATTCCGTCTTCCCCAAGCTCACGGCTGGCGACATAGAATTTATGCCCGGGTGGAAAAACCACCTCATTCTGTTGACCGGTCGCCCACGAGATATCCTTCCCGTGGCGGGATTCGATGATGAGCTCGAAGTTCCCGCCGATGGACGCAACTTTGTCCGACGAGGCAAATCCCGAGTCGACCACGAAGTTTCCGGCCACATACTCACTGTTGAACAGAGCCAACTTCGCCGGATCGGTAATAGTGAGCCCTCGCCGAACGACCCCCTTGTAATCCGGCAGCCTGTTGTAAGCACCGACCAGTGCACGAATTTGCGTGTCGTACTCCTCGAGCGCCTGGAGATCACCATCCCTGGTCGCACGATTGACGTGCTCGTTCAAGCTCATGAACTGGTTGTGCCGAATGATCGCGATCTCTTCGAGCGACAACCGCGCGATTTCCGGATGGTTGATCGTCCGCCCTCGGATATCCATGGCCTCGTGAAGATGACCACGATTTTCGCGAGCGTACCGCTGTGCCGCCTCAGGATCGGAGAATCGGGGATTCGCGTAATACGGCCGCTCGGTCACTGGGGCGATACGCGGCGCGGAGTCACGAACCGCGTCGTCGGCGGACTGATTCGCGGGTATCCCCCACGAGTCGTCGAGTGGCGCTCGAGGCCGCCGCGACCGGGAGAACAGGCCCGCAGCCTCGGTGGGCCGGGGAGGTATACGGACGGGGTCGGCGCCCCGACTATCCGGATCCGGCCTGCTATCGCGCGACTGACGAGGATCGCTCGAACGTGGTTGCCCCGGGGTCCGTGTATCAGCCGGCCCGCGTGGCGGCGTGGCGGTGTTGCCCGGTGTGGTCCCGGCACTGGGTTCCGTTGTGGGAGTCGCGCGCTGGTTCGCGTCCGGAGTGACGCCGGCGGGAGAATTGGTACCGCTGATTCCGCCTGCCGTCGCGGCGTTCGGGGGGAGCGTGACGGTAGCCGCCGCGGTCGACGTGGGGCCGGGATCGACAGTTGCCGCGGAGGCAGAGTTTTCGCCGCCGGTGGTTGTGCGGGGTGTGCCCGGCATGGACGATCCAGCGCCGACCGACGGCTGCGAGCTTGCTTGCTGCGGCCCGGAGTCGGTGTCCGGGTCCCTATCGGGCGAGGGTGGCGTGTCCGGATTCCTTGTCTGCTGACCCTCGGGATCGGCCGACAGTGGCGCGTCCGGTTGCGGCTGGGGAGGCGTGCGGCTCGAATCCGGAGCGGTCTCTTCGCCGCTGGGTTCGGTTCGACCGTTGTGTGGATTCGACTCGCCGGGGGTGGCCGGCTCGGGCCGGGAAGAATCCGGCGGCGAACTGTCCGCGGCGGCCTGCCCCTCTGGCTCGGTGCTCGGTCGGCTGGGCGCGGACTCTGGATCGACACGCGAGCCCGGATCGGTTGTCGTTTCCGGACTGGGGTTCGTGTTCTGCTGCGTGGCGGGACCGGTCTCGGCAATCGGTGTGTTCGCCGCGTCGGTGGCGCTGTTCGATGGTGAAGTCTGTTCACCTCGCGACGGCATCGGCCCATCGCCGTTACCGGAGTCGACAGGAGGCGAGGATTCGGGCGAAACCTGAGATTGCGGAGCCGAACTGGCGGACTGGTCGGTGTCCGGCATGCTCGTCCCCGGACTCGCATCCGCACCGGGAGGTCGATCGGTCCCGGGTTCGGCGCTGGCGGGCTGGGTGCTCGCCGAGTCGTCGGCGCTATTCGGTTGGCCAGCGGGCGTTTCGTCGCCGCTGTTCGATTGGGCAGCAGGCGTATCGTCGCCGCTGTTCGGTTGCGCCGCAGGCGTATCGCCGCCGGTCTTCGCTTGCGCGCCGACCGAATCCTCGTCATTGGGTTGCGAGGTCGCCGAATCGTCGGTACTGGCGGGTTGAGTGCTGGGCGAATCATCCGGGCTCGACGACGGATTCGATGAACCATCACCGCCGGGCAACTCCGGACCATCCCCGAGACCTTGCAGCGACAAACTGCTGGTGCTGCTGCCCAATTTGGCGCCCGCCGCCCCAGCACCGTGCTCGAGTGCACTACCCGCGGCGCCCGAGGTGAATGTTTCCAATGTCAGCTCGCCGCCGGTAGCGAGCGTCCCTGCGACGTTTCCGGCAACACGGGCGGCGCTTTCGACACCCAGGTCCGCCGCCAACTTCCCAACCGTGGAACCCGCCCGGTTCGCCAGCGGGCCGCCCAGCCCGCCGGTTCCCAGACCCGCGCCGACCGCACCACCGACCGCGCCGGATTTCGCGCTGTTCCACAGCGCGTCCACGTCCTGCTCGTCCAGGCCCGTCCGGTCGCCCTTGGCCATTTGGATCAGGTGCGGCGCAAGTTCGGTGCCCACCCCCTCGAGAACTCCGAAGGCCGCGCCCTTCATGGCCGCTCGCGCCGCAGCCCGCGCGGTCACATTCGCAATGATCTTCTTGATCAGGGTTCGGATCGCCATCCGGATCCCGATCTGTGTCGCCACCTTCGCCGCGGCCCCGGCTGCCGCGCCGACACCGGTCCAGGCAGTCGCAATGGCTACCGCGAGTTCAGCCGCGAGGACGACCATCGACGCGATGATCACCATCTTGGTGTGCTCGATATCCAGCGCCGACTCGTCGAGGGAATCACTGAGCGAGTTGCAGTACTCGATCAGCTTCGGCAACGCGCTTTCATCGTTGCCCGCCACCTTGTCCCAATACGCGGCCATCGCGTCATGGGTCTGACCTTGGTCGATCGCAGTGAGCGCCGCCCGCATGACCGCCTGCGCGTCGTCACCGCTGTCTTCGAGCGCCGCAGCCATGTCGCTCCACGCTGTGGCGACCCGACGCATCGCGGTTTCATCACCCTCGGGCCAGTCACCCGCCCCGACGACGTACTTGGCCACCCATTGCAGAGACTCGGGTATCTCGATACCCATCAGGTGGCTGCCGCGTTGATCCCGCTGGAGATGGCCTCATCCTGAGCTTGCAAGGAATCGGCGACCACGACGACGTTATCGCCCATACGAGTGAACACCGCGCTCAACCCCTGAATGGCCTCTTGCCCCTCCGTGGCTCCCGGCGTGTACCCGTCACCGAAAGCCTTGCCGATCTCATCCCCACCCCAGCAAGCGCCCTCGGCCTCGATCACCGCCCGCAAACGCTGCGCAGCCGTCGCCACACCGTCGCCGACAGAACGGAAACGAGGTGCGGTGGCGCGCAACGCATCCGGATCAGCTTTCAAGTTGCCGGTCAACGATCCCTCCCAAATTCGTCACAGCGATCGCCGACCGTAGCAACCGCAACCATCAACAGGCATCACAGCAGCCCGCAACCTAACATGCCCATGCGTCGGCGAGAGTCGGCGCACATTTCACCGCCACGCCGATGTGTGGCCCTGCACCTCGGACGCGCCATTCATCACGCCACAGCGCAAGAGTGGCAGCTAAACCAACCAGCTCTTCCGTTGGTAGTACTGCGCCTCCTCGTCGTCCTCGTCGATAGGCGCGACGGCATCGTTGGCGCGACGTGCCGCCATCGACCGAGCGATAGCTTCCCGCTGCTCTCGGGCTTCTTCCTCGAGGCGCGCTCGTTCCTCTGCTTCTGCACGAAGCTTCTCCTCGTGCTCGGCCTCGGCTCGCTCGATTTCGACGATCAGAGCCGACGCCCCTCCTGTGCTTCGCCGACGTTCTTCGATGTCTTCCTGAAGGCGCCGAGCCAGCTGATCGTTTTCATACATCTGCTGTTCGAGATCGCGCGCGCGACTCATTGCTGTTCAACCTCCATCCAGGGGCGTGGATACATCACAGCGGGCCTGCCTCTGAAAGTTCGGCACCGGTGTCGAACGGCTGGGGCGGCACGGGCTCGGCCGGCACCGGCTGGGCAGGCGGCACCTGCTCCGGTACCGGAACAGGCTCGGGTACGAACCCAGGATCGATGCCTTCACCCTCGGGTTGCGGATAATCCTGCGGCTTGTGCTCGCCGTCCTCTTCGCGTTTACCACCACCAGGTACGCCGCGTGGCATAGAGCCCGACTGGCCCGGAGTCTCCTCGGAGCTCTCGCCTTCTTCCCCCTCCGGCTTCTCGCCGTCGGTCTTGTTCTCCTCACCGACAACGACGGGCATACCCTGCTCGTTGAGTTCGACCTTGTAATCCGTGGTCGTGCCGTCCGGCTCCGTGACCACCATTTTCATCTGGCCATCCGGTCCCATCTCGAGCTTGACCTGTTTACCTGCGAGGTCGAGACCCTTATCTTCGTCCGGCTTTCCGTCCCCGTCCTTGTCGTTGTCGGGAATGCCGTCGCCATCGGCGTCCACCAGGCCCGACGCGCTTGTTTGCAACTGCTGCAACACACCATCGACCCCTTCGGTGATCGCACCAGCTAGCGAACTCAGGCCATCCCCGATCGCCGACGCCGCGGTTGTGATCAGTGGCGACAGTTCAGTAGCTATGTCAGCAAGAGATGCCAGCCCGCTGATGGCCGATTCGAGGGGCGACTCATCATCAGTGTCGTCGTCATCCGTAGTGCTCGGGCTGGGGCTGGGACTAGGGCTCGGACTTGGGCTCGGGCTCGGACTTGGGCTCGGGCTCGGACTTGGGCTCGGGCCATCCGGTTTTTCGGCTGGGGCAGGGTACGCCGAGGTATCGAGTCGGGACAATTCGTCGGCCAGTGCGTTATACGCATCGCGAATTTTAGTCTCCGCGTCCGTGCACATTTTCTTGAAGTCGTCAACGGTCGTTTTGACATCGCGCATGAATGTGTCTCGAACCCATTCATAGGACTTTCGCGAATTCTCTTCATTGTAGGGCATCCCACTCAGCACGCTGTACGGCGATTCCCCTCGCAACACCAATGCATGCTGCCAGGCATAGTTTATAAGAACGTCGATATTCTTCCTGCTCGCGCCATCGATGTCAGGCTCTGTCGGATGCCAATAGTTCGAAACTGTCTCAGCTTTGTTCTTGACACAATTACGTATCAAATCAATGGAAGCCTTGAATGTCGTCGTGACCGTCGTAACGTCCTCGCGGTCGTCTTCCGCGCGACGAACCTGATCCGCCAACAACGCACCTGCGGCGTCGGCCGCATCGCCCTGCCACACCGATGAGAGTGCACTCAACTGCTTACGTTGCGTTTGAAGTTCTGCATCAACACCGGCCGAAACCTTGACCAATGCGTTGTATGCCGCAGTCAGCGCACCCAGATCCATCTTCCGCTCATTGTCATACAAGACACACAGTGCGCCATATTCCGGCAGATCATCGCCGATTTGCAGCTTAGCCCTAGCCGATTCGTAACGAGGAAGATAATGTTCGAAATACTGAAGTCCAGTTGCTCCATTATCGAGCATCGTGTCGACCGAGTCAGAATCTGAAGCCTTATAATTGTGCCCCATAGAATCCGCTACCCCCGTACTCGAAGAATCACAACTGCACTCCGGCAGCCTTTATTTTCTTGACGTTATCATCGTCGGTCCTGCTGTAGGTGTCCGCATTGGTTGACATCGTCGTACCGGACTTCTCGATCGCGCCTTGCCAGTTCTTCAGCCAGGTGGTGAGTCGGCCGAGCGCGTCTCCGACCTTCTTGCCTTCGGTCCCATATATCTGACCGGCCTGACCAGCTCCGAAGGTATTCGCTTCGAGGTCGGTGACCTTGTTGCCCACAACTCCCGCTGAACCCTTCAAGTTCGACGCGATTGTTCGCAACGCATCAACGTCGACTGTGACGCTATCACCAGCCATGAGGTTCCCTCCTTCGCCCGTCTGCGCGATCCCCGGCGCCCGGCCCGAACGCAGGGCGCCACTCTACTTCCTTAGACGCTCGGTGCTCCGGTGCGGTTCCATCGAATTCGGGATTGGCGACTGTGGGTCGGTGCCCAGGCCAGATGCGGTGTAGGAGCATCGCATCTCGCCCGACCCCTTACTTCTCCCCCAACCGCCCCTCATCGGTCTTCCTCCACTCCCCCGACCCATCCGGATTCCGGTGGTACTCCCACGCCGCGTAGTCCCCGTCGTCCTCCACGACGGTGACGTGGTCGGCGTAGCCGTCGAGGTCGGTGTCGGTCCAGACGTGCATACCGTCGTCGTCGGTGGTGGTGATGGTGTCGAGGATGCCGTCGCCGTTGATGTCCTGGGTGGGGCTGTTGAGTTCGACGGCGCCTAGGCCGTCCAGGGACGAGGAAGCGTCGATGTCGGGCATATCCAGGCCGGGGAATTCACCCGAGCTGATCATGGCTCCTCCTGAAACGGGGCTCGTGTGGGGCGCGGTCACCAGCCGAATGGCGGACCTGTACATCCTGGCATCCGGGTGTGGTCGCCGTCGAGTGCGCATAAGGCGGCGGCCGCGCGATGAGCCGCGCGGCCGCCGTTCGGGAAGCTCAGGAGGTCGGTGCCTACTTCTTCGGGATGATGATCCACAGCACCAGGTAGAGCAGGAACTGCGGTCCGGGCAGCAGGCAGGACAGCACGAAGGCCAGGCGGACGATGTTGGCGTTCCATCCGAAGTATTCGGCGATGCCGCCGCAGACTCCGGCGATCCACTTGTCGCTGGTGGAGCGGGTGAAACGGCGTGCGGGTGCGGTCATGGGAACTCTCCTCGGTCTCGATCGCTTCCCCATCCACTGTCCGCGAATCCGGCCGGGCCGGCATCGGTCCGGGTACTGATCCGCACCCTGATTTCCGCGGGGCCCGGACTCAGGGTGTCCACCGACACACGGCACACTCGTGCAGGTGAGCACCACTCTGCACGCGCGCGGCCTGTCCGCCGAGCACGGCGAACGCACCCTGTTCAGCGGCCTGGACCTGACGCTCGCGCCGGGCGATGTGATCGGCCTGGTCGGCGTGAACGGCGCAGGCAAGTCGACGTTGCTGCGCATGCTCGCCGACCGGCGCGCGCCGAACGGCTCCATCACGCTCAGCCCGCCGGACGCGACGATCGGCTATCTCGCACAGGAACCCGAGCGCATCCCCGGCGAAACAGTGCTCGAATTCCTGGGCCGCAGAACCGGGGTGAGCGCAGCGCAGCAGGCGATGGACGCCGCAGCGGAACGCCTGGCCGACGGCGGTGACGACGAATACTCGCCCGCCCTCGAGCACTGGCTCGCCCTCGGCGGCGCCGACCTGGACCAGCGCGCACTGGAAATCGCGGACGAGCTGGGCCTGGCCGACAGCATGCCCAATGGCCTCGATACCCCGATGACGGGCTTGTCCGGCGGGCAGGCCGCGCGTGCAGGCCTGGCCTCGGTCCTGTTGTCGCGCTTCGACATTCTCCTGTTGGACGAACCGACCAACGATCTCGACCTGGACGGTTTGGCGCGTCTGGAGCAGTTCGTGACCGGCGTCCGCGTTCCGCTCATGGTGATCAGCCACGATCGAGAATTCCTGGCCCGCACGGTGAATCGGATTGTCGAGCTGGATCTGCCACAGCAACGAGTCGACGTATACGACGGCGGTTACGAGTCGTATCTCGCCGAACGCGAAATCGCCCGCAAGCATGCCCGCGAAGCCTACGAGGAATTCGCCGACACCAAGGCGAATCTCGAAGCGCGGGCCCAGATGCAGCGCAATTGGCTCGAACACGGCGTCCGCAATGCCCGCCGCAAATCCCGCGTCGATTCCGATAAAGCCGGACGCAAGATGCGCGCGGAGTCCACCGAGAAGCAGGCCGCCAAGGCCCGGCAGACGCAGCGCCGGATCGAACGACTCGAGGTGGTCGAGGAGCCGCGCAAGGAGTGGGAGCTGCGGATGACGATCGCCGCCGCACCCCGCAGCGGATCGGTCGTCGCCACCCTGTCGGAAGCGATGGTGCACCGCGGAGATTTCCGGCTCGGCCCCATCACCACCCAGATCGATTGGGCCGACCGCATCGTGCTGACCGGCGCGAACGGCGCGGGCAAGTCCACACTGATCGCGCTATTGCTCGGAAAGTTGCTGCCGGACAGTGGAACCGCCGCGCTCGGTTCGGGCGTCGAGATCGGCGAAGTGGACCAGGCCCGCGGCCTCTTCCGCGGCGATTCCACCCTCGCCCACACCTTCGGCAGCGAAATGCCCGACTGGCCCGACGCCGACGTCCGCACCCTCCTCGCCAAATTCGGCCTCCGCGGCCCGCACGTCCAACGCCCCTGCGCAACCCTGTCCCCCGGCGAACGCACCCGAGCCGCCCTGGCGCTGCTCCAAGCGCGCGGCGTCAACCTGCTCGTCCTGGACGAACCCACCAACCACCTCGACCTGCCCGCCATCGAACAACTCGAGCAGGCCATCGACTCCTTCACCGGCACCCTGCTACTGGTCACCCACGACCGCCGCATGCTCGACTCGGTCCGCGCGACCCGCCGCTGGCACCTGGCCGACGGGCAGTTGTCGGAGCAGTGAGCCGGCGACCCGAGCTGCCGACTGATGACCCACGTCCTAGTATCGACCCGGTTGACCGATCGGACGGGGGAAGGCGAGCTGGATGCGCGAGGGTGAAGTCTTCGCCGGCTACACGATCGACCGGCAACTCGGGCGAGGCGGGATGGGCGCGGTATATCTGGCCCGGCACCCTCGCTTGCCGCGCCGGATCGCGCTGAAGCTGCTGAACGAGGAACTTTTCTCCGACAAGGAACTTCGAGCCCGGTTCGAGCGCGAGGCCGACCTGGTCGCGCAGCTCGACCACCCCAATATCGTCACCGTCTACGACCGCGGCGCCGACGACGGCAGGCTGTGGATCTCGATGCATTACGTCGACGGCGTCGACGCGGCGACCGTCGACCCGCACGCGCTACCCCCGCAGCGCGCGGTCCAGATCGTCGCCGAAACCGCCAAAGCGCTCGACTTCGCCCACAGCCGAGGCGTTCTGCACCGCGACGTCAAGCCCGCGAACATCCTGCTCGCCAACGGCGGCAACGGCCAGGAACGGGTCTTCCTCACCGACTTCGGCATCGCCCGCATCGCCGACGAAGCCAACCGCCTCACCCAAACCGGCACATTCACAGCCACTCTCGCCTACGCGTCGCCGGAACAGCTGACCGGGGCGGACATGGACGGCCGGTCGGACCAGTACTCGCTGGCATGCACGCTGTACTGGCTGCTGGCCGGCTCGGCGCCGTACGAGTCCACGCATCCGGCGACGGTCATCCAGGGGCACCTGCAACGGCAGCCACCGCCGGTGTCCACGGCTCGCGCCGGATTACCCCCGTCCCTGGATGCCGTGCTGGCCCGCGCGATGGCGAAGCGTCCCGCGGACCGGTTCGCCTCCTGTTCGGAGTTCGCGGAGGCGGCGCGGCGGGCATTGGCCGGCGACGGCCCGCAGTTCGCGTCGGCACCACACGCGCCTGTGGCCCAGGCAGCTGCCCCACATGTCTCAGCGCCGTCGATGCCCGGTGTTCCGCCCGTCGGCCCCGGGCATGCGAGCTTCTCGCAGCACGTCCATGGCCGCCCGCCGCAGCAGGGTCCGATCCCGCCGCCTCCATTCGGCTATCCCCCAATGCGTCCACGCCGCCGTTCCTACGTCGGGTTGTGGATCGGTCTCAGCATGATGCTCATCATCGCTGTTGTCGCCGGCATCGGAACGTGGGTGGCGATCGCCAACCGGGATTCCACTCCGCCCCAGCGTGAGATCGAGGAAATGCGACTCGCCTTCCCGAGTTTGCTCCCACCAGGTGAGGTTCCGGCAGGACAGACCTGGGCGCAGGGCCGCGGTTTCGGCGACATGGGTTGCAGCGCCACCGTGATGAACGACCGCAGCAGGCTCCACTGGACCTTCATCCACGGCGCCGCTCCAGACATGGGTGAACCAACCGCCTACTGGGATTGCTATTACGCCGGCAGCTACATGATCCCGGAAGACATCATCCGCTGGCCGCAGATGCGCGTCTTCCGGTACAAGTCGGCATCCGAGGTGCAGCAGGTCATCCAAGGCCTCGGGGCGAATCCCGTCGAACAGGACCTCAACAACAACGGCAGGCAGTACTCCAACGTCAAGGCGGGCTCCGAACCCACTTCTTCTCCGCGAATCGCGACGATCTTCCCGAACGACCCGAAGCGCGAGAACCTGCTGGTTTACTCCTATGGCCTTGGCGCGAGCAACGACCCGTCGATGGATCAGCTGCTCGATTGGTGGAAGACCCTGCCGCTCGACTGAGTGCACACCATGCACCCGGTCGAGGTCCTGGCATGCGGTCCGGCCGAGACGCCTCAACGAGCCAGGAAGTGCCAGCCGAGCCAAACCCACACCGGAAGCATGATCAGGCGTGCGGTTCGGGTGCGGAGGGCCAGGGCGATCACCGTGCCCAGTGGGGCGAGGGTGTCGCGGCGGAGGTGGGCGACGAGGGTGAGGGTGAGCGCGATGCCGGCGAGGATCGCGAAACCGGTGATGATGATGGCTCTTTCGCTCATCGCCGCAGCAGCCAATATCCGGCGGCGAGCCAAGCCAGCCAGCCCGCGAACCGTCCCGGCCCCTGTTCGAGCAGTGGGTCCAGCAGGGTCGACAGTGTCGGGTAGTCGTAGTGGGCGATGGACCTATCTGGTTGCCGCACATAGGCATAGCCCTGCCAGGCGAGCAGCGCGAGGAGCAGTGTGGACCAGACCACGACTCCCCTGCGCAGTGCCGCATCACTAGCTGCCGGGCTCGGCTCCGGCACAGAACGTGAGAGCCGAAGCACCGCGACGACCAGCGCCGCGACGCCGACAGCGACGACCAGCGCGGCCGAGGACGGGTGAAACGGCGACGTCAGCGTGCCGAGGAAGGCCACGACGATCAGGCAGGCGAGCAGCGCGTAGTGCCCGAGGGTCGGGGGTCGAGCGGATGAACGCTCAGCGGCCATACGTCGCAGGATACGGCTGTGCCCGGTTCATCGGGTGTCGAAGCCGATCGCGCGGGCGCCGGGTCACCTGCGCGAACCGACCGCTAGGTTGAGTGCGTGAGTGGTACCGACGGTCTACAGCGAGTCCTTGCGCACGACGGGGCGGCGGAGTTCGCGTTGGGTCTCGACACGCGCCTGACGCTCCTCGCCACCGGCATCATCTTCCTGTCGGCCCTGATCCTGGGCACGTGGAAGTACCACGGCATCCGCACCTCGCCCGACGGCGCCGCGCACATCTACGTCGATATCGCGCACCGGGCGGCGCTGATGTACGCCTTCGCGGGGCTGGTCCTGGCGGTGTTCACCGAGCTCAGCGCCTGGCCGACGGCAGTAAATCTGGCGGCCGACGCGGTCGTGCTCGCGTTCTTCGCCGGCGCCATCGCCACCTACGCCTGGCACGGATACCGGCGTGACACCACCAATCAGTTCCGTGGCGACATCGACCTGAGCATGCGGTTGTCGATGTTCGCCCTGATCGCCGGCGAGATCGGCGGTTTCCTGGTGCTGTTCACCGGATTCCTGGCCGGCCAGTTCTGACCGTCCGAAAGCTCAGACGGCCGCGACTCGTTTGGCGAGATCGTCGGCCAGTTGTTCGGCGCGCGTCAGGTCGGTGGCTTCGACCATCACCCGGATGAGCTGCTCGGTTCCGCTGGGGCGCAACAGGACCCGGCCGGAGTCGGCGAGGGTGCGTTCGGCTTCGGCGACGGCGTCGAGGACGTCGGGTGCCGCCATCACGGCGGCCTTGTCGCTGACCGGAACGTTCACCAGGATCTGCGGCACGGTCTGCAACACCGACGCCAGGTCTGCGAGCGTGCGCCCGGTGGCGGCCATGCGGGCCATCAGTTTCAGGCCGGTGAGGATGCCGTCGCCGGTGGTGCCGTGGGCCGGGAACACCACGTGGCCGGACTGTTCGCCGCCGAGGGTGAAGTGGCCGCGGCGCAGCTCTTCGAGCACGTAGCGGTCGCCGACGGCGGTGGTGCGCACGGTGATTCCGGCCTCGCGCATGGCGATATGCAGGCCGAGGTTGCTCATGACGGTGGCGACGAGGGTGTCCTCGGCGAGCTCACCGGCATCACGCATGGCCAAGGCGAGGATCGCGAGGATGGCGTCACCGTCGACGACGTTGCCCGCGGCGTCGACGGCCAGGCAGCGGTCGGCGTCGCCGTCATGGGCCAGGCCCAGGTCGGCGCCGTGTTCGCGGACCGCGCGACGCACCTGATCGAGATGGGTGGAGCCGCAGCCGTCGTTGATGTTGAGGCCGTCGGGTTCGGCATTGATGGCGATGACGTCGGCGCCCGCTTCCCGGTACGCGGCCGGCCCCACCTCGGAGGCGGCGCCGTGTGCGCAGTCCACGACGACGGTCAGACCGTTGAGCTCGTGTCCGGTGGCCTCCACCAGATGCTCGACATACCGTTCGTGCGTGCCGGCGACGCTGTACTGCTCGGGAAGTACGAGCCCGTGATCGCTCACCCCCGCCGAGCTCAGTACCCGGCCGATGCCGGCGCCGGTGGGCCGCACCGCAGGCTCGTCCATCAGGGCTTCGATCTTGTCCTCGATGGCGTCGTCGAGTTTGCGCCCGCCCGCGGCGAAGATCTTGATCCCGTTGTCGGGCATGGGATTGTGCGAGGCGGAGATCATCACGCCGAGACACGCGTCGTACAAGCCGGTGAGATAGGCGACGGCGGGCGTCGGTAGCACACCGACCGACAGCACATCGACCCCGGCCGCGGTGAGCCCCGCGGTGACCGCGGCCTCCAGCATCTCCCCGCTGGCCCGCGGATCCCGGCCGACGACGGCCAGCGCGCGCTTCTTACCCCGACTCAGAATCTGCGCCGCCGCGCCGGACACGCGCAGCGCCAGCTCCGGCGTCAACGACTCGTTGGCGAGTCCGCGAACCCCATCGGTGCCGAACAGACGTCCCATACCTCGTCCCTCGATCGATGCATCCTGCCGCGTCCACGACCGCCCCACGAACGCAGCACTTCCATACAGCACGAGAGCAGGCGCCCAGCGATGCTGGAAGCCTGCTCTCGTACAGGTGCCGCGCCGACCGTACCGCTTCCGGCACCAGCACGGTGCCGGAAGCGGACAGTCGACGATGCGAAAATCAGCGCTTCGAGTACTGCGGCGCCTTACGGGCCTTCTTCAGACCGTACTTCTTACGCTCGGTGGCGCGCGGGTCACGGGTCAGGAAGCCGGCCCGCTTGAGGGCGGGACGATCCTCGGGGGTGACCTCGATCAGCGCACGGGCGATGGCCAGGCGCAGCGCACCGGCCTGACCCGACGGGCCGCCGCCGACCAGGCGGGCGTGCACGTCGAAGCTCTCGGTGCGCTCGACGGTGACCAGCGGGGACTTCACCAGCTGCTGGTGCACCTTGTTCGGGAAGTAGTCCTCGATGGTGCGGCCGTTGAGCACGAAGTTACCGGTGCCCGGCAGCAGCCGGACGCGGACGACGGCTTCCTTACGGCGGCCGACGGTCTGCACCGGACGGTCGATGACGACCGGGCTGTAGGTCGCCTCGGAGTCGTAGCCGGCCTCTTCGTAACCGGCACCGTCCTCGACCACCTCGACGGTGGTGTCCTCGACGGTGTATTCCTCGTTGAATTCCTCGGGAGCGGTCACTGGGACACCTGCTTGATCTCGAACGGAACGGGCTGCTGGGCGGCGTGCGGGTGGTTCGGGCCCGCGTAGACCTTCAGCTTGCCCGCGATCGCGTTACCGAGCTTGTTCTTCGGGATCATGCCCTTGACGGCCTTCTCCACGAGACGATCGGGCCGCGACTCCAGCACCTGACCGACAGTGCGCGACTTGAGGCCGCCCGGATGCCCGGAGTGGTGGTGGATGAGCTTGTCCTGCTTCTTGTTGCCGCTGATGGCAACCTTGTCAGCGTTGATGATGATGACGAAATCGCCACCATCGACGTGCGGAGCGTAGGTCGGCTTGTGCTTGCCACGCAGCAGATTCGCTGCCTGAACGGCAAGACGGCCGAGCACTACGTCAGTGGCGTCGATGACGTACCACTTACGGGTCACGTCACCCGCCTTCGGGCTGTACGTAGGCACAGTGCTTCCCTGTCTGTCGTCGGTGCTGCCGGCCAGGTGTGCGGTCGAGGTGGTTCCCGGCGGCCGGTTGAGACCCGGGCCTCGGCATGCCACACACCAGCTGGCCACGATACCAGTCGGGTATGGCCGCGACGAAACCGCCAGGCTCAGATCTCCAGCGGTGGCCCGAAGTCGACCGCTCCCGGCGGACCCGGCACCAGATAGCGCAGGGTGTTCACGCCCGGCTGCCCGCATTCGACCTGCGCGGGAGCGCGCACCGCGGCGATGCCCGAGGGCGGTTCCAGGACCGCTTCGGGAGTGAGCGAGCAGGCCACCTGGATCGAGCGGGTGTCGACCGCCTCCAGCTCGGCCGCCCCCGCCTGGCCCGACATCGCAAAGGCCGCCAGCGCGACCGCACCGGCCGCCGCCTGGGCGCCGTACAGATTGCCCTTCATCTTGTCCCACACCTTGCCCGCCTCCGGTGGACGCGTGAACCGGCTCGCGGCCGTCTCGGCGCTGTGCCGCCCGTGCTCCCCGGTCATCGCCGGCCGGTCCCGTACCTGGGCGTTCGGCGGCATCGGGCCCTGCTGCATCGGCGGACGCTGCGGGCCCGGCGGCTGCTGGCGCGCCGGCTGCTGCTGCGGGCGGGCGGCCTGGGGACCCGGCTGCGGCGGCACCGGACGTGAGGGCGGCGCCGTGGACGGGACCGGTCTGCCGCCGGGCTCGGGCTCGTCACCCTCGCTTTCGCTCAGCACCAGGTGCGCGGCGCCGAGCACGAGGGCGTGCATGGGATGGTCGGCGCTGTGCAGCCGGTGGCCGAGATGGTTCTGGAAGGCCAGCCGCAGCGGATCGTTGAAGCACACATTGCCGGCCAGCAGCACCGTGGAGGTGTCGGCGCCGATCGCGCGGGCCGCGGCCATCACCTCGATGACGGCGTCGTCGGCGGATCGCGCGTCGCGGGTGGCCTCGGGCGCGATGGCGACGTCGACCGATTCGGTGGGCTGCTCGTCGTCGGCATGCACCGCGACCACCAGCATGGTGCGCCCGTCGGAGTACACCCCGGTGGCGCCGACGCCGCGCGGGTTGGCCCGGTCGGGCGGGCGGACGAGCCCGAGCGCGCGCACATAACCCGACAGCGCGACCGATTCCGGCAGCGGTTCGACCGTCACATCGAGCTGCTCGACCAGTTCGCAGTAGGTGTCGACCTTCTCGTCCGGCCAGCCGTCCGGGTACGGCAGCGCCACCACGTCGGGCTTACCGCGCAGATACTTGCCGACCGCGGCCAGCGGGTTGTACAGCCGGGCCCGGAACACCAGCTCGGCGGGCCAGGTCGCGCCCGCGATGACGATCTGCGGATGACCGAGGATGTCGCGCACGTCGGCGATGGCCATGCCGAGGTCGGGCCGCTGCCGGTCCAACCCGGCCGTATGCAGCCTGCCGGAGGCGTCCGCCAGCAGATATGCGGGAGTGGTGTAGCTTCCCTCGACCTGGACCGGGCGGATCGGGGTGCCCCCACCGCCTGCGGCCACGGACACCACATCCCACCCGAGATGTATTGCCCCTACTCGCACCGTCACAGGCATCAGTGTGCCTGCTGTCCGCGCGACACGCTCGCCACACCGGACGACCGGCCGCTACCGCCGACGCCGGGCCCGGTCATGACGCGGACTTCTTCAGCCGTAGCCGGTGCCAGGTGATCACCGACAGCACCGCCGTCACCACCAGGAGCATGGCGATATTGAGCAGCCAGATACCCGGCGTGTGGTCCCACAGCTTGTCGGGCTGGGCGTTGGCGAACAGGGTCTTGATATCGACCGTTGACGCCGCGGCCGCGTAACCCCAGCGCGAGGGGAACAGCCAGGAAATCTGCTCGAGCACCACGCGGTCGGTCACCGGGATCATGCCGCCTGCCATCACCAGCTGCACCATGATCGTCACGACCAGCAGCGGCATGACCTGTTCGTTCGACTTGGCCAGCGTCGACAGGGCCAATCCGACGACAACACATGACATCGCGGTGAAGGCGACGCCGATATAGAGCTCGAGGCTGCCGGACGGTATCAACGCTCCCGCGCCCGGCGGATTCTTACCCGCCAGCGCGATACCGATGAGCACGGCCGACTGCAATAGGGCGGCGACGCTGAAGACCACGATCTTGGCCAGGGCGTAGGCCGAGGGCAGCAGGCCGACGGCGCGCTCGCGGTAGAAGATGGTGCGCTCGCCGACCAGGTCGCGCACGGTCAGGGTCGAGCCCATGAAGCAGGCGCCGAGGACCAGGACGACCAGCAGCTGCTGGGTTTCACCGCCGCCCTGATGGACGAAGATCTGCTCGCCATTGGGTCCGGGAACCGGCACCTGCGGTCCGGGCGCGAATCCGTTCTCGCCCGGAACGACCAAGGTCAGCACACCCAGCACGAACGGCAGGATCACCAAGAACGCGAGATAGCCGCGGTCGGCCAGAATCAATCTGACCTGCCGCCGCACCAGCGTGGAGAACTGCCGCCACCCGCTCGACTGCGGTGGCGAACCCATCGCCCCGTGCCGGATCGGCGCGGGTGGTGGCGGTGGTGGCACGAACGCCTGGCGCGACCGATACGCCGCGAACGCCTGATCCGGATTCGCCGCGACATTGGCGAAGATCTCCGCCCAGTCGCTGGTCCCGAGGGCTCCGCCGACGCCTGCGGGATTGCCCGCGTAGGCCGTCTTACCGCCCGGCGCCAGCAGCACCACCTGATCGCACATATCCAGGCAGGCCACGGAGTGGGTGACGACGATGACGACGCGGCCGGCGTCGGCCAGCTCGCGCAGCATCACCATGACCTGACGGTCCAGCGCCGGGTCCAGACCCGAGGTGGGCTCGTCCAGGATCAGCAGCGACGGGCCGGTCAGCAGTTCCAGCGCCACCGAGGCGCGCTTGCGCTGACCACCCGAGAGCCGGTCGACGCGGGTGTCGGCGTGCTCGGTGAGCGAAAGTTCCTTGAGCACACCGTCGATGACCTGCTGCCGGTCGGCGCTCGAGGTATCGGGCGGCAGCCGCAGCTCGGCGGCGAAGCCGAGCGCCTGACGCACGGTGAGCTGCCGGTGCAGCACATCGTCCTGCGGGACCATGCCGATACGGGAGCGCAACGCTTCGTATTCGGCGTGCAGATTGCGGCCCTCGAAGGTGACCACACCACCCGATGGCTGGGTATTGCCGGCGATCAGCTTCGACAGCGTCGACTTACCGGCACCCGACGGGCCGATCAGGGCGGTGAGCGTGCCGCGCCCGGCTTGCAGGTTGACGTCGACGAGCAGCTGCTTGTTGCCCTCTACCGTGAATCCGACCCCGTGCACATGCAGGCCCTGCTCGGCGACCGGACGCTGCCGGTGCACCAGGGTGCCCTGCTGGACCACGAAGTCGACATTGCCGATGGTGATTATGTCGCGCTCGCGCAGCACCGTGCGCTGCTGGCGGACACCGTTGACGAAGGTGCCGTTGGCCGAGCCGAGGTCCTCGATGGTCAGGCCCTCGGAGCCCGCGACCAGCCGGGCATGCTTACGCGAGGCCAGCGGATCGTTGACGACGATCTGGTTGTCGGCGGTACGGCCGATCGCCAGGCCACCCGCGGGCAGCCGGTCCGCGCGCGCGATCGGCGAGGTCGACGGCCTGGCCCGCACCGGCGGCAGCGACGAGGTGTCGGCCTTGGTCGTCATGTTGATATTGACGTTCGGCGCGGCCGGCCGAACGGGCGGTGGCGCGCTGTGGAATCCGGCGATCCGGCTCGCCCCCGACTGCGGACCCGAGTGCGGACGCTGCGGCGGCGCCGGCGGCGGGCGTAACCCCTGACGCGGCGGCTGCGCCGGATGCTGCGGCTGCGAGTGATGCTGCGGCGGACGGGCTTGCGGCGCCGCGGGCAGCAGATGCAGCAACGGCCCGGTGATCGCGTCACCGAGCCGCACCTGCGTGGGCCGATCGATGGAGACGGGGCGGCTCAGCCTGGCCGCGTCGACGAACACACCGTTGGTGCTGCCGTTGTCGCGCAGCACCCAGGCACCCCCCTGCCAGGCCAAGATCGCGTGTACCCGTGAGACCAGCGGACTATCGACGAACAACGTCACTTCCGGCGCGCGGCCCATGGTGACCTGCTGGCTCGAATCGAAAATTCGTTCGGTTCCATCATGGCGCACGGTGATGGTCTGCGCCCCCGGTGAAGACATGCAGCGGATACTATTCCATCACCCGGACATCGGCGGTGCCCCCGATGCGCCATGCCCCGGTTCCGGCGACCGAAACACCGACCGACCGGCCGACGAGGGGGAGGAACCGATGCGGCAACGTCGTGCGATCGCCGTCATCATCGCCGTGCTGTGCGCGGTCACCACGCTGGTGGGGTGCACGCGATCCGTGGACGGGCGGGCCGTCTCGATCTACGACGATCCGTTCAAGGTGGCCGGTCTGCCCACCACCAGCGGCCCGAGCGGCCCGCGGCCCGACGTCCCCGACAGCGAGCTCACCGCCCGCAACGGTGACGGCGGCGAAGTGGACACCCTGGCCCTCAACGCCGTCGAGGACATCCAGGAGTACTGGGCCGAGCAGTACCCCAAGGAGTTCGAGGGCGAGTTCGAGCCGGTCGACAAGCTGATCTCGTGGAGCGCCAAGGCCAGCCGCAACGACTCGGTCGAGTTCTGCACCGAAACCACCTACCGCCTGGTCAACGCGGCCTACTGCCGGCTGGACAACTCCATCGGCTGGGACCGTTCGCTGCTGCTGCCGACCATGGAGGAGACCTTCGGCAAGATGTCGGTGGTCATGGTGCTGGCCCACGAATACGGCCACGCCATCCAGACCATGTCCAAGATCGTCGGCCGCAAAGACCCGGTCATCGTCAAGGAACAGCAGGCCGACTGCTTCGCCGGCGCCTTCATGCGCCATGTCGCCGAAGGCAAGTCCAAGCACTTCACCATCAACACCTCCGACGGCCTCAATTCGGTACTCGCCGCGACCGTCGCCATCCGCGACTCCGACCCCGACGATCCGGAGAGCGTGCACGGCTCGGCCTTCGAGCGGGTCACCGCGGTGCAGATCGGATTCACCGACGGCCCCAAGGGCTGCAAGGCCATCGACATGGACGAGATCGAGCGGCGCCGTGGCGATCTGCCGCGGAGCTTCGAAGGCGACGCCGGCCGCGGCGAATACCCGATCACCAAAGAGAATCTGATCGAGCTGACCAAGGCTCTCGCCGCGATCCTGCCGATCGACTCCGACCCCACCTACAGCTACGACGGCGCGCAGGTCGATTGCAGCAACGGCACCACCACCGAGCCGGTGAGCTACTGCCCGGCCAGCAACACCATCGCCACCGATATCCCCGGCCTGGCCGAACGCGGCACCTCCGATACCGATCCGGATGATCCGCTGCCGGTGAAGGTGACCGGCGATTACAACGGTTACGTCGTCTTCATCGCCCGCTACGCGCTCGCCGTGCAGCGTGATCAGGGTCAGCAGCTGGTCGGCGCGAAGACCGGGTTGCGCTCGGCCTGCCTGTCCGGCGTGGTCACCGGCAAGCTCGCCGAGCCGGGCCGGCCGCCCTCGGAAGGCGATATCACCCTGGCCGCGGGCGATCTGGACGAAGCGGTGTCCGGGCTGCTCACCGATGGCCTGGCCGCCAGCGACATCAAAGGTCAAACCGTGCCCAGCGGATTCGCTCGCGTCGACGCCTTCCGCGCCGGCGTGCTCAACGGCGAGACCACCTGCATGTCGCGGTATTCCTGAGCGTCAGCCGAACGGTGGCGGCGCCGCCGGGTCGAAGCGCAGTACCCGGTTGCCGATCATGATCTCGGTGCCCGGCAGCAGCACCATCGGCTGATTCGGCATCAGCCGCACCCAGTCGCGATAGCCGGCCACCCGGGTGCGAGTGCCGTTGGTCGAACCCCGATCCACCAGCGTCACATCCCAATTGACCAGCACGATCTCCGCGTGCGCGCGCGACATTCCGCCGGAGTTGTCCTCGATCTTGAGCGGGATCAGGCCGCGGCGGGCCTGGTCGGAATGCTCCGGATCGCGGCCGATGACGGCGTCGGCGGCGAGCATGAACGTCATCCCGTCATCGAGCACCAGCATGCCCAGCGGCGGCCGCACCACCTCGCTCAACGCCTGGGTCTGATCGACCGGCATTCCGCAGACGGTGCAGAACGCCGACCGCGGATCGCTCGGATGGGCGCGCGCGCATTTGAATCCCATGACCTTCACCGCGAGCGTGGTCGCGCGAGCGGTGGCCTCCAACCGCCGCTGCAACTGCGGATCCGGCCGTGGTGAGGGATCGGTGCTGGCGCGCTGTTCGGTCGATTCCGGCGGTTGCCCGCCATCGCTCAGGTCGAGCATCGAAGTCGACGCCTGCGTGGGCGTCACGTTCGGATCCACCGGCGGCGATTGCGCGGCAACGGGTTCCGGCGAACGTTCCTGGTCGATGCGCGCGGTGGGCAGCGGCGGCGGCGCGGCGCGGCGATGGGAACCGCCGTCGGCGCTGTCCGTACCGGCCCGGCGCGGCGTGCGGGCGCGCACCTCGTCGGACCACACGATCACCCCGTCGGCCTGGGCGATACCTTCGACCAGCCAGCCGATTCCGCGCTCGGAGGGCAGTTCGGGCACCCGGCCGCCGTTGTCGTCGACGAACAACGCGACCGCCTTCGACGGCACCGAGGCCACCCGGTCGACGGTGAACGCCGCGTCGCTGCCGCGATACCGCTCGATCTGCTCGCCGGCCAGCACCGCCGTCACCGAGCCGTGCAGGAAGATCGCCACCCCACCGTTCTCGGCGGGCGACAAGATCCCGAAGTCGATCGGACGTCCCGGGCTGATCTGCTCGGCGTCCTTCATCAACCAGCGCGTCGCGTTACGCGCGACCAGCGCACCCGGCCCCGCCGGCTGCTGCTCGGCCGCCTCACTCACCAGCTCGGCCAGCGATTCCAGCGCCCGCACCGCAGGCGATTCCTGAGTCGGCTTACCCCGATCCCGGTGCGCCACGACCACCACCGCACCCGCGACCCGGGCCGCCGCGTGATTCCCGGCGACCACCTCGACCTGCCGATCCTTCAACGGTATCGGCCCTCCCCTGGATCGGAATGCTGGATCGTCGCCACCAGACCAGGGTATTGCAATGCGAACACTGCCGGTCTGATTACCCGTGGTTCGTCACCGGGCCCTGATCGGCCGCGAAGGCCTTCGGCGAACACGTTCACATGTCGCACCCGTGCAGTACTATCCGGCTGACACACTCGAGCAAAGGGGGGAGCGTGCAGCTCACCGCGAGATCGCACCGTTTCCGGGCGGGGGTCGCCATCCTGTTCACCTGCGCCCTGGCCGCCGTGGGCTGCGGATCCGACTCCGAGGCCGCCGAACCCGCTGTGGATCTGGCCCAGCTCGACGTCGGCGGTTACGCGACGCTTCCGCGAGAACTCGGCGCACCGAAGAACAAGGACGTCCCGCGGTTCGTCGAGGCCCAGCGCCTCGGCAATGTCATGCCGCTGCCGGTGGAGATCGACCCGAATCTGGTGTATCAGCCGCCGGGCACGGTGCGCCCGTTCCTGCTCCCCGACGAGTCGCATCCCAGCCCGATCCACCGCTGGATCAAAGAGGACAACTTCGCCAACGACGCGAAGGGGTTCATCTCCGGGTTCTCCGCGACCGGGTCGTCGAACAAGGTCAACAGCCTCGCCTACACGCTGTCGACCTCGGTGCTGATCTTCTCCGACGCGAAATCGGCCACCGAGGCCGCGGCGAATCTGTCGCGGGCCGGCTTCTACGAAGACGACAAATACCCCGTCGAACCGGCGAAGCTGGCCGAATACCCCGAAGCTCATGTGCGGTATCAGCCCGGCATGCAGGTGCTGGCCTCATGGCTGGCCACCGACGAGTTCGTCATCGTCACCATCGCCTCGAACTGGATGAACAAGGTCCTCGGCGAATCCGACCTGCCCGGACTGTCCGCGCTGTCGGAAAAGGCCATCGCCGCCACGAACACCAGCCTGGAGAAGTTCGAGCCCACGCCGCCGGACAAGATGATGGAGAACTCCATCGACCCCGACGGTATGCGGTCCATTTCGCTGCGCCGCCCGGAGGGCGATTCGTTCCTGAACGTGCCCGGCACCTACGACCTGCACGGCTCGCTGCACTTCCCGACCGATCCGGTCCAGCGTAGGCAGGAGCTCGAAGAGGCGGGTGTCGACCGTGTCGCGTACGACGCCGGCGAGCTGTACCGGACGGCCGACGCCGAATCCGCGCGGGAGCTGATGGAGAAGTCCTCCGAGCTCAACCGGTTCTTCCGTAGCGCCGACTCGCCGAAGGGCCTGCCACAGGCCACGTGCACCGAGTACAAGGGGCCCGCCCAGGGCGCGATCCGTTTCTACTGCCACGTCACCTATGACCGCTATTACGCGTTCATGGGCGCCGAACAGCTGCTGGACGCCCAGCAACGGATATCGGCTCAGTACGCCATCCTGGCCAACTCCGAGTAGGACTGCGGCACATGCGAATTCGAAGCATCATGAGGACATCCATCGTCCGGTGTGCCGCGCTGGCCGTGGCCGCGGCCACCGTACTGACCGGCTGCTCCGACGTCTCGGGGACAGCGGTTCCCGGCGAGCCCGATGTCCGGGGCCTGGATATCGGCAGCTACCCCGTCACCCCGCTCGATATGCGGTGGGAGTACATGAACAACCTGATCGGCGGCACCGAGCTGGCCATCATGCGGCTGTCCGACAGCGTCATCAACGGGATCGATATCGACCCCAAGCTGAAGTACAACCGCGGTGTCAAGGGCTTCGAAGACGCCCAGGCCGCCACCGAGCTGCTCGCCGACGTCAACGGTCCGGTGCTGGAACGGCACAAGTTCATGTTCGGCATCGGCATCACCTCTGCCGACCGCGCCAAACGAGACAAGTCGATCGGCGAAACCGCGGTCACCATCGGTGTCCTGCAATTCCCGGACGAGGCGACGGCCAAGACCGCGGCCCGCGAGCTGGACCAGACCGATTTCGCGGTCGCGCCAGACCAGAACAAAGCGGTCGCGTTGAAGAAGTACCCCGACGCTCACTCCCATTGGCGCCCGGGCATTGCCTCGCTCGGCACCACCATGGCCGTCGGCAGCTATGTGCTCACCATGCTGATCACTTGGCCGAGCCCCGACCTGGACTCGCTGACGAGTCTGGCCGAGAAGACCTACGGCATCCAGGTTCCGCTGCTGAAGCAACTGCCCGCGCTGTCCAAGCGTGAGGTGCTCGAGCTGCCGTTCGATCCCGACGGGATGCTCCGGCGCACCCTGACCTCCGAGGAATTCTTCTTCTCACCGGACGCCGGCGCCGTCGGGACCTATAAGCCACGGGGCGTGCTGCACTGGGTCGGCGAGCCGACCGAGGTGCAGCAGGCGATGCAGGACAGCGGCGTCGACAGCATTGCCCTCGCCGACGAGACCTACCTGTGGCGCACCAAGGACGCCGAGGCGGCGGCGAAGTTCGCCGGCACTCGGCTGACGGCGAGCCGCTGGACCGAGATCGATGCGCCGAAAGACGTCCCGGGCGCCCGGTGCAGTGAGGACGCCAACCCCAACGACTCCGACCAGAAATACGTCTGCATCGTCCTCTACGACCGCTATGTCGCCCAGGTGCAGAGCGGCCAGCCGGTCGATGTCCGCCAGCGCGCCGCCGCGCAGTACGCCCTGCTCGCCAACAGCCAGTACCAGTAGCCCACCACCGACCGACGGGCCGGCACCCACGCCGCCCACTATGCTCCGAAGGACACCCCACCCAGCCGGCACCCCGATGCCGGACCAGCCAGGACAGGAGACCGCGAGATGGCGATGAGCCCCGGCACCATCGTGGGCGGATATCGCATCCAGCGTGTGCTCGGCGCGGGTGGGATGGGCACGGTCTATCTGGCCAAGCATCCGAGCCTGCCCCGGATGGACGCGCTGAAGGTGCTCAGCGGACACCTCAGCGCCGACAACGAATTCCGGGCCCGCTTCGAACGCGAGGCCAACCTCGCCGCCGGGCTGGATCACCCGAACATCGTGTCGGTCTACAACCGCGGCGAGGAAAACGGCCAGCTGTGGATCGCGATGCAGTACGTCGACGGCACCGACGCCGCCGCCGAACTCGAGCGCGATCCGCGCTCGATGACGCCGCAGCGTGCCCTGCGCATCGTCACCGAGGTCGGTAAAGGGCTGGACTACGCGCACCGCCGCGGCCTGCTGCACCGCGACGTCAAACCCGCGAACTTCCTGCTGTCGGCCGAGCAGGACGAAGAAGAACGCGTCCTGCTCACCGACTTCGGCGTCGCCAAATCCTCCGAAGACACCACCGATCTCACCCAGACCGGCAGCTTCGTCGCCACCATCGCCTACGCCCCACCAGAGCAGCTCGCCGGCGGCCGCCTCGACCACCGCGCCGACATCTACAGCCTGGCCTGCGCCTTCTACAAACTGCTCACCGGCCAGAACCCGTACCCGGCCACCCAACCGGCCATGGTGATGATGGGCCACCTGCACGAACCACCCCCGCGCGCAACCGCCGTCAACCGCAACCTGCCCCCCGCGATCGACCAGGTCTTCGCCCGCGCCCTGGCCAAGAACCCGGCCGAACGCTTCAACACCTGCCGCGAATTCACCGACGCCGCAACCCAAGTCCTCACCGGCTCCATCCCCCACGCCCCCGGCCCCGCCTACACCTCCGGCAGCCACCAGTACCCCACCGGCACCATCGGCTACACCTCGGGCCCGCACGCCCAGGAACCCAGCTGGCCCCGGTACGCGGTCAACACGACAGCGGAACAGACCCGTCCGCCGACCGATCCGCGCGCACATATGTCAGCGCCCAACCAGTCACTCCCCACGTCCTCCACTCCCGCCGCTCCCGGCCGCAAACGACGCGGCGTACTCGCGGCGGCAGCCGCCGTGGTCGTAGTCGTCCTCGCCGCCGGCATCGGGATCTGGGCACTCAGCGGCGGCGATACTCCGGCCGGCCCGTCGGAAACATCGACAACCGCAGCCGCCCCCGGCTCCATCGAGGAAGCGCGCCAGAACAATCCGGCGTTCGAGGGCAAGTCCGTTACCGTTGTCGACGTCAGCGGCGGCAAGGCCTACGACAACCAGCTCGCCATGTACCTCACCCCGAGCGACCAGGCGAAATTCCTCCAAGACCTCGGTTTCGCTTTCAACCCCGCATTCACCAACTCGGGCAACGAGCCCTCCCCCCGTCCGGTCACCAAGGACGACCGCTACACCACATTCTCGAAGATCAACTCCGGCTACCTCATCGCCATCCGCAGTGATGAAGGAGCGGGCGGCGGCGGCCTTTCCGGCCTCAACCCCTACATCACCGACGTGACCGCGACCGTGATAGTCGTCGACGACCCCGCCACCGTCAACGCCTTCCGGAACTGGACGTCGTCGAGCCAGCCCTTGCTGCTGCAAAAGCTCGTTCCGATCCTGCGTGCGCAGGTGAAATAGCAGCTGCGAGGACGTTCGGCCGAAGTGGGAATCCTGTGATGCACCTGGCAAGTTCGCGTAGCGCCAAGGCTGCGTGGTCCGTCCTGCTGACCACGATGGCGATAGTCGGGACGGCTGGGTGCGGTCGAGAAGACGCCCAGCCGGCACCGGCGGCCCCCGAGCCGATGGTCGATATCGCGCAACTCGACACCGGAAGCTTTCCGACCCAACCGCGCATCCTCGACAAGCCCGTGACCATCGAACACGCCCGGCTGGTCGAAGCCCAGCGGCTCGGCAATCACCTGCCGCCGCCGATCGCGACCGATCCGATTTTCGTCCATAACGACGGCATGTGGGTCAACGCCTTCATCGATCCCGAGCCGTTGGGAAAGACGATGGCTACCGACCGTTTTCACGAGGCCGCACCTGATTTCATCGGTGGGTTTCTGACCACAGCGGGCAGCGAACCCGACAACGGCGGCATCGACATCATGAATGCGGCGTTGCTGTTCCCGTCGGAACAATCGGCCGAGCGTGCCGCGGCGGAACTGGAGCGGGTCGACTTCGAATTCACCGACCGGAACCGACGGGTCGAGATTCCGAACTACCCCAACGCTCGCGCACACTGGCAGCCGGAAGGTAGCCAGTCGATCGGATCGTGGCTCGCCGTGGGGCCCGTCGTGATCTTCACCTGGATCTACGACTACAAACTCAGCTTCGTGGAACGTCACGATCTCGCGGGACTGCAGGGATTGGTCGAGAAAAACTTGGACGTGGTCGTCCCAGCCATTTCCGCCTTCGAGCCGACGCCGCCCGATCGGCTGATGGAGGTCGACGTCGACCCGGATGGCATTCTCGGACGCACCCTGCCGGGCACCACCAGCGAGGGAACCCAGCAATCCCCCGGTGTGTTCAACGGCATCGCGGCCGTGCACTTCGCGGTCGCCATGGGCGAGCTGAAACAGTTGATCGACGAGAACGGCGTCGACAGATATGCGTTCGATGGTTCCCGCGTGTTCCGTGCCAAAGATTCCGAGAGTGCCCGGAACGTGAGCGCCCACCTCACGGAGCTATCGCGCAAATATCGGAGCGCCGCCCCTCCGAAGAACCTCCCGCAAGCCCATTGCATCGAATACATCGGTCGGGAGATGTTCGCGTTCCGCTTCTACTGCTCGGTGTCGCGTGGCCAATACGGGGCGCATACCTGGTCGTCACAGCTCCTAGACGCCCAGCAGCGGATCTCGGCGCAATACGCATTATTGGCGAATGCAGAATGATGAACACATTCAACGGCTCCTCGAGGCTCCGGCGAGCCGCCACCGCGGTGGTCCTCGGACTTCTCGGCACCACCGTCCTCGGCTGCGGCGACATCGTCAGCGGGACCTCCGTCCCGGCCGAGATCGATGTCCGCAACCTCGACACCGGTACCTACCCGACCCTGCCCGTAGACGCGCATGACGACCCGATCCGAGCGCCGTTCTACGACATGAGGCAGGTCGCGGGCATGCGTCTGGCCGACTACACCGCGACCGCGGACGAGATCGACCCAGCGTTGAAATACACCCTCGAAAGCGACGTATCGTTCGACCCGATAGACACAGAATTCGAGGAGATCGGCACAGATCTCGGGGAGATCGCGCAGAGCAACCACTACCTCTACGCATTCACCTCCGGGGGCAGCAGCGCGCCCGTCTACATCGATCAGTCATCCGGGCGATGGCCCATCAAGCGCGACCGTGGCGCGACCTCACTCACCAGCCTGATACTGCAATTTCCCGACGACGCTGCGGCCGAGCGGGCGGCGACCCAGATCCATGATCGCGATCTCGCGAAATTCGTCGAAAAGAACAAGCCGGTCACGCTGGCGAAGTACCCCGGCGCACGCAGCCATTGGAACCCCGAATCCCCGTTCCTGAGATCGACGATCGCGCACGGCTCTTATGTTGTCGTCTACCAGGTTTCGACCCCGACCAACGATCTCGGCGCCCTGTCGAGCCTGACGGAGCGGGCTTACGACGTCCAGTTGCCGCTACTGGATCAGTTGCCGCCGATCACCGATATCCAAGTGCTCTCGCTACCGTGGGATACGGATCGACTGGTGGTCCGTGCGATGGACCCGTCGAACACCGGCAAACCGTCCCTCGGCGACACAACCTTGAACGTCGGGTTGCGCGGTCAGCTCCATGTCGCACCCGATCGGATGACAGCCCGCACCAGCTATACCGCCATGAGTGCCACCCGGTTCGGCACCGCCGGTGAATCCATCGTCGTCCGCACCGAAAGCTACGATTCCGCGCGGAAGGCTGTCACCGACAAGCTGTTTCCGTTCGCCACCGTCCGAGCCGCCGACCCGGTCCCGAATATTCCGGATTCGGCCTGCGCGGTAACGGCGGAAAAGTTCGGGCACGCGAGATTCGAAAGATTTGTCTGCGTGGTCGCCTACCACAACTACGTAGGGATTGTGAACAGCGACCAATTGATCGACGTGCACCAACGAGCCGCGGCGCAATACTCCATTCTGGCGAACGGCCGATGACGACCGATCCAGGCCAAACCGAGCAAGCAATGGACCGTCCACCCTCCCACAGCGCCCGGACTTGCCTGCCCTTGTAGGATTCGACCGGACCTACGACCACCAAGGGGGAGGGCATGATCCATGCTGCGCGATCCACACTGATCAGATCGATCGGCGCCGTGGCAATGTCAGGAGCACTGGCCGTAGCACTCGGCGCATGCGGGGGCAGCGAGGTCGAGGGCAAGGCAGCCGGCGCGAAACCCGACCTGTCCAACCTCGACGTCGGCAACTATCAGGCCGAACCGGTTGAGCTCGGGAACGCCAAGAACGATAAGCAAGCCCGAATCCGCGAATCCCAGCGGCTCGCCGACTACGTGGCACTCCCGTTCGAGATCGATCCTGCCTTCGTCGAGCATGACCCGGGCCGCGGGTTCACCTCCAACGTCGTCCTCGATAACGACGCCATGGCGGATCTGGTCATCAACGATACATTCGACGAAGTCGCCGAGGACATCGTTGCGGGGTGGATCAACTCATGGACAACTACCGCATCCGGTGACGAGCCCGCGCGTGATCTGCACATCGCGGTGATGATGTTCCCGGACGCGCGAACGGCCGAAGACGTCGCCGCCACCCTGGAGCATGACGACTTCACCTACAACACGCAGAACGAGCCGGTCGCGCTTCCGAAATACCCGGCTACCAAATCACATTGGCGACCCGGAATCTCGTCGATCGGAAGCTGGACCAGCCACGATCAGTTCGTCGTTTTCGTGAAGTATGTGGATGAAACATCCGCGCCGCACCTGCCGAACCTGACAGCTCAGGTGGAGCGGGTGCTGGACTATCAACTCCCATTGCTCGAAAAGTTCGAACCGACGCCCGCCGCCGATCTCGACCGCATCGCACTCGACCCCGATAAACTCCTGGGCAGGACGCTGCCCACCGACCCGGAAACCGCGACAAGCCCGACGCCCAGCGGCGTGTACCAAGGCCGCGGCGCATTCCATGCGTTGACCTTCTCCACTATGGATTTCATCCAAGAGAACGGCGTCGAGGCAATCGCGGTCGGCGAATCCATCGTTTTTCGCACGCGCGAGGTCGAGGGCGCCCAGCGACTCTGGAACACCTGGAAACCGTCCGCGGACGAGGATGGGCCCGGCCGAGCAGCAGAAGCACCCAAGGGTGTCGAAGGGTCGGTCGAGTGCTACACGCGCACCAGCGAGGAAGGTGCGGATCTCGGATCCTACTGTGTCCTGCAGACGGGCCGGTACGTCAGCTACGTCGCGTCCCCCCAGATTCAAGACTTGCACCAGCGAGTCGCAGCTCAGTACGCGATGCTGGTCAGCGAATAGGTAAGTCGATGTTCACACAGAAGCTCGGAAACAAGGCCGGACGAAGTCTCCTTTGCACGTCTGCTGCGGCCCTGACCCTTGCGATGACTGTCACGGGCTGCGGCTCCGCGATTGATGGCAAGCCGATACCCGGGATGACGCCAGTCCAGTTGGACCAACTCGATTACGGTGACTTCATCAAGGAACCGTCCGATTACGAGCCGAGAACAGCCCTGATGCCTGCCGATGTCTTCAACATCGAGGCGCGACGCATGCTCGACTATCTGATCTCTCCGTATCAGGTCGATCCAGTCTTGCAACATCTGGAACACACCAAGTTGCTGGGTCAACGGGGCGCGATCTTCAGCGACTCCGTCACGGGAATTCTTCCGGCCGCCTTCGAACCGATCGCAAAGCGGAACTTCTTCTTCACCGGCGTCTCGACTCAACGATCGAACCTGAGCCTCCGGAAACGGGAGTCGCTGTCGGTTGCCATCATGCGGTTCGGGTCAGACGCCCTGGCGCAATCAGCGGCGAACGAGTTCGACGCCGCCTTGGGGCAGATGGTTCCCGAGCGGAAGAAGCTCTCAATTCCGGGGCATGACAAGGTAGTGGCCTCCGCAAGAGACGATTCCAAGGGCTGGGCCTTCGCGGTTGGTGGTCCGTATGTCATCGTCAGCTCCGCCGTCTCGTCGGCGGGGCAGCCGAGCGCTCTGCCCGAACGGTTCGCCAAATTGTTCGACCTTCAGCTGAAGACCCTGGAATCGCTCAAACCAACACCACCGAACGACATTCTGGACCTTCCTCAGAACCCCGAGGGCATCCTGCGGCTGCCGGTGAAGCCATCGATGCTTGCGACCGACTCATTCAGTACGAGCTCGGATTACGTCGGCGTGTATGGGACTGCCGGCTTCTCCCACTTCGCGACCGATGCCAAAGAACTCGGCAGCGCGATCACCGACGCAGGCGTAGACCTCATCGCGCATGTCGATGGCACATTGTTCAGAACGCGAGACCTGGAGGCCGCGTTCAAGTTACAGACCGCGCTCGCGGCGCTGGGCAAGGACGACGAGGAGATTCCGCCACCGCCGGGCATCGCCGACGCCCGGTGCATCAAACGCGACGAGCCGCACCCGGTGTTCAACAGCGAGTTCGAATGCGTCTTGGTGTACGACCGGTATGTCGCCGTACTACGAAGTGGGGGCATGGGAACCAGGCTGGATCCCGTGTTGTACAGGCGAACCGCTGCCCAGCTGTCGATCCTCGCGCAGGTCAGGTGAATGGGATGAATCATCGAATGGCGCGGACGGGTCTGATCTACGCCTCCGCCGCATTGCTGGCCTTGCTACCGATCTCCGCATGTAGCGACGCGAACGATAAGGCGGGCACCAAATCTGTCGACACCACTGCACTCCAGCCCGGCAGCTATCCCACTGAACCTCGAAACGTCGACGACCGGAAGCTCGCCAAATCGACGTCGATCCGTGAGGCGGTTCGGCTCGCCGAATCCATGCCGCTGGCCATGGAGGTGGACAAACAGTACGTCTACAACCAGTCATCCTCGGGAAAGGTCTACGCACCGGAACAGCCGCCTCAGCAAGGCGACAGTGTATGGGTCGAGAACTTCGGTACTGTCATCCCCGGGCTCGTGGTCGGGTGGACCTCGAATGCGCAACAGCGCGAAGAGTTCGCGCTCGGCCGAAACATCGATCAGACCGTGCTCAGATTCTCGAAACCTGATCAGGCCGAGCACGCAGCGAAAGTGCTGTCCGAGGACAACCGCAAAAGCAGTCCAGCCAAACGAGATGTCCGTATTCCGGGTCACGATGCCGCAATCAGCTACGTGACCGAACAGGATTCGGTGGCCACCTGGATGGCCCACGAAGATCTGATGATCTACACCTTCGTCACGCCAGGCTTGGAAGTGCCACCGGACGTCGATTATGCGATCGGCATGACCAAAACCGCTTTGGACAAGAACATCGAGATGCTCGCTGGCTACAACCGAACCCCCACCGCGGAGATCGCTGACCTCCCGGTCGACACCGATGGTCTGCTCGGGCGTACGTTGCCAGTCGAAGATCTGAATGAGAATGGTGCCACCGAGGGGGTGTACCCGCCCCATGCGGCCCTTCACCTGCGTGGCCGCGCGGACGTACTGAAACGCGCATTCGACGATGCCGGTGTCGATCTGATGGCAGACGCCGGCGCACGCGTCTACCGGAGCGCCGACTCGGCAGCGGCCGACCGGCTCGTCGCCGCCCTGGTCGAGCAACTCGACCCTCGATACGAGGCAACCGATGCACCTGCCGGCCTGCCCGAGGCCAAGTGCTTCAAGAAGAGCGATCGACGGTCGAGCCGCTTCACGTCGATCCCACAGTTCCAATGTCTGTTCACCAATGATCGATATGTCGCGGTTGTCGATGCAGCACAGATTCAGGACCTGCACCAAAAGGCAGCGGCGCAATACCTGTTGTTGACAGAGGAACGCTGATCGCGACGGGATCGACAGTGATCAGCAACCGCTAGTACGTTTCTGCCTCGAGGGGCATCAGACACAGGAGGTACGAATGCCGTTGCGGCCAGGTGCCGTCGTGGGCGGCTACCGAATACTCCAGGTCCTCGGTAGCGGTGGTATGGGCACGGTCTATCTCGCCCAGAACCCGATCCTGCCGAAACGGGATGCCCTGAAGGTCCTCAGCTCCGACCTGTCGACTGATCCCGAGTTTCGGGCACGCTTCGAACGCGAAGCGAATCTAGCCGCAGGTCTGGATCACCCGAACCTCGTCGCCGTCTACAGCCGCGGAGAAGAGGACGGGCAGCTGTGGATCGCGATGCAGTACGTCGATGGCACAGACGCGTCCGAAGAAGTGGCCAAGGGCCCGGCCGTCATGACGCCGCAGCGGGCACTCCGGATTGTTTCCGAGGTCGGCAAGGGGCTCGACTACGCGCACCGCAAGGGCCTACTGCATCGCGACGTAAAACCGGCGAACTTCTTGCTCTCGCGGGTCGAGGGCGATGATGAAGAACGCGTCTTCCTCACCGACTTCGGCGTGGCGAAGTCGGCTGACGACGGGCAGGATCTGACAGCAACCGGCAACTTCATGGCGACGGTCGCGTATGCACCGCCCGAGCAGTTGGTCGGCGGACAGCTGGACTATCGGGCAGACATCTACAGTCTGGCTTGCTCGTTCTACAAGCTCCTGACCGGCCAGAATCCGTACCCGTCGACGATGCCGGCCGTCGTCATGATGGGCCACCTGCACGAGCCGCCGCCCAACGTGAGCGCGGCGCGGCCGGGTCTGCCGCCGGCACTGGATGCGGTCATCGCCAAAGCGATGGCCAAGTCCCCCGAAGACCGCTACGGAAGTTGCCGCGAGTTCGTCCAGGCCGCCGAAGCCGCCCTGCTCGGGCAGCCTCAGTTTCAAGCGCCACCTTCGGCATACGTGTCAGACCCCAGCCACTACGCCCCGACTGCTCCACAGACCCAGGTTCAGTACGCCCAGCCGGCGCCGCCACCCACTGATCCGACAGGCCAGCGCATCGCCGCGACGGTTCCGAATTCTCGAGGACGACGCGAACGCAGAATCACCGGGAAACTTGTGGCATCGGCTGTCGCAGTGGTCGCGCTCATTGCTATTGCTGCCGGCACCTATTTCGCCATCGGAAACCCTGGCGCGGACGCAGGCCCCGGGCTGGCACAGGTCCGGACCGACCATCCTGAGTTCGCAGACAAAACGGTTGCGGCATTCAACATCGCCGACTCATCGATATCGGTCGTGCTCGATGGCTCGGACCAAGCAAGGTTCCTGCAAGACATCGGGTTTCGGTACAGCAAGGACTACCAGCCAGTCGGCGATGAGAAGTCACCGCGAGATCTGGCCGTTTCGTCATTCCAAGTCGACGGCAAAGTTGATGTCGTCCTGGCATTCCGCACAGACACTCTTGCAGGCGGTGGCGGTTTGCGCGGACTACCGCCTGGGCTGCTGGCATCCAACGCGACGATCGTGGTCATTGATGATCCTGCGGCAATTCAGGCATTCCGGGTGTGGACCGACCAGTCACAGGAACGACTAATAGAAACCACAGTCCCGACAATATCTAAGGTGCTGAAGTGAGTGATGTTCGACTCCGTTCGAAGCAATCCTGAGAAGAAGGCCAAGCCAAGCACGGGCCGAGGCACTACATCCGCAGTAACGTATGCGATCGGCGCTCTCACGATGTCGGTAACACTCGCCGTTGCACTCGGAGCGTGCGCGGGGAGCGAGCCGATCCACGACAAAGCGGACCTCGCACATCTCGATGTGGGCAACTACCAGGCCGAGCCAATCGAGCTCGGGAATGCCAGAAACGAAAAGCAAGCGTTCATCCGTGAGTCACAGCGCCTAGCAGATTTCGTTTTACTGCCCTTCGAGATAGATCCGGCCTACGTGCAACACGACCCCGCTCGGGGAATGAAGAGCAATGTAGTGGAAAATAGCAAGGCTCTTTCAGATCTCGTAATCAATGACACATTCGACGACCTCACCGATAATCTTGTTGCAGGCTGGATGAATTCATGGACGACCGCAGGCGATGTCAGTGAACCGCGACGTACGCTGCATGTAGCAGTCATGATGTTCTCGGATGCGGAAACTGCATCTCGCGTCGGCCCAGCACTTGAATACGACGACTTCACGTACAACATTGAGAACGAGTCGGTCGCCATTCCGAGGTACCCGAATACCAAGGCGCATTGGCGCCCAGGTATTTCCTCCATCGGTAGCTGGACGAGCCATGGTCGATACGTCATCTTCCTCAAATACGTCGACGGAATCGCAGAACCGGACCTGACTCCGCTGGTTACACAGACCGAACGTGCGCTCGACGCCCAGATCCCGTTGCTCGAACAATTCGATCCCACACCACCCGAGTCGCGGACCACGGTTCCTCTCGACCCCGATAGAATTCTCGCGCGAACCCTTCCTCGTGGCGCCGCCGGATTTTCCTCCCTCGTCACGCCGAGTGGCGCATACCGCGGCCGAGGCGCGTTCCACACCTTGACACTACACACGCTCGAATTCCTCGACAGCGCTCAAATACAAGCCATCGGGGTCGGCGACAGCCTCGTCTTCCGGGCAGGCACCGAGGACCAAGCCAGGGAACTATGGAACAAATGGAAACCATCTGTCGAAGAGTCGGGACCCGGCAGAGTAACTGATCCACCGCAAATCGGCGGAAATGTCGAGTGCTACACCTACCTGACCGACGCCGGAGAACCTGCGGGCAGTCACTGCGTGGTCCAGGCCGGCCAGTATGTCGCCCAAGTGTCATCGCCGCACATTCAGGACTTGCACCAAAAAGCGGCAGCGCAATATGCCCTACTGGTCAGCGAATAGAGGATCTGTATGAAGAAGTCCGCTGAGAATGCGCGACGTGCCGCCATAGTATGGTCCGCAATCTTTGCTCTCAGTTCGGTGTTGGCAAGTTGCGGTGACTCGGTCCAAGGTAAAGCACTTCCAAGAATGTCGACCGTTGAACTCGAGAAACTAGATTTCGGCATCTTCCCGCCGGAGGCACACGATTATGTCTTCACAACGCGCAGAACCAGCGCCGACGTCTACAGGATCGAGTCGCGCCGAATGCTCAGCTACTTGGTGTCGCCGTTCGAGGTTGACGAGGACATGTCGATACTCGAGAGCACTCGGTTGTTGGACGTCAGTCCGTCGACGTTCGACGATGACGTTCTGCCCACAGCGTTCGAGCCGATTGCACAGCAACATCACATGTTCGCCGGCGTGTCGACCCGGCGTTCCAATGGCAGCCTGCGGGCACACAAGGGGATGTCGATCGCAATCCTCAGGTTCCCGTCCGACTCTGCGGCACAAGCAGCCGCAGACGGCTTCGAACGCATCCTGGACGACACCGCTCCCGAACGGAGGCCTCTGACGATCCCCGGCCATGCCGACGCCAAAGGATCGGCACGAGATTCGAAGGGTTATCTTTTTCAGAGTTCGGGCCCATATGTGATCGTAAGCTCACTAACATGGCCCGAGCCCGATCACCAGGCAATCGCGCAAACGCTGGCTTCGATGCTCGACCAACAGGTACCGAAGGTTGTGGCCTTGAAGCCGACGGCACCAGAGGACATACTGGATCTCCCCACCAACCCCGAGGGGATTCTAAGGCTTGCGGTCAAGTCGCCGAAGACGTCCGCGACTGACCTCTCGAGCCAGAACGCCGCCTTCAAAGGCGGGGTCTTCGATGCGGCTGGTGCACGGCATTTTAACGTCGACGCAGTCCGCCTGGAGAATGTACTGACAGAAACGGGCGTCGATCTGGTTGCCCACGTCGAGGGCACCCTCTATCGAACAAGGGACCTCGAAGCTGCATTCCACCTCCAGTCCACGCTCGCCGAGCTGGGTGAACTGGACCATGAGATTCCTGGCCCCCCTGGCATTTCCGACGCGCGCTGCGTCAGTCGTGACCAGTATGATCCAGTCTTCGATACCAGGACCGAGTGCGTAATCGTCCGCGGCCGCTATGTTGCCAGACTCATCTCATGGGGAGCAGCCGGAGGACGGATCGACCCCCTCCTGTACCAGCGAACAGCAGCTCAGTACGCAATTCTTGCCAAGGTGGAGTGATTCAAGGATGAAGGTCGTTTCCTCGCGTATCATGACTGCCGTACTGACATTGGGCATTTCGGTCTCCCTTATCAGCGGTTGCGCCGACACCAGTGTCAAAAATCCCTCCGCTGAAGTCGATATTTCTCGGCTCGATGCAGGAAATTACCCTACAAAACCTCAAAGTGCCTCCAGCCTGGGGTCTTCATTCGCCGGCGTGAACCGTGAAGCGGCGCGCCTTGCCGAGCATGTACCGCTCATCATGGATATCGATCGGCGCCTCGTCTTCAACCAGACGAATGTTCAGGGGCGCCGGTATACGCAGCAACAGCCTCCGACCCACCGGGAAGGGATTAGCACGATTGAGAATTTCAATGAGGCTGTGCCGGGCCTAGTGGTCGGATGGGGAACTGGTGGGCAGCGACGAGAAGAACGTAGTCTGGGCGCAAGTGTCAACCTTCGGCTACTGCGTTTCCAGACCGCTGCCCAAGCGACCCATGCCTTCCGCATCCTTCCCGATGCCTACGTGGAAAAGAATTCTGAATCCAAGTCGATCGATATTCCCTTGTATTCAGATGCGCGCAGCTATGCGACGCCGTTCGGTTCAGTGAATACCTGGTACAGGCGCGACAACTACCTAATTTACATCTCCTGCGCTCCTGGAATCGATCCGACGCACGATCCCGCGCCTGCGGTTGAAATGACCAAGAAAGTGCTCGACAAGCAACTCGAGATGCTGACGGGCTATCAGCCGACACCGGTGGAGGACATCCCGAGGCTTCCCGCCGATATAGACGGCCTCCTAGCACGCACTCTTCCTGTCGAGCAACCCGATCAAGAGTCGCTGGCTGAGGAAGACGTTTACGGCGTCTACCCCGTCAGATCAGGTATACACCTGAGCAGACGATTCGATCTTGACCGGCAGGCGTTTGAAGACGCTGGCGTCGACCTGATTTCGCGTGGCGATTCGTGGGTCTATCGCGCGAAGGATGACAGTGGCGCAGCCAGGCTGGTCGCAGCTCTCATTGCACAGGTGGACTGGCAGTACAAGCCGGCGCCGAGCCCTCCCGGGATGCCCGGCGCCAAGTGCTTCGTGAAGAACGAAGACGATCCGTTTGTTACTACTTTCTTGATGGCACCAACGTGCTACTACACCGTTGGGCGACACGTGGCTGTCGTGGAAGCCGAACAAGTCCAGGCATTACACCAAAAGGCGGCTGCCCAATACCTCCTCCTCGCGAACTAGATTAGCCGCGACAACCGGGCTACTGGCCGGGCAAGACGCTGCGCTCGACGCCCACCACGCAAAACTGCGGTGCCCCAGCTCTATGTGCTGGGGCACCGCAGCCCAGGTACCTGCTTACACCCACTTGGAAGCGGCAGCGGCGTCCGTGCCACTCATGTCGATCGCACCGTCTTCAACGACCTTCGCGATTCGAAGCAACGTATCGCGGAGCTCCTGGTGTGCGGTATTCCACTTGTTCTGGGCGTCGGCGTACGCACCGGAAGCGCCGGACTCCCACGACCCCAGCAGGCCCGCTACGTAGTTCTTAAGCTCTTGATTGGTCTCGTCGAGACGAGCCACTGAGGTCTTCAGATCAGCAGAAAGCTGAATCATCTGACCTTTGTCGTAATTGATAACGTCCATGAGTTCTCCCTATCTCGTTGCTCGGTTCAGATCTAGATCTTCAGGCTGCTGTTCAAGCCAAGACCGTCGCCAAGGCCCGAAGACGCGCCAGTATTCATGATCGCGTCCTGGGCACGCTGCTCTTGCTCGGTGTATCCGACCTGAGTTTCCTTGATCTGGGTGGCAAACTCGTCCAACGCCTGGTTCATCTTGTTGTTGGCGTTCTGGAAATCAGCCATCACCTTGTCGAACGAACCCTTCGCCTGGCCTTCCCAAGCGGTTCTGATTCCCTGGCAAAGAGTCTCGACGTTGTTGATCTCGGCGTCGAGTTGACCTTTCACCGAGTTGATGTGATTGACTGCGGCCTGCATCGCCGCGAGGTCGGACTTAACGACCACTGTTCCTCCTGCTAGTGAGCTGGGTTGAAGCCTTGCGCAGCAAGGCCGAACTACTCCTACATGACGATTAGACGAAAGAAGCGCCCAATCGGTTCCATTGATCTCATGGAAAATCTTGCCGGATTCATGGGATGACTTCCAGCGTGGTTGCGACATCCGCACAGAGTTGTGTTGTCGTGTCTTGCCCCCCTGTCTGATATTGGCACCCGATACCGACCTGGGTGCTGTGTTCGACGATAACATGCCAGTCGACCTGTGAGCCGTCGTCAGGATGTTCGGTGTAGGCCAGGCCAGATCTGCCTCCGAAGACCACGTCCCGTCGAAGTGGGCCCACGGTGCCTGCGGGACGTTGCTTGATCTGAGCCTCTAGGTCGGCTGCGACCTTTTCGTATCCGACGCCCGGGACTACCTGCTTCTGAGTGAGCGTGATTCGCGCTTTCGTCCCGTCCTCAGGGACCAGGTACACCCGGGTTCCGCCTGCCGCCTCGGTGACTCGCCAGCCGACAGGGGCCTCGAACCGAATGTTGCCAATTGTCAGTTGGGCAGGTGCGGCGTTGGTCGTGGTCGCCTTCGCAGCAGTTGTCAGCGTATCGAGTGGCGGCGACGGCTCAACCGTTGACGATTTTGCGACCGATGTCGCGCTACCCGAATCATCCGGTTGGTTCAGTACGGCAGCGACGCCCACACCTGCGACCAATATTGCGGCAACCGCAGCTGCACCAATGTAGACCGGTGCGCGCGAACGCGGTGCGCGAGTGGCTGCTGCTCGCTCACGCAGCGGCTGTAGCCACTCGGTCTGCGGAAGTTGCGGAAGTGCTGCCGCAGCGTAAGGCGTGGCCTCGCTGCTGTTCATGCGAGCTAGATCTGCGCTGGCAACTGTGCGAAGTTCAGTGTCGCCGCCGACTACCTCGGCGATGGCCGATCCGATCAGGTCGAGAAACGCCGGATCGGGCCCGCCGACGACCAGCACGCTGTCGGCCGGCCGGCCAGCCAGCAACCGTTCGACCAGTGCGCGGAACTCGACCAAACCTGGGTTGTCCGGGGAGATCTCGGCGGCAGCCAAGTTCGGCTCATGCTCACATGCCTCGATCACCGGCCCTTGATGGCCGTAAATGATGGATGTCGCGGTTGTAGACAACGGCCCGAACTCGATAACCACCGTGCGGCGATCTCGATTCCTGGTGTCTGCGGCTACCGCTTGTAGTGCTGTGGTATGGATTTCGACCTCGGAGGCGACCCGCAAACCCGCGGTTTCGATGTCGGAACGGCGCCTGGTTCCCCACTCGGTGGGCGCAACGATGGTAAGGCGTTCGCAGGGTGCTGGAACACGCATCTCGGCAAGCGATCTGCCGAACACCGCGGTCATGGCGTCCACTGGTGAGGGCAGGCTCGGCAGGAATGCGATTCGATCGGCAGTCAGCAGCTGCACAACCGAGCATGCCATCGACTGCGGCGCCAAAGGCTCACCAACAACGAGGCTCTTCCCATCACTGCCCGGCACGACAGACGGCGGCATGTCCGCGTGAGTGTTCGAGCTCCGCGCCCACAGGCGCGTTTCGGTAAGAATCAGCTCGACGGCGGTCATGAGATGGGCTGCATCCAGGAGGTCTGGATGAGCTCGATGCCAGACCTGGAGACAAGTGTGCCTCGGCCGGGAGGCATTTCGCTCGGTCGAACGTTTCCGAGCAAGCCACCCTCCTGAGGGCTTCCGCTCATGATAAGACCGGGTGTCGCGAGGTCCCGCAATCGCGCGATCACAGCCTCGTACATAGCACGCGATGCACCACCCGAGCGCCGAGCGATCACCAGATGGAAACCGACATCCTTGGCGTGCGGGAGGAATTCGACTACCGGGGCGATCGGATTGCCAGTCGACGTTATAACCAGGTCATAATCGTCGACGATCAGATAGATATCGGGGCCCGTCCACCACGACCTGTCTCTGAGCTGCTGCGGGGTGATGTTCGGTCCCGGCATGCGCGAGTTGAGCAGTGCACACAGATCCTTGATATTGGCCGCGAGTCCCTGCGCGTTGCTTGCGTACGCGGCCATGCGGTCCGGATCGAAGGCACCGAGCATGGTACGCCGGAAATCGACCATGATGATCGCAGCGTCCTTCTGGTGATTCGATTCGATGATACCTTGGCAGATCCCCCTGAGCAGCGTGGTCTTGCCGGATTCGGTGTCGCCGAAGATGAGGAAATGTGGCTGCTCATCGAAGTTGAGGAATACAGGCGCAAGCTCGGACTCATTGATACCGATGGGGATGCTGGCGTTCTTCCGCCCTTGGGTGAAACCGCCCCAACCTTCGATCGCGGCCAGAAGATCGCCACGGTCCAACTGCTCCGGAAGCATACGAACCCTGGGTGCGTGACGCCCCGGAGTCATCGCCGCGAGCTGCTGGACAGCGTTTGCGACCCCTGTACTAAGATCCTGCGGGTCGGAGCTACCGTCTACCCGGGGTAGCGCCGTCAGCATGTGAAGGCTTTCCGGGGTCATGCCGCGGCCAGGACGCCCCTGCGGAACCAGCGCTGCGACCTTTCGCCCGAAATCGGAGTCCGCGGGATCACCGAGCCGGAGCTCGAGCCGAGTACCGATCTGGTCCTTGAGCGCCGGGCGCGCTTCCATCCAGCGCGACAGAGCGATAACTACGTGGACGCCGTACGACAGACCCTGAACAGCAAGGTTCATGATCGGTTGTTCCAAAGCGTCGAAATCCTGTCGGATCGACCCGAAACCGTCGATTACCAGGAAAGCATCCCCGAAGAGGTCCTCATGCGCACCTGCCGCAGCTGGGCTACTCGCTGGATCCATTGCGCGTAGGCGCCGGAACTCTGCCATCGATTCGATACCGAGCTGGCGGAAACGCAATTCACGCTGGCGAACGATCGTCGTCATCTCGGCGATTGTTCGGCGGACCTTGTCCTGGTCCAGACGGCCCGCCACCGACCCCACATGCGGCATCCCTTCCAGGCTGGCGAGGGTGCCGCCACCGAAGTCGAGGCAATAGAACTGCACTTGTTCGGCGGTGTGGGTCAGCGACATCGACATGATCAGGGTGCGCAGCATGGTCGACTTGCCGGATTGGGGGCCGCCGACGACGGCGACGTTGCCTCGGGAGCCGGACAGGTCGACGACCAAGGGGTCGCGGCGCTGGTCGTAGGGGCGGTCGACGATGCCGATGGGGGCGCGCAGGGTTGCCACGGCGGCGTATTCGCCGGTGAGGATCGAACGCGGGACGAGCTGGTCGAGGGTGGGGGCCTCGTCGAGTGGCGGGAGCCAGATCTCGTGGGCGGGGCGGCCGTGGCCGCGGATGCGCTGGACGAGCATGCCGATGTTGGACAGCTGTTCGCCGTCTTCGCCGGCCTGCGGTTCTGGATCGTCGCTGGGCTCGGGCGGCAGCGGGATGCGGTCGGCGCTGCGGAAATCGACGTGGCCGGCTTCGAACGGCCTTGCGCGCACGTCGATTTCACCGGCCTGGGTGGCGATGGTCATATCGCGCTGGGAACCGCCACCGACGTAGGGGCCGGAGACGTAGGAGGCCTGGAAGCGCACGATCTCGCCGGAGTCGGATTTGAGGTAACCGCCACCGGGGCTGTTGGGCAGGTTGTAGGCGTCGGGAACGCCGAGCACCTGACGGGATTCGTTGGCGGAGAAGGTCTTCAGACCGATGCGGTAGGAGAGGTGGCTTTCCAGACCCTTGAGCTTGCCCTCCTCCAGGCGCTGCGAGGCCAGCAGCAGGTGCACGTGCAGCGAACGGCCCAGGCGGCCGATCATGACGAACAGCTCGGCGAAGTCGGGGTGCTGGGTGAGCAGTTCGGAGAACTCGTCGAGCACGACGAACAGGGCGGGCAGCGGGTCCAGGTCGGCGCCTGCGGCGCGGGCCTTCTCGTATTCGGAGACGTTGGCGAAGTTGCCGGCCTGGCGCAGCACTTCCTGGCGGCGGTTCATCTCACCGGCGAGGGCGTCACGCATACGGTCGACGAGGTCGGCTTCGTCCTCGAGGTTGGTGATGACGGCGGCGACGTGCGGGACGTCGTCGAAACCGAGGAAGGTCGCACCACCCTTGAAGTCGACCAGAACGAGGTTCAGCTGGTCGGGCGAATGGGTGGCCAGCAGGCTGAGCACCAAGGTGCGCAGGAACTCCGACTTACCCGAACCGGTCGCACCGATGCACAGACCGTGCGGGCCCATACCGCTTTCGGCGGCTTCCTTGATGTCGAGGATGACCGGCAGGCCGTCGGCGCCGACACCGAACGGGACGCGCAGGCGCTCGCGGCCGTAGCGGGGACGCCAGGCGTGTTCGGGGTTGAACGTGCCGATATCGCCGAGGTTCATCAGCTGGGCCCAGCTGGAGATGACCTCGGTGTCCTCGACCTCGACGTCGCTGCTGCGCTGGGTCGCGGCCCGGAACGGCGCCAGCCTGCGGGCCACCTGCTGGGCCTGCTCGGGGCTGATCCGGTCGATCATCGCGAAGCGTTCCTGGTTGCCGGTGGCACCGCGGCCGACGCATTCGTCGTTCTCGACGATCATCTTGATACCGCGCGAAACGGCAAGGCGCGGAGCGTATCCGCACAGGTCGATGATGGTGACGCCCTCGTAGCCGGATTCGCGGAGCTGATCTTCCTCCGACTCGAGCAGACCACCGTCGACGACGATGACGATGTGCACCAGGTTGGGGTTGGCCGGCTGGTTACGCGAGTAACGGACCCGGTTGGCCAGCAGCGGCTGCAAGCCGGCGGCGGCCTCACGGATCGAGCTGTAGAACATGCGCTGGGTGCCGATGCCGTCCTGGGCGTCGGGATGCTGCGAATGCGGCAGCCACTTGGTCCAGTCCCACTCGGCGGCGGTGTCCGGGCCGCAGACTACCGCGATCAGCACCTGGTCGGGGCCGTGGAACATGGCCAGCTGCAACAACATCGCGCGGGTCATATCGCGGGCCTGGCCGCGATCACCGTCGAGTGCGATGGTGGCGAAGCCCTTGACCGCGATGGCGGTGGGCAGATCCGGCACTGTGGAATGCGCGCGCACGAAACGGCGCAGCGACACCGCGGCGATTGGTTCCAGCTCTTCGACCGGGCCGGTTTCCGGCGCGATCAGCCGGGTGGCCAGGCGCTGGCCGCCGATGCCGATGCGTGCGTGGCAGAAATCCTTGTCGCCGGCGCGGCGCTCCCACATCCGGCTGGTGCCGGCCAGCATCCAGATCAGGCCTGGCTCGGGGTGGCTCCATTCGACGGCGGCGCGCTGCTGGGTGGCCGTCTCGTCGACGTCTTTACGAACTTGATCGAGGTAACGCAGGTAGTCCTTGCGATCCTCGTTGGCCTCCGCGGCCTTCTGGCCCTTGCCGCCACCCTGGCCCGCGAACATGCCGACCATGGAGAACAGCATCATGACCGGGAACATCATGGTCATCGGGTTCGACATCATGCCGCCACCCTGAGTGAACATCAGGGCCATCATCCCGACCATGCCGATGACCATCACGACCGGCATCAGCTTCATCAGCAGATTGCCCGGTGTCACCCGAGGGATCTCGGGAGGCGGCTGCAGGGTGACCTCGCCACCGGGCGTCCGCGGCATCTCCCGGCGTGCGCGCCGCTGAAACCGGACTGTGCTCATAAGACGAGAATTCCCCCTCTTGGCCTGCGGTGTTCGGGCCTCAGTGTAGAGGCAACCGCCGACATGTCGTACAGTTCGACCAGCATTCTGCTGCCCGGACCCATGGGTTCGCAAGCTCCGCTCGGGCCCGCGGGGTGCGGAAAACACGAGGTAGCGACCGAGTTGGGGGAGCCTTGACGCACGCGCGACTTGACCACATCGAGGAGGAATCCTCACGCGGCATCGTCCGCGCACCGGACCTGACCAGGGTCACCATTCTGGCCAAACATACCCAGGTCGATATGGCCATCCCGGTGGATGTACCGGTCGCTCTGGTGATTCCGAGCGTGGTCGACATGGTCGCCCAGCACAGCCGCACCAACGATTTCGACAATGAGGGTGAACGCTTCGAGCCGGCCGAATGGGTACTCGCCCGCATCGGTCACCCGCCGTTCTCCAATTCGCTGAGCCTCGGCGAGCACGGCGTCCGCGACGGCGAACTGCTGATGCTGGAAAGCGCGGCCCACACCGCGCCGACCCCGCTGTTCGACGACATCATGTACAACGTCGCGATCGCCGACGCCGACCATTTCAAGGGTTGGACGCCGAAAACCGCGCGCATCACCGGCTCGGTCCTGGCGGCGATCACCATGCTCGCCGGATGCGTGGGCCTGCTGGCGGCCCCCGACGCCATGGCGGGCTGGATCACCGGCTCCATCGCCCTCGGTGTGACCATCCTGCTGGTGGTCGCCGGCATGGTGCTGAGCCGGATGTATGGCGACACCGCCACCGCGCTCGTGCTCGGCGGTTGTGCGCTGCCGACCGCTTTCACCTCGGGCATGCTCATCGTTCCCGACCACTACGGCTGGGCAAACTTCCTGCTCGGCTCAGTTTTGCTCGGCGCGACGGCCATCCTGGCCTGGCGCGTCACCGGCGTCGGACTCGGGTTGTTCATCGGTGCGAGCGCGCTCGCGGTCTATGCCGTCCCGGCGGCGCTGGTCGGGTTGCTGACCGATCAGCCGGTGCGCGCGATCGGCGCGGTCGCCGCCGCCCTCGGCCTGGCCGGATTGTCGCTGGCGCCGCGAGTTTCGATGCTGCTGTCGAAACTGCCGCTGCCGCCGGTGCCGTCGCCGGGTACCCCGATCGACCCCACCGAAGACGACCCCGACGATCACCGCGCACTGCCGACCATGGAGGCGCTGCGGGCCAAGTCCGAACGCGCTCGCATGTACCTGAGCGGCCTGGTGTCGGCGACGACCCTGGTCACCGCGGTCGGCGCGCTCGCCGCCACCGACCCCACCGGCGAGGGCTACTACTGGCAGGGCATCGCGCTGGCGCTGGTCTGCGCGGTAGTGCTGATGTTCCGCAGCCGCACCTACGCCGGCGCCGAACAGGCCGTCGTGCTGATCGCGGGCGGTGCGGCGATCGTGCTGATCATGCTGATCGGCATGAGCTTCGTCGCGGAACTGCCGCTGGCGGTGTTCGGTGCCGCGATGGCGATGCTGATCGCCGCGCTGATCCTCGGCATCATCATCCCGAACCAGTCGGCGACCCCGCCGATGCGACGCGCCGTCGAACTGCTCGAGTACGCGTTCGTCGCGGCCGTGTTGCCCCTGGTCTTCTGGGTGGCCTCGCTCTACTCCCTCGTTCGCGGGCTGTGAACGGGCGCCTTCGCGCCACGGCCGCAGCTCTGACGCTGGGTTTCAGCGCGTCGTTCGGATTGAGCTTCGGCCAAGGCGTTGCGTACGCGGATCGGCCGCCGCCGATCGATATGGGGAAGTTGCCGCCCGGTGATCCCGCGGTGCCGCCGGAACCGACCGAGCAGAAGTCGAATACGCCGTGTGCGAGCACGCAGCGAGGTGGCGACGGGCCGACCATCCCGGAACCGCAGCGGGCGCTCGATCTCCCGCACGCGTGGCAATTCTCCACTGGAGCGGGCCAGACGATCGCCGTCATCGACACCGGCGTCACGCCGCATCCACGGCTGCCCGGGCTGATGCCCGGCGGCGACTATGTCGCAGCGGGCGGTGATGGTCTGCAGGACTGCGACGCCCACGGCACGGTGGTCGCCGGCATCATCTCCGCGAGCAAGGTAGACGGGCAAGGCTTTTCCGGCGTCGCACCTGATGCGCGGATCCTGTCGATTCGGCAGACCAGTGCGAAGTTTCAGAAGAAGGGTCGTTCGACCGAACAGCGGCCGGAGGATCCGCCGGACGGATACGGCAATATCGACGCCCTCGCCTCGGCCGTGCGCCGCGCGGCCGATCGCGGCGTATCGGTGATCAATATTTCGCTCGTCCTCTGCGTATCGGGGTCACACAATCCGGCGGACTCGGCGCTCGGAGCGGCACTGCGCTACGCGACGGTCGAGAAGAACGTCGTGGTCGTAGCCGCCGCCGGCAACAAGGACCAGACGTCGCGGTGCGGCGGGGGTAATCCGGACGTCGACCCGCTCGACCCGACCGCTGATCTCTGGGAAAATCTGACCACCAACGTCACCCCGGCACGCTACGACGATTACGTCCTCACGGTCGGCTCGATCGGACCCGATGGGCAACCGTCGGACTTCACCGTGCCGGGGCCCTGGGTCGATATCGCGGCTCCCGGCGAGGGAATCGTGTCGCTGGACCCGCTGAGCGACGGAACGATCGTCGCGAAGGGCGAGCCGGACAAGATGACCACCCTCCAGGGCACCAGCTTTGCCGCACCGTATGTTTCAGGTGTCGTCGCGCTGGTCCGTTCACGCTTCCCACACCTGAGCGCGCAGGAAGTCATCAAACGCCTCCAGGCAACGGCTCACGCGCCCGCCGAAGGATGGAACCCCTATATCGGTTACGGCGCAGTGGATCCCGTCGCAGCGCTCACCAATGAGGTTCGTGACGCGCCCCTGCAGGCCAAGCAGCCGAGTCCGGCCAAGAGCGTTCAGCTCCCCGTCCCCGCTCCTCCACCACCGCCGGACAATCTGGCACGCAATGTTGCGTTGATCGGCACCGGAATCATCGGTGGTGGACTGATTCTCGGCTATCTCGCCTCGTTCCCGATCCGTCGCCGGTTCGGAGTTCGCGAAGACTGACGGCAACCGGGTAACACCAGGCAGACAACGGAAAACGAAACAAGTAAGGCCCGCCATTCGGCGGGCCTTACTTGTCACAGTTTGTTCGAGTGGTCGGCTGAGGGTGCTGAGGCGCGGTGACCTCCTCGGGCTGGGCGTCCGATGCCCCGGCCTTATCGGGTCTTCACGCTGCGCGAATCCGCCGCTGAGCGCACAGGGCAAGAACCTGTAACAAGCGTGCCCTGCTCAGGAATCTTGCTTGTGTGCCGCCTCGCCAGGAGCGAATTCAGAAGTAGTTGGGGCGCACCGCAGCTCGAGCGGCGCGCCCCGACTCTCACTTGCCCGCCGCGACCGGCTGCTGCGCCGGTGAAGGGTCCGGTGCTACACCGTCGTGGGCGACCATCGCCTCCTCGCGGCCCAAACTCGGGCCGTTGGCGAGCAATCCGACGATGGGCCAGGGGGCCGGTTCCGGGTTGTCCGGGAGGCCGAGGGCCTTGACGGCTTCGGCGTTCTTGATGCCGTAGCGGACGCCGGTGTCGGCGACGTAGAACAGGGAGTCCTTGCGGCGGCTGTCGGGTTCGATGCCGGTGGTCTGGACGTAGGCGCCCGAACCCGGTGGGATGTAGGCGGAGTCGGCGTTGGGGCCGGAGCCGTCGGCCTGGGCCAGCGGGACCAGTTTGGCCTTCTCCGACATCGGCAGGGTGACGCCGGTGATCACCGACAGTTCGGCGCGGTTGCCGGAATCCTCGGTGGCGGTGGTGATCGGCTTCCAGGACAGGCAGCTCACGGGCTGGTCCTTGGGTTCGATGATCGAGGGCGCGATTTGCGGGTAATCACCGACCTCGAGCGCTGCGGAGCGATCGGCCCGGGTGCGCAATGCTTCGCTGATCGTCGTATCGCCTGACGGCTGTGGGTTCGCATTGCGGATGATATCGGCGGTCAGCGGCGAAATCGGCTGGAGGCCGTCACGAAGCACGACGTAGTTCTCCACCTCACCCGCGGTCGAAACGTGGACAACGGTCCCGTTCCGGAATTCACCGATCGGCTTGTCCGGAATCCCGCCCGGATCGACGATCTGCGGCGGCTTGATCTCCAGCACTTCGGGAATCGCGTTCAGCAGGCCCTCGCTGATCGGGCGCGGGGTGAGCCCCGTGATGTTCAGTGCGTCGGTGACGGCGCGATCGGTCATGTCGACGCGGGCGCGTTTGCGGTCGTACACCAGGTAGGTGGCGTCGTCGCCCTGTACCAGCAGCGCCTTGTCCGACCCCATGACCGAGGCCTTCTCGCCCAGTTCCGGATCGCCGGCCAGCACCGAGGTGGTGAGGTCGCGGCCGCCGTCCATCTTCATGGAATCGCACACCGACCAGGCGCGGCCCTTGCCGTCCTTGTCGAAGTTCAGCACGCCGGGCGCACCGGGGATGCCGATCAGCGGCCCGCGGGCCTTCTTGCCGAGTTCGGATTCCTTGACGATAACGGCCTTCGGCGCATCTCCGGCGGCCAGCCGGGCCGAGGCGATGTTCAGCGCGGGATGCACGACGTCGTTGAGGACGACGTACACCGCCCCCGATTCCTTGCCGATCAGAATCTTGTTGTCGCCGATTTTGTCCTGCGGGCGTAGCAGGGCCAGCACACCGCAGCCGGCCAGCACCACGATGCCGAGAATGAGCCCGGCGGCGTAGGCGCGCGACTGGGAGCGCATGGGATCGTGCAGCATTCGCACGTCCCGGCGCACCAAGGCATGCTCCATCCGGCGCACCAGGAAGCGGTAACCGCTCACCTGCCAGCGCGTAGTGGGTTTTGAAGGCATGATTCCTCCCCCGAACAGTGCTCGCGTCCGCGGAACACAGTACAGTTCCCGGGGACTCTTGTTCAGCTCGGCCACACCGAAGGCGGCCGATACGGGTACTTGGGGGACGACGATGGCCGAACCTGCCGGCGCGGGGCCGCGCCCGCTGCTGGGTCGCATCTCGCTGCGCAACCTGATGATCGCGCAATTCGCCGGGCTGGTCGCGGGTGCGATCGCACTGCTGGCGGGGCTCGGGGTGTGGCCCGCGGTCGGTATCGGTGTGGTGGCCGGGTTGATCCCGTTGATCCCAGTGGGCCGGCGGGTGCTGCTGGATTGGATCGGCACCGGCGTCGGCTATCTCGCCCAGCGTGAGTACGAGATCGGTGACACCGTCGACTTCCGCGGCCCCGACGGTCGTTCGCTCGGTCTGTACTGGGACGGCAGCCGCGTGGTCACCGTCGTCGAGGTGCTCGCGCCCAAGGGCGGGCTGACCCGCATCGCCCGCACCACCGTGCACGCCTCGCACCTGCTGCCGCTGCCGGAGCTGGCGCAGTGTCTGACCCAGCACGACATCCTGCTCAGCGGTATCGACATCATCAGCCACGGCCACCGCAGCCGCGCGGGCACGCCGGCGGGCAAGATCTACGAATCGCTGCTCGGCCCGCTGCCTGCCACCGCCCACCGCACGGTGTGGCTGGCCATCAGCTTCGACGCGGTGGCCTGCCCCGGCGCGGCCGAACGGCGCGGCGGCGGCAATGAAGGCGCCTCGCGTGCGGTCACCATCGCGACCCAGCGGATCATGCGCGCGCTCGAAGACGCCGACTGCAACGCCCGTATCCTCACCGCCCCGGAAATCCGCAAGGCCGTTCTGCAGATCACCGCCGGTTACGATCCGCGCACCCTGACCCAGCGCTGGCGCTACGCCGAGCTGGGCAACAGCGTCAATATCGGTGGTGCGGTGGACCCGAAGAAGCTCGGTTCCGATCTGCTGGCCCAGCTGTGGGTGGCGCCCTCGCGCGGCACCACGGTGGCGGTGCGGTTGCGTCCCGGTAGCAGCGCCGAATCGGTGAATATCGGTGCGGCCTGGCGGTTGACGGCGCGTGAGCTGCCCGAACGTACCAAGCACGAGGGCATGGTGTCGATGAACGGCAGGCACCGCGACGGCCTGCTCGCCCATCTGCCGATCGCCATCCCGGATGTGGACGACACGGTCCCGATGTCGGAGTACCCGATCGACGTGATCGGTGCGCTGCATCTGCCGTCGTCGGGTTGCGGTCAGCTGATCGGCTCCGATGACGAGGGCAACGGTGTCGCGGTCCGCATCATCGGTGCCGGTATCTCGACGGTGTACGTGGCCGGTGAGCTGTACCTGGCGCAGCAGCTGGTGTTCCGTGCGCTGGCGGTCGGTGAGCGCATCCTGATCCGCACCGATCGCGCGCATGCCTGGGAGAACCTGGTCACCACGATCGGCAATCCGGAGCGGCTGACCATCGCGGTGGAAACCCATCAGTCCGATGCCGGTTTCACCGCCACCGTGGTCGACGGTGTGCTCGCGCCGGCCCCGCACGCCGGTGTCACCACGATCTATGTGACCGGCGATCCGATGGGCTGGCCTGCCACCAAGCCGGATCTGTCGATTCAGCAGCCCGGCGCCATCGGCAACCACGTGGTGTTGCGCACCGGTACCGCGCAGGTCGATCTGACGCTGGTGTCGATTCCGCGCGAGGCCACCTACATCGGCCAGCCGCGCGGGCGCCGCGCCATGGCGCACCAGTAAGCGCTCACCCCGGATAAGGGTCGACGGCCCGCGCCTGCCGCAGAGTCCGTCCCCACCAGGCCAATTGGCCCAGCATGCGTTCGGCCGCGTCGATCGCGGCACCGTCCTGCGTTTGCCCCGCGGCGTCGAAGCGCTTCTTGGCCTGATGGAAGCTGACGGTCTCGCGCACCGACACCATATGGATCTCGGCCACCACCTGACGCAGCTGCTCCACCGCGCGCAACCCACCCGAGAGTCCGCCGTAGGCAACGAACCCGATCGGCTTGGCCCGCCATTCGTGCTTGGCGCTGTCGAGGGCGGTTTTCAGCGACGCCGGATAGCCGTGGTTGTACTCCGAGGTGATCGCCACGAACGCGTCGGCGGCGGCGAGCCTGGCCCGGAACTGCTGAACCTCAGGGGTTTCGGTGAGATCGACCGGCAGCGGGGTGTCCATCAGATCGATGACGCCGGTGTCGAATTCCGGATGCTCCCCCGCCGTGCGCAGGAACCAGTCGGCGACCACCGGCGCGAACCGCTCCGGTCGCGTACTGGCGACGATGACCTCGAGCCGGAGCGCAGTGGTGTCCACGGCGCGAGCCTATACCCACGGCGGTCAGGGCAGCTCGAACGGCAGCGAGACCCCGGCGTGCACCCGGCAGCGGGCGCAGGTGTCGGCGCCGTCGACGGCCGCGATCGCGCGCCGGATCAGTGCCTTGAACGGGGTGATGTTCTTTTCGAACTCGGCGAAGACCTCGCTGACGTGCACGCCGTCGCCTTCTTCCAGTCCGGCGTCCAGGTCGGTCACCAGAGCGACTGCGGCGTAACACATTTCCAGTTCGCGGGCCAGGACGGCTTCGGGGTGGCCGGTCATGTTCACCAGTTCCCAGCCCTGCGCGGCGAACCAGCGGCTCTCCGCACGAGTGGAGAACCGGGGGCCCTGCACCACGACCATGGTGCCCGAATCGCGCATCGGCAGTGCCTCGGAGGCCGAGGCGATGGCAGCGGTGCGCAGTTCGTCGCAGTACGGGTCGGCGAAGGAGACGTGCACGCCACCGGCGTCGAAGAAGGTCTGCGGCCGCCCGGAGGTGCGGTCGACCAGCTGGTCCGGGACGGCGATCGTGCCCGGCCCCCAGTCGGCGCGCAGGCTGCCGACCGCGCAGGGCGCGAAGATCCGGCGCACGCCCAGCGACCGCAGCGCCCACATATTGGCCTGGTAGGGCAGGGTGTGCGGGGAGTATTCGTGCCGCTTGCCATGGCGCGGCAGGAACGCGACCGGCCGCCCCTCGACCTCCCCGATCGCGACCGGCGCACTCGGCGCGCCATAGGGCGTGTCGACCTCGACGGCCACCGCCTCGTCATCGAAGAAGTCGTAGAAGCCGCTGCCGCCGATGACGGCGATCGCGGGCCGGGCATGCGAGCTCATGGCGACGATTGTGCCGCCCGCACCGGGTCCGGCCGCCGGGAGGTGGGCGATTCGGCCCTCACCTGACAATTCCCCGCAGGCGGTGTACCCTAGGGGGGTATTGAGACCAGGCCGCCGACCCGGCAGGCAACGAGGAGGCAGTCGGTGACACCCAGCCCGTCGCAGAACAACGACCACACCGCGCACGACCATTCCGGCCACGGCTACATCACCGCCAAGGACGACTACCTGAAGCGGCTGCGCCGCATCGAGGGCCAGGCCCGCGGGCTGCAACGCATGGTCGAGGAAGAAAAGTACTGCATCGACATCCTCACCCAGGTCTCCGCCATGACCAAGGCGCTGCAAGCGGTGGCCATGGGCCTGCTCGAAGACCACATCAGCCACTGCGTGGTCGACGCTGCGGTGGCGGGCGGCCCGGAAGCCGACGCCAAGATCAAGGAGGCCACCGACGCCATCGCGCGGATGGTGCGTTCCTGACCGCTTCAGCCGTGCCAGCGCCGGTACACCTGCGCGGCGCCCGGATGTAGCGGGACGGTGCCGGTGCCGATGAGGAACCGTCCGTCCAGGAATTGGGTGCCCGCGGCCTCGGCGGGCACCAGCTCATCGGCATGCCAGACCAGCAGTTCGACGATGGCGGCGGCGGCCTCGTCGGGCAGGGCGGCCGACGCGAGCAGCAGGTTGGCGACGCCGATGGTGTGCACGGCCGGACTGCCGGGGTAGGCGTCGGCGGGAATGGCGACGCGGTCGTAGACGGGGCCGTATCGGTCGCGCATGGGTTCTGCCAGTGCACCCAGGTCCAGCAGCCGCATCGGGTCCGGCACGGTGAGCGCGCCGGTCGGCACCCCGCCGGCCCACAGCAATGCATCGATGTCGCCGTCGGTCAACGCATGGGCGGCCTCGCGGAGCGGGCGATGCTCCACGATGACGTCGACCGCAGGGTCCAGCCCGGCGCTCGCCAGCAGCCTCGGTCCGGTCACCGCCGCGCCCGACCCCTCGGCGCCCAGATTGACCCGCCGTCCCCGGAGATCGGCGACCTCACGAATCGGGCTGTCCGTGCGCACCGCCAGCTGGAGATAGTTCTCGTACACCCGGCCCAGCGCCAGCACCCGCCCACCGTTGTCGCCCGCCGAATCCGCCAGGGCCAGCGCCGTTTCGACCTGCCTGTCGGCGAGCAAGCGCAGGTTCTGTTGTGAGCCAGCGGTTTCCACCGGTTCGATGCGGATGACGTCGGAGTTGGCGGATGCTGCGGCGGCCAGCAGGCGCGCGAAGGCGAAGTAGAAGCCGCCGTCCTCGCCGGAAGCCAGACGGACCGCCGTGCGGTCGCTGGAGCCGCAGGCCGCGAGGCTCATGGACGCGAGTGCGGCCAATGCCAGCGCGCGGCGCCTGGAGATCGAGATCAGTGGTCGGTTCATCGGACCGCCGCCATTGTGCGGAGGTTGTCCAGTTCGAGTCGGGACACCGTCATCTGCCGGCCGGCGCGCGGCTCGAACCAGAACACCACCCGCGGCCGGAAGTCACCTCGCACGGCTGGGCCGATTGCCCTCGGCGCGAACGCAGCCGGTACCTGAGCTCGGGGTTGCAGTGCGTTCATCGGCGCACCGCCGGAAGCCGGATGACGACGCCGAGACCGTGCGGCAGGACCGGTTCCACCGTCAGGGTGCCGCCCCTCGCCTTGGCCAGGGCGTGGGCGATCGACAGGCCGAGACCCGTGCCGCCGGCCACCGCCCCCGAACCGCGGAAGAACCGCGCGGTGAGCTTGTCGATTTCGGCCGGATCCACCCCCGCGCCGTCATCGCGAACCCGCACGATCACCCAGCCCGGCTCGGTCAGCACGTCGACGACGGTGTGCGCGCCGGGACCCGCGTAGCGACACGAATTGCTCAGTGCCACATCGAGTATCTGCGCCAGCGCCGCCGCACTGATCGCTGCGCCACGTGCGTCATCGTGTCCGCCTGTGTCACGATCCTCCCCTGCGAGCCGTCCCCCTCGCACCGCGTCGGTCGGCCCGGCCTCACCACCATGCGCATCAACGACCCGGCTGCCGGCCGTCAACGTCATGCCGGCGTCGGCGAACGCCGCTGTCCACGAGTCGATTCGGTCGGCCACCACCTCGGCGGCGTCGCAGCGCTCCTCGTGCGACGCGGCCGTTCCGAACGCCGCCGGCGCTTCGGCCACGGCCAGCTCGAGCAGCGCGTCCAGCAGGGCGGTCAGGCGGTCGACTTCGGCGCTCGCGCCGCGAAAGGTTGCCGAGGCGCTCTCGGGGATCGCCGCCTCCAGCGAGTCGAGGCGAATCGTCAGCGCTGCCAGGGGGTTACGCATGGCGTGGGCGGTGTCGGCGACCAGTTGACGTTGCGCGTCCGCGGAATCGGCGACCGCGGCGGCCATGGCATCGACCGATTCGGCCAGCGCGCGCACCTCGGGCGGGCCGCCGTATCGCCTGGTGATCGGTGCCGCGCCCGGTTCGGCGGGCGCTTGCTGCGGCTCGCTCCGCTGTTCGACGGCGGACCCAGCCGGTGCGGCCTTCCCGTCCTGAGCGCTCCGGCTGTGCCCGGCTCGATCCGCGGGCTCGGGCGCCGGGTCGGGCCGCGGTCTCGGCAAGGTCGCGGTGAGTTCGGCGACCGCGTCCGACATTGCCGCCAGCGGTCGCAGCACCCAGCGGCTCACTACCAGTGCCAGCAGCACGAACACCACCATCGCACCGACCGCGCCGACCGCGATCACCGCCCACACCCGCGCGATCGCGGCGCGCGCCTCGTCGGTGGACGCCTCGATCACCACGGCACCGTTGACCTGCACGCCCGACCCGACCGGGCGCGCGATGAGCATGACCGGATCGCTCCACGGCGTCAGCCGATCCACCTGCTGCGGACGCTGATTGCGGCGCGCGGCCGCCACCGCCGCCATGATCCGCGGATCCCGCACATCGACCCCGGCATTGACGACCGGCGCCCCGCGCGCGTCCACCACCAGCACGTTTTCCCCGTACAGCTCGTGGTAGCGCCCGACCTCATCGGCCAGCGCCTGCACTCCGCCCGCGGAACCGGCGGCATCGGCCAGGGTGGCGAAACGGTCCGCGTCACCGGAGCGGCCCAGCACCAGCTGCTGGGTGCGGCTGGTCGCGGCGGTCAACGACAGCGGCACCGCGAAGGCCAGCACCGCGATGGCCGCGAAGGCGGTGAGGACGATCAGCAGGCGGCGGCGCATACCGACCTCCCGATCGGTGGCGGACCACCGCTGTACCCCAATTCGCGCAGCAGTTCAGCGGACGCCATCACCGCACCACCACGCCGATCACCTGCGGAGTCGATCCGCGGACCGCCAGACCGGAAACCCAGTCGGCCCGACCGAGACGGCTCCGGCACGCCCTCGAAACGGACGGCCGCCCTTACTCGCCCCACCGGTACCCGTACCCGCGAATGGTGGTGATCAGCCCCGGCCGGTTCAGCTTCGCCCGCAAACCGGTCATATGCACATCGAGTGACCGCGAGACCGCGACGAAGGCGTCGCCCCAGATCCGATCCATCAACTGCTGTCGGCTCACCGCCGACCCGGGCCGTTCCACCAGCACTTCGACCAGCTCGAATTCCTTCTGGGTGAGCGGGATCGGGGTGCCGGCGACCTCCACGACCCGGGCCCGCAGATCCACCCGGACGTCGCCGGTCACCACCTCGGTCCGCGCCTGCTGCGCCACCGCGGCGGCGCGGCGCATCACCGTCTCCAGGCGCGCCATCAGCTCGGCGATCCGGGGCGGTTTGACGACATAGTCGTCGGCACCGCCGCGCAACCCGCGCACGATCGACCGCTCGTCGCTGCGCGCGGTCAGGATCAGCACCGGCACCGCGCTCACCTCACGCAACTGCCGCAGCACCTGGAGACCGTCGGCGTCGGGCAGACCGAGATCGAGCAGAACGGCATCGAAATCGCGGTGGGCGATGAGCAGATCGGCGCCGCGGCGCATGCGCTCGGCCCGGTAGCCGCGCGCCGTGAGCGCCTCTACCAGGGCATCGCCTACGCCGTCGTCGTCTTCGACCACCGCCAGCCGCACGCGCCGATCCTCCCACAGCAGGATCGGCGCGTGGTCGGTTCGGTCAGCCACGTACGGCGGCCATCTCCCGATCCGGCTCGGCCGCTCCGGCATCGACGGCGGCTTCGGCGTCGATGGTGGATTCGGTCGAGGTCTCCCGCATGAAGTAGTAGGTGATCAGCGAGATGGCGATGCAGCCTGCGACGTAGAAGAAGTACAGCGCCTCCAGATCGGCCTTCTTCAGCGCGAGCGCGATCATCTCCGCGGTACCGCCGAAGATCGCGACGGTCAGCGCGTACGGCAGGCCGACTCCGAGCGCGCGGATCTTGGTCGGGAACAGCTCCGCCTTCACGATCGCGTTGATCGAGGTGTATCCGGTGATGATCACCAGCGCGGTCAGCATCAGACCGAAGGCCGCGAACGCGTTGGTGGTGTGCGCGAGCACCGACATGATCGGCACCGTCAGCAGGGTGCCGGACACGCCGAAGAAGATCAGCAGCTTGCGCCGGCCGATCCGGTCGGACAGGCCACCGGCCAGCGGCTGGAGCACCACGAAGAACAGCAGCGCGACGAAGTTGATCCAGGCCACGGTGTCTTTGGAGATGCCGGAGGTGTTGATCATGAACTTCTGCATGTACGTGGTGTAGGTGTAGAACGCCACCGTGCCGCCCATGGTCAGCCCGACCACCAGCAGGCATTCCCGCGGGTACTGCAGCAGCACCCGCAGCGAACCGCGCGATCCGCTGCCGGACTCGCCCGCGGCCGGTTCGGCGACGGCCTTGAACGACGCCGATTCGTCCATCCCGCGCCGCAACAGCATCACCACGATGGCGCCACCCGCGCCGATCAGGAACGGAATCCGCCAGCCCCAGCTGTGCATCTGCTCCGACGACAGCACCTGCTGCAACACGATCTGCACGCCGAGCGCGGTGAGCTGACCCGCCACCAGCGTCACGTACTGGAAGCTGGAGTAGAACCCGCGACGGCCCGCCGAGGCCACCTCCGACAGGTAGGTCGCGCTGGTGGCGTACTCACCGCCGACCGACAGGCCCTGCAACAGCCGCGCCAGCAGCAACATCACCGGGGCCGCGATGCCGATGGTCTGGTAGCCGGGAGTCAACGCGATCATCAGCGAACCCGCGGCCATCACCGTGACCGAGAGGGTCAGCGCGGAGCGACGGCCGAAGCGGTCGGCGTAGCGGCCCAGCGCCCAGCCACCGATCGGGCGCATGATGAACCCGACCGCGAACACCGCGGCGGTCGAGAGCAGCTGCGCGGTGGGATCGCCGTCGGGGAAGAACGCCTTCGCGAAGTAGACGCTGAACGCGGCGTAGACGTACCAGTCGTACCACTCGACGAGGTTGCCGATCGATCCGCGCAGCACGTTCGCCACTACTCGCCGTTCACCACCGGCCTGTGTCGTTGTCACCTGGACCCTCCTCTATCGGCGCGGCTCTGCGCCGTCGGAGTCCACTGTGTCGGCAGTCACAAGCCGCAGGGAAGCCGCGCGGGCGGTTCCTAACTCTCCCTTAGGACGATCGCGGCAGATCTAGCACTCTCGGCGGGAGAGTGCTAATTTTGGTGGTGCACAGCTTCCGGCGCCCGTCGCCGTGGCGGTCGCCGTCGGGAACGAAAACGGAGGTGATTGCTGTGCTGAGGTTCGATCCGTTCCATGACATCGATGCTGTTGCCCGTCAGCTGCTCGGTGAGTCGACCGGCACCAGCCGCGCTCCGCGATTCATGCCGATGGATCTGTTCAAGGCAGGCGACCACTATGTGCTCAATGCCGACCTGCCCGGTGTCGATCCCGGTTCGGTCGATGTGAGCGTGGACAACGGAACGCTCACCCTGCGCGCCCAGCGCACCGCCCCGAGCGAAGAAGGCGTCCAGTGGATCGCCTCCGAACGCTTCTCGGGCACCTATATGCGGCAGCTGTCCCTCGGCGATAACGTCGATACCGACAACATCAGCGCCACCTACAACAACGGGGTCCTCTCGGTCACCCTGCCGATCGCTGAACGCGCCAAGCCGCGCCGGATCCAGATCACCGGCGGCGGCTCGGGCCAGCGGACGATCGAGGCCGGGTCGAGCTGACCCCGAACCGGATTACCTGAGGCGATCTCAGGCCGGCGCCATCAGCACCGGCGCCAGCGCCCGCAGATCGGCCAGGTAGTCGGGGCCGAGCGGCTGGACCGCGAGATGGTCGGCGCCCGCGTCCAGGTGGGCGCGCAGCCGCTCGGCCACCACGGCCACCGAGCCGTGCACCGCCAGCGCATCGATGAGTTCATCGCTGCCCGGCGAAGTGACGCAGGCTCCGGTGAAACAAGAGATGTCAGCTACCGGATTCAGACCAGCCAGGACCTATCGTCTGGGTAGTCGTCGAAGTCGTCCGGCCAGTCGCTAGGTCCGACCACACCGGTTTCGGCTGGTCGCGAAGTCGGCGGCGGCGGAATAGATGGTGGCACAACAGGTGGTGGCAGGTTCTCCGGGAGACCCCAAGGCCAGATGAACCTGGCTGAAGACTTCAAGTCGACAACTTCCGGCGGAGGCGGACTGACCAGCGATTCGATCTCGGGCCACCTGCACTCGCCGGCACGGACGCGAAGGGCGAAGTCGCGGAGGGCCGGGGAGGCGGTAGGAAGTGAGGCGAACTCGAACATCAATCCCTCGGTGACGAGGGTGGGTTCGTTGAGAACCGCGGCTACGTCCAAGTTCTCCACCCGCATGCGGACAGTGCGCAGGTCGTCAACGCTGTCGAGCACACGACGGGCTGCCGCCTCGATCTCAGGGTCCAGGTCGGGCTCACGCATACTCCCCCATTGGGGTTTCATCCGTCCTCCCAAGGTTGTCTGCCCGTACCGGTCTCGTAGCTTTCCCGCGGCCGTTCCAGCGTGCTGCCGACTTTCGCTATCTCCTTCAGATCATTTGCTACTGCGGCAGTACGCAGCGCGGGCTGGACCTTCTCCTCGAGCTTTTCTGCCACGACTCTGGTCGGCCCGGACAAGAAGCTCAGGAACTCCTTCAGCCGATTCTTCGTCTCCTCGATCTTGTCCACGATGTCCTTGACGGTCGAGACGATAGTATAGATCTTCTGCCCAAGATCTAACACTTCGACTATCACCCCGAGGCCGGGCACCCTTTTCATCACCTGTTTGAAAATGCCCTTTACGCTCTTGACTTCAATGTAGTCCTCGAGCATATCTTTGAGTTTGAGCAGCGCCGTTTTGATTCCCGCGCGAATCTCGTCGGCCAGCTTGCCTGCTATATCAGCAAGGACCCGACCGACCGGGCCTTCCCATTTCATGGCCGCGATCTGCCGCCGCGCCCAATTCTCTTCGAATGAGATGGCCGCCTTACCATCCCAATGGGGACCGACCAGTTTGACACCATTTTCCAGGTTCTTGCCGGTCGCTTCCATTGCGTTACCCGCGACTTTGTACGACTCACCGATGCGGCGAACTTCGTTCCAGTTCCCCTCGATCGGTTTCAGCACCAAGACCAGAGGATCTACCTCTTTCTGCGCCATACGGGTCACACTCTTGATGGACTCGTTGACGTCCCTCAGCCATGGCGCAACCTCCCCGATCAACCCGGCGAGGTCTTCCTGGTTGACAGTAGGCACGTTGAGGTTGATGGATTCTGGTTTTGGGTAGGCCGTCACGGCGCCGTATGCGTCAGTCTGGCCCGGCCGTTCCGTATCCGAACCGTAAACTCCCGGCGTGGCGCTAGCTACGTCGCTGGTATGAGCATTGAGCGCCGCATAGTTCTTCATATCCTGGTCGTGAAACATCCATGCGGCCTTGTTGAGCTCGATCGCGGTGCTCTTGTTATAAGTCCCGATATCGGCCATTCTGCCTTTGAACACACCAGCGAGGCCGTTGAAAGGCGCCAGCAGGTCATTGATAATCTCACCGGTAAACAGGTCACCATTCGGCGTACAGTTGTCGCCGACGAAGGTAGAAATGTTCGCACAGTCAGTGCCTAGATCATCGATCAGCCTGCCCAGTCCAGCGATCTGACTGGGATCCGCCCGAAACTTCTCAGGACTCAATTTTCCCCTTAGTCTGATTTGCGTAGCGACGTCACGATGGCATCGGCATCGCTTTCCGACAGCGCGTCGCTCATACCCGTATGGTGCTGCACCACGAGGAGGACAACTTCGGCTGTGGCGTAGCCTGGCGTCGCAACTACATCGAAGATCGCCTGGTCGGGGCCACACGCCGAGCTGCCCGGGATATCTGTGAGCACAGCCGTATACCGCACTGCCGGCCGCCCGGACACTTCGAGCGAAAACGGTCCCCTGATCTCGACTTTCGGCTTTCGGCTGGTTTCCTCATCGCCGAAAATGCGCTCGGCTTTCGATACCTCCTGGCGGGCGGCTGTGTCGAGGTCGACAGCATTGCGCCCGGTCACTCCAACTGTCGCCATCGCCGAGCCGTCATCCTCCGTGCAGTAGCCATACCGGTACTCGCTAACTGCCCCATAGGTGGCGACATCACCCGCGTCATCGGTCCATCCCACGACCATCGTGTTACTGGACCGCCAGTGCTCGCTGGAGGGAACAGTGTAGGTAAGACCGAACCGCGTAGGCACTGGCTGCGGCACCCCCTCGGGAACCTCCGGCATCGGTGGAGGGAACTCCATCCTCGGAAAACCCGGCGGCGGCGGGGCGACGGTGGTCGTGGGAACACTCTCCGAGGGTGCCGTCCATTCGCTAGCTGGCCCCTCCGCTGCGTCCGATCCGAGGTTTGGATTACCGACCCAGACCACAACCCCCGCCACCAAACCGAACGCGACGAGCCAAATCGAGATGCGGACTAGCGGATTGAGCCTGCGATAGCGCTGCCGCAGCTGGCCATCCGTCATTGGGCTACTGTCCAGCGCACAATGGAGTTCGCCCCCCGCATATCGAAACTCATAGTGAGCCACCGTAAGCCCTTCCCGATATGAGCGTCAATCAGAGTGGCCCGGACCACGACGCGGGACGGACTATGCCGCGGGGATTATCCGGCCATCTGCCCGATCTCAGGCCGGCGCCATCAGCACCGGCGCCAGGGCCCGCAGATCGGCCAGGTAATCGGGGCCGAGCGGCTGGACCGCGAGATGGTCGGCGCCCGCGTCCAGGTGGGCGCGCAGCCGCTCGGCCACCACGGCCACCGAGCCGTGCACGGCCAGCGCATCGATGAGTTCATCGCTGCCGGGCGCGGTGACGTCGGCTTCGGTGAATCCGAATTTGCGCAGGTTGCGCACGTAATTGCCCAGTCCGAGATACATCTGCACGACCGGCCGGGCGGTCGCACGCGCGCGGTCTGCGTCCTCGTCGAGCACGAACTTGTGCTCGACCGCGAGCCCGGCGGGCCCGAGGGTGTCCCGCGCGAAGGCCGTGTGGGCCGGCGGGACCAGATACGGCAGCGCGCCCGCGGTGCGTTCGGCCGCCAGCTGCAACACCTTCGGCCCCAGCGCGGCCAAGGCCCGGCGGCTACGCGGCACACCGGCATTGTCCAGCTCGTCGAGGTATTCGACCAGCGCGTCGAAGGGTTTGCGATAGGGGTCGTTGAACTCGGGGTGACCCACGCCGAGGCCGAGCAGGAAACGGTTCGGGAAGCGGTCCTCGAGCCGGTGGAATGATTCGGCGACCTCCGCGGCCGGAGCGGTCCAGATATTGATGATGCTGGTGGCGACGGTCAGCGTCTCGGTCGCGTCGAGCAGCTCCTCGACCCCGGGAAGGTCCGCCGGCGGCGATCCGCCGAGCCAGAGGGTGCTGTAGCCGAGACCCTCCAGTTCCTTCGCCTCTTCGGGCGTGACTCCCTTGTAGCCGCGCCATACACCGAACCTGCCGAGCCCGTCGATTGTCATACCCGGAGCGAACTGCGGTGCGGGCGAGATTATTTCCGCGACGCGATCACCAGCGAAATTCAGCAGCGGGGCCGGGCGTCAACCACCGCAGCAGCCGCCCTCGGCGGGAACCGTCCGCAATTCCCTGGTCTGCGCATTGCGGGCCGCGAGATCGGCATCGGCCGGATAGTCGACGGCGATCAGGCTCAGCCCGTGCGCCGGCGCCACCGTCACCGCACTGGAACGGCTGCGCTCGTCGAGCAACGCGGCCGTCCACTCGGGCGTGCGCCGCCCCTCCCCCACCGCCAGCACCGCACCGACCAGACTGCGCACCATCGACCAGCAGAACGCGTCCGCGCTGACGTATGCGGTCAGCAGATCGCCCTCCCGGACCCAGTCGAAGCGCTGGAGTTCGCGCACCGTCGTCGCACCTTCACGACGGCGGCAGAAAGCGGCGAAATCGTGCAGCCCGAGCAGGTTTCGCGACGCCGCCCGCATGGCGTGCACATCGAGTTCCGGGCGGCACGGCACCACACCGCGCGCCTGCAACGGTTCGGCACCGTAGGGGGCCATGGTCAGCCGGTAGGCGTAATGGCGGCGGATGGCCGAGAAGCGAGCATCGAAGTCCGCGGGAGCGATCCGAATATCCTTGAGCCGCACGTCCTTCGGTAGGAACCGGGCCATCCGGTGCACGAGTTTGGCCGGTTCGATCTGGGCGGCGGTATCGAGATGCGCGACTTGACCTTCGGCGTGCACACCCGCGTCGGTGCGCCCGGCCACCGTCAGCTGGACGGTCTCGCGCAGTACCTTGCCCAGCGATTCCTCCAGCACCCCCTGCACGGTGCGCAGCCCGGGCTGACGGGCCCAGCCGATGAAATCGGTCCCGTCGTAACTGATGTCGAGCCGGTACCGGGTGGTCACCGGCGCCTCGATCTCGTTCGCGTCCTGCCCGCTCACCGCGGCCTCCTCGGAAAGTGAACGAGCCCGCCCACCCGGATCGGGTAGACGGGCTCGTTCGGCGAATTCAACGCGTCACGCGCATCCCGGAGCACCGGGACCACGACTCACGCCTTGTCGTCGGCCTTCTCGTCCGCGGTCGCCTCGGCCTCGGCAGCCTCGGCCTTCTCCTCGGCAGCCTCGGCGGCGGGCGCCTCGGTGGCTTCGGCGGCGGGCGCCTCGGCCTTCTTGGACGCGGCCACGCGACGGGCGCGATCGGCTTCCCGGGTCACGGTCTCGCCGCGGACCAGCTCGATGATCGCCATCGGAGCGTTGTCACCCTTGCGGGGCATCGCCTTGATGATGCGGGTGTAGCCACCCTCGCGACCCTCGAACGAGGGGCCGATCTCGGCGAAGAGCGAGTGCACGACGTCCTTGTTGCGGATCACCTTGAGCACCTCGCGACGGTCGGCCAGCGTGCCGCCCTTCGCCTTGGTGACAAGCTTCTCGGCGTACGGGCGCAGCGCCTTGGCCTTGGCCTCGGTGGTCGTGATCCGACCGTGCTCGAAGAGCGCCGTGGCCAGATTGGCGAAGATCGCCTTCTGGTGCGACGCCGACCCGCCGAAGCGGGCACCCTTCTTGGGCTTGGGCATTGTTGGTTCTCCTTGAGTAAGACCCCGGGGCGCCTACCCCAGCGGCCTAGAGCTGTTCGGTTTCGGCGTAGTCCTGCTCGCCGCCGTCGTTGTCGCTGAAGTTGCCGCTGTCGGACCAGGTGCCGGTGGCCGCGTCGTAACCCACCACGCTGGAGGGGTCGAACGAAGCCGGGCTGTCCTTGAGCGAGAGGCCGAGCGCGTGCAGCTTGACCTTGACCTCGTCGATGGACTTCTGGCCGAAGTTACGGATGTCCAGCAGATCCGATTCGGTGCGTGCGACCAGCTCGCCGACGGTGTGCACACCCTCGCGCTTGAGGCAGTTGTAGGACCGGACCGTCAGGTCCAGATCCTCGATCGGCAGACCGAACGAGGCGATGTGATCCGCCTCGGCCGGCGAGGGGCCGATCTCGATGCCTTCGGCTTCGACGTTCAGCTCACGGGCCAGGCCGAAGAGCTCGACCAGGGTCTTGCCCGCCGAGGCGAGCGCGTCCCGGGCGCTGATGGAGTTCTTGGTCTCCACGTCCAGGATGAGCCGGTCGAAGTCGGTGCGCTGCTCGACACGGGTGGCCTCGACCTTGTAGGTCACCTTGAGCACCGGGGAGTAGATCGAGTCCACCGGGATCCGGCCGATTTCCGCACCCGAGGCCTTGTTCTGCACCGCCGGGACGTAACCGCGACCGCGCTCGACGACCAGCTCGATCTCGAGCTTGCCCTTGTCGTTCAGGGTGGCGATGTGCATGTCCGGGTTGTGCACCACGACGCCGGACGGCGGGACGATGTCATCGGCGGTGACGGTCCCCGGGCCCTGCTTACGCAGGTACATGGTGACCGGCTCATCCTCCTCCGAGGACACGACCAGGCCCTTGAGGTTCAGGATGATGTCGGTGACATCTTCCTTCACACCGGGGACGGTGGTGAACTCGTGCAGGACGCCGTCGATGCGGATGCTCGTCACCGCGGCCCCCGGAATCGAGGACAGCAGGGTACGGCGCAGCGAGTTGCCGAGGGTGTAACCGAAGCCCGGCTCGAGGGGTTCGATGGTGAACTTCGAGCGGTTCTCCGCCACGACCTCTTCGGTCAGGGTCGGACGCTGGGAAATCAGCATGTGGATCATCCTCCTTTGTGGGCGCCCGCTATTTGACGCCTCGTCTAAGGGTTGTGCGTGATCGCCCAGGGCGGACGATCACGCACCAGCAGCGGATCAGCTGTTACTTCGAGTAGTACTCGACGATCAGCTGTTCCTGCAGCGGCACATCGATCTGGGCGCGCTCGGGCTCCTGGTGGACCAGGATGCGCAGGCGGCCAGGGATGACCTGGAGCCAGCCGGGGACCGGACGGTCACCGATGGTCTCGCGCGCCACCTGGAACGGCAGCGTGCCCAGCGACTTCTCCTTGACATCGATGATGTCGTACTGGGTGACGCGGAAGGACGGAACGTTGACCTTCCGGTTATTCACCAGGAAGTGGCCGTGGCTGACGAGCTGGCGGGCCTGGCGGCGGGTACGGGCCAGACCGGCGCGGTACACGACGTTGTCCAGACGGGTCTCGAGCAGGCGAAGCAGGTTGTCACCGGTCTTGCCCTTGAGGCGGTTGGCCTCTTCGTAGTACCGGCGGAACTGCTTCTCCATCACGCCGTAGGAGAAGCGAGCCTTCTGCTTCTCCTGCAGCTGGAGCAGGTATTCGCTCTCCTTGATCCGCGCGCGGCCGTGCTGGCCGGGCGGGTAGGGGCGACGTTCGAACGCCTGGTCGCCGCCGACCAGGTCGACGCGGAGGCGACGGCTCTTGCGCGTTGCGGGTCCGGTGTAACGGGCCATTGTGGTCTACCTTCCTTTCCCGTTAGACGCGACGCCGCTTGGGCGGACGGCAGCCGTTGTGCGGCTGCGGGGTGACATCGGAGATCGTGCCCACTTCCAGGCCCGCGGCCTGCAGCGAACGGATCGCGGTCTCGCGGCCCGAACCGGGGCCCTTGACGAAGACGTCGACCTTCTTGACGCCGTTCTCCTGCGCCTTGCGGGCAGCGTTCTCGGCGGCCAGCTGCGCGGCGAACGGGGTCGACTTGCGCGAGCCCTTGAAACCGACGTGGCCGGAGGACGCCCAGGAGATGACGTTGCCGGACGGGTCGGTGATCGACACGATCGTGTTGTTGAACGTGGACTTGATGTGCGCGTGGCCGTGCGGGACGTTCTTCTTTTCCCGGCGACGCGACTTCTGGGTCTTCTTGGGGCCGGAGGCCCGTGACTTCGGAGGCATCGGTTATCCCTACTTCTTCTTGCCGGCGACGGTCTTCTTCGGACCCTTGCGCGTACGCGCATTGGTCTTGGTGCGCTGGCCGCGCACCGGCAGGTGGCGACGATGACGCAGGCCCTGGTAGCAGCCGATTTCGATCTTGCGACGAATGTCGGCCTGCACCTCACGGCGCAGGTCACCTTCGACCTTGAACTCCGAGGCTTCGATGTAGTCGCGCAGCTTGGTCAGATCGTCGTCGGTCAGATCCTTCGACCGCAGATCCGGGCTGACCGAGGTCGCCGCCAGGATTTCCTTGGCGCGGGTACGGCCGATACCGAAAATGTAGGTCAGTGCGATCTCCATGCGCTTTTCGCGCGGGAGATCGACGCCCATGAGACGTGCCATGTGGCATTTCCTTAATCGTTGCGGAGGTCTGCTCCCTGTCCGTCCCCTCGTCGTGGCGGGGCCCCGGCCTCCGTACCGGGGGTTGGCTCATGCACCTCGGGGGTGAACCCGAATTCCGCAGTGCACGGCTGGAGCTGGGAGTTCTTCTCGGGCGAGTGGCGCTCGCCCATTCAATTGGTGTGCCAATCCGAACCGCGTTCGGTGCTTGGCTGGTGTCAGCCCTGACGCTGCTTGTGGCGCAGGTTCTCGCAGATCACCATGACCCGGCCGTTACGGCGGATCACCTTGCACTTCTCGCAGATCTTCTTGACGCTCGGCTGAACCTTCACGTCCGTCCAATCTTGTTGTGGTTCACACGTGCTGTGAACACAGTTTTTCCCCAGCCCGTCGGCTGGGGAAGTCTTGCTCCCGGCCTCTCGACCGGAATCCCCCGGCTGCAGACCGGGGAAGCTTCAGTTGTCAGCACAGATCGGTAGCGCATCGCCGCCGGGGTCCGGGGGCGACGCCCGCCGGGCGGGCTGTGGGGGTTGCACCCCCACAAAACGCCAAGTCGATCGACTCCCGGCGAGCGCACTCCGCGAGCAGACCTCGCCGATTCGATCTACTTGTAGCGGTAGACGATACGGCCGCGGGACAGGTCGTAGGGCGAGAGCTCGACGACCACGCGGTCCTCCGGCAGGATGCGGATGTAGTGCTGCCGCATCTTGCCGCTGATGTGCGCGAGAACCTTGTGCCCGTTCTCGAGCTCGATCCGGAACATCGCATTGGGCAACGGCTCGACAACTCGACCCTCGACCTCGATGGCCCCGTCTTTCTTCGCCATATCCTCCGCGATCCCGGTTATGCTCAACCTGGTCTGATTGGTGGTCCTGCCCGGATGAAACCGGTCGGTGTGGGCCGGAGAAGCCCGGACCGGTCGCATGCGAACAGTCGGCGCATAGGTGCACCGCCGCTCAAGCTTACCGGCAGGCGCCCGATCGGGCAAAACACGCCCGGACGCGGGGTCGCGAGCCTTCCCATCGGCGCACTGCCTGCCCCGGTCAAGGCTCGGAGGCGGCAGCGGAGCGTCACCACGCAGAGCCTCCGGGGCAGGCGAATCCGGCACTGCCTGCCCCGCGAAGGAACCCGGCTGTCGCGTAAACTGACCGCTGTCCGAGGTCCAGCACATCAGAGGGGGATGCGTGAGCCGCAGCAATGACGGCCTCCCCATGCTGCCGCCGTGGCTCTCCGACAGTGAGGTCACCCAGGTCGGGCAGCAGATCGAGTACGAAGCGCCACCGGTTCAGAACCTTCCGCACGACGAACTGATCGAGGACACCCCCGCACCCAAGCGCCGGTTCAAGCGGCCCACTCCCGAGGGCGACCGTTCCGATTCCCCCGGACCGCGCAAGGAAAAGCGCCGCAAGCCCTGGCGCCGCGACAAGAACGACGACCACCAGGTCGAGGACCACGCCGACGACGGCCACGCGCCGCGCCCCGCAGATCAGTGGTCGAACCCAGCGCAGCAGCAGGACCTGGACAGCGGATGGCAGAGTGTGCCGCCTCCCGATCAGCGGCCGGGGCCCGCGGACCGTCGGCCGTCGGACCGATCCCCCGATTCCCGTCCGGCCGATCCCTATCAATCCGGTCCGGCGCCGCAGCAGTACCGGCCCGGACCGGACACCTCGTGGCAGCAAGGCCCGGCACAGACCGGGGAGCGGCCGGCCACGCATCTGCCGACCCGTACTCCGAGTGAACCACCTGCCGAGTTCCAGCCGCTCGGACCACGTCCGCCGCAGCCCGTCGACCAGCAGGCGCCGCCGCCGCACGCCCAGGTGCCGCCGCAGGCTCCGGTCGCGCCCCACGCTCCGGTTCCGCCGCAGAGCCAGGCGAGCCGGTTGAACGCTGCCGCGCCCGTCGCACCCGCGCAGCCACACGCCTCCTCGCCGCAGATCCCGGTGGCGCCGCAGCAGCCGCCCGCCGCGCCGCACCAGCCGCCGGCACCGCAACATCCCCAGCCACAGGCTCATACGTCGGCGCCCCAGATCCCGGTGGCGCCGGTCCCGCCGCAGCAGCAACCGGTCGCACCGCACCAGCCTCAGCCACAGGCTCATATGTCGGCTCCACAGATTCCAGTGGCGCCGCCGCAGCCGCAGGCACACGTGTCGTCGCCGGTGAATCCGATCGCACCGGCCACACCGCAGTCACACACTTCCGGCGCGCAGTACCCAGTCGCAGACCCGCAGTCGCACGCCCCAGGGCCGGCCAGCGACGGTGGCGGCCAGGCTTCGGCGGCCGACCACCGTGCCGTCGCGGAACAGCCTGGCCCGCCGGCCTCGGCGGAGCCGCCCTCGTGGTTGGAGGGGCCCCGTTCGACCGCACAGGCGCCCGACCGTGGCCCCGACGCCGAGACCGGCCCCGCTGCCGAGGACAACCAGATCACCGGTGGCGCAATGCCTGCGCAGACCGACGTGGCGGCGAGCCCGGTGTCCAGCTCGTCCGGATCGACCGCACCCGCGAGTTCGGCAGCGCCTGCCGACGCTCCGCCGTCCTGGCTCGAGCCGGCGGATTCGGCGAACACGCCGGCCCAGCCCACCGCACAGCGTCCGCTTCCGCGACTGCCGGACCTGCCGCCGCCGCCGAATCGAAGCGAAACAGCTGTAGGCACAACGGATTCGGCCGCGAGTGTCTCGGCGCCGACACCGGTTGCGAGCGATTCCGCGGCGGCGACCGATCGCCAGGGTTCTTCGGGCGACGTCGCGACGGATTCCGCAGCCGCTGCAGCGGACCCCGCGGTTGGGCCGGCGTCGTCCAGCGCCGTCGCCGGACCGAATCTCGTGACGAGCGATCCGACGTCGGCGCCGATAGTCGGTGATTCCGCCGCTCCGAACGTGACGGCGAGCGATTCCGCAGCGGTCGCCACCGATCGGCAGGCCGCGCCGGGCGTGACGACGGGCTCGGGAACCGCTGCGCCGGATCGCGCGGTCGGGCCGGAATCGTCTGGCGAGGCTGCGGCGCGCGGGCTCGAATTCGCAGCGCGCGGTTCTGAAGCCGCGCCGATCGACTCACAGGCGGGTAATCGCGAGCAGCTCGGAGATCAGCCCCGGATGCCGGGCTCGGAGGCTCCCTCGGTCGCTGCGGACGCATCGCTCACGCGCGGTCGGCATCGCTTGCCTTCCGAGAGCACGGCTTCGCCGGCCGACCAGGTGAGGTCCGCGGTGGCGGGCGCTGCCGCGGAGATGCCGCACCAAGCCGCGGCCGAGGCGGGCCAACCGTTTGTCGCGGCGGACGGCCCCGAGGCGAGTCGGGGTGCATCGCAGAGTTTGCACGCCCCGCCGGCTACCCATTCGTCCGGATTCGAGCACCCGCTGCCGTCCCAGCCGAATGAGCAAGGTGCACAGCGGGCGCCGGAACAGCCCTGGCACTCAGGGCAATCCGCAGCCGAGGCGGCCCCGCATGCGGCCTCGACCGCCCAACCGCCGCGTTCGTTCTCTGCACCGGCGGACGAACCCGCACCTGGCCCGGCGCAGCGACACAATGCGGGCGCGGCGGCGATGGGGCAGGCACCGGTCGGTGAGGTTCGCGGTGCCGGACACTCGTGGCAGGGCGGCCCCTCGACCCTCGACCAGCAAGGACGGCCTGCTCCGCAATCACAGGCTCCGATCGCACCGGGCCCGGACACACCGGGACCACGCCATCCCGCGCCCATGCAGGCGCCTGCGGATCAGATGCCCGGTCCGCAGGGTTACGCGCAGGCACCAATGGCGCCGAATCAGCACTCCGCGCCGTCGCACTCCGTGCCGCCGCAATACCCCTCGGCGCCACAGCATCCCGTGCAGCCGCCGATTCAGCCGCAGCATCCGGCACAGCAGCCCGTGCCGCCGCAGCATTCGGCCCCGCCGCCGCAGTGGCAGGGCGGCGGTCAGGGTCAACCGCCACTGCCGTCGCCATCGCTGGACAATGTGCCGATCCGGGGCCGCGCGGCCAAGAAGCCGGCCGGTTCCGGGTGGCGTAAGGCGGTGCACCACGTGTCGGGTGGTGCCATCAATCCGGGCATGTCGGCCGAGGAACGCCGGTTGCAGGAGTTGGTGGCGCGCATCCGGCAGCCGGTGCGCGGCGACTACCGCATCGCGGTGCTCTCGCTCAAGGGTGGCGTCGGTAAGACCACGACCACCATGGGCCTCGGCTCCACGTTCGCCTCGATCCGGGGCGACCGGGTGATCGCCGTGGACGCCAACCCCGACTTCGGCACGCTGTCGCAACGGGTGCCGTTGCAGACCCGGTCGACGGTGCGCGATCTGCTGCTGGATTCCTCGATCCAGCGCTACTCGGATGTGCGCAGGCACACTTCACAGGCCACCAGTCGGCTGGAAGTGCTTGCCAGTGAACGGGATCCGGCGGCGTCGGAGGCGTTCAACGAGGACGAGTACCGGGCCGTGGCGCGGATCTTGCAGCGGTTCTACAACATCATCCTCACCGACTGCGGCACCGGTCTGATGCATTCGGCCATGGCCGGTGTGCTGGAGCTGGCGCATTCGCTGGTCCTGATCTCCTCCCCCGCGATCGACGGCGCCCGCAGTGCCGCGGCCACGCTGGACTGGTTGTCACTGCACGGTCACGATCATTTGGTGCGAAATGCGGTGGTGGTGATCAACTCTCCGCGCGCGGGTTCGCCGAACGTGGGCATCCAGCAGCTGCGCGAGTACTTCCTGTCGCGCTGCCGGGCGGTGCACATCATTCCGTTCGACCAGCACATGTCCGAGGGCGCGGAGATCGACCTGCACCGGCTGCACAAGCAGACCAAGCGGGCATATGTGGAACTCGCGGCGACCGTGGCCGACGATTTCGCCACCGATCACCGTCGTTACCGGGGTTGACGAATAGGTCGCGGCCGTTACCCGGCCGCGACCTATTCAGACGTTGGCGCCTCGGCTCACCATTCGGGCAGTCGGCGCCGTCCGGCCAGCACATCGCGCACCAGGTCGTCGTAGGCGTCGGCCAGTTCGGCCAAGTGATGCCAGGCGCTGTGCAGCAGGTCGTCGTGGGCGTCGAGGGTCATCAACGCGTGGTGGGCTCGCACCGACGCCTCGGCCAGCCGGTCGATCACCGCACCGATGGTCTCGGTGTGCAGGGTGGCACCCAGCCGGTGCTGGGGGACGTTGCGGACCACCCAGTCGTCGATCGCCATCACCAATTCGCCTCGGCGGCGCTCGATTTCGACGACGGTCGCGGGCCGGGTATCGATCGAGCCGCCCCGGCCGACCAGCCGTCTCTCATGCAGTATTGCCAGGTCACGGGCATACCAGAGGAGTTGACCGCCGACCACACGGTGCCCTCGGCACGCTCTGACAAGTAGATCCGATGTCGGCAGCGGCCCGGAAATCGGGGTCTGCGCCACCGGATCGGCACTTCGCTGAGTGCCGGGAAGAGCCATTACGACTGTTGTATCCGAACCTGCCACGGTTGCCTCGCCGTCATCGCCGCACAACACCGGATCAGTACGTTCATTACAATAAACCTCGGAAAACCCCTGTCAAGCGTAATCGGGCCGTAGTGGGCCGAAAAGTGTACACTTCGTTACCTGCACGACCAACCGAGGAGCAAGATGGCGGACGGTCCGACGTATCACCGGATCGCAGACCTCCTCCGCGAGGAGATCCGCGCAGGCAGGTGGAAGCCGGGTGACCGACTGCCCAGTCATGCCGAGCTGGCCGATCAGATGCAGGTTTCGATCACTACCGCGCGCAACGCAATTCAGGTCCTGGTCACCGAGAACCTTGTCTACACAGCTACTTCCCGGGGAACGCTGGTTCGAAACCAGGAAGTACTCGAATCCGTGGTCACAGATCATATCCGACCGAATCGACCCAGGTCGGCACATGACATATTCGAGGAGATCGCGCGCGCCGCGGACCGCGAACCGAGTAAAGAATTCAGCGCCCGAATGGAGCCTGCCGGTACGGAAGTGGCGCAATGGCTGGGCGTTCCGGCCGATTCCTGGGTGCTTGCCCGCACCGTCGTCCAGTATTTGGATAACGAACCGTGGTCCTGGGAGGTCAGCTTTTATCCGCGTGATCTCGCCGAGGCCACCGGCATCGACTCACCGCACGACATTCCCGAGGGGACGACTCGCCGTCTGGCCGACCGTGGCCACGCCGAGACCGCCCATCGCGATACCGTCGTCGCCCGGCCCGCAACCGCCGAGGAGGCCACTGTGCTCGGAGTCGCCACCGGAACCGTTCTGCTCGATCATCTTCGGATCGGCGCGAACCACGACCGCGTCACCCGCGCCACCAGGCATCGCTCGATCGCCACGCGCAATCGGCTCGCCTACGAACTAGGTGATGAGGAGGGCACGGCCGTGATTCGCCATGCCCTCGGCAGCTCCTATCGGCCCGGCATCGCGTAGCCATGTCCGTGGTCATCCGGCCCGCGGTCCTCGCCGACCTCGGAACCATCTGCCGGCTCCGGGTACAGCGCACCGCGTGGTTGAGCGCGCGCGGTTCGGATCAGTGGACCGTGGCCGGGCGCGGCCTGCCGATCGAGATCTTCGCGCGATCGGTGGGTCACTGTCTGGACGCGGGCGAGACCTGGATCGCCGAGGTGTGCGGGCGCCCGGCGGGCACCATCACCGTGAACGATCGCGCCGATCAAGGACTCTGGGAACCCGAGGAACTCTCCGACGCCGTCATCGTGCACTACATGATCGTCGACCTGCGCTACGCGGGCCGCGGTGTCGGCCGCCGCCTGCTGGCCCACGCCGGCGAGCTGGCCCGCGAATACGGCCGCGACTGGGTCCGCCTCGACGCCTGGACCACCAACACCGACCTGCACGCCTACTACCGCCGCGCGGGCTTCCGCTTGGCCCGCATCGCCGGCCCGGCCGCCCAGGGGCCGTCGCGAGCGCTGTTCGAACGACGCACCGATTCCTGGGCAGCGGTGCGCGCCGCTCATGCGCCGGTGTTCACGCCGGTGCATGGTTGACAGCGGCCGGAACACCTGGCCTTGCGTTGCTACGCGGTTTGCGCTCGCCCCGGGGCCCTGCGGCTGACCGACCCAGAGACGAACCACTGGACAAGTGTCACGGCAAGCATCGACGCCATCCTCGCGGCCTCGGCCGTTATCGGCACGGCCGGCGTTACTCCCTCGTGGCGGTCCGTGTGACCCTCCCACAGCATCCGAATCATTGACACAACAGGGGTCACCGGCACTGAGATCCCTGATTTGTCAGTTATGGCGACCCGGTACAGGTTTCCTTGCCTGTCGAGCTGGCCGAGGACATGCCCAAGAGTGGCACCCGCCTGATTGGGAACGACGACCGGGATCGCTGCAGCCTCGACGGCAAGAATCGCTTCTCGGTACGCCGTCGACGGATCCGGGTGAAACCTGTGGGCGGCATCCCAAGCAGCTTTCAGGTGGGTAGCCGCGGCGGTACGGCCGGCAGCCTCAGCGGCCTGGTATGCGTGGTGGGTCGCCGTCGTGACTGTCAGGTCATGGCGCGCCACCAGCGCGTCGCCATTCTTGCCGACCTTCCATATCGACCGCCCATCTCGAAGGACCGCGTCGATGCCGCGGATCCAGGACGGAACCGAGTAGATGTAGTGGGAATGCTTGTCGTGTGCAATGACGTGCAGGGTTGCATCGATCCAGTCCAGCAGGGCGGCCGTCGGCACTCCACGCGTATCGCTGTACCAGTACTTCTCTCTCGGGGTAAATCGAAGCCTGGCAACGACCTGTTGCCGTATCTCATCCCTGATCAGCCTGTCGCCCAGCCAATCTCGAAGTGGATACTCCAGCCACTCCGGAAAACCGTCATGCCAGCTGAGGTCTGCCGGTTCTCCGGCGTTCCGGCTGCCGAAAGTTTGCCATGCGCGGGCGTCGTTGGTTGTCACGCCGCGAAGCGTACTAGCCGAGCGGGCGCTTTTCGAGAGGGTTTGCACAATACCCGAGGGTGAACTACCCACCTGAATGTCCAGGCATGCTGGTGATACAGCTGAATTCAAATCGGATCACTCATACCGAAGGATGCAAGCAAATCAGAGAAGAAAGCACATACGGCACACACCTAGATCATTTGCTAAATATTTGCTACCAGTCGGCTCGCGGTTGCGATCGAGACGAACGGGGTACCTCTACAGCGGTGGCAGGTGGGCGATTTGGATCATTTCCTGTCCGCGGGTGCGGGAGACGAGCATGCCGCGGCCGGGTGGGAGTTTGGTGGGGCGGACGTCGCCGATGAGTTTGCCTTCGTCGCGGGGGCCGCTCATGATCAGCGCGTCGACCGACAGGTTCTTCATGCCGCCGAGGACGTGGTCGTAGAGGGCGCGGGAGACGCCGCCGATTCGGCGGGTAACCACCAGGTGCAGGCCGATATCGCGGGCCTGTGGCAGGTATTCCAGCAGCGGGAGCAGCGGATTGGCGCCGGCGGTGATCATGTCGTAGTCGTCGACGAGGACGTAGATCTCCGGGCCCTCCCACCAGCTGCGGTCGCGCAACTGCTGCGGGGTGATATCGGAGCCGGGGATCCGTTTGGACAGGTAGCGGGCCAGTTCGGTGATCATCGGACCGCTGGTCTGCGACGAAGTCGAATAGCCGGCCAGGCGTTCGTCGGGGACCACGCCGAGCAGGCTGCGGCGGTAGTCGATCATGATGATCCTGGCCTCACCGGGTGCGGAGTTCTCCACCACGCCCATGGCGATATTGCGCAGCAGGGTGGTCTTGCCGCATTCGACGTCGGCGAAGGCCATGAAGTGCGGTTCGGCGTCGAAATCCAGGACGAACGGGTCCAATTCGTTCTCGCCGAGCCCGACGACGACCTTGGTCGCGCTCTGCCGGACGCCGTGTGCGCGGGCGATGGCCAGCACCTGCTCGCGGGAGATCTCCAACGGCAGCATGCGCACCTCGGGTGCGCGCCGGGTGCCCCACAGCTGCGTCAGCTCTTGCCTGGCCGCGGCGACACCGTCGGTGAGGCTGGTCGGGTCCGAATCGGAATCCAGTCGCGGGAGCGCGATCAGCATGTGCAGTTCGTCGGGGGTCAGGCCGCGACCGGGACGACCGACCGGCACCAATGCCGCGGTGCGCCTGGCCATTTCCGAATCCGACGGATCGCCGAGGCGCAGCTCCAGCCGGGTGCCGATCTGGTCCTTGATCACCGGCCGGATCTCGCCCCAGCGGGAGGCGCCGAGGATGAGGTGGATGCCGTAGGACAGGCCCTGCTGGGCGATGGCGTTGACAGCCGGTTCCAGGGTGTCGAATTCCTCGCGCATGGCCGCCCAGCCGTCGATGACCAGGAAGACGTCGCCGAACTGGTCGGCGGCCAGCGGGTCGTCCGGGGCCGGCGGGTTGCTGTTGGCCGCGGCTTCCAGCTGGGCGTATTTGCGGCGCCGGAACTCCACCATGGACTCGATGCCGAGCTCGGTGAAGCGTTCCTCGCGCTGGGTGAGCAGCGAGGTCAGCTCGGCGATGGTGCGGCGCACCCGGTCGCGGTCGAGTCGGCCGGCCACCGAGCCGACGTGCGGGATGCCCACCAGACCGGTCATGCTGCCGCCACCGAAGTCCAGGCAGTAGAACTGCACCTGTTCGGGGGTGTGGGTGGCGGCCGCGGCCATGATGATGGTGCGCAGGGTGGTCGACTTACCCGATTGCGGGCCACCGACCACGGCGACGTTGCCCTGGCCGCCGGCCAGGTTGATGGTGAGCACGTCGCGGCGCTGCTCGTAGGGCTTGTCGATGATGCCGATCGGCATCCACAGCTGGCCGTGCCGGTTGACCGGCGAGCGCCAGTCCGGGTCGGGCAGCAGCATGTCGACCGTCGGCGATTCCTCCAGCGGCGGTAGCCACACCTCGTGCGCGGGACGTCCGTGCCCGGTCAGCCGCTTCACCACGACCTCGAGCAGCGAATCCGGCAGGCCCTCTTCCTTGTCCTCGGCGTCGAGTTCGGCGCCGGGCGGCGGGGGCAGCTCCGGCAGGCCGAGCGGGGCGGCCGGTTCCGGATCGGGCTCGATCCTGGCCTGGATCTCCACCGGACCCGCGGTGAACACGGCGGGTGACTGTCCCCGGCTGACGCTGCCGCCGGACTCGCGGGTCCCCGACGGTGAGACGTAGGGGCCGGACACGTAGGTGGCGTTGAAGCGCAGCGGGTCGTCGGCGTCGCTCTTGAGGTAGCCCGAACCCGGGATGCCGGGCAGGTGGTAGGCATCGGTGATGCCGAGCACCGCGCGGGATTCGTTGGCGGAGAAGGTGCGCAGGCCGATCCGGTACGACAAGTGCGAATCGAGGCCGCGCAGCTTGTTCTCCTCGAGCCGCTGCGAGGCCAGCAGCAGGTGCACGTGCAGCGACCGGCCCAGGCGGCCGATCATCACGAACAGGTCCGCGAAATCCGGCTTCTGCGAGAGCAATTCGGAGAACTCGTCGACGATGACGAACAGCGCGGGCAGCGGATCGAGCTGCGCGCCCGCCGCACGTGCCTTCTCGTACTCGGTGACGTTGGCGAAATTGCCCGCCGCGCGCAGCAGTTCCTGGCGGCGGTTCATCTCACCGGCCAGCGCGTCCTTCATCCGGTCCACCATCGAGAGTTCTTCCTCGAGGTTGGTGATGACCGCGGCCACATGCGGCAGTGGGTCGAGCCCGAGGAAGGTCGCACCACCCTTGAAGTCGACCAGCACCAGGTTGAGGTAGTCCGGCGAATGCGTGGTGACCAGCGACAACACCAGGGTGCGCAGGAACTCGGACTTACCGGAACCGGTGGCGCCGATGCACAGTCCGTGCGGACCCATGCCGTTCTCGGCCGACTCCTTGATGTCGATCTCGACGGGTGTGCCGTCCGGGGTGACGCCGATGGGCACGCGCAGCCGTTCGCGGGCGGTGCGCGGCCGCCACACCTTCGACGCCTCGATCTGTGCGGCATCGGGAATCTTAAGCAGGGCCATCAGGCCGGGATCGGCCCTGGACTCATCACCGAGGCTGACGATCTGCGCGGCGGTGGCGATCCGGTAGCGGGCCAGCGCGCGGCCGAAGGCGGTGGCTTCGGCCACGCTGACGTCGTCGGCGGTGGCGAACTTCTCGGTGCCTGCCGCGCTGCGCGCGCTGACGTCGCCGTCGGCGACCACCAGTTGCAGGCCACGGCGCACCGCGAGGCCGTCCTCGGGCGCGGTGAGGTCGAGCACGGTCACCGAGTCCAGGCCGCTTTCGCTGACCAGGCGTTCGCTGCCGTTGACGTAGCCGTCGTCGATCACGACTACCAGGTGCAGCCGGCCCTGGGTGGGTTGCGGGTTGCGCATGAACCGGCCGCGTTCGATCAGCTCGGCCGACAGCGCGGTTTCCAGCTCACCCAGCGAGCCATACATCATCCGCGCCGAGCCCATGCCGTCGCGCTGGGTCGGATGTTGCAGGTGCGGAAGCCATTTCGCCCATTCCCAGTTCGGTCCGTCCGGGTCGGCGCAGACGATGGCGATCGCGACGTGATCGGGTCCGTGGAAGGCGGCCAGCTCCATCAGCATGGCCCGCACCAGGGTCCGGGCCTCGGCGGGCACGCCACCGATATTGATTGCCGGGAAGGCGCGCAATGAGACCGCCGTCGGCAGCCGGTGCACCACCGAGTGGGTGCGCACGAACCGGCGCAGCGCCACCGTCGACACCGGCTCGAGGTCTTCGAGCGGGCCGGTTTCCGGGCGGGCCAGCTTGGTCGCCAGCCGGTGGCTGCCGATGCCGACGCGCACATGCCCGAAATCCGGGTCGGCCGGGCGGCGCTCCCACATCCGGCGGGTGCCGATCACCGAGCGCAGATCCGTCGGCTCGGGATGGCTCCAGGTCAGCGCCTCCAGCTGCTTGCTTCCGGTGCGGCGCACGTCTTTTCGCATCTGGTCGAGGTAACGGAAGTAATCCTTGCGTTCCTCATTGAGCTCGGCCGCCGACTTCGGTCCGCCACCGCCGCGCATTCCCATCATCATGCCGACCATCGACATGATCATCATCATCGGGAACATCATCATCATCGGATTGGCGAACAGGTTGCGGCCCATCATCGCCATCATCGCGATCATGCCGACGACGGCGACCAGCATCACCACCGGCATCAGCTTCACCAGCAACGGTGCGGGCAGCGGCCGGGGAATCTCCGGCGGCGCGTTCAGCGCGACTTCGCCGCCGGGTGCGCGCGGCGGCGCGATCCGCGGGCGTCGCACGAAACCTTCGGTAACCATGGCTGTCCGCTACCCCTCTGTTGCTTCGGGATCGAGGTCGGAGATGTCGGCGTCGTCGCCGCGGCGGCGGAACGGGATCCACAGTGCGGTACCGATTCCGAGGACGGCGAGGCAGGTGATCGCGCCGATGGCGGCGATACGGCGCGGCAGCGGGTCCGGGCCGGGTGGGCGCCAGGGCTCGGCCATCGGGCTCGGGATGTCGGCCCCTGCGCTGATCGGCTGGTCCGGGAGTTCGGCGGTCAGCGCGGCCACCGGGTCGATCAGGCCGTGGCCGATGCGGTCGTCGCGGCCGGGGCCGGGCGCCTGGGCGGTGCGTTCGATGCGCTCGATCACCTGCGCGGCGGTCAGTTCCGGGAAACGGGAACGCACCAGCGCGGCCAGGCCTGTGACATAGGGTGCGGCGAAGCTGGTGCCCTCGATGGGGCTGATGCCCTCGGCGGTCTGCACGCCGTCGACCAGGCCGGTGCCGCCGGGTTTGCTGTCCAGCGAGACGATCTCGCGGCCGATGGCGGCGACCCCGATCCACGGACCGTTCAACGACAGTTCGGAGACCACGCCGTTGGGGTCGACGGAGGCGACCGAGAGCACGTACGGGTCGAACCAGGCCGGGCTCGCCACCGTCTGCACACCCGCCCAGCCCGATCCGGTGTTCTGGGCCTTGCAGGCGCCGTCGGTCTGGAGATTGCCGGCCGCGGCGACCACCACCACATTACGGTCGTAGGCGTATTTCACGGCGGCGCCGAGCGGCTCGTCGACGGTGTCGACTCCTGCTGCGGCACAAGCTACTTCGGAGATGTTGATCACCGTCGCACCCATGTCGACGGCGCGAACTACGGCCGCGGCGAGGGTGAGCACATTGCCGTAGCCCGCGCTGGCGATGGCGCCGGGGGCCTCCTGGGCGCCGCGGCGATCCTTGGCTTCGAAGGCCAGGCTGAGCTGCCGGATGGTGAGGATCTCCGCTTCCGGCGCCACGCCCACGAAGGCGTCGTCAGGGCTGGGCCGGGCCGCGATGATGCCCGCGACCAGGGTGCCGTGCCCATCGCAGTCGACGGTGCCGTCGGTGCCGGAGACGTAATCACCACCGGCCTGGAGCGCGGGCAGCCGGGGATGACGGTTGACGCCGGTGTCGATGACCGCCACCTTCTGCCCGGCGCCCCGGCTGAACTGCCAGGCCGCGGGCAGATCGAGCACGGCCTGCGATACCGGCACCTCGACCGGCGGCCCGCCGTTGAGCACGGGTTCGGCGCAGACCGACCGCTGTTCGGTGGGTTCCAGCGGGGCGGGGCGGCCGCTCAACGCCTTGGCGGCACCGAGCGCACCGGGATCGATCTGCGGCGGTCCGATGGCGAACGCCGGTGCGGGCGCGCCGAATACCGACAGACCGAGCAGCGCCGCCGTCACGATCACCGCCGACGCGCGCCGCAGCGGGCCCGGCACACGGACAGATCGGCTCGCGGGCATCAGATATTCCGGGCCATCGCGTACACGCCCATGATCCACAGCACCAGCGGAATCACCGAACAGATCAGCAGGTACTCGAAGATCTCGCCGAAACGCCGGGTCACCGGGGTGATCTCGATGTGCGGGCCGATGACGCCGAAGAACACCACCGCCACCGCGAGCGCCAGCAGCAGCCCACCGCACAGCAGCGGATCGGCGCCGCCGAGGGCAAGCCCGGCCAGCAGGGCGGCGACGATGGCCGCGCCGGCGATGATCAGGGTGGCGGCCTGGGCCAGATCGGCGAAGGCGCGGCCGCGCAGGCACAGGATGATGGCGGTGATCACCGCGAGCGCGATGCCCTGCCACCGGGACTGACCGAGCGGGTCGGCGGCGCCGAGGGCACCGACCACACCGGCGATCGCGCAGCCGACCAGCAGACCGGTCTGGTACTGATTGGCCACCCGGGCCCGGCGGCCGAGCCCGGCCGCCGACGGCAACGCGGTGGCACCGATCGCGCCGATGCCCTCGATGGTCGGGCGCTGTTCATGATCGGCCGGGTCGATCGCACCGCCCGCGGTGGGCACCGGCGGCACCGGCAGCCGGGCCAGCACCGCCGCCAGCCGCGGCACCGCCGAGATCAGCACGATCGCCGCCACCAACAGGCCCGCCCCGATCTTGGGCAGCGCCGGATCCCACACCATGCGCACCAGCGCCGCCAGTCCCCCGCACACCGCGACGGTGACGGCGGCGGTGAGCAGAGTGGCGCCGGTGCCGGTCGCGCGATAGATGCCCACCGCGGCGACCAGGATCACCGAAAAGCCCAGCAGCAGATGCGGACTGCCGAGATCGCCGGGCACGAACAGCGCCGCGCCGCCGAACAACAACAGCAGCGCGCCGAACGACAACCAGACCGCGGTGAGTTCGTCGTCGTATTTGCGTGCGGCGATGGCGGCGGCGACCGCGGCGCCGATACCGACGCCGGTGGCCAGGAACGGTGCGGCGATGCCGACCCCGTCGGCGCGGCCCGCCGCGAACAGCGCCAGCGCGAGTACCGCGGCCAGCACCGCGGCGACCAGGCCGGTCCAGCGAGCCGCGCCGGGTGACCAGCCTCGAAAGTCGTTGGCGGTCAACCGGGATACCGCGTCGATGACGTCGTCGAACAGCGCGGGCGATTCCTTGGCACCGACCGACCGAAGCACCAGCAGCTCGCCGTCGTAGACCTCGGCCTCGGTGAGCGTGCGGCTGGGCGCGATGGCGTCACGGCCGAGCCGGGCCAGCGTCCAGTGCCGGGTCTGCAGCGGGGCGCCGCCGTCCTCGGCGTCGACGGGGGCGGGGTTGCGCGACTCGATAAGCGCCACCAGATCGCCCATGAACGTCGCGATCGGCACGTTCGCCGGCAATCCGACATCCAGCTGAGTATTTCCCCCGATGACGGAGACCCGGCACAGTTCTGGCTCAGCGGTACCGGTGCCGCTGCTCAACGTCTCGGTCAATTGTCGAACGACCCCAGTTCTTTCCTGCACGTTTCAGACACTCGCGACCGGATTCCTACCCGTCGAACCACCGGCGACCACTTCCGTGGCACCGGCTCGATATCGCGACCGGACCACGTTGCAACCTACCGGCAGCGAACAATAATGTATCGGACAGGCCATGCCGACGCGATTTATGTCGCGGCCGGGCCGAATCCGTCCGTGTCCGCCGCAGTAATGAAGATTTCGGGGTTCCATGCAATGACCGGCAACCGTCAAGCACAGCGCGCCTTCGATGCCGGAATCCTGTCCCTCGGGCTGAGCATTGATGGGCAGGAATCGACGCGTGATCTCGAGTACGCGAAATTGGCTTTTCAGCGGGCCACCGAATGGGACCCCTCGATGTGCGATGCCTGGCTGGGCCGGGCGGCGGCCGGGGAGGTCACCGATGAGGTCATCGCCAATCTGCACCGCACCAGCACCAGCACCCTGCACCGCGAGCAACGCAGGCTCGGCCTGCCGCCGCGGGCGCTGGCGGGACGGTTCGTCTCCGGGCTCTACATCGACTACCCGCTGGCCAGCTACACCGAGATCTGGCTCGCCTACGCCGCGAGCCTGATCGCGGGCAAACAGTACGACGAGGCCGAGCGGGTGCTCGACGAGCTGGCCGAGTACCGGGCGGGCATGCTCTCGGATCCCGACCGCGAGATCGACGACCGGATCAGCGCCTATATCCGCGGTGTCCTGCACTTCAACACCCAGCGCTGGCCGGATGTGATGTCGGTGCTGGCCGGATCGGCCGAATGGGAGGACCCGTACCTGGCCACCGGCGCGCACGTCATGGTCGGTTCGGCCTGCGCCCAGCTCGGGCTGTTCGGCGAGGCGATCCGGCGGATGGATCAGGCCGAGAGCGGCCCCATCCCGGCCGCGCGCACCACGGCGATGTTCTGCCGCGGCCTGTGCCTGCGGGAAACCGGCAGCGAGGACGAGGCCCAGGCGCTGTTCGAGCAGGTGTATTCGCAGGCCCCGGACTTCACCGCGAATACCGAGGCCATGCGGGACAAGAGCTACCGCATCACCGTCACCACCAAGGAATCCATCGACGCCCGCACCGACCGCTGGGATCCGGCCTCGGCGCCCTCGGTGGAGCAGCTGCAAAACGCCGACGCCGAGGACCGCGCCAAAAAGATCCTCACCGAGGCCCGCGCCGAACTCGACCGCCAGATCGGCCTCACCGCGGTGAAGACACAGGTGGCGAAGCTGCAAGCGACGGCGCAGCTGGCCAAGATCCGGGCCGAGAAGGGCATGGCCAGCGTGCCGCGCGGGAACCACCTGGCCTTCACCGGGCCGCCGGGAACGGGCAAGACCACCATCGCGCGGGTGGTCGCCAAGATCTACTGCGGCGTCGGCCTGCTCAAGACCGACAAGGTGGTCGAGGCCAAGCGCATGGATTTCGTCGGCCAGCATCTGGGCAGCACCGCGATCAAGACCGACAAGCTGATCGACACCGCCATGGACGGCGTGCTGTTCATCGACGAGGCGTACACGCTGATCCAGACCGGTCTGTCCGGCGGCGACGCGTTCGGCCGCGAGGCGGTGGACACGCTGCTGGCCCGGATGGAGAACGACCGCGACCGGCTGGTGGTCATCATCGCCGGCTACGACGGCGAGATCGACCGGCTGCTGGCCGCCAACGATGGCTTGGCCTCGCGTTTCGCCAAGCGCCTGCAGTTCCCCTCCTACACTCCGCCCGAGCTGGGCCAGATCGGCAAGCTCATCGCCTCCTCGCGCGATTCGGAGCTGTCCGAGGACGCGGTGCGGCTGCTGGAACAGGCCTGTGAACGGCTCTACAACTCCGAACGCACCGATCAGAGCGGCCAGCCCCGCCGCGGCATCGACCTGGCGGGCAACGGCCGTTTCGTCCGCAATGTGATCGAAGCCGCCGAGGAGGAACGCGAGTTCCGGCTGGCCAACGACGATTCGCTGGACCTGAGCGCGGTCGACGCCTCGGTGCTCATGCGGATCGAGGCGCCGGATATGGAGGCCGCGCTGGCCGGGGTGCTCTCCTCGCTCGGCGTGTCCTGACCCCGGCCGGGGCCGGCCGCGCCGACAGCAGCTCAGTTCTGTGGCAGGACGTCGTGCCTGGTCAGCGCGTCGGTCGGCGCGAGGGTCGGGCCCGGCACCAGCTGCCCGACGATCGCCCACGGCGCCAGCTCCGGTGCATCGCCGAGCCCGAGCACCATCGCGGTGTCGATATCCGGGATGCCGTAGCGGATGCCGTTGTCGGCGATGTAGAACAGGCTGCCGCGCCGCGGGCTGCCCGGCTCCATGCCGGTGACGTGCACGAACTCCCCCGAGGACGGCCGCAGATAGGCCTGGTCGACCCGGTCGCCGGAGCCGTCGGCGGTGGCCAGCGACACCGGTTTCGCACCCTCGGGCAGCGGCAGCCGCGCGCCCACCAGCAGGGTCGCCGAGGCACGGTCGGTGGGACCGTCGACGGCGTCGGCCTCACCCTGCTCGGTCTTCGACCAGGACACACAGGTGACCGGCGCGTCCTCGGCGGACAGGATGGCCGGAACGGCGGACGGGAAGTGGTCGACCGGCAGCTGGGTCAGCACCGGAATCCCGGTCAGCGCATCCGGCGGAACGGTCTCGATCTGGCTCATACCCTGCGAATTCGCGGTGCGGATGAGTTCGGCGGTGAACTCGGAGATGTGCTGGACACCCTCGCTGAGCACCACATACAGCTCGGCGCCCTGCTGTCTGCCGGTGGCCGCGACCGAGATGACGCCGCCGACCGGGAAATCGGACAGCGCGCCGGGGCCCGGCTTACCGGCGTTCGGAATCTCCGGCGCCGCGATGGGCGGCACCGGGGTGGCCGCGCCGAGCAGGCCCGATCCGGCCGGGCGCGGGCGCTCGCCGGAGAGGTTCAGCGCCCGCGCGAGCACGCTGTTGTCCGGGTCGATCTGGGCGCGTTTGCCCTCGTAGATCAGGTAAGTGCGGTCCGAACGCTGCACCAGCACGGCCTCGTCCGGACGCGCGGCCCGGATGCGTTCGCTCAGTTCCGGTCGCGCCGCGATGATCGCGGTGTCGACGCCCGAGGCCGAGGCGGCACTGCCGGTGATGGACAACTCGACGGCGTCGCACAGCGACCAATCCGAGCGTTCGCCCTGCGCCGAGCCGGGCAGCGCGGACGGCGCGCCGGGGATGCCGAGCAGCGGCCCGCGCGGCATCTGGGCCAGCTTGTCGTCCTTGACCGAGGTCGGGGACTCGCTGCTGCCGCTGATCAGGCGGGCCGAGGCTAGGTTGAGCACCGGATGCAGGGTGGTGCCGCCGTCACTGTCGGCGACGACGACGTAGAGCGCGCCGCTGTCCTTGCCCATCACGATCTTCGCGTCGCCGATCGCACCCTGCGGGCGGATGAAGGCCAGGATCGCCGCACCCGCGACGACCAGCAGCCCGAGCACCGCGCCGACCAGCAGCGAACGCAGCTGCGAGCGCATCGGATCGTGCAGCATCCGCACATCCCGGCGCACCAGCGCGTGGTCGAGCCTGCGCAACAGGAATCGATATCCGTTGACCTGCTGCCGGGTGGTCAGCTGTGCCGGCACATGGCCTCCATAGAACTGGGTTCTCCCCTCACTCGAGCAATTACAGTATCGGGCGAAACGGCGGTGTCAATCGACGCGGTGCGGTGTCGTTCGGGCACTGTTTTCCCGCCCCGCGATTTCACCTGCGGCGCGGTATTGTAAAAGTTCTCCAGACCCCCGGAAAAAACAAACTCCGGCCACAGGAATTCGAACCCAGGGCTACTAATAGTGAACGTGGTTGTAAACGAACGGGAAACCGGAACCGACAATTCGGCGGTGAACTCATCCGGGGAAATTCGATCGGACGTGGCGGTGAACGCGACGTTACATGATCCCGAATTCTGGTTGTTCCGTCATATTCCGCTGCGGCGCATGGTCCCGCTGGCATTACTCGCGGCCACCGCGGCGTGGGTGGCATTGGCGCTGGACGCACCGATCGCCGCAGTGGCCGGCATCGGTGCCGGGGTGCTGGTGCTGGGCGCGGTACCGGTGCGGCGGGCCGATCCGCGCAATCTGGCAGGCATGGTGGCCACCGCGCTGGCCTATCGCTGGCGGCGGGCCCGGCCGGGGCCGGCCGACACCGGTGCCGAGCCGTTCGACGTCACGCTGCCCGAAGGCGGCAGCTACGGCGTGCGCTGGGACAACGACCTGCTGGTCACCATGCTGCGCATCGATCCGCCACCGGATGCGATGACGTTGCTGCGCCGCGGATCACTGAGCACCGACCAGGTCCTGCCCCTCACCGAGATCGGAAAATGCCTCAGCCAGTTCGACATCACGCTGACCTCGATCGATGTGATCAGTACCGGTGCGCGCACCGCGGGCAACGGCGTCGTCGCCCAGCTCTACGACCGCATCCTCGGCCCGCTGCCCGCGATCGCGCACCGCACCGTCTGGCTGGTGCTGCGGCTGGATCCGCTGGCCAACGCGGAGGCGGTCGACAACCGTGGCGGCGGCCGCACCGGCAGCTTGCGCACCGCCATCATCGCCACTCGTCGCGTGGCCAATCGACTGGCGGCCCACGATATCTCGGTCTCGGTGCTCACCGCGGGCGAGATGAACGCGGCGGTGCGGCGGATGTGCTGGGGTGTGCCGCTGGATCAGTTCACCGAGACGCCGAACTCGCTGGTGCACGGTGAACTGCGGCTCACCAGCTACGAGATCGGCCCGGAGCTGGTGGGTTCGCGCGGCTTCGCCGATATCTGGGCTACCCCCAGCCTCAACACGATGGTGACGGTGCGGCTGCGGCCGGGTGTGCAGCGGCCCGGCCTCGGCACGCGCGATGATTCGCCGCCGATCACCCTCGGCGCGCTGGTGCGCTTCGATACTCTCACCGATCCGGGGGCACCGCCGGTGGAAGGCTTGCGTCCGTTGCGGGGCAGGCAGTTCCGTGCGCTGCTGGACACCCTGCCCGCCCAGACGGTGGTGCACGACAGCGCCGCGGACTATCACGGCCCGCTCAGCGCGCTCACCGGCATCGCGGTCCCCACCGGCGGTTGTGGTCAGCTCATCGGCGCCGATCAGCGCGGGCAGGGCATCGCGGTGCCGTTGATCGGTGACGGCACCCGCCATCTCGAGGTGATCGGCAAACTCGATCTGGCCCAGCAGGTGATCCTGCGCGCGATCGCCCTCGGCGCGCATGTGGTGGTGCACACCGACCGGCCGGAGGCCTGGCAGACCATGGTCGCCAATGTCGGCGCACCGCATTCGTTGTCGCTGGCCACGCGTTTCGGCGCGACCGCACCGCAGCACGGGCCGGCCACCACGCAACCGGGCGCCGGGTTCAGCACCGCCACGGTCGTGGTGTTCGACGGCATCGCGCCCACCGCGTTGACCGGCGGCGCGACCATCGTCCGCGTGCGGGGAGCGCATCAACCCGACGGCGATTTCGACGCCGACGTCACGCTGATCCAGGACCCGGCCGCACCCAACCGCATCACCGTGCGCACCTCGACCGCGCAGGCGACGGTCAACATGGTCACCACCCCGGACGAGATGCGCTACATCGGCGAATCGCTGGCCGCCGCCCGCTGATTCGGCCCGCAGACGAAGACAGCCGGCCCGGTGTTCACCGGACCGGCTGTTCGGCGCCGAAGCGTCTGACGTGCCCGCTGCGTCTTACACGCCCGCGAAGCCGTCGCCGATCTTGCCGTCGGTGCCGAGGGCGCGGTTGAGCGCGCTCTCCACCGCCATGGCGACGTTGTCCAGGATCACCAGGGTGTCCTCGAACTTGGCGTCCCAGTCCTTGTGCACGGCCTGGAAGCCGTTGTAGGCCTCGTTGCCCTCCCAGGCGACGGCCAGCGCGCTGCCGGCGTCGGCCATGTCACGGGCGTTGTCAGTCAGCGCCTTGCGGAAACCCTGCAGATCGTGGAACAGGGTGGTCATCGCTGTCTTGTCGTATTCCATCAGAACCCTCCGGGATCAGTTGTGTCGCTGGTGGTTACGGCCGATGCCTCGATCGGCGGCCGTCAGATCTTGATGTAGTTGAACTCGTCTTCGCCCTCGGCGTCGATCCGCTTGAAGGTGGCGCTACCCTCACCGACCAGCTCGGTCATCCGGTTCAGCACGCCGTTGAGCTCGGTGGCCTCGGTGTTCCACCGGTCGGCGGCGGCGTTGAACGCGTTGCGGGCGTCGCCTTCCCAGCCGCGGGCCGCGTTGACCTCGTCGGTGATCGCCTTGAGGGTGAACTTCATGCCCTCGACGGCGTTGGCCATGTCGCCCTGAGCCTTGTCAGCGGATGAATGATCGGCGTAAACCATGATCGAACCTTTCGTGTTGTGATTTCTGTACCCGGAAGGTGCCGGTCGGGCACCGCCGGGGAGAGTGGCGGGCTACTGCACGCCCTGCGGGTCTACTGCGGCAGCCACCTTCCCCCGGGCAGTGCTTCGACCAGGGCCGAGATCGCCTGGGCGATCCGGTGATCAGTGCCCGGTGTCACCGTGGACCAGACCTGCTGATCCGCTGCGAACCCGGGCGCGGCGACGAGGCGACCGTGCCCGGTGTCGTATACCGCGACCGCCGCGGGCGGCCGGGTCGTCACGCCGACGATGTGGGCGTAGGCCACGATCTCGGCGTAGGCATGGCAGGACGCGAAGGCCAGGCCGTAGCGGGGGGCGTCCTGGTCGGCGACGCCGAGCGCGTAGAGGGCATCGGCGTATTCGGCCGAGGTCTGCGCGGCTTCGAGGCGTTCGCTCAGTTCGGTGGCCGGCGCGCTGAACACCGCGACGTCGGCGGGAGTGGCGGGACCGAGGGCGGCCAGCACCGGGCGGGCCAGGGTGGCGCCGGAGCCGTCGGACCACACGGTGGTGATGTCGTAATCGTCGCCGGTGCGCACCGCGAGGGCGTGCTGCTCGCCGCGCCGGGCCAGGCAGATCCGGACCGGCGCGGCACCGGTGAAGACCCGGGCGACGAGTTCGCGGTCGGGCTGGGCCAGGGTGAACAGCGCGTCGGCGAGGTTCGGCTCCACCTCACCGTAGGAGTCGATGACGCCGGCGCCGGTCAGCTCGGTGACGGCGCGGTTTTGAGCGCGGGCCCATTCGTCGTAGGAGTCGTGCTGCGGTGCGACCGAGAGCACCTGCGGCAGGGTCTGCACGCCGAGGCGTTCGGCCACGGCGAGCAGCCCGTCGTTGGTCACCAGCGTCACGGAGTGCCTCCCGGTGCGGTGCGGCCGGTCTGCGGTGCGGCCGGTTCCGGTGCGCCGAGGACCGCCGGTGCGGAGACGATGCCGAGGTCGGCGCCGAGTGCGTCGGTTCCGGCGTCGCCGGCCCGGGACTGGTATTCCTCCTCCTGTCCACCGGCCGCGGCGGCGAAGGGCGCACCAGGCACCATCGGGACGGTGCCGTGTGGTGCCGGGACCTGTTGCGGAGCGACCACTTCCACGGTTTCGGTGGTCGTCGTCTCGGTGAAGGCGACGGCCTGATAGGAGGTCTTGGCGCGGGGGATCGGACCGAGGCCACCACCACCGGAGAACATGCCGGGCGTGACCGGCGGCAGCGCCGGTGCGGCCGGTTGCGCGGCCGGCGGGGACACCTGCTCGGCCGCCAGCGCGCCGGCCGGCACGATCAGCGGTGGCGGCTGCTGGGTCCACGGCTGGGCCAGCGGTTCACTGGCCTGCTCATAGCCGCGCATCACCCGGGACGCGGCGGCCTTGGCGGCATCGGCGTCGGCGTCGGTCGTGGCGGCGACGGCCTGGATCGGGGCGCCCAGCGCGGAGCCCACCTGCTCGAGCAGGCGCTGGATCTCCTGAATGGCCTGGATCTCCATGCTGTTCGGCATCGCCAGCCGTGCCACCTCATAGGCAGCGACCTGAGTTTCGGCGCGCACCGCATTGTTGGCGGCGGCGGCCGCGGCCTCGGCCAGCCAGTCACGCAATCGCGAGACCTTGTCCAACACCTCACGGCTGGTGCCCGACTGCCAGACACTGCGCAGGCCGAGCACCACCCGTTCGAAATCGACCACCGCGGTGCCGAGTTCGGCGGCCAGCTGCACCCAGGCCGCGGCGGACTCGGCCATCGGCAGCGATCCCGGCCCGGTACCGAGTTCGCGGGCCAGCCGGTCGGGCTGACGCGCTTCCCAGACCACGCCGGTGAACCCGGGCTGCGGTGGTTCGATCATCACAGAGCTCCGTGTGCCGCCCGGTACGAGCTAGGCCGCTCCACGCTCGGGCACATCGAAGCCCGCGGCGCTGTCGCTTTCGGAACGGCCGAACTCGGTGATCTGGTTGCGGAGCACGGCAGCCAGTTTGCGCAGTTCACCGATGCCTGCCGCGGTACTGTCACCGAAGGACACCGCGACCTCGTTCATCGTCTGCGCGGCCACCCGCGACACCTCATCGGCGCCCGCCGGTTCGACCTGCAGCGCCGCTTCCCGGCTGGTGAGTGCCTGATCCAGCCGGTCGGCCAGCGCGTCGAGTTCCCGCGCGGCCGCACCGGCGCCGGCCGCGTCGAAGTGCACCCCATCGAAATCCACACCACTGCGGACCATGACAACCTCCTGGATCGGACCGTGCTGACTGCGTCAGAGGGTGAGTTCTTTATCGGGTGGTGCTTCGGACATGTGCTCGGCCGCGCCGACCACCGGCAGCGAGACCCCCTCGATATCGCCGACGACCTCGTCGCCGTGCTGACCGGACACCAGGTAGTTCGGCATATCGCCCGCATCGCCCGCGCCGCGCACACCCGCGGCGGCACCGGCCGCGCCCATCGGCATCATGGCCGGACCGGTCCCCGCGGTGGTGGCGGCCGAGCGGCCACCGATCATGCCCGCCTCACCCGACGCGGCGGCACCGAGTCCACCCGCCGCACCGGGCACGGCGCCCAATCCGGCGGTCCGGGTACCCGGCCACGGGCTCAGCGGCGCGGCGACCGGGCCGCCCCCGCCACCGCCGACTCCCCCGCCGCCGACTCCGCCACCACCCGCGCCCGGATGGGCCTTGCCCGGCTCGCCGTCCTTCTTCGCATCCGGGTCCTTTTCGCCGTCAACGGGTTTCGGTGCCAGCAGCGACGTGTTCGCCGCGGCCAGCTGGCCGATGGACTGGGCTCCGGTGCTGGCCATCGTCATCAGCGGGGTGACCATTTGCAGCAGCTGCATCACCTGCTGCATCGAGTCGACGCCCTTGGGCGCACCGGTGACGGCGACCTTCTTGCCGGCCTGGGTCATATTCCCGGAGTGGCCGAGCAGCTCACCGCGGGTCTTGGCCACCACGGCGGTCGCCGAAGCCAGCGCCTCGGTGGTCGCGGCGACCATGAACATCTGCCCGCCAGGTGTAGCCAGCAGCGGCGCCGAGGCCACCATCGTGGTCAGGTATTTGGCGATGATCGCGGTCAATTCGGCACCGCCGACCGCCACCGAAGTAGCCGCACCGGCGAGCACCGTCTTCTCATTGGTGCTCTGCGCGGCGAGTTCGGCGCTGTCGGCTTGCGCGTCGGCGGCCTTGCCTGCCGCGCTGCTGGCGCCCATGCCCTGCCAGATCGTCATCACCGCCTGCAACGCGGTGGTGCCCAGCTGCGTCGCGGTGGTGAGGGCGGTGTTGACCGCTTGGAAGACCTGCATCGGGTCGGGACCGCCGCCCGGCGGCGGTGCGAGCACACCGGTGCCGAAGCTGCTGGCCAGATCCGTCAGCGGACGGGCCAGCGCGGCGATATCGATCACCGGCATCGGCGGGAATTCCGGCAGTGGCGGGATCGCGGACAGATCCGGCAGCGGCGGCAGGCCCATATCCGCGAGGATGTCGTTTACCGGCCGGTCGATGTAGGGCGCGAGGGCGCTACCCCGCAGCAGATCGCCGACGGTGGGGTCCAGCTCCGGGTTCATTGCAGCGGCGCGGTTGCCGCACCCAGTTCGGCGATCGAGGCGGCGTCGGAGGCCTCGTAGGCGGCCGCGCTCTGATGCGCGGTGACCGCCGTGGCGGCGTGCACGCCGGCCAGCTCCATCACCGAGGACAGATGGTTGCCCTGCGCGATCGCGTAGGACATCAGGAATTCCTGACCGATCAGGCCGAACACGGGGGCCGCGACGGCCATGGTCGCTACCTGGTCGACACTGCCCGCGGTGGCCACGCTCGTCGCCATCGCCGCTGCCGCGTCGCCGTAGCGACGGATCGCGTCAGGTGTTGCTACGAGGTCGCTCATCGTACTCCCCGATCCGGTGCTGCTGGATGTTTGGCGCGAATCCCCCACCGTGCTGAGTGAAAGCATCGGTTTGAGCTGTCGCGAAAAACTATGCCCGGTCAGGGTGAACGTGACGTGTCTACCCGGCGACTTCTTCGTTGAAAGACACGACGATTTCGGCGCGCCGGGCAAAGGCCGCCCTGGCCGCCGCTGCGGCGGTAGCGACCAGCCGCTGCTCGAACTCGGCCGGTGTGAGGTCCGAGATCGCCGTGGTGAACTGGAGATTCACCAGCGAGCCGTTGCCATCGACCTCGGCGGTCACGCTGCCGTCCGCCGCGGTCTCGCTCGCGCGGACCGCGGCCATGTCGTCGGCCAGATCGCGCATGCGATACAACCGCCGGCGGACGCTGGCTTCCAGCTCGTCCATCGATTCAAACACGAGGCGAATCCCCTTTCCGCACAGCCGTTCCCACTGATGGAAACGGCCAGGTCAAACCGAGCGCAGCCAGCTGCGCGGTTCGGTGTCGTAGTCCTGTTCGTCGGCGATCTCCTGCTCGGCCACCTCCGCGGCGGTCGGCAGGCCCATCAGGGCCAGCATGTCCTCGGCCACGCCGGCCTCCGCCAGCTGTGCGCGCCGCGCGAGTCCGGCCCGGCCCGCGGCCTGTTTGCACAACCGCAGCACCTCGGCGGCGAGCGCGGTGGGATCGCCGCGCAGCTCGGACCGCTCGATCGAAATCCCCACCGGCAGACCCTGTTCGGTGGTGCGCACGGCGATCGCGCCGGTGCGCGAGGTGGCCGTCCATTCGGCCGGGCCCTGCTCCTGCTCACTCATCGCCGCATCCCTTCTCACGCGCGCTCGTCCTTGATCGCCCGGATCACCGCGGCGACCCGGGTATTGATCGTGTTGACCAGGTGTTTGCGGTCGGCGGGCCGGGCCACCGGTGGCGTCTCGTCGCCGATGACGTAGCGGCCGTCGTCTTCGAGATCACGCCAGCGCAACCGGTGTTTGGTGATGCCGCGCGGGCCGAAGATCGAAAAGCCCTGCACCACATCGATGGTTCCGTAGCTCGGCGCCGGAGCCGCGAGGAAAGCGGCGCCGCGCTGGCCGACGGAATCGTCGAACGAGTCGTGCACGGCGGAGTCGCCGTAGGAGTGGTCGAGTTCCTCGCCCGGGTCCTCCGCGGGCAGCACCACATCGCGCTGCTTGCCGGGCTTGGCCTCGGGCATCTTGGCGACCATCGCCTCGGCCAGGCTCACCGCTTCGCATTCGGTGACCGTGAAACCACCGGCGTGCCAATATGTCTCCCCTGGCTTCTGCTCGATGATGTAACCCGCGTTCTGCTTGCGCGCACCGTGCAGCCGCACCAGGCCCTTGGGTTCGCGCGGCGCACGGCCGTCACCGCCGTTGATCACGATCCGCAGATCCGGATCGGCGATCGCTTCCAGCACCGGATCGAAGGAGGTGCCGAGCCGGCGGCGCAGCTCCTCGCGCGCGGCCAGCTGCTCGGCCTTGAACTTCTCCGGGTCCTCGGTGCGGCCGGTGTAGAACAGCGGGAACGGTAACCCGCCGCGCCGCAGCGAGCTCCACGCCACGAAGAACTCGTCATCGCTGAATTCCCAGGTACGGTTCATTTCTCCACAACAGGTTTGGCCACCACCGGCGCGTCGCCCAGTGCTTCTTCGATGTGTTCGGCGGAGTCGAGGTACTCGGCGCGCTTGTGCTCCTTGGCACCCTGCTGGCCACCACCGGCACCCGCACCGGCGGGCCCCATGCCACCGGGTGCGCCGGGCGCACCCGCGATGGGTGCCAGGCCCGCGCCCCGCATGGCGCCGGCCGCGATACCGGCGGCCGAGGCGCGCGGGAACAGCTTCGAGGCCTGGGTTTGCGCGGGTTCCTTCGGAAGACCGCCGAGCCCACCGGCGCCGGCACTACCGCCCGCGCCTCCACCGCCGACACCCTTACCGCCGCCGAGCCCACCCTTGAGGTTCGGCAGGTCCTTACCCAGTCCGGACAATGCCTGCGGCAGCCCGGCGAGACCGGCCTGCTGCATGGCCTGCTGAGCCGCCTGCTGAGCTTGCTGCAACCCCTGTTGAGCGGCCTGCTGCGCCTGCTGCAAGCCCTGCTGGAGCGCCTGCTGGGCTTGTTGCGCGGCTTGCTGTGCCGCCTGCTGTTGCGCCCGCTGCTCGGCCTGCTGCTGGGCGAGTTCCTGCTGCTGACGCAGCTCGGCGGCCTGACGCCGGGCCTCGGCGTCGGCCTTGGCCTGCGCCGCCTCCATGTCGCGTTGCTGCTGGGTGAGCGCCTGCTGATCCTTGGCGAACTGGGCCAGGCTCGCCTGCTGCTGTTGCTGCGCGGCCGACGTCCCGCTGCCGGTGCCGCCCCCACCGTTGTTGCCGCCGCCGTTGTTGCCGCCATTGTTGCCGCCGTTGTTATTGGTGTTCTGGCGGTCGTCGTTCGGGATCTGCACCGCGTCGGTCGGCTTGGGCATGATCGGAATCGCCGTCGCACACGCGGTGATGCCGGGCTCGTACCAGTTCGCGTAGACCTGCCGGGCCAGTTCGAGCTGCGCGTGTTCCTGATCGTCGGGGGTGTAGGCCACGCTCTGGTCGGGCATGCCGTAGACGGTGTTGGCGGTCCAGCCGGAGGCGTTGACCAGGTTGTCGCTCAGCTGCTGCATCGCGGTGAGCAGCTTGCCACTGTTGTTGGTGTAGAGGCGCACCGCGCGGGCGGCGCCATCGGCACCGGTGCCCTTCCAGCGGTCGGAATCCATCAGGCCCTGGATGCTCTGATCGAAGTTCGAGAACCCGGACTGCAATTGCAGTTTCATCCGGAACCAGTCGCCGCCGGCCACCGCAATGAAGGCCGGTTTGCCGCGGATCTGGTCGCCCAGCCACCACAGCTGGTTGAAGTTCAGCGTCTGCGCGGGCGGTACAGTGACCGAAAACCCTTGCGAGCCTTCGCTACCGGCAAGATCGAGCAGGCTGTCGGGGAGCCCGCCGTACCTGGAGTCCTTGTTCTCGTAGTCGCCGAGGTTCGGGATGTCGGGCGAGATGTCGACCCAGCGGCCGTCATACATCTGCTCCTGCTCGACGTGTTTGATCAGGTCGCCCGCATTGCTGGTGCGCACCATGGAGTCGAAGTGGCCCTTGCCGTCCAGATCGGTGCCCTCGTACAGCTTTCCCGCAAGCACGAAGGATTCGCCGAGATCGGTGGCGATGCGTTTGTGTTCCTTCATCACCTCGTCGCGGAACTCCGCGGCGATCTCGGCGAACTTGTTCGCCAGCCGCACCGCACCCGGGAAGTGACCGAGGCCCTCGATCTTCAGGACATCATCGAGGCTGCCGACCACCATGTTGATCACGTCGACCAGATCGGCGCAGTAGGACGCGGCATCGGTGGCGACGTCCTTGGTGAACACCAGTCCGCCGTTGCCTGCTTGTGTGCGGAGATCGCCCCATGGGTTGTTCTCTCCGGCCATCGGCACAGCTCCTTCCCACTCGCTGTCCACACGGTGCGTGATCATCCCGTGGAGAAACTGAACGGCAGGTAGCCGCGCGATGAATCATGCTCGGGCCGAGCGTTTCCGCCCGGGTCAGTAGTCGACCGAACGGTGGCGCTGCTGGAAGCGCTGCTCGAACTCGGCGATGTAGTCCGACGGCGCGACCGACGAGCTGGACTGCTCGAGCACACCGTCGTCGGCGAGGTAGAAGATCGTGCGACCGACGGCGATCTCATCCGGTGGCACCGGCACGTACACCATCCAGCCCACACTGATCCGTTCGGCGACCAGCTCCTGCGGTGGATAGCCGGCGGTATCGGTCCCGCTGCCGGCCAGATGCGAGCGCACCCGCGCCAACGCCTGCTCCTGGGGCATCGGTTCGGGCAGTGCGAGCGCGACGCCGGCCAAGGTGAGCTGGTAGAAGGCGCTGTCGATATCGAAAAACCCGTCATCGCCGAAGACTTCGACCAGCGTGTCCCGGGTCGCGACGCCGACCTCGGCCGCCGACAGCAGCGCGGCGACTGCCCGGCGTTCGCTCTCGCCCGGCTCGGCGGTGATGAGCCGCAACACGACATCCACCACCGTGTCGACGGTCCAGAATCCCGGGACGGCTTCGGCGATTCCCTGCGCACCGGGCGATTCGCCGCGATACCAGTGGCCGCTGTCCCACCAGTAGCAGAACGAGAGCAGTCCGGTGGACGCGCGCGCGTTGAGGACGGGGTTGGCGACCCATTCGGGCGCACCGGCGTACAGCTCGGGCAGGTCCTTGTCGGCGTTGTAGGCGGCGTCGAGTTCGGGTGCGTTCCAGACCCCGCCGGAGAGCACCGCCCGGCCGCCGGGCAAGGCGTAGAGGGTGGCACCGCTGCGCCGCGAGCCCTCGAACATGCCCAGCGACGGCAGGATTCGCGGGCCCCACTGCGAACGCGCCGCGACGAACGCCGCCGACAGCACTGCCCACCGTGCCCACATCAGCGGGAACTCCGGCAGTTCACGGTCGGCGAGTTCACCGCGAATGTCGCGGGCGCGGTCGGCGCGGGCCTGGGCGGCGGCATCGCCGGGCGAGCGGGACTGCCGGTCGGCATGGCCGAGGTGGGCGGCCAGCCACACCGGCAGCGACTCGCGCGGATACAGCTCCAAGTCCTCGGCATACGCCTGCGGGGGGAAGAGCTGATCCTGTGGAAACGGCTCGTCGCCGTAGTCGTAGTCGACCTCGAGTTCGCCGCCGGCGCCCAGCGTCAACAGCAGTCGCCACCAGGGGCCGTCGCCGAGCTGCGCGGCTTCGTGCCGCTGACTGCGCACCAGCTCCAGCAACTCCGTCGACGGCTGCGCGCCGATCGAATGGCCGTCCTCGTCGATGTAGAAGACCTGCCCGAGTTCGGCGGCGGCGGTCAGGGCGAACAGGGCGGTCAGCCGTTGCCAGCCGGCGGGGGCAGCGGCCGCTAGTGCGCGGGCGATTTCGCGGGTGAGTTCGGTGGCGCGGGATGCGGGGTCGGCTTGGGGTGCGGGTGGGGTGGGGTCGAGGGTGAAGCCGACGTCGGGGTCGTCGGCGGGGTCGTCGCCGGGGCCGGGACCGGGGTCGGGGGCAGCGTCGGCACCGGCATCGGCATCGGCATCGGCATCGGGGGCAGCGTCAGGGGCCGCGTCCGCGTCGAGGGCGGCGGCTATGGAGGTTTCAGCGGAGTCTGCCTCCGTATCGGCCCGCGCAGTCGCGGTGGAGTCTGCTGCCGGATCGGTGTGCGCCGCCGCATCGGTGGCGAGTTCCGGACCGACGTCCGGGTGCTCGCTGGGAGATTCGCCTACCGGGTGTTCGGCCGGGTCGGGCTGGTCGGCGGGGTTGTTCACGCGCGGCACTCTCCTCGTCTGGGCACCCGATGACCGGGACGCTCGAAGCGGTCATACCACCGGCGGTGAAACGGAGACGGAACACTCGGTGACGGCATGCCGACCCGGCGGCCGCTCAGTTCTGCCGCGTCAACCCCAGCGCGGGCAGGTCCAGCGGGCGATTGCCGTCGCTTTCGTCCCATGCCGCATACGTCAGCGCCGCCGGGTCCACGATCCCGAACGCGTCGCGCAGGCCCTCGACGATCATCGCGGCCAATGCGCGGTACCGAGCCGACGAGAGCGGCCAGGACCATTCGACCCACCAGTTGTCGGCGTGATCGGCGTCCGGCGGCTGCCAGCCTGCGGCCGACAGTATCCGCGCACCTTCTGCTCCCGCCCTGGCCTCGAGGCCGAGCCAGCGGTCGCCGACCAGTTCGGCCCAGATGCGGTCGTCGAGTTGACGCAGCTGGGCGAAGCGCGGCGATTCGGTCCGATCCTCGCCGATCCGGAGCACCGAACCCGCGCCGAGCCGCATCATTTCGGCGGCCAGGCCCGTGCTCAGCTGCGCCCACTCCGTCACAGCAGTCCCTGTTCCTCGAGCTCGATATTGCGGTCGTCGCGAGCGAGGCGGGCGTTGTCGACCAGCTTCAGCAGCACCGACACCGCCAACTCGTGCAGCACCAGCGTGTGGTCCGCGCCGGCCCAGCGCAGCTGCGGAAACTCGCCGGGGATGCGGGCCGTCGGTGCGCCCAGCGCCTCGGTGAGAGCCTCGCCCAGTGCCGCGAACGCATCCCGGACACGATCGCGTCCGGCGTCCGATTCCTCGGCGAAATCGGTCACCCGAACCTCGATGACCTCGGCTTTCCCGTCCTTGCCGCGGATCTCGCCGCTACCGAGACCGAAACCGGTATCGAGCATGACCCAGTTCGCGTCGCTGTGCAGGACCCGCCAGCCGAAGTCGGTGGCCAGCTGCGGGCCGTCGGCAATCTGCCACGACCAGGTCAGTGATCGCAACCGCGAGCCGAGTTCGGCGATGTCGGTGCCGGGCATCGCACGCCACTGCCCGGATCCGGCGGCCGTCATCGGGCCCGCCTGTCGAGTTCGGCGATCTTGCGGGCCAGCGCTTCCCGGCGCTCGCGGGCATTGGTGCCGTCGAGCTGGCCGGCGAACGCGGCGCGGGCGGCGGCGATCAGCTCGTCGGACACCTCCGGGTAGGCGCGTGCGATCGCCCACAGCGCGTCCTCGGTTTTCATATCGAGGCCGGTCGCGGACCGTAGGCCGCCACCGTCGCACACCGAGGCGAGCATCTCCTCGAAGTTCTGCCGTAGCTCGTCATCGGTCGGCGGACTCACCCGCATGGTGCCTCCTTGTCTCTGTCGGTCTCCCGGTCATGCACGGAAAGTCTGCTCCCGGCGCTGTGGGTCGGCGAGGACGCTGTGCACCAGTGCGCCGAGGTCCATCTCGGGTGGAAGGGTCCGGTAGCGCACCTCGAACACGACGACACCGTTCTCGATCACCGCGAACCGTGTGGTACGACGCTCGAGCAGGACCCATTCGACACGGACCGGGCCGCCGAGGTCGATCGTACGACCGTCCACCCGCAACGCCAGCGCGGCACCGTCGCGATAGAACACCACCCGCGACTCACCCAGATCGCCGTACACCCCGCCCCTGGTGCCGTCCGACGCGGGGACGGCCTGCAAAGCGCCCGAAGCAGGATCGAATTCGGCTGCCACTCCGAACCCGGCGAATGGTTGCACGAGGATCGGGCCACGCGCGGCGGCCTGCCGGCTGCCGGGATGCCCGTTCGCGCGTCTGCCGTTCGAGGCGCCCGCTCCCCCACCGAAGGGAGGGGGCGGAGGCATCGGCGCCAACGGAGCGGGGGCTTGGTCACCGTTGGCGTGGTGATTCTCCGGGCTCCACGCCTGATGAGCCGGTGCGTGTGCGTTGTCGGCCCGGTAGTGCTGACCGAGCGGAGGAACCGGTTGACCCGGCTGCACCCCACCCGCCACTTCCGGCGGCTGACCCGAGCCGTGCACCGGACCTGCTTGCGGCATGGGCGCAGCCTGGCCCGCGTGATTAGGAAGCTGCGCAGGCATCGCGGAATCCGGGGTCACCAGCGGCGGGGCCGGTGATGCCGGCGGTTGCCATGGTGCAGCGGGATGCGGAAGGTGTGGCGATACCGGCGGTTCCGGGGAAACCGGCGGATGCGGCGCGGCCGGCGGCTCCGGGGAAGCCGGCGGCACCGGCGGATGCGACGGGGCCCGCAACTCCGGAGAAGCCGACGGCACCGGCTGATGCAACGACACCGGCAGCTCCGGAGAAACCGACGGGTGCGACGGCATCGGCGGCTCCGGCGGAACAGGCGGCTCCGGCAGGACCGGCGACAGAGGCGGCACCGCCGGCACGGACGGCTCAGGGAGCGCCGGCGGGTGCGGCGGCACAGGCGGAACCGGCGGCAGAGGTGGCACCGGCGGCAGAGGTGGCGCCGGTGGCTGCGGCGGCACCGGGGGCACGGGTACCTCGGGAGGCACCTGCGGCTGCGGCGGTACAGGCGGCTCGGGAGGCATCGGTGGCTGCGGCGGCACTGGTGGAACCGGGGGCCGCGGCGGCACGGGCGGCTCAGGGGGCACCGGCGGCACCGGCGGCTGCGGCGGCACCGGCGGCTGCGGCGGTACCGGCGACTCGGGAGGCACCGGTGGCTGCGGCGGCACTGGTGGAACCGGGGGCCGCGGAGGCACCGGAGGCACCGGAGGCACCGGAGGCAAGGGTGGCACGGGCGGCACAGGGGGGACCGGCGGCTGGGGAGGCACCGGAGGCATGGGCGGCACAGGGGGCGCCGGTGGGGTGGGAGGTGCTGGTGGCGCGGGAGGTTCCGGTGCCGGGGGTGTCGGCGGAGCCGGGGGAGCCGGGGGAGTCGGCGGAGCCGGCGGTGTCGGCGGCACCGGTGGCTGCGGCGGGGCCGGGGGCTGCGGCGGGGCCGGGGGCTCTGGGGGTGCCGGAGGGGTTGGCGGCTGGGGTGGTTTCGGCGGGAGCCGGGGCTCCGGATCGGCCGGCTCGATCGGGTCTACCGCAGGGAACTCGAAGTCCTCATCCCGCGGGAGCTTCGGGATGTGGGAACGGTAGATCGGGTCGCGGCGCCGGTGCGGGCTACGACCGTCGTCCGAGCCACGATCGCCGGAAGCGGGAGGCTGCTGGGCGCCGTCACCCGTGGGCTGGGCATCGTCACCCGCGGACAGAACATCGTCACTCGCGGTCCGGTCGTCGTCGCCCGAAGTCCTGGCGTCGTCGCCTGCGGGCTGATTGTCACCCGTGGGCTGGGCATCGTCACCCGACGGCAGAGCACCGTCACTCGCGGCCCGGTCGTCGTCGCCCGAAATCTTGGCGTCGTCGCCTGCGGGCTGGTTGTCGCCCATGGGCCGTGCATCTTCACCCGCAGGCCGGTCTGCGCCCGCCGGCTCAGCATCATCACCCTCGCTGCGGGCGTCGCGTGAGGGCCGCGCACCCTCACCCGCCGGCCTGGCTTCGCCGCCCGCGGCCCGAGAATCATCACCCGGAGACCGAGCGCCATCACCCGCAGGCCGGTCATCAACACCGGACGTGCGGGCGTCACCTGCAGACCGAGCACCATCATCCGTGGGCTGGGCATCGTCACCCGCAGGCCTGGCTGCGTCACCGGCTGGTGTGGGGTCGGCGGCACCGGAGGAATCGCCGTCACCCATGTCGGTCGGGTCATGTCCAGCGTCGGGATCAGCATCGCCTTCGCGGTCCCCACTGCCGGAGGGGCGGCGGGCGGCGCGCGTCGGGTCATTGCCGGTCTCGACCGAATGACGCCCGGTAGCACCGGGATCGACATCGCTACCGTCAGTCATCCCGGGCCCCGTTCCGGCGGAATCGGCGTCGCCGTCCGCGCCGGGCTGTGCGGCGTCCACATCGGCATCGGAGTCCGAACCGGGTTCCGGCGACGGCCGCTGTTCGGCGCCGGGATCGGAGCCATCGCGCGATGCATCGCCGCGTTCGGTCTCCCGATCGGGAACCTCGGCACCCTCGGGATCTGAGACACCCTCGCGTCCTGCGGAGGGCTCGGGATTCGAAGCACTGTCGAACGCCGACGCATCGTCGGAATTCGAAGCGCCGTCAGGCTCGACAGTACCGTCGGTATCCGGAGCGCCGTCAGAGTTGCGGGTGGGCGACGGTGGCGGCTGGGCGGATGTCGGATCGTTTGCCTGCGGGTCGGTGGAGGTGGGCGGGTTGGGTTGGGCGGGTGGGAGTTCGGGGGATGTGGGGCGTTCGGGCAGGAGTGGGGGTGTGGTGGGGCGGGTGGGGGTGTAGGGGGTGCCGGCGCGCCAGGCGGTGAGGGGTGGGCGGTCGGCGTCCCAGTGGTAGCCGAGGCCGATGGCGTAGGCGTTGGCGTCCTGCCAGGTGGCGAGGGGGTTGGCGAGTAGGTATTCGGATTCGGCGAGGGCGTCGTGCAGCAGGATGAAGTCCTGGGGCAGCGGGGTGCCGTCGCGCAATCGGTTCCAGGCCTCGGCGATGTCGGCGAGGCGGTCCATCGGCTTGCGCACGAAACGGCCGTTGGGGTCGGCGTAGTCGCGGACCAGCAGCTCGGTTTCCATCAGGTGGCGCCGGATCTGCGCGAGCTGCTCGGGGGTGAATACTGGCACGTCGTCGCGCATGTGCTCGGCCAGCGTGCGGGCGATCAAGTCCGGATCGACGCCGGCAATGAGCAGTTCGCGCACGTCCTCGATGGTGTCGCGGATGGCGGCAGGGGCATCGGCGGCGAACTGGTCGGCCAAGGCTTCGGCGACGCGGTCGACCTCGGCGTGCAGGGCTTCGATCTGAGCGTCCACGTCGCCACGCGGATCGACCCCGGAGCGACCGTCGACCAGATCCTGGCGCACCCGGTCGACGACCTCGCGCGCCCGATCCACCTGCTGCGCGCGCCGATGCTGCTCGATCCCCTCGGCGATGCGGTCGAGGTCGCCCGGATCGGCCAGGAACCGGTCGTATTCGGCGTCGGCCCAGTCCTGCACCCGCTGCCATTGCGCGGCCTCGCGCTCCCACTGCTGCCGCAACGATTCCGGCACGTCATCGAGGCCCGGGCGGTGATCGGAGGGATCCCACGGACGAACCATCGGCTGCACATTGCGTTCCGGCGGCGCGAACCACTCGTACCCACGGAACACCGTTCCGAACGGTGGGATGCGCTGCAGCCACGGCCGCGCCTGCACCCAGCGACCGATCCACGGATGCCGTTGAATCCACGCCTTGACCGCGGGATGCTTGGGCACCTGCGCCGCCATCAGCAGCAGCCGCACGATGTTGTAGGAGTCGGCGCCCCAGTGCTGGCCGAAGATCTGGTTCGGGTCGAGACCGGAGGTGTTGTACAGCGTCGGCGCTTGCGGCGCGTTCACCGGCAGCGTGCTCTCCGGGATCTTGCCGTCGGGGACGTTGTCGGTGGGCAGGGTGATGTCGTTGACGACGTCCTCCATGGCCCAGCCGCTCACCCCGTCGGGCGGATCCTTGCGGGAGTACTTGCCGTACCGCTCGGCCTTCGGCTTACCCGATTCGCTGGTGTCGCGCCCGGTCTGCCAATCGGGGCGGGTCGGGTCGATCCGATGCCAGCGGCCTTCGCCGTCACGCCAGGAGATGATGTCGAGCCGGTTGCCCCCGACCCAGCCGGTGCTCAGGCGTTCGACCTCGAGCAAGCCCAGTTCCTCGACCGTGCACACACCTTCGCGGTCGGCACGCACCCGACGCAGTTCGACGGTGGTGGCGTCGTCCATCATCGACTGCGCCACCAGCGAATTCGTGCGCAAGGCGGTGGCGAAGGCGTCGTCGATATCGCTGCGCGGCGGGCGGCCGAGTTGGTCGCGGATGCCGAAGACCACGATGCGGGTGGCGTCACCGTCGACGATGATGCCCACGCGCGGCGTCACCATCCGGCCGCCTTCGCCCTCGATCATGGCCCGCCACGCGCCGGCCAGGCCCGCCATCTCGTCCTGAATCCGGCCGACGAGGTTGTGCACCCGGTTCACATCGCGAGCGGCGTCGGCGAGCGCGTCGATATCGCGGAGCAGGACACGCGGGCCGTCGCCGGTGAGCACGTCGAATTGGGCACGGGCGCGCAGGAATCGGAGCGTTTCTTCGAGCCGGTCCGGGGCGAGCGCGGCCTCGTCGGGACGGCCCTGCTCATCGACGACGCCGAGGCGCGTGGCGAGATCGTCACGCATGACCCGACGCGGCTTGATCTGGCGCAGCTGGTCGGCGCGGTCCCTGGCGAGCCGGTCCAGTTCGGCCGCGACCTCGTCGGCGCGCAGCCTGCCCTCGCCGACGCCCGCGCGCTCGAGTTCGGCGAGCTGGCGGTCCACCTCGTCGACCTCGCCGTCGAGCCGGTTGCAGACGCTCGCGGCTTCGGCGAGCTTGGCGATCGCCGCGCGGCGTTCGGCCTGGTCGTCGCTGCTGCGCGGGGAGCGGGACTGGCTGGGGCCCTCATCGATGCCGCCGGGATGGATGACGGTGTCCGCGCCCGCCTCCTCGTAGAGGCGCAGGATGGTCGGCTCGAGCCGGTCACCGCGCAGGGCGGCCTCGTCGACGCGGCCGTCGTCGTCGACCAGGCCGTGCCGGACCGCGCGGTCATCGCGCTTGGCACGCCAGAATTCGCGTTCGCGAGCCAGTTCCTGACGCTGCTGCACCAGCCGGTCGTACTCACCGATGGGAGTGACCGAACGTTCCAGGCGCGCCAGTTCCTCGTCGAGCCGGGCGACGTCGGCGTCGGCGTCGTTGAACTGCTCGGCGGCGCGTTCGAGCGCGTCGAGTTCGGCTAGCCGGCGCGGCATTTCGTCGACGCGCATGGTGCGCCCGCGCAGTTCGTCCATGGTCGGGCCGAGGTTGTCCCGGTTCAACGCGGCGTAGTCGTCGCTGTCGTCGATCGGGTGACGTTCGGCGCGCATCTGCCGTATCTCGCGCCACTCCTCCCGACGCGCCACCGCCTCGGCCCGCTCGGCAGCGAGCCGGTCGTATTCGGCGCGGACCTCGGGGGACATCTGGGCGCGCGGATCGACGTCGGCTGCGTCGCCGTCGGTCGAGGCATCGGTGCCGTCGCTCGACGCATCGGCACCGTCGGTCGACACATCGGCTCCGTCGCTCGACACATCGGCACCGTCGGTCGACGCAGCCGCGTTCGGCTGGCCATCGTCGGGTCCACGCGCAGGTTGCTCCCGCGACGACTCATCGCCCTCGCCGCGATCACCGTCATCGGGTTGGGCCGGTGTCGGCGGAGTCTGCGGCGGTTTCTGCCCTCCCCCACCGGCTTTCGGCTCCGGCGCACCCGGCAATTCCCTCGCTTGGCCCGGTGCGGCGGGAGGCGTCGAGGGTGGTGTGTCACCTGCTGGGGTGGGGGTGGCGTCCGGGTCGTCGCCGGGGTCGTCGGTGCGCCAGGTTCCGTCGGGGTTGCGGGGCTGGTGCAGGTCGGGGTGGGGGCCGGGGGTGGCGTTGTGGGCGTCGTTGACGAGGCCGGCCAGGTCCCGGATATCGGCGGCGCGCTGACGGATCTCGTCGCGCAGGGCGGCCTGGACCTGCGCCAGTTCGGCGGGGCTCAGGCGTTCGTGCAGGTCCATGCGGCCGTCGCGGAACTTGGTGTACGCCTCGTCCCAGGCATCGTCGCTGGCGTCGGTGATATCGACGCCGAGGATGCGCAGGTAGTCGCGGCTTGGCCTGCGGGTGGAGACCTCCGGGGCGGGGCCGTCGCCGAGCGGGGCGAACAGGCCGGTGTCGCCGAGGATGTCGAGCAGGAAGCCCAGCGCTGACGGGTCGTGGACGGGCAGCTCGTCGCCACCCACGCGCGGATCGGCGCTCGGGTCGCGTTGCAAATCCGTCGTGAAGGGATCGACCTCGCCCAGCGCGCGCACGAAGTCGGTCAGCGCGTCGACCACCGCGGGCTGGTCGGCCAGGGAGAACACCATCGCGTTGATCGCGGAACGCATGCCCTCCGGGCCGAGCGTGTCCGGGTCCGGCACGAGGTGCCGCATATCCGGGGTGAAGCTCGCGCCGTACAGCTCCTCGGGTGTGACGCCGAGCCGCTGCGCCAGTCGCAGCACCGCCGCGTTGACCGCCGCCTTGTCCAGCTTGCGCAGGCTTTCGGCGTACTCGGCCAGATCCTCGAGCTGCTGGAGCCGGCGCGAGTCCGGCGTGGCCGGGTCGGCGATGATCTGCGCGACCAGCTCCGGTGACAACGTGGCGCGATCGATCTGGAGCCGGTTGGCCAGATGGCCGAGCACCTTGTCGAGAGCGTTGTAGTGATCGATCGCGTCGGCGCTGCGGGTGGCGTCGAGCAGGCCTTCGACCTGTGTGGCGCGCAGGACGTTGTCCTGCCACAGCTGGGCCAGCGCATCGGCCCATTGGCGTGGGGTGAGCGAATCGGGGTCGGCGATGCCGAGCCGGTTGGCCAGGGCATTGCGTTCGGCGCGCAGGGTTTCGGCGCTGCGGTCGGCCTCGGGGCGGTCGCCGGCCGCGGGCGGGTCCTCCGAGCGGACGGACGGTTCAGCGGCCCGGGCTTCCGGCGCGGGAACCGGGTCCGGCACCACATGCCACGTCCCGTTCGGCTCGCGCACCATCGTCACCGCGACCGGACGGCCGTCGATCTCGCCGCGGAAATGCCGGATCTCCGGGGTGTCGAGCGCGACGATGTGGACCATCCCGTCGCGGTCGAGGAACGCGCTGTGGAACTCGACCTCCACCTCACCGCGGTCCACCCGGCCCGCCAGTTCGGGATCGCGGGCCAGGGCAGCGGCGATGGCCGCCTCATGCTCGCCCCGCGCATTGACCACGATGACGCGCGGCGGTTCACCGGGCACCTCGACGACGCGGTCGGCGGGATTGGCGGCCAGGAATTCCTCGACCCGAGCGGCGAAATCACCGATCAGATCGGCGCGCGCGGGCATCTCCTCACGCAAGGCCGCGATGGTCTCGTCCAACCGGGCCGACGGCGACAGCGCATCGATCGGCACCCCGACCAGCTGCGCCCACACCCCGCGCTCATCGCGAAGCTGCTCACGCCGCAACGCATCCTGGAAGTGCAGGCTGTTGCCCTTGTCCCGTTCCTGCGGGATCTCCGGGCCCCACTCCAGGCCCGGCTCGCCGCCATTGTTGACGCCCTCCCAGCGCAGCATGTCGGCACGTTCGCCTCGGGCCCGGGCTCGATCGATCAGCGAGCGGCCGAGCGGGTCCTCGTCGAAGAAGCTGGTGGCATCGGCGTAGGGGACGGCATCGTTTTCGGCGTTGTAGCGGCGGGCCGCGGCATAGAGGCCTTCGATGGCTCCGGCGCGGCGCATGCAGCCGTAGCGCGCGTCGGCGACGGCGCGACGCAACGTCTGCGCGTCCATATCGGTCAGGCGCAGGCCGAGCCGGGCCGCGATGCGGCGCAGCTCGGCGGCGTCGGCGGCGCGCATGCGCAGGTTGTCGGCGAGGTCGCGGGCCCAATCCGGCATTGTCGGCTCGTTGTCGAGTTCGCCTGGCGCGGGCTGTTGTTCACCCGGCGGCAGCTCCGGGCGCGCCGATGGTTCCCCACCGTCGAGCCCGGCCAGTTCCAGGTCGGCCTGGATTTCGCGCAGCAGCTTCGGATCGGCCTCGTCGATCCACGGCGCGTACTCCTCGCCGTCGGGGGTGAGGATCGGCGCGACATCGCCGGTCTGGGTGGGCAGCCTGCCGGTGAGGTGGCGCAGGAACGGAATGAGTTCCCGGCTCTTCCACATCGTCACACCCTCTTTGAGGATGCGGGCGGGGTTGAACTTGGTGGTCAGTTCCTCGATCGGCGAACCACCCGGTGTCGCAGCCGGTTTGGAAGTGATCAGGTCGATCGGCAGGTACTCGTGGCCGAGCACGGACTGGCCCGCGCCGTCGACACCGGAACCGGACGGATACTTCGGGCTCGCGCCGCCGTACCCGTTGCGCAGCGCGTCCCAGACCTTGCGCAGCCACGACTTCTTCTTCTCGATGGCCTTGGGTTCGGACGCCTGGGGCCGCTCGGTGACCGGGCGCAGCCGCTCCGGCGCCTCGACCCGCCAGCCACCGTTGCCGTCATCGACCAGCCGGACCGGGACGCGGTCGCCGTCGACGGTGATGACGTAGCGACGGGCGCCGGTATCTTCCAGCCTGGACGCGAGGACGGCGTCGGCCAGATCGTCGATATCGGTGATGCGGCGCAGTATCTCGGTGCGGAGCCGGTCGATGGTGTGATCCGGGCGGTCGGTGAGGTCGGTGAGGTCGACGTCGAGGTGGGCGGCCCAGCGGTCGCGTTCGGCCGTGGCTGCGGCGACGTCATCGGGGTCGGTGACGGCATCGAGCCGGGCGACCGCATCGGCCAACGCCTCGACCACCGCCGCCCGCACCAGATTGCGGTACTGCTCGGCGGTGACGGTATCGGCCAGTCGCGCGGGGTCGAGGGCATCGGCGCCGAGCCCGTACCGGCGGGCCAGTTCGGCGGCGACATCGGCAATCGGATTGACCTGCGGCATCAGCACATTGCCGCTGCGCGCCGCGCTCTCGTTCAGCGGCGTGGACGCACGATCCGGCGCCTGCCCGGCGCTCTCCGGCGGGAACCAGAGACCCGGCTGGTCCGGCGACGGATGCGTGAAGTCCTCCGGGTACCGCATCGGCCGCAGCGGACCCGCCTCCGGATCCAACACCGCGTCCAAGAACCCGTGCACATCGGCCAACTCGGCCAGTTCGGCCAGCGCGCCCAACGGATCGGGATGCCGGGTCAGCCGCTCCCCCAACCCCAGCAACTCCGCCAGCCGAGCCACATACGCCCGCTCCCGATCCGACAACACCAGCGGATCGACCTGATTCCGAAGCGCGACCTCCCGCAGGAAATCGACCACATCGGAAAACGGACGCTCCCCCCAATGCCGCTCCCCGGCCTCGTCCGCGCGTGCGCGTGCAGGCAGGTCGGCAGACGGCGCGCCCTGGTCCCCGGAATCCGGGTCCGCAACGCCCGCCGGCCCGGCCTGCTGGTTCGTTCCCGCACCCTGCTGCGCCGGAGCGGGCGGTTGCGCCAGAGGCTCCTGAACCGCCGGATCGTCCTGCGGCGGATTGTCCAGCTGCACCGGTGGAGTGGGCTCCGCGGGCTGCGGTGGATCGGCGGGCATCGGGGGATGCGCGGGACGTGGAGGTTCCGACGGCATCGGGGGGTGCGCGGGCCGCGGGGGCTCCGAGGGCATCGGCGGATGCGACGGGACCGGCGGCTCGGACGGCATCGGCGGATGGGACGGGCGCGGCGGCACAGCGGGCCGGGGCGGTTCCGAGGGCATCGGGGGGTGCGTCGGCTGCGGTGGCTCGGGGGCCGGAGTCTTCGGGGGTTCGGCTCCGCCTGGGGAGTAGGGTTGGCGGGGTGAGGAGGGGCCGGCGGGTGTGGGGCCTGGGTCTTCCGGGCCATCGGGGGGGTTCTGGGGGTCGTCGGGGAGTGGGTGGATGGCGGTGTCACGCAACCACTGCACGCGATCCTCGGCCATGCGGGCGGACCATTCGGCTTGGTCGGCGCGCAGGGTGGCCCAGCGGTCGGCGGGGTTGGCGTCGGCCAGACCCCGCAGGAAGGCGGAGTGCTCGGCCGCCATGTGGGCAGCCCATTCGGCCTGGATGATCTGCTGCCGCTCGTACCACGCCGACGGCGGACCCTCGAGTGGGGCGCGGCGGGCGGGATCATCGCCGGCAGCCGAGTCGCGTGCCGCACCATCGGCATCGGCCGCACCAGGATCTTGCAGACCGCGCCGGGAGCCCGGGTCGGCGGGCGACGAGCCTGGGTCCGACGGGTCCTCGAGCGGGCCGCGGCGGGCAGGATCATCGCTGGTGCCCGAGTCGCGTGCCGCACCATCCGCGTCGGCCGCACCGGGATCTCGCGGACCAGGCCGGGAGCCCGGGTCGGCGGGCGACGAGCCGGGGTCCTGCGGGGCATCGGAGTTTTCGGGACCGTTACCTGGTTGGTCCGGCAGCGGGTGGATGGCCGTGTCGCGCAACCACTGCACGCGATCCTCGGCCATACGCGCCGACCATTCGGCTTGGTCGGCGCGCAGCGCAGCCCAGCGGTCGGCGGGGTTGGCATCGGCCAGACCGCGCAGGAACGCGGCACGTTCGGCCTCCATCCGGGCTTCCCATTCGGCCTGGATGATCTGCTGCCGCTCGTACCACGCCGACGGCGGACCCTCGAGCGGGCCGCGTTGCGCAGCGTCGTCGCCGGTACCGGAACCATCGGAGTCGCGCGGACCCGATTCGCGCCCGGCCTCCGCCCGATCGGCATCGCCGTCAACCGGTTCTTTCCCGGAAACCGCGCCGTCCGAATCGCTCTTACTGGGACTACTCCCGGTGCCCGAATCATCGGAGTCACCCGCACCGGGCTCTTCCGGGTCACCCGGCGACGGTGGCGCCTTCGGCGGACCGCCGGGAGGCACGTTGCCACCCGCACCTGCGGGGACGGGGCCGGAACCCGAATCACCCACCGGTGCAGCGGCTTCGGAGCCGGCACCCGGCTGTCCCGGGAGCGAGCCGCGCGGGTCGCCGGCACCCGACTGCCCCGAAAGCGGATCACCCGGGTCGCCAGCACCCGACTGCCCCGAAAGCGGATCACCCGGGTCGCCGGCACCCATCTGCCCCGAAAGCGGACCACGCGGGTCGCCGGCACCCATCTGCGCCTCGCGCATCGCGCGGTAGAACTCGTCGGCGAGCAGGGCGAGGTCGTGGATGCGCTCGGCGCGGTCGCGGACTTCGGCGCGCAGGGCGGCGAGTTCGGCGGCCAGTTTCTCGGGGCTGAGGCCTTCGTGTTTTTCGATCCGGCCGTCGCGGTAGGCCTCGTACACCTTGCGGAAGGTGGCGTCGTCGGCGTCGGTGAGGTCGACGCCTACGATGCGGGCCCAGTCCCGGTTGGGGGTGGGTCGCCGCATGGGGTCGGTGCTGGGTAGCGGACCGGTGTCGGAGCGGCGCGCGGCCTCGGCGACGGCGCGCGCGAAATCGCCGGCACCGACGGCGCGTACCGCGTCGGTGATGATGCCGCGCAGCGCGGTCATCGAATCCCGGTCGTGCATCGGGAATCTGCCGTCGATGACGCGCGGGTCCCGGCTGTGGTCACCGCGCGCGACCGCGACGTACGGGTCGAGGTCCAGCAGCGTGTTCGCGTATTCGGTGAGCGCCTCGCGCACCCGGTCGCCGTGCCCGCGTGCCTCCAGATCACGGATCACCGTGGCGAGCTTGGTCGGCGACATCCCGCTGGCATCGACGGCGAACTTGCGGCCCTCACCCGGCACATCGACCCGTCCCGGCGGCATCAGCGCGGCGTGTGTCAGCGAAACCCGGGCCCGTTCGGCGTATTCCGGTTTGGTCAGCGCCCGGGCCACCGAGTCGGAGACGAGCCGTTCGGCGAGACGGTCACGTGCGGCGTCCACGGCCGCGGCGTCGATCTCACGCAGCTGGCCGGCGTATCCGGCGAGGTCGGTGAGCTGCTGGGTGCGCAGGGCCCGGCGCTGGGAGGTGTCGCTGAGCGCGTCGCCCATGGTCTCGCCGGTGAGGTCGGCCTGTGGGATGCCGAGCCTGGTGGCGAGCCTGCTGCGGGCGTCGCCGACCTCGTGGAAGGTCTGGATGTCGTTGGCGGAGCGGATGAAATCGGTCAGGCCTTCGATCTGCGCGGCCCGCACGGCATTGTCGAGCAGCTGTTCGGCGACGGTCTGATCGATCAGGTCCGGATGCACATCGGCCGGGCCGAGCCCGAGCTCGTGCATCACCCGGACCAGGTCGGCGAGGATTTCCGCACGCGGTCGCGGCGTGGTGGGCGCGGGGTCGGCGGCGGGGGCCGGATCCGATTCGGGCACCGGTTGCCAGGGGCCGTCGCCCTCGCGGATCAATGTCACCGACAATTCGCGTCCGTCGACGGTTTCCTGCCGGTGCAGCACCTGCGGGGTATCGACGGGTTCGAGGTGGGTGCGCCCGGTCCAGTCGGTACGCTCGGCGCGATAGTCGACGGTGACGCGGCCGTCGGCGAGGTCGCGGACCAGCTGCGGGTCGCCGGCCAGAGCGTCCGCGAGCGCCTGATGCCTGCTGCGCGCACCGTCGACGACGATCAACCGGTCCGGCCCGTCGGGCTCCGGAATCCGCACCACCTGATCGCCGATCGACTCACCGACCAGGTCCCCGTCCTCGGTCTCGGGATACCGCTGCCGGGCGAGGTCGGCGAATTCGGCCACCCGGTCCGAGCGCGCGATATTGGCCTCGCGCAACTCGTTCAGCAGCCCGTCGACCATGTCCCGGGTGAGTTGGCGGACGTCGAGGTCACGCATGGCGGCCCAGGTGGCCAGCTCGTCGCGCAGCTGATCCCGGCGCAGCGCGTGTTCGAAGAACTGGCGCAGGCCTTGGTCGCGGCCGAGTTCGTCGCCTTCACCCCATTCCGGCAGCGGGTCGGCGCCGTTGCCGATCGGCGTGGTGTCCAGCAGGCCGAGGTGGTGGCCGAAGGCCGCGATGATCTCGTTGCGGAACCGGCCCATCGGGTTCTGGTCGATGAAGCTGACCGCATCGGCGAACGGCACCGCCCGGCCCGCCGGATCGGGTTCGGCGAAACGGCTGCGGCGCGGGGTATCGGCGGGCTCGTCGTCATCGGCGAAGACGTCGTCGTCGAGGACGTCGTCCGGTCGGCGCGGCCCGTCGAGCTGCGCCGGTTCCTCGCCGCGATCCAAACCGGGCGCGCCCGGCTCACCGGGTTCCCAATCCAGTGTGGTGTAGGGCAGCGTCTGTTCCTCGTGCAGGCGCTGGGCGGCCGCCGCGAGACCCTCGATCGCCGCCGCCGCGCGCACCACCCGGTACTGCTGCTCGTCGATGACCTCGCGCAGCGTGTGCAGGCTCTCGTAGGGTAGGTCGACGCCGAGCAGACGTTGAGCCGCGTCAGTGAGCGATTCACCGTCCGGTGGCGGGCCGGCCGGTTCCGGCGCGCCGCTGTCGGCCGGCGGTTCGGCGGCGAGCCGGTCGGCTTCCTCGGCGCTGACGAGGTCGCGGTCGAGCAGGTCGTCGATGATCCGTTGACGCTGTTCGGCGTCCGCGCCGGCGAAGGCGTCCAGCAGGGCCTGCCGGGTGTCATCCGGTGTGATCCGCTCGACGTCGTAATCCGAGACGACCTGCTCGCGAACGAGATCCGGGTCGGCATCGGTGTTCCACGGCCGGTATTCCTCACCGTCGGCGGTTCGCATCGGCAGATGCTCGCCGGCGGAGCCGCGCATGCGCCCCGACAGCTCCCCGAGGATCGGGATCATCTCCCGGTTCTGGATCCAGATCGGCGCCTGCTGGGCGATGCGCAGCAGCGTGGGGTCGGGCGCGCCCGCCTCCGGTGGCGCCTCGATGCGCGGTGTGTCGGACGGCGGCGCCGGCGGTGGGGCGGGCGGCGGCGGTCCGACCAGATCCGGGATGCCCGCGACGCCATCACGCAGCGCGGCCTGACCGGCCGAGTCACCGACCGGCGACCCCGACGGGTACTTCGGCTGCGGTTCGCGCCCCGGCATCATCTCCCGGACCGCATCCCATTCCCGGCGCAAAGGCGAACGGGTGTCGACGGATTCGGGTTCGGCCGGTGCGGGCACCACCCGCCATCGGTCTGGTCCGTCGGCGCGCACCGGCACCTCGACCTGCTGGCCGTCGACGTCGATGGTGACCTTCGGCGGCGGGTCCACCGAGTCCGGTGTGATCGCGGCGTCGTCCGCCGAATCCGGGTCCTCGCGCTGGTCCGGCACCTTGTCCGGTTCGTCCCCGGAAGACCGCTCCGGGTCGACCGCCATCCGGTCCGGCGTTGACGGCGCGGGTGTATCGGACGGCGCCGGGTTCCGGGCCGCGTCGAGGAGCAGTTCGTACAGGATGCGCACCGGCTTGTTCGCCTGATCTGCACCGCCGACGAGGTATTCGGCCAGCGCTTCGGCCAAGGCCTCCCCCGGCCGCAACATCCCGTCCTCGTCGAGGCTGTAGCCGCTCAGCTCGTTCAGCCATGCGCCGAAATCGCCGTCGGGATCGGCCTTCGCACGCGCGAGCAGTTCCGATTCGGCGGTGTCGCGGGCGACCAGGTTGCCCGCGTAATCGAGGACATGACCGAACTCGTGCACGGCGACGTAGTAGACCGGCCTGCGCAGGATCGTCGAGGTGAATTGCCCGTTGTCGACGCCGTTTCGCGCCGTGCCGAGGAACGCGTAGGCGCTGCACGCATCGTCGTAGCTGAGCGTGATGGACCGGACATGCCACGAATCCGTGTCCGGGTTGCTGAGGCCCTCGGTCTCGCCCAGCACCCCGATGCCCAGCCGCCCGATGCCGACGGTGCGCACATCGACCTGCGGGAACCGCGTGAACATATCGACGAGACCGCGAGCGTAATCGCGCACCACGACGGCGTTGAGCCCGGGCAGATCGAATCCGAAGATGTCGAATTCCCGATTGCCGGTCATGTCGCGCAGTAAGTCGCGCAGCCGGTCGCCGACCTGCTGGGGATCGAGGCCGGACCATTCGTCGTCGTCGGTGACGCCGAGCAGTTCGGCGTCCTGCGTGTAGGCCGTATCGTCCGCATCGGGCGGCTGCAACGGCTGAATTCCGTCGTGCGCCATCCGATCGGCCGCACCGAAGACGCCGTCCCGGTCACCGAGCCGGTCCGGCGCACCCGGCCCCTGATCGTGCCGGGGCGAGCGGACGACGTCGACGCCGGTCGTCCGCTCGGCCGCCCCGACGAGCAGATCGTAGGCCTGGCCCACGCCGTCGCCGACGTTGTCGCGCCCGTTGAGCACCACATCGACGAAGGCTTCCGCCAGCGCCTCACCCGGAACGAGCTGACCGGCCGCGTCGAAGCCGTAACCGGTGAGCTCATCGCGCAACCAGTTCTCGTAGCCCTCGATCGTGCCCGTGCCGAGGCGGTTGTGCACGTAGTACTCGATCAGGGTGTCGTCCAGCATCGCCCTGGCGGCCCTGTTGCCCGCGTAGTCGAGGGCATGGCCGAATTCGTGCGCCACGGCGGCGAGTACCGGATGGTCGAGCACCGAGGGGTGGAAACGACCGGCCGCGACACCGTCGGCCATCCACTGCCGCAGCTGGTCCGGGTCGGCCGCGAACCGGGTGTTGAGCGTCATCGAGTCGGTGACGAGACCACCGGCACCGTCGTCGGCCGCGCGCGTCATCCCGACCAGGCCTGATGCCATGTCCTCGATGCCGATGCGGCGCAGCTGAACCTGTGGGTACCGGCTCACCAGATCGACCATGGCCCTGGCGTATTCGCGAGCGAACTCGGGATCGATGTCCGCCCGGTCGAAACCGGTCACCTGGAGGTCGGCGTTGTCCAGCAGGGTGCGCAGCTGAGAGCCGAGGCGATCGCCGACTTCGGCCGGGGACAGCCGCGTCCATTCGTCGGCGACCGGCGTGCGGACTTCCCGAGCGCCCGGTGTCGGGTCGGCGCTCTCGGGGCGATCACCCGATTCCGGTATCGGATCGCCGAGGCGATCGATGTTCGAGCCGCCGTCGCGTCCGGAACGGAACGGCAGGCCGTCGATGAACTTGCCGAATTTGCCGCGCCGTGGGCTGCGGTCGAACAGGTCGGCCGATCCGTCCTCGAGCACCTTGACGATCCGGGCGACGAGGCGGTCCTGGTCGGAATCGCCCATGCCCTGGAACAGTCTGTTGAGGGCTTCGGCGGAGCCGCCTTCCACCGGAGGTGGCACGACCCAGCCGCCGCGGCCATCGGGTGCCAGTTCCATGCTCGCGGGTAGCGGGCCGATATCGAAGACCTGCCGCGAGTAATGCGACGGCCAATCCGGCCACGGCCCGGTCCGCATCGGAATCTCGCGGCGAGCCAGGCGATTCACCACATCGCCGGGATGCGTCCGGTCCACCGCCTCATCGCGGAACGGTCTTTCGGCGACGCCGTCCCGCAACAGCGTGGGGCCGCGCCCGCCGGGACGATTCTTGGGCCTGGGCTTGAAATACTCCGGTCCCAGCTGCGCCAGCCAGTCACCGAGACCGAGCGAGGTCAGGTTCTCCTGCCGCAGGCGCAGGTAGGTGGCCAGGATTTCGTCTCGGGCCTCGTGCACGTCAGGGCTGCGGTAGGGGCCTTCGGCGGTGGAACCGTTGATGTACTTCGCGATCGGCTCGCCGTCGGGGCCCCGGACCGCCAGCTTGTAGTGCAGGTTGTGCGTGCCGTTCCACAGCACATCGCTGTATTCCGGATGCGATCTGGCCAGTTCGCGCAGCGCGTCGATATGACCGCCCGTCTCGGCGACGATGACCAGACGCGGCCAGGTTTTCTCGTCGGTGGCGGGGTAGCGGACGACGTTGTCGGTCAGGCGCTGCGGATGCGGTTCGTCGTCGAACTCGAGGTCCAGTACCCGCCGCGCGAGACCGGGGTCGCTCGGGTGGTCGGGAGCCGGGTCGGCGGGAGTATCGAGCGAGGTGGGAACGTCGGCGGGCTTGCGTGGGAAGCCCCAGTGCGATCCCTCGAGGTCGCCGGTGGCCCGGACGACGTCGAGCAGGACCTCGGCCTTGTCCGCGCCGGTGCGATCGAGGTAGCGCTCGAGCGCTTCGCGGCCCGCCTGCCGGGCCACCTGCTCCGGTGGCGGTCCGCCCGGGTTGCGCCGCAAAGCCTTCTCGGCCTTGGCATATGCCTTGTCGTAGGCGTTGGTGTAGGTGCTCTCCGCGGGCCCGAACGGGACGTAGGTGCCCAATTCCCGCACCATCCGCAGACTCTCGATCTCCGAGGCCAAGTGGTCGGCCAGGAGCTCGTTGTCTCGATCGGCCTTCGGTGGCCGTGGGGTGCCGGCGCTGCCCGGGTCGATGCCGTGCGCTCGATCCCAGACCGCCCCGAAATGATCGCTGTGACGGACGCCGTCGATCAGCGGTCCGAGCGTGTCCAATTGGGTTCGTACTGCACGCACGCCGGCTCGGAACGCCGCCCGGTGGTAGGCCGGGAAGGAACGGACCACACCCGATTTCCAGTAGGCGTTCTTGGCCTGTTTCACCGCATCCTGATACGCGGCGACGAACGCGCGCTCGAGCGGGGAGACACCGGGGCGCTTCAGATCGAACTTGCCGGCGCTGTCGGCATCGGAACGGTACGCCAGCCCCAAGGCCTCCGCCGCCCGGTCCAGCATCAGCTTCACGTACTCGTCGCGGCTGAGTGACAGCTGCGGCAGCGGCTGGTCGGCATCGGCGGCGAACAGTTCGGCCAGCCGGGCGCCACGCACCAGTTCCCGCACCAGCTCGGCCGGGTCGGCATTGCGGTCAAGCACCACCGTGTTGGTGGCCGGGTCATATCCCGCGACCGGACCGAGATCGACCCTGCCGTTCGACTGCCTGCCCAGGCGGGCATCCGGTTCGGTGCTGAACCGCACATCCACCCCGAGCCGATCCAGGGTGTGCAACGCCCACCTGGTCAGATCGTAGTTCCTGGGGTTGAACGCCAACTGACGCAGCTGCTCGGCGGTGCGATCGCTGAGGGAATCGCCGAGGGTGCTGTCGGGGTCGACGTCGGCGCGGACGACGGCGTCATCGGGGTCGGCGTCCGCCCGCACGACTGCTGCGTCTGGGTCACCCTCGCCCCGCACGACCGCGCCATCCGGGTCAGCATCGCCCCGCACAACCACGCCATCCGGATCGGCATCGCCCCGCACAGCGGCGTCATCGGATTCCGCAGATCGCGGTGGGGATGCCTCGTCCGGACGGGCCGGCGCATCGCCGCGCTGCACATGCAAGACACCCGTCGGGTCGCGCTCCACGCGCAGCGGGGTGGGCCGATCGTCGGCAATCCCGGGGCCGGCCAGGTCCCTGCGGACGAAGTCGGTGATCTCGCCGACCAGGCGCGCGCGGTCGGCGGTGGCTCTGGTGTGCTGGTCGGTGAGTTCCGCGAGGACCCGCACATCGTCGGTCTCGCCCAACTCCGGATGACGGGTGAAGACCTCGAGGATCTCGGGGCGGGTGTTCGGAAGCTCATCGCCGGATCGGCCCGCGGCCAGCAGGAGCCGGTCGACCACCCGGTCCCAGTCGCCTTCGATCCGCATCACCTCGCGCGTGGCGGCGGATTCGGCGCGCAGCAGCGCAGCGACGGCGCGCGCGGCTTCCGGCGAGGACGGGACATACTCGTCCATGCCCTCCGGCGAGTGAGGGCGCTGTTCCGCATCCCATTGCGCGCCTGCGGTCTTCGTCGGTCCGGAGTCCGCGTCGGCGGGGTCGAACATCGGGTGCGCGAGCAGGTGCGCGAGTGCGGCCTCGCGCGCGGTTTCCGGAGAATCGGCCTGGCGCAGCGCATCCGCGTATGCGTCGAGATACGCCGACTCGAGATCCGCGCGGACCGCCGCGTCCACGGCGTCCCGGATCGGGACGGCATCAGCGTCGTAACCGGCGCGGCGCAGTTCGTCCCGGAACTCGGCCACCCGCGCGATCGCATCGGCCTCCGCGCGGCGGTGCGCGTCGATGTGCTCGGCGCGATCGAGCCCACGGATGCGGGCCGGCATCGTCTCCAGCCGGCCGGCCACGACGGCATCGGTCAGCGCCGCTGCCCGCACCAGCGCGGCCGCCTGCGCGACCAGATCGCGTTCGCGGGTGCCGACGAAGACTTCCATCGTCCGCCCGTCGAAGGCGTCGGGCAGGGCCGGCCCCGCGCCGGGCTCCTCGAAGCGAACCATCACATCCGCCGCGCGCAACGTCGCGAGCGCGCCCCGGCCGGACTCGGTGCGGGCCAGCAGTTGCCGCACCTCGGCCTGCGCCGGATCGGCCGGGTGGATCAGCCAGCCGTCCGGTTGGCCGGTTTCGCGGACGAGATCGTAGGGGTCGGCGGAATCCGGGCCGGCTACAGCTCGAACGTCCCCTGTTCCGGCCAGGTCCCGTCCGGGCTGCGGTGCGCTGTCGCCCACGCCTTCGCCCGCGCGCACACCTGATGGATCGCCGGTGCGTCCGTCCGGCTGCGCAGGGTCTGCTTGTCGATCGTCAGCCGGTGTTCCAGCGTCGGGTCGTCGGTCGACTCCGCCCGCACCAGGTACTCGATCTCGTTGCGGTCCTCGCGGATCCGCCGCATCGTCGCCTGCCACCGGGTCGGATGGATCTGCCGGGCCCGGATCGGCTGCCCGGTCTCGATCGCTTGGTCGAACATCTGCCCGATCACCGCCGGCGGCAGGCTCGGGTGTTCCGTCACCGCGCCCGTCCGGGAGTCCACCACGTAGTTCCCCAGGCCGATCCCCTGCTCCGATGGCAACGTCGGCCGGCACACCCAGCCGTGCCGGGCGCGATGGATCCGGAACTGGCGGCCCGGGAAGATCTGCGCCAGATAGCGTTCCACTTGGTGCCTGTTCTGGAGTCGATCCATCGCCGGTCTCCTGCTTCGGTTGCGACTGGTCCGCGGGTGCGGCGAAATCCGCCGGGAGGTCGATGTAGAGCATCGCCGCGCTGTTGTCGACGAGCAGCTTCGGCGGGGTCTCGGAGGTCGTGCCGTGCTGCGGATCCCACCACACCGGACCATCGGCGCCCAGCGGGTACACCACCAGCGTGGCATGGCCGTTGTCGTAGAGCGGTTTGCCGTCGTCGGTGAACAGTTTCTGCCCGGTGTCCGGATCGGTGCGGTGCCAGTAGTTGATCACCACCGCGGCCGAGCCCGGACCCAGCGAGTTGATCTGATGGTGCAGCCCGTGGAATTGCACCGCTATCGGCAGATTCGCGTTCTGCCGCCAGTCTCGGCCCAGCCATTCGGCAATGCGCAGATCGGCGTCGGGTTCGCCGCCGATCGCGTTGATGGGCACGTCGGCGAAGTCCTCACTCAGCCAGCGCGGGAAGGCCACCTGCGGATCGCCGAAGAACGATGCCAGCGCCGCCCGCACGCAGTCGACGCAGTTGGTGGAACGCCCGAACACCTCGGGGCCGCCGTCGTTGATCAGTTGCCCGTAATCGTTCGTACGCGGATCGGCACCGATCAGGAATCGGTCGCCATCGCGCAGCGCGTCCTGCACGCGCGCCTGATGCACCGGGTCTTCCAGCACATCAAGGTAATTCGGGGCGATCTCGCGGGTCGCCGCCATACTGTCGAGCCGCGACGGGGTGTTCGCCGCGGCGATGTCGTTGCTCAGCTGGGCGAGATCGGCGTCGCTGAAACCGAGATCGGTGCCGAGGTTCGGATTGAGCGGGCCGAGCCCGAGATGGCGGCGCAGATCGTTGACGATCACGGCCGGGTCATCGTTCGCGGTGCGCACACCGGGGCCGGGTTCGCCCGCCCCCACCTGCACATGCGCCGCGTCCGCGTCGGTCGTCGCGACGAGGTCGATGAGCAGCGTGTCTCCGTTGCGCAGCTGCGCACCGGCGTTGAGCAGCTCATCGACCGTGCGCTGCATGTGGTCGGTCACCGCCCGGATCCCGGCAGCGTCCAGCGTGCCGTCTGAGTCGACGTGGACCCGCACCGTGGCGACGGTGACCGGCGATCCGTCGTTGTGGAACCGCGCCGCGTCGAACACGGGCGTGGTGCGGTCGCCCGGCAGGCCGTTCGGGCCGATCTCCGGGCGGTGTACGGGGGCGGTGCGATCGTCGACGGGGGTTTGGCGACGCAGGTCGTCCCGTAGGCGGGAGGCTTCGGAGGGTGGGGTGTCGGGGGTCCGGTCAGCGGTCGGGGCATCTTCAGCGTCGCGATCACCGGTCGAGGCGTCATCAGCGCTGCGGTCGGGGGTCGGGGCGTCGGCCACGCGATCGTCGGTGGCGGGGCCGTCCACGTCGTCGTCGGGGCGGTCGCCGATGCGGGCGTCGCCGTCGAGAACGCCGACCGGGTAGTCCGGCGCCGGCCGGGTCGCTTGGACGCCGCCGATGATGTCCATCGGGACCGGCTGCCCGTCGCGGTTCAGGTCGAACCGGCGGATGGTCACCTCGCCGCGTTCGGAGGTGTGCGCGAGGTAGTACTCGATTTCCAACGTGCCGTCGCGGTGGGCGCGCAGCAGCGCGTCGCGTGCGGCGATCAGCGCTTCGCCCGCGGGGTCGCTGTCGAGGGCCCGCAACCGCTCCGGGGAGGCGCGCAGCAGAGTGGCGAGGTTGGTGTCGATCGCCAGGGTGCGGCGTAGATACTCGGGCGAACCCTGCTGCGCACTAACGGATTTCGAGCCACCGAGTGTCGACCCGACACCCTTGGCCTCGACCACGACCAGCTTCGGCGGCTTCCCGCCGGTGCCCGGCTCCAGCGCCGCGATGTCGACGGTATTGGCTCCGTCGAACGCGCCCGGGAACGGGGTGAGTTGCACCGCGCCCGGTCGTAATGCCGAATCCAGCACGAACGCGGTCGCGCCCAGCTCACCGAGCAGCTTGGAGGTCGCCACCATCTCCTGGCCGAGATCGTTGTACCGCTCGGCTTCCGCGCGCAGCTCGCCGATCCGGATCAACTTCGCGATCCGCTCCGGCTCGGGAATGTCGCGGTCGGTCGCGATCCGATTGATCTGCCGCTGGATCTCCGCGTCCAGACGTTTCGGCGCGAGATCGTGGATATCGGTGATCCCGAACTCGGCCATATGCTGCTTGACCAGGGTGCCGAGCGCGTCACGCTCACCCTGCAGCGCGATCCGGTCCGCCGACGCCTGCGCCAGACGGTCCGCGATCGCCGCATCGGTGACCTGGTACGGAGTCGCGGGCCCGGGTTGCGCCTCGTACCGGTAGCCGTAGGAGGTACGCGGATCGGGGATCCAGCGCTGGGCGTCGCGCAGCTGGAAGTTCTTGTCCCGCCAGGTGTTCGGCGGATCGTCGGTGTGGTGCCAGTTGCCGTCGCTGCCGCGGTACATCCCCTCCGGCACCGCGCGCAGCGGTGCGGGCTGATTGCCGTCCCCGGCGCCCACCCGCCGGTCGGCGTCGAGCCCGCCCGCCGCGGGCACCGTCTCGTCCAACGGATGCAGCGGATTGCCCGCCGCGTCGTAGACGACGCCGTAGGTGCCGCGCACGTCGCGCGGCAGCGTGGGCGGGAAGCCCTCGACGCGACCCGCGCCCGGGTCCCGCACCATGAGCGTGCCGTTCTCGTTGACCAGCACATACGCGTGCGCGCCCACCCGGTATTGATTGGCCGGCCCGGAGTAGTCGTCCACCACCAGCGCCGCCGAACCGGGACCGAGGATGTGCAACTGATCGGCGATGGCCTGATGCCCGTCGAACGGCCGCAGCCGCCCACCCGCCGCCGCCTCGACCTCCCCCGCGGACATGCCCTCCGGCCCGACCGGACGCACCGGCGGGGTGATCGCCCGGCTGCCGGTCAGATCGCGGAGCAGACGCAATGCGAGCTCGGCGCAGCGACCTCGCCGCGCGGCACCATCCCGCGTGCCGGTGTCATCGGAACGCATCGCGGCCGTATCCGTCGAGTCGCCGATCGGAGCGGTGTCACGCGAACCGATCCGGTTGATGCCCGGGCCGTTGTCGCGACCGCCGACACCGCCGGCCGAGAGATCCGGCGGCGGGATGACGAACATAGCCGGCGGGAGGGCGGAACCGTCCATGTCGCCGGCATCCGAATCCGGGCGCCGCTGCGGGGCAACGTCGTCCGGCTCCGACCCATCGGCGTCGTCCCTGGCAGGTGATGCCGCCCGGTCCGAGCCGGGCCGATCCCCGGGCACTTGGCCATCCTGGGCAGACCGCTCGGCGTCACCATCCGTGCCCGGTCGCTCGTCGCGCCCGGCGGCGGCGTCATCGCGGGCGTCGGTGCTGTCGGACTGATCGTCGCCGCGTCCCTGGTCGACCCCGCCCGGGACGTCATCGCCGTGTTCGCGATCAGCACCACCGAGCACGTCATCACCACGCCCGCGATCACCAACGACCGGAGAGTCATCGCCACGCCCGCGATCACCACCGCCCAGCACGTCATCGCCGCGCTGGCGATCAGCACCATCCAGCACGTCATCGCCACGCCCGCGATCGCCACCGGCCGGCTCGTCGCTGTCCCGCCCGCGATCATCGCCGCCGAGCAGGTCGTCACCGCGCCCACGATCCGCGCCCGCAGGCACGTCATCGCCACGCTCACGGTCCGCGCCCGCCAGCTCCTCGTCGCCCCGGACTGGGACGGCCAGGTCGCTCGGATCTCGGCCCGTGCGGTCGGCACCGGCGAGGCCGGGCAACTCGTCACCGGGGCGCGAACCGGCTTGGATGCCCGGCTGATGGTCGCCGAGGACGGGAGTGGCGCGGTTGGTGTCGGGCACGCTCGCGCGCGAATCCGCCGCGGACGCAGCGTCATCGGGTGAGCCCGCGCGCGGTTGGCTACTCTCGTCGCCCGGAGTGATCGGATCGGCTGTGTCGTTGGTTCCTGCACGATCCGGTCCGCCGCTGACGGGGCTGTCGCCACCGGGTACGCGCCCGTCGGCGCCCCGCGCCGGGCTCGACGCGCCCGCACCGCCGCGGGCCTCCCACTCGACGCGGCCGGCGACGCGCCCGGGGTCGTGTTCGCGGGAGGCGCAGGTGCGCCGGCGACCGGGGGCGTCGGCGCGACCGGAGCCGCCCCACTCGCCGCGGCATCCTCCCCGGCCTCGCTGAGCCCGTCCATCCCGGTTTCGGGACCGAGATTCAACGGCACGCCCGGCATTCCGTGGTGAAGGCCGACTCCGCTGTCGCCTCCGGCGCGCGAATCGGCTTGCAGGCCATCGCCGCGCACACCGTCTGCGCCGGGGGCCGCGCCCGCACGACCACCACTCTCGCGGTCACCGGCGTCGCCGGCGGAATCACCCCGGGAGGCATCGCCGGCCCGCGAGGAGTCGCCTGCCCGGCTGTCACTATCACCGCGGTCGGTGGCATCCCCGGCGCGGCTCTCACCCGCACGACCTTCGTCCCGGCCGCCCTCACCGGACCGCGAATCTCCGCCGCTGTCGCCCCGCTGATCGCCCTGACTCGGCGGCGGCGCGGAACCGTCATCGACGCGACCGCCGTCACCCTGGGCCGGGGAGGTGCGGCCGCTGTCGCCCTGGCTTCCGGATTGGTTGCCGCCGTTGTTGTTTCCGCCCTGGTTCGCGCCGTTGCTGGCCCCTTGGTTGGCGCCGCTATTACCTCCTTGGTTGGCGCCGCCGGCACCTCCCTGATTGGCCCCGGTTCCTCCCTGATTCGCGCCAGAACCACCCTGACCGGCGCCTTGATTGCCCCCGCCGGCCCCCGGCGTACCACCCCCACCCGCGCCCGGCTGCCCGCCCGTACCACCGGGAGTCCCTGGCCCGCCCGCGCCGGAGCCGGGCGCCCCACCCGGCCCGAAGATCAGCGCGTCGACCCGCGACTGGAAACTCGGCTGGTTGAACAGATCCGGCCGTCGATTGCTCCAAACCTGGTTCGCCCACGCCTTGTTCGCTCCACTCGCGGCGCCGTTGAAAACGCCGGCGGTGATCGCGCGCGGATCGAAATTGTTGATGGCGTTGCCGAGGTTCTTGGTCGCGTCGTCCCAGCCGTCTTGCGCCCAATCGATGCCGAATTGGGTGCCGAGACTCGCCGCGTAACCCGCGGTCGCACCGGCCAAACCGGCCGTGGAACCGCTGATCAAACCGTTGACGATCGGGTTGACGCGCTGCGGCCGGACCATGGTCCCGTCGGGCAGCCGCTGCGGCCCGAGCCAGTTACCCATCCGGTGTGCCAGCGGCCCCGCCACCGCACCACCCACCGCGGATGACACCGCGGTGACGGCAACCTGCTCCCAGTTGATGTCTTTGCGGTTGCCCTGCCACACCTGATACGCCTGGATACCGAGGTCCTGACCGGTGCCGATGACGGTATCGATGGCGACGTGGCGCACCATGAACTGGAAGAACTTCTTGCGCGCCAGCGACACGACCATATTGCGGATGGCGCGGGCGGCTGTCTGCCCGATGATCCGGATCGCGATCCGGGTGACGGCGATCGCGGCGGCCTGCACCGCAGGCGCTGTTGGCGGGAAGATCCAGGCCGCGGCGAGCTCGGCCGCCAGCAGCACCAGCGACGAGATCACCATCAGCTTGGCGTATTCGATCTCGTTCGCCATCTCGTCGGCGGACTCGCCCATGCTGTTGAGTCCCTCGACCAACTGCTCGAGGGAACCCTTTTCCTGGCCCTCGGTCGCATAGAGCATCGAGTCGAAGGCCTTGGCGATGTCCTTGGGCGCTTCGCCCTCGGGGTAGGCGTTCAGCGACACCGTTTTGGCCGCGCGGACGTCGGCGATCACCTCTTGGATGGCTTCGGCTGCCGCGCGCCAGTCATCGGCGAGCGAGCGCATGTCATCCTCGTTGCCGTCCGGCCAGTCGGTGCCGGCGACCCACCCGAGGACGGTGGGGAAATCGATCGCCATTGCGGGTCTAGGTCAGCTCACCAGCCGGAATCGGTGACGCCGCCGTCGCTGTCCGGCTTCGGCACCTCGGCATCGGCGAATTCCGGTGCGGCACTGCCGTCCTCGACGGTGGATTGGCTGCGGGCGGCGGGCGCGTCGGTCGAGGCGCGCCGCGGCTTGGGCAGGTCGCCGGTCAGGTCGGGCATGCCTTCGATGAGGTCCGACAGCTTCGGCAGCCGCGCCCGCCGGTCGTCGAGCGGATTCATCAGCTGCTGGCCCTTGCGCAGCACTTCGGCATTCGCCTTCTGCGCGGCTTCGGTGACGGCGGCGGCGATCTCGGAGTAGCTCAGGTCCTCGATATTCGGGCCGAATTTGGTGTCGATGACTACGCCGTCGGCATTCACCGTGACCGTGACCCGCTTCCGTCGCACCGTGGCGCTGGCCGTGAGCTGCGCGCGCTCTTCCTGGATGCGTGCGATCTCGCGGAACTGCTGGCCGACTTCCTCGATCAGGCCGGCGAGTTCCGTCTTCGCGCGTTCGTTCGCCATGGCTCTCAGTGGCTTTCGGTCACTGGAAGTTGCCCTCGTTCGCCTGCTCCATCCTCCGCAACGCGACCACGGTCTGGGCCTGGCCGCTGCGGAAGTTGTTGAACGAGTTGGCCACATTCTCGATGTTGCCGGTCAGGTTTTCGCGTGCGGCGAAATAGCCCTGCTCGCCATCGGTGAAGGAAGCGCCGAGTTTGTCGTTGCCCCAAGGGGTTCCGTAGGAGCTGATCGACGTTTCCAGAGTGTTGAGGATGCCGCGCACCTTATCGCGCACCGCGCCGGTCTTTTCGGCGGCTTTCTGGAAATCGTCGGGATCGGCCTCGACCTTGTCGGCGCCCATGCTCGCTCCTCACCACCAGTACGGTCGCCCGCACTCCGTCAGCTCGTGTGCGACTGTGACAGCCGATCGCGAATCCCGAGTAGCGCCGAGTTGAATCGCAGGTGGCGCCGGAGTGGCACGCGGGTACCGTGCGGCGCGGACGGACCTGCCATGATGGCCGCGTGCGAGTACTGCTGCAACGAGTGACATCTGCGCAAGTCAGCGTCGACGGCGAGGTGGTCGGCCACATCGACCCCGCCGCCCACGGCGCACCCCACGGCCTGGTGGCGCTGGTCGGCGTCACCCATGACGACACCGAGCAGACCGCCGCCGCGCTGGCGGACAAACTGTGGCGGTTGCGGGTGCTCGACGGCGAACGCAGCGCCGCGGATCTGGATGCGCCGATCCTGGTCGTCAGCCAGTTCACCCTCTACGCCGACACCAAGAAGGGCCGCCGCCCGTCCTGGTCGGCCGCCGCCCCCGGCCCGATCGCCGAACCCCTGGTCGACCATTTCGCCGCCGCGCTGCGAGCCCTCGGCGCCACCGTCGCCACCGGCCGTTTCGGCGCCCACATGCACATCGACCTGACCAACGACGGGCCCGTGACCCTCCTACTGGAGGGATGAGGACAACGGAGTGATTACTCCGGCCGCGGGGTGAGGATGCGGGGCCCGTCCTCCGTGACGGCCACGGTGTGCTCCCAGTGCGCGGCGCGGGAGCCGTCGGAGGTGACGACCGTCCAGTCGTCGTCGAGGACGTCGGTTTCGCTGGTGCCCAGGGTCAGCATCGGCTCGATGGCCAGCACCGAACCCACCACCAGCAGCGGGCCCTTGCCCGGTTCGCCCTCGTTGGGCAGGAAGGGTTCCATGTGCATCTCGCGGCCGATGGCGTGGCCGCCGTAGCCGTCGACGATGCCGTAGTTGCGCCCGTGCGCCTTCTCGGCGGCGCGGGTGCCCAGCTCGATGGCGTGCGAGACATCGGAGAGCCGGTTGTCGGGCAGCATGGCCTCGATACCGGCCTCCATCGACAGCCGGGTGGCTTCGCTCAGCAGCCGGTCGTCCTCGGAGAGTTCGCCGACGCCGAAGGTCCATGCCGAATCGCCGTGCCAGCCGTCGAGGATGGCGCCGCAGTCGATCGACACCAGATCGCCCTCGACCAGGATCTCCTCGGCCGAGGGGATGCCGTGCACCACCCGGTCGTTGACGGAGGCGCAGATCGAGGCGGGGAAACCCTGGTACCCCTTGAACGACGGCACCGCGCCGGCGTCCCGGATGACCTGCTCGGCCACCTGATCGAGATCGAGCGTCGAGGCGCCTGGTACCGCGGCCGCACGGACGGCGACCAGGGCGCGACCGACGATCGCACCCGCGGCCGCCATCGCGTCCACTTCACCCGCCGTACGGAACGGCACCACCTTCTTGCGCTTGCGGCCGAAAACCATGGCGCCTCAGTGCTCCATCGTCGAGTGGATGATCAGTGTCCCAGTGCGGCCAGCGCGCGGGCGTTGACCTCGTCGACCTCGCCGACACCGTCGACGGTGACGACCAGGCCGTCGTAGTGCTCGAGCAGCGGCTCGGTCTCCGAGCGGTACACCCGCAGCCGGTTGTCGATGATCTCTTCGTTGTCATCGCCGCGGCCACGCGCCAGCATGCGCTCCTTCAGCACTTCCTCCGGCACGACGAAGCACAGCACCGCGTCCAGCTTCTTGTCCATATCGCCGAGGATCTTCTCCAGCGCGTCGGCCTGGTCGACCGTGCGCGGGTAGCCGTCGAGCACGAAACCGTTGGCGGCGTCGGGCTCGGCCACGCGAGCCTCGACCATCCGGTTGGTCACATCGCTTGGCACCAGATCGCCCGCGTCGATGTACTTCTGCGCCTCGCGGCCCAGCGGGGTCTGCTGGCTGATGTTGGCGCGGAACAGGTCCCCCGTGGAGATGTGTGGCACACCGAGCTTTTCCGACAGCAGAACGGCTTGCGTGCCCTTGCCGGCACCCGGCGGTCCGAGCAGTACAACTCTCACTTGAGGAACCCTTCGTAATTTCGATTCATCAGTTGGCTTTCGATCTGCTTCACGGTGTCCAAACCGACGCTCACCATGATCAGCACGGCCGTGCCGCCGAACGGCAGGTTCTGTACCCCACCGGTATTACCGATGTCGAGGAACAGGTTCGGCAGGACGGCTACCGCGCCGAGGTAGATCGAGCCGGGGAGGGTGATGCGACTCAGCACGAAACTGAGATGATCGGCGGTCGGCTTACCGGGCCGGTAGCCCGGAATGAAGCCACCGAACTTCTTCATCTCGTCGGCGCGTTCCTCCGGATTGAAGGTGATCGCGACATAGAAGTAGGTGAAGAACACGATCATGCCGAAGTAGATCGCGATGTAGACCGGGTTGCTCGGATTCACCAGATACTTCTGGATGAGCTCCTGCCACCAGCTGGGATCGGGATTGTTCTGCGACCCCGTCAGCTGTGCGATCAGATTCGGCAGATACAGCAGCGAGGACGCGAAGATCACCGGGATGACGCCGGCCTGGTTCACCTTCAGCGGCAGGTAGGTCGAGGAGCCGCCGTACATCTTGCGGCCGACCACGCGCTTGGCGTACTGCACCGGGATCCGGCGCTGACCCTGCTCGACGAAGATCACCGCGACGATGATCGCGAACGCGGCCACACACACCAGGCCGAACACCAGGCCACCGCGGCTGTCCAGGATGGCCTTGCCCTCGACCGGGATGCGGGCGGCGATACCGGCGAAGATCAGCAGCGACATACCGTTGCCGATACCGCGCTCGGTGATCTGCTCACCGAACCACATGACCAGCGCCGCACCGGCCGTCATGACCAGCACGATGATGATCATGCCGAAGATGCTGGTGTCGGCCAGGATGTCCTGCTGGCAGCCCTGCAACAGCTGACCGCGGGCCGCGAGCGCGACCAGACCGGTGGCTTGCAGCACGGCCAGCGCGATCGACAGATAACGCGTGTACTGCGTCATCTTGGTCTGGCCGGCTTGGCCTTCCTTACGCAGTTCCTCGAACCGCGGGATGACGACCGTCAGCAGCTGAATGATGATGCTCGCGGTGATGTAGGGCATGATGCCGATCGCGAAGACCGACAACTGCAGCAACGCACCACCGGAGAACAGGTTGATCAGCTGGTAGATACCAGCGTTCTCACCGCCGGAGACCAGGTCGACGCACTCTTGGACCGCCCGATAATCGACGCCGGGCGACGGTAACGCGGCACCGGCACGGTACAGCGCGACCAACCCCAGCGTGAAGAGAATCTTCCGCCGTAAGTCCGGAGTCCGGAAGGCCGATACGAAGGCGGAAAGCACAGATCCTCCTGGCGAACGACATGGTCATGCCATGGAATTTTCAGCGGTGGTCCGGAATCCGAAATCCCGGCCCCTCGACGCCGACCCCATGACGAGTCTTGGCAGACAACACTTGAACTCTAACAGTGGCACCGGACGAGTTCTCACTCGTCCGGTGCCGCTGTGGAATTCCTAACGTCAGCCCAGCTCGGTGACGGTGCCACCGGCCGCGGTGATCTTCTCCTTGGCGGAGCCGGAGAACTTGTCCGCGCTGATCTGGACCGCGACGGAGATCTCTCCCTCGCCGAGAACCTTGACCAGCTGGTTCTTGCGAACCGCGCCGGCAGCGACGAGCTCGTCCTTGCCGATCTGGCCGCCCTGCGGGAACAGTTCGGCGATCGCCCCGACGTTCACGACCTGGTATTCGGTGCGGAACGGGTTGGTGAAGCCCTTGAGCTTGGGCAGCCGCATGTGGATCGGCATCTGCCCGCCCTCGAAGGCGGCCGGGACGTTCTTACGAGCCTTGGTGCCCTTGGTACCACGACCCGCGGTCTTACCCTTGGAGCCCTCACCGCGACCCACACGGGTCTTGTCGGTCTTGGCGCCGGGGGCAGGACGCAGGTGATGCAACTTGATGGTCATGTCAGACCTCCTCAACTGTCACGAGGTGGCGCACGACGTTGATCAGCCCGCGGTTCTGGGCGTTGTCCTCACGGACCACCGACTTGCGGATGCCCCGCAGGCCGAGGGTGCGCAGGCTGTCCCGCTGATTCTGCTTGGCGCCGATCGAACTCTTGATCTGGGTCACCTTGAGATCTGCCATGGTCAGACTCCTTGTCCGGCACGAGCACGCAGCATGCCCGCGGGAGCGACGTCCTCGAGCGGCAGACCACGACGGGCCGCGACCTCTTCGGGACGCTGCAGCTGCTTGAGGGCGGCAACGGTCGCGTGCACGACGTTGATCGCGTTGTCGCTACCGAGCGACTTGGCCAGGATGTCGTGGATGCCCGCGCATTCGAGCACGGCACGCGCGGCGCCACCGGCGATCACACCGGTACCCGGGGAAGCCGGACGCAGCATGACCACACCGGCCGCCGCCTCGCCCTGCACCGGGTGGGTGATGGTGGAGCCGATCATCGGGACGCGGAAGAAGCCCTTGCGCGCTTCCTCGACACCCTTCTGGATGGCCGCGGGAACTTCCTTGGCCTTGCCGTAACCGACACCGACCAGGCCGTTGCCGTCACCGACGATGACCAGGGCGGTGAAGCTGAAGCGACGACCACCCTTCACGACCTTCGACACGCGGTTGATCGCGACGACGCGCTCGAGCTGGTTCTTCTCGGCGGCCTGGTCGCGACGGTCACCGCCACCGCGACGGTCGCCACCACGGCGGTTGTCGCGGCCGCCCTCGGGGGCGCTTCCGTTCTGTCCGGCGGGTCCGTTTCCGCCGTCACGCCTCTGACGTCCCGGCATCAGACGTTCCTTCCGTTCGCAATCTTGATCATCATCAGAACTTCAACCCACCTTCGCGAGCGGCATCGGCCAGCGCGGCGATGCGGCCGTGGTAGTCGTGGCCACCACGGTCGAACACGACGGCCTCGACACCGGCAGCCTTGGCACGCTCAGCGATCAGCTCGCCGACCTTCTTGCCCTTGGCGGTCTTGTCGCCGTCGAGCGCGCGCACATCGGCCTCGATGCTGGAGGCCGCGGCGATGGTCTTGCCGACCGAATCGTCGATCAGCTGGGCGTGCAGGTGCCGCGAGGAGCGGTGCACGACCAGACGCGGACGCTCGGTGGTGCCGGCGACCTTCTTGCGCAGGCGGAAGTGGCGACGGGTCTTCGACAGCCGACGCCGGGTGGAAGCATCCTTGCCCAGCGGAATGCGCTTGGCCTTCTGATTCTCGGTTTGCGCCATGATCACTTACCCGTCTTTCCGACCTTGCGGCGAACGTTCTCGCCGGCGTAGCGGATGCCCTTGCCCTTGTACGGCTCCGGCTTCCGGTACTTGCGGATGTTGGCGGCGACCTCGCCGACCAGCTGCTTGTCGATACCGGCCACCGAGAACTTGGTGGGCGATTCCACCGCGAAGGTGATGCCCTGCGGGGGCTCGGCAACGACCGGGTGGCTGTAGCCGAGGGCGAATTCGAGGTTCTGGCCCTTGAGCGCGACGCGGTAACCGACGCCGGCGATCTCGAGCTTCTTCTCGTAGCCCTTGGTGACGCCTTCGATCATGTTGGCGACCAGGGTGCGGGTCAGGCCGTGCAGGGCACGGCTGCGGCGCTCGTCGTCGGGACGGGCGACCTGGAGCTGACCATCTTCACCCTTGGTGATGGTGATCGGCTCGGACACCGTCAGCGACAGCTGGCCCTTGGGGCCCTTGACCGCGATGTCCTGGCCGTTGATGGTGACTTCGACGCCGGAGGGGATGGCGATGGGCTGCTTACCAATACGCGACATGTCTCTACCTCCCTTACCAGACGTAGGCGAGGACTTCGCCGCCCACGCCGGCTTTGGCTGCCTGACGGTCGGTCAGGAGGCCGGTGGACGTGGAGATGATCGCCACGCCGAGGCCGCCGAGGACCTTGGGCAGGTTGGTGGACTTCGCGTACACACGCAGACCCGGCTTCGAGACGCGGCGCAGGCCCTGCAGGCTGCGCTCACGGCTGGGGCCGTACTTCAGATCGACGACGAGGTTCTTGCCAACGGCGGCGTCTTCGGTGCGGTAATCGGCGATGTAACCCTCACGCTTCAGGATCTCGGCGATGTTCGCCTTGAGCTTGGAGTGCGGAGCCTTCACCTGATCGTGGTACGCCGAGTTGGCGTTGCGCAGACGCGTCAGGAAGTCTGCGATCGGATCAGTCATGGTCATAGTTCGACCTCGACACCTTTCTCGCTGCGGTTCCCATACAGCACCCATGTCAGGACACGGATCGTGGGCCTACAGCAATTCGGCTGGTCCGGTCGACCCTTGCCGACCGGATGAGTTCGCATCGCCCGGACCACCCACACACAGACCGCATGCGGGCACAGAGGTGCCCAGGCAACCGCTCTAGTGTAGATGGAGCCCTGGTCAGGACCAAATCGGGGGCGGAGGGACGCCGCACCAACCCATGTCCCGGCCGCTCCTCACAGGAAGCAGGGCATCGGGTGGACGGGAGGTACAGGGTGGGGAAGATGCCCTGGTTGTTGCCGGGTACGGCATCGGGGGTCCGGCTCGTAGCGGTGACTGCGGCGAGTTCCAGGGTGCGCATGGGCCCCAGGTCGTAGACGGCTGCGTAGCCCGGTTCGATGATCGGCACGTGGTGCTCGCCTACCGGCCCGAACGCAGACCAGTAGCGGACGGTGACGTCGTAGGCCGGCGCGGGCCCTTGGTTGCGCACCACGACCGTGTGGTTCGTCGGATAACCGCATCCGGCCTGCACCTGGAGATCCGCGGGCGACCGCGCCTGAGCTGTGCCCGATCCGCCCAGCACAAAAGCATCGCAAACCCCGTGAGCACAGCCCCCGACGCAACGATCCTCATTGACCGACGGTAGAGCGAAGCGGCATCGCCGGTCATGCCCCGAATCACTCGGGGCCGTTCTCGTCGCCGAGCAGGTGCCGCAAGTATTTCTCCGGGGCAGTGAGGAAGGCTCGGGTCAACCGGACCGGCAACGCATCGTCGTACTCGACGCGACTGATGGCCCCGTCGTCGCTGATCTCGTAGATGGTTGCGCCCGGCAGGGCGAGCAGAACGGGCGAATGAGTAGCGACGATCGCCTGACAATCTTGCTCGGTGAGCTCGGCCAATCGCGCGAGCACCGCCATGCAGCCGCTGACCGACAGCGCGGCCTCCGGCTCGTCCAGCAGGTACAGCCCGTGCGGGCCGAATCGATGAACCACCAGGTCGGCGAAGGACTCACCGTGCGAGCGTTCGTGCGGCGAGACCCCCCATACGAGGACAGCAGCGACGGGCCGAGCCGCTCGATCTCGGAGGCGACGTTGTAATACGACTCGGCCCGCAGGAAGAACCCGGTGCGCGGCCTGGACAACCCCCACAACAGCACCAGGTGCTCGCCCAGCGACGATTCCGTCGCCCGGGTGGCGAACCGGAAGTTCTGGCTACCACCCTCCGGATTGAACCCGGCCGCCACCGCGATCGCCTCGAGCAACGTCGACTTCCCCGACCCGTTCTCCCCCACCAGGAACGTCACACCTGAAGCGATATCGAGCCCACCCAGCCGAGCCAGCTCCTCGACAACCGGCAGGTCGAACGGATAGCGCCCGGTCGGGGCGTCGGCACCGAGGCGAACCTCCCGGATGAAACCGCCGGACGCAGCACCGAACCGTGCCCGCGTCACCGCAGCGCTCCGAGTGGCGGTGCGGCGCCGTAACCGGGCGGATGTATCGCCATGATCGCGGAGTAGCGAGAGTTTCGCCGCTCGGATGGCAGGCACGAGTCTGCCTTGTTCCCTGCTACATCCAGCGGGAACACCCTGCCTGCCGATCTATGGTTAGGCCATGTCGAGCCCGCGCATCCAGCGCCCTGACCTCCCGCGGTACATGACCTGGGATGAGTTGGAGCAACTCCCGGCGGAAATCGCGGAGCAGATCGAGCTGTGGGAGGGACGGGTGATCTGGCTACCTCGCGGACCTCACGAACATCAAGAGTTCGCGAACCTCATGTGGAGTGCGCTGCGCCGCTGTGCGCGCGAAGCGAAAGGACCCGATCCGGCTCAGCGATGGCGGGTCAGTACAGGGACGAACGTCTTTCTCGGTGGGTCCGAAAAATCGGACTTCGTCACGCCGGACTTCCTCGTCCATCGCCACCTGTCCGAGCCGTACCAAGATCTCTGCGCCACCGATGTCCTGCTTGCCGGCGAAGTCCTCGACCCGTCGGACAACCCGGCCGACGTGGAACCGAAGAAAGCTCGATACGCAGGGGCCGGCATCCCGTGGTACTGGGAGGTGACGCTGGCGCACGAGGAGCGCGCGGTCGCCTGGGTGCACGCCTACGCACTCGAATCCACCCACGGAAAACTTCCGGAGGGTGTTCGCCCGCTGCATCCGGCCAACTACCTCCTCACCGGAAACTGGTCGCCCAAGGATTCCGACGCGATCGTCGCCGAGCACCCGTTCCCGATCCGCATCCCCTGGTCCGAGCTCGAATTCTGAGCCGGGCGCCTGCACAGCGCATCGAGGTCTGCGCCACTCGAGGTTTCCCCGCAGCTGCCCGGTCAACAAGTAGGCAGCGGCCGCCGGGCCGGGACGGCGGGGTACCCGCGTGAGGGCAGATTTCCCGGACACCAATCGCGCTGATAAGCGCAGGCGAGGAGGAATAGGTGCGATCCATCAAAGCCGGCATTGCCGCCCTGGCGTTGGCGGCGGCGACCGTGGCCGTGGCGGGGCCGGTGCAGGCCGACGAGCCGCTGCCCGGTGCGCCGGAGGAGCGGATCACGATCGATATCAACCTGCTGGGGTGCTCGATCGGGGCGGGGCTCGGTGTGGACCTGCTGCTGGCGCTGACCACCGGGCAGGGGTCGAGCACGACCATCGGGTCCGGGCTGGCGACGCGACTGAAGATGGCGGGCTGCCTGCCCTGGTAACCCCCGACAACGAGCGAGGGCACGGACTCCACCGGAGTCCGTGCCCTCGTTCAGTTTTCGCTCAATCGAACGCGCTCAGCGCCAGCTCACCAGGAGCTCTTGTGCACGCCGGGCAGCTCGCCGCGGTGCGCCATTTCGCGCAGGCACACGCGGCACAGGCCGAACTTGCGGTAGACCGCGTGCGGGCGGCCGCAGCGCTGGCAGCGGGTGTAGGCCCGGACGGCGAACTTCGGCTTGCGGTTGGCCTTGTTGACCAGAGCTTTCTTAGCCATGTGCTCAGTTCTCCTTGAACGGGAAGCCGAGGTGCTTGAGCAGGGCACGGCCTTCTTCGTTGTTGGTCGCAGTGGTCACGACGGTGATGTCCATACCGCGCGGGCGGTCGATGGAGTCCACATCGATCTCGTGGAACATCGACTGCTCGCTCAGACCGAAGGTGTAGTTGCCGTTGCCGTCGAACTGCTTCGGCGACAGACCACGGAAGTCGCGGATACGCGGCAGCGCGATGGAGACCAGGCGGTCCAGGAACTCCCACATCCGGTCGCCACGCAGGGTGACCTTGGCGCCGATCGGCATGCCCTCACGCAGCTTGAACTGCGCGATGGACTTGGTCGCCTTGCGGATCTCCGGCTTCTGACCGGTGATCAGCGCCAGGTCGTTGACCGCGCCGTTGATCAGCTTGGCGTCGCGGGCGGCGTCACCGACACCCATGTTCACGACGACCTTCACCACGCCCGGGATCTGCATCACGTTGGCGTAGTTGAATTCCTTGTTCAGCGCGTCCTTGATTTCCTCGCGGTAGCGCTGCTTCAGCCGAGGCTGCACGTTTTCAGTCGTGGTCATGTCAGATGTCCTTCCCGTTGTTACGGGAGATCCGAACCCGCTTGCCGGTCTCTTCGTCGGTCCGGTAGCCCACGCGGGTCGGCTTGCCATCGGAGTCGACGACCATCACGTTGGACACGTGGATCGGGGCTTCCTGGGTCACGATGCCGCCCGAGGAGGCGCCGCGCTGGTTGGCGGAGTTCGCGACGTGCTTCTTGATCCGGTTCACGCCCTCGACGAGGACCTTGTTGGTCGCCGGGTAGGCCTGGATGACCTTGCCCTTGGCGCCCTTGTCTTTACCCGAGATGACGAGCACGGTGTCGCCCTTGTGCACCTTCATGTCAGAGCACCTCCGGGGCCAGCGAGACGATCTTCATGAACTTCTTATCGCGCAGCTCGCGGCCGACCGGGCCGAAGATGCGGGTGCCGCGCGGATCGTTGTCCGCCTTGATGAGCACGGCGGCGTTCTCGTCGAAACGGATGTAGGAACCATCCGGACGACGGCGCTCCTTGGTGGTGCGCACGACGACGGCCTTGACGACGTCACCCCGCTTGACGTTGCCGCCGGGGATGGCGTCCTTCACGGTGGCGACGATGACGTCGCCGATACCGGCATAGCGACGCGACGAGCCACCGAGAACGCGGATGCAAAGGATTTCCTTCGCTCCCGTGTTGTCGGCGACGCGCAGTCGCGACTCCTGCTGAATCACTTCAGCCTCCTTGACCTGGACGTAAAAGCACGCCGGATTTCCGACCCGACGGGCATGGTCGCGTTGCCACCCGAACGCGCGCCTGCCAGCGGTTTCTTCCGATCCTGGCGGACCGACCACTGGGGGTTCGCGGCCGAATTGCGGGCACAGCTGCCGCAGGCAACCGGTCTAGTGTAAGGGTTTGCCCAGGTCGCCCCCAAATCGGGGGTGGGCTGCCGCTACGACTCCGTCGGGGGTCGATCTCGACGCCGCCGTACACGGTACGGTGCACGGCAAAGGACATACATCGCTACTTGGGGGAACCTCTCGATGATGACATCCGTCCGGCTCTTCGTTGTCGGCGTAGGCGCGGCAGCCATCGCAACCACGCTGATCGGCTGCTCGAGCGATAGCTCCGAAGACACCGCTGATTCGTCGGCTTCGACGACACCATCGACCTTCGTGATTACCGGCAAGGGGCCGATGGATGAGCCGGAACCGTCGGGCACTGCGGTCAGCACCCTGACCTGCGGTCAGCTGAGTGCGATGGACGAAGTCGAGCAAAAGCGGAATGTCGATGAATTGGCCAAGCGATTGAACAAGCCATTGATCTACTCCAATCCTGACGGGTATCGCACGGTGGTCGCATACTGCGGCGATCCCGACGATCTGGTCACCGACTCGCTGCCGTTCGCCTGACCAAGGCCGCAGGGGCCAACTTGGCCCGCCGGTCGTTGTATTGATGGCCGCGCCATCGGTTGCGTGCACCGGTAGCCTCGGTCGAGCGGACCGGCGCTTGCTGCGGCGATCCGTACACACACTTTTGTGCTCGGGGAGAGGAAGCTTGTGACATCGTCGGGTCGTCCGTTCATGCTGGATCGCCGCGCGTTCTTGGTGGCTCTAGGGGTGGTGCCCGCCGCGGCGCTGCTGGTGTCCTGCTCGGAGGACGAGGCGGCGCAGCCGTTGAAGCAGGTCGATATGACCGGCTCCGATCCGGCGATCAGGCCGCAGGACGATCTGTACCGGCACGTCAACGGCAAGTGGTTGCGGGAGTACCAGCTGCCGCCGGACAAGGTGTCCTATGGCGCGATCAGCGAGGCCAATGACCGCACCGAACAGCAGTTGCGCGAGATCATCGAGTCGATCTCCGATCCGGAGCCGGGGTCGGAGGCGCAGCAGATCCGCGATCTGTACGACGCCAGGATGAACCTCGACGAGATCGAGCAGCTCGGGCTCACCCCGCTGGAGCCGATGTTCGCCGAGATCGACGGCGCCAAGACCAAGGCCGAGCTGGCCGCCGTGATGGGCGCGCTGCCGATCGGCGGGCTGATCGGGCTCGGCATCAGCATCGACCGCAAGAACTCCGACGCCTACATCCCCTCGATCGGCCAGTCCGGTCTCGGATTGAGCGAGCAGTACTACCGCAAACCCGAGTATGCCGAGCAGCTAGCCGGATACCGGACCTTCAACGAACGCCTGGCCGCCGCGGCCGGCCTGCCCGACCCCGCGGGGCTGGCCCAGCGCGAACTCGACCTGGAGACCAAGATCGCCGCCGGCCACTGGGACAACGTGCGCAACCGCGACACCGACGCCACTTACAACCGGATGAGCTGGGACGCCACCAAGGCCCTGGCCCCGGAATTCGACTGGGACCCGTGGCTGGAGGCGTCCACCCTGGGGCGGCCGAAGGAGCACTTCGCCGAGATCGTGGTGAACCAGCCGTCCTTCGTCACCGAGGCGGGCAAGATCTGGGCCGAGACCGATATCGCGCTGTGGCGCGACTACCTCAAGCTCACCCTGCTGCGCCAGTACGCGCGGTTCCTGCCGAAGGCGTTCGCCGACGCCAATTTCGACTTCAACGGCCGGCTGATGGCCGGGCTCCAGGAGCGGCCCGAGCTGTGGAAGTCCGCGGTCGGCACCGTGGACTCCAATCTGGGCGAGCAGCTGGGCAAGCTGTACGTGGACAAGCATTTCCCGCCCGAGGCCAAAGAGCGCGCCATGGAGATGGTCGAGGATCTGTTCGCCGCCTACCGGGAGAACTTCACCAACTCCTCATGGATGTCGCCGGAGACCAGGAAGGCCTCGATCGAGAAGCTGGACAAGATCAAGCCCAAGATCGGCTACCCGGACAAGTGGGTGGACTACTCCGAGCTGAAGATCACCCGCGGCAAACTCATCGAATCCCTGCGCGCAGTCAACGATTTCGAGGTCGAGCGCGCGCTCGACCGGCTCGGCACCAAGGTCGACGATTCCGAATGGGCGATGTCGCCGCAGACGGTGAACGCCTACTACATGGCCTCCACCAACGAAATCGCCTTCCCCGCCGCGTATCTGCAGCCGCCGTTCTTCGACAAGGACGCCGAGGCCGCGGTGAACTACGGTGCGGTCGGCGCGACCATCGGCCACGAGATCGGCCATGGCTTCGACGATCAGGGGTCGAAGTTCGACGGTGACGGCAACCGCCGCGACTGGTGGACCGAGGCCGACCGCGCCGCCTTCGACGCCAAGACCCAGCAGCTGATCGAGCAGTACAACGTGCTCGTGCCCGAGGGCCTCGATCCCGAACAACACGTCAACGGTGAGCTCACCGTCGGCGAGAACCTGGCCGATCTACGCGGTCTGCTGATCGCGCTGGCGGCCTACCGCATCGCCGAAAAGCGCCGCGGCGTAGACAATCCCGACTACCGCTCGATGTTCCTGTCCTGGGCGCGCGGCTGGCGCGACAAGCAGACCCGCGAGGTCACCGAGCGCCTCCTGGCCACCGACACCCACTCCCCGAACGAGTTCCGCTGCAACCAGGTGGTGCGCAATCTCGAGGAGTTCTACACGACGTTCGGGGTCAAGGAGGGCGACGAGCTGTTCCTGCCGAAGGAGCAGCGCGTCAGTTTGTGAGTGCGGTGGCCGTCGATCTATCCGCGTTCGGAGTTCTCCGGCCACACACAACAGCAACGTCTCGGCCGATAGCGGCGGGGTCCGGGCGCCGGTGCCGAAGTGCGGGGCTTGGCAGTTGCCGGAGCTAGTCGTCGGGTTCTTTGCGGGCCCGCTGTTGCGCCGCGTCCAGTAACTCGTCGAGAGTCTGTCGCTCACTGGGCATTCCGTACTCGTCGAGCGTCGACCATGTGCCGTCGTCCCACTGCACCCAGCCGCGCGGTTCGTCTTCCGGTTCGGTCACCGCATGTACCGCTCGACCCGCTGATCCGGAGTAATCGCACCGACCGCGACAAGCGTGCGATACGCATCCCGCTTATGCGGACAGTCTTCGATACTGCACCTGCGATGCGCCTGCATGAGCCCATGCGCAGTCCGCGCCGACATCCGCGGGGCCCGCTCGGTGATCGGCGGTTCATCCTCGCCGAAGGTGTAGGGAAGGACGTAGATAAGGACGAGCAGTAGAGCCGCGATCGAACCGGCCACGCTGAATGCGGCGATGTAGTCCGACATCTGATCCCCTGCGGTAGTTGGTGGGTGGGAACCACCCGGCGCCGGGGTTCAAGAGGGGGCACGCACCCGGCGTCGGGGGCTGACCACGACGTTGCCGGAGATTCGGGCCGCGAAGTACGAAGATTCTTCGTACCCTTGGCACTACATGCCAACGTTGAATGGAGCGGTGACAATGAGGGAGTCTCGCGCCAGTGTGGCGGTGCGCGTAGCGGAGGCCCGCAAGCTAGCGGGTTTGACCCAGAAACAGCTTGCTGACAAGGCGAATGTCTCGATCGGTTTGATCCGCTCGGTCGAGCAGAAGCGGGTTTCGGCAACACCGGCGTTCCTCGGCGCTGTGTCGAAGGCGCTACGGGTCAGCGTTGCTGACCTGACGGGACAGCCGTATCCGCCGGCACCCGGTCCGGACACGGAAGTCCACGCGGCGATACCGGTCCTCCGCGCCGAACTCGCGGCCTTCGACATGGATAACGTCGGCATTGTCGAGGTGCGCCCTCTAGCGGAGGTGACGGCATCTGTTGCCAAAGTGTGCCGATCACGACGCGCTGCCTCGTTTCATCGGCTCGGCGAGATGTTGCCGCAGTTACTCGGCGAAGTACGTGCAGCGGTGCACCGGTCGTCCGGACGAAACCGCGAGCTCGCGCTGAATATGCTCTGCGAGCTGTACTACTCGTCACACAGCCTGGCGCACAAACTCGGCTACACCGATCTCGCCGCTCTGGCGGTCGAACGGATGGCATGGGCAGCGAAGGAATCCGGCAATCGGCTGTGGATCGCGACCGCACAATTTCAGCGAGCCTCGTTGCTGACCGCAGGCGGCGACTGGACAACGGCGCTCACCTACCTGGAACGTTGCCGCTCAGATATCGAACCCCGCCTCGGGATGGGCCGTCGCAACGACCTGATCGCCTGGGGCGGACTGCACCTGCAATCGGGTCTGGCTGCGTCACGCTCAGGCAAGCGGGATCTATCGGATGCCCACCTGACCGAAGCACGCAAGGCCGCACTCCGTCTCGGCGACGACCTCGATCCGATTCTTTCGTTCGGGCCGACCAACGTCGCCATCTGGTCGGTTGCCCTGGCCGTCGAAGCAATGGACGGCACCGAAGCCCTCAACCGGGCCCGCTCCATGACCCTCCCAGCAGATGCGCCGAAGGAGCGCACCGGCCACCACTACATCGACCTGTCCCGCGCCTACCTTCTGCACGGGGATCGGCGGCGCGCATTCACGGCACTACAGATGGCCAAGAACACCGCACCATCACAGACCCGGTACAACCCGATGGTGCACGAAACCGTCCGAGCCCTCGCCCGCGCCGAGGCACGCACAGCTGACACCGTGCACGGGTTCGCCGTATGGTGCGGTATCGCCGACAGGCTATAGCGTCACATCCCGGCCAGCCCCTTCACGACGCCCGGGGTCAAAAACTCCACCCGGAAATCGGCAACGAACTCACCACGCCGATCGAGGAACCGCCGCGTGTGCGGTTGCCGCTCATGCTCGTCGAACGCTTCGCGATCGCGGTACACCTCGTAGAAGATCCGGGACAGCGGCTCACCCTGGACGGCGTGCGTGGCGTAGACCAAAGTCCCGGGCTCGTGCTCCGTAATTGCCTGCACGGTCTCTGTGACCAGCTGATCGAACGCGGCGGCCTTGTCCGAGTCCTGGAGCTCGAATTTCACGACGAGTGCGAACATGTACCCACAGTAGTGATCGACGGGCTCGCCCGAGATTCGAACCACGAATGCTGTTCGTGGTCGCCATCCGGACTCGTTTGCAGTCTCCTGGTGCCGGAGTCGGACGAGGGCACGACGCTTCCGAGTCCGTGCCCTCGGCGTTTTCCTGGTGCGGTCACGACCGCACCGCTGCGCGCCTAACGGGTGAGGTCCTCGAACCCGATCTCACCGAGAATCACGTGCTCCAGGCGAAGGAAGCCGTCGCGGTGCAGGCTGTGCAAGCGGTATTCGGCCGCATGGGCGTCGAGCCGGAACTCACGCACTTCCTCGATCTCGAACTTCGGGTCCAGGCTGATCACCAGGTACAGCGGGATGCCCGCCCTGGCGTACTGCACCTTCTTGTCCAGCAGATCTTCCGCGGCCGTGGACGGAGAGGACACCTCGACCACGATCAGCGCATCGCCGGCTTCCGGTTTCGCACCGCGTTCGGGCAGGCACCGGTACACGATCACGTCCGGGCGCCGGAAGGTGAACTTCGGGACCCGCCACAGGACCATGTCGATATCGGTTTCGACCCGGACACACGGCTCCGTGCTCGGGAGCTGTTCCATCGCGCCGGCCAGCCGCCGCGCCACACGGTTGTGCTCGGGCACCGGCGATTCGCAGATGATCACGTGGCCGTGGACGACCTCGATTTCGCGGGCGATATCCGCGGGCAGCAGCCGGTACTGCTCCTCGGTCATCTCATGCGGCAGGTCGTACGACGGATTGATCGTCATGCTCGAAGCCTACTGTCCGGTCGCGCCCTGACCGAGCCGCCGGTTCAGCAGCCCGTCGACGAGGGCGTTGAGGCCGTCGGTGTAGGTGTCTTCGGCGGCGACCGTCAGGAAGCGGGGGCCGAGGGCAGCCAAACGCGGGAGCGCCTGGGGGTCGAGGTCGGCGAAGATCTGTTCGCGGTATGTCGGGCGGTCTTCGGCGGCGCGGGCGGCTGAGCGGGTGCGGATGATGATTTCGCCTGCGGTGTAGTGCCAGATCGCCCGGTAGGCGCGCACGGCGTAGTCGGCGGGTAGGCCGCAGTCCATGGCGCCGGCGACGATGGTTTCGGCCACCCAGAGCGCGGAGACGCCGAGTAGGTCGTCGGCGGCGAGGATTTCGACGATCCAGGGCCGGGCGGCGAGGACGGCGCGCATGGCTTCGGCGGCGACGATGATCCGTTCGCGGGGATCGTCGGGCAGTGGTGGCCATCGCACCTGGTCGGCGTAGTCGTTGAGCAGCAGCCGGAGCAGGTCTTCCTTGTCGCGTACGTGGTGGTAGAGCGCCATGGCGGTGCAGCCGAGTTCGGTGGCGAGCCTGCGCATCGTCAGCTTCTCGACGCCGTCGGTGTCGATGATCGCGGTGGCGGCCGCGACGATGTCGTCCCGGGAGATCTTGGGCGGACGGCCGGTGCGGGCGGGCGGTGACGACGGCTTCGGCATGACCCCATCCTGACCTATCCCCCGGCGTTGGTGTGGACAGGCACCGCTCCGTGCGGTTAGTTTTTATACGTGTATAAAAACAGTCGCGGGCGGCCCGGTGCCGCCTTGACCGCGGTCGCGGTCGCCCAGTTCATGGTTGCCCTGGACATGGCGGTGATGAATGTCGCGCTGCCCTCGATCCGCACCGATCTCGGTTTCGCGCCGCTGGATCTGTCCTGGGTGGTGCACATCTACGCGCTCGCCTTCGGCGGATTCCTGCTGCTCGGTGGCAAGTCGTGCGATGTGTTCGGGCGGCGGCGGATCTTCACCGGCGGGTTGATCGTGTTCGGGATCGCTTCGGCGGCAGGCGGATTGGCGCAGGGGCCGTGGCAGTTGGTGGCGGCGCGGGCGGTGCAGGGGGTCGCGGCCGCTGCGGTGGCGCCGGCCGCGCTCGCCACCCTGACCACCACGTTTCCGGAGGGCCGTGCCCGATTGCGGGCGCTCGGGGTGTGGAGCGCGGTCAATGCCGCGGGCGGGGCGAGTGGTGTGCTGTTCGGCGGACTGCTCACCGAGTACGCCGATTGGCGCTGGGTGATGCTGATCAATGTGCCGATCGTGGCGGTCGCGCTGGTGGCCGTGGCGGCGGGGGTGACGCGGGATGCACGGCGGGGCGAGCGGGAACCGCTGGATTATCTCGGCGCGGTGACGGCGACCGCGGGTATCGGCTTGCTGGTCGTCGGTGTGGTGCGCACCGAACATTACGGGTGGCTGTCCCCCGTCACCGGGCTCACGCTCGCGGCGGGTGCGGTGCTGTTCGGCGGATTCCTGCTGGTGGAGCGTCGCGCGGTGGCGCCGCTGGTGCGGCTGGATCTGTTCGGCAACCGCTGGGTGAGCGGCGCGAACATCTTCGTATTCCTCGCCGCGGCAGGGCAATTCGCGGCGTTCTATCTGATGTCGCTGTACATGCAGCAGGTGCTGGGCCTGAGCGCGGGCATGACGGGTCTCGCGTTCGTGCCGTTCTCGGTGACCGTCATCGCGGGGACGGTGCTGGTCACCAAATCGGGGCGTTCGCCGCGGTTCTGGCTGATCGTCGGCGGGCTGGTCACCGCGGTGGGCTTCCTCTGGTTCGCACAGATCAGCCCGGACGGCAGCGTGGTTGCCGATGTGCTCGGACCCTCGATCGTCTCCGGCTTCGGGATGGGGCTGTGCCTGGCGCCGGTGGCCACCGCGGCGACGATCGGCGTCACCGCAGACGAGGCGGGCATGGCGTCGGGGGTGTTCAACAGTTCGCGCCAGCTCGGCGGCAGCATCGGTGTCGCCGCCCTGGCGACGCTGGCGGCGAGCCGCACCACCGACCCGTCCGATCCGGCCACCCTCAACAGCGGCTATGCCGTCGCGCTCGGCGCCGCCGCGCTGCTGTTTCTCGCGGCCGCCGCGGTGGCCGCTCTGGTGCTCCCGGCCGAACGCACCGAATCGATCCCACCCACCGACTCCGGCGACGAGCTCGCGCCGGCTACCCGATGAAAGGAATCCCCATGACCATCGCACCCATCGACTTGTTCGCCCGCGCACTGTACTTCCAGCCCGACGGCAAGGTCAGCGACGGCGAGCGCCGCATGGCCGGCGGCTCGGACGGCTGGCATCTCGGCGTTTTCCACGTCGAGACCGACGCCGACGTGCACGCCGACCACTGGGAAATGCACCCCGACTCCGAAGAAGCCGTCTGCTGCCTGTCCGGCTCGCTGCGCCTGTACCTGCGCGCCGAACCCGACGGCGATCCAGAAACCACCGTCCACCTCACCGCGGGCACCGCGACCATCGTCCCGCGCGGCCGCTGGCACCGGCTGACGCTGGACGAACCGAGCGACATCATGTCGATCGGCGTCCGCGAGGGCAGCGAGCTCGAGCCCGTCGCGAAATAGTGCGGCCGAGGCGGCGCGGTCCAGGCCCCGCCGCCTGATCGCTCAGCTCTCGGCGGCTCTGCGGTAGCCGCGCACCGCCAGTCCGCCGAACACCACGATCAGCCCGGCCGACCAGGCGATGGTCTGCAGTAGCGGGGTGGCGATGGGGCCGCCGAGGAGGAAACCGCGCATGGCTTCGATGGCGCAGCTCATGGGCTGGCCGGCGACAATGGGCTGGAGCCAGCCGGGGTAGTTGTCGACGGCGACGAAGCCGGAGTTGAAGAACATGCCGACCAGCACCACGATGGCGAAGATCTGGGTGACCTGGCCACCGATGCGGCTCACACCGACCATGACGACCAGCGGGGTGAATCCGGCGATCACGATCACCGGCACCGCGAGCACACCGAAGACACCGAGCCAGCCATTCTGGAAGCGCAGGCCCAGCAGCATGCCCACCACGATCACGACGACGGTGGCGGCGAAGGCGCGCACACATTCGGCGAGCAGGCGGCCGATGAGTCCGGCACCGCGATGCACCGGCAGCACCCAGAAGCGGCGCAGCAGACCGCTTTCGCGTTCCCCGAACAGCGACATGCCGGTGCCCATCGCGCCGTACATGGCGCCGGCGACGGCGATCATCGGCACGAAACCGTAAATCGGTTCCACGCCGCCCACCGCGCCGAGGGTTTTGCCGAGCACGAGTTTGTACATGAGCAGCAACAGGATCGGCAGTACCAGCGTGCTGGTCAGCACCTCCTGCTGACGGCTCCAGCGGCGCAGCAGCCGCCCGGTCTCCACCAGGCTCTGATCGACCAGCGCGTTCACCGGCGCTTCCTTTCCACCCACACCGACACCACCGCGGCGAAGACCAGCATCCCCGCGATCCACACGCCCGCCACCGTCAGCTCGGCGGTGAACCGGCCGTCGGCCAGCCCGCGCAGAGCGTCGGTCACCTGGGAGACCGGCTGGTTGCGGACGAACGGCTGGATCCAGCCCGGGAACCCTTCGGCCGGAACGAAGCCGGTGGACATCATGACCAGCAGCAGCTGCGGCGCGAACAGCACCGTGGCGCCGAGTTCGGGATTGGCGGTGTAGGTGCCGAGTGCGTCGGCGGCCACCACCAGCGCCGCGCCGAACGCCAGTGCCACCGCGACGAATACCAGTGCCGGTCCGATGCCGTGGAACCGGAATCCGAAGATCGTGCCGATGACCAGCGCACCGATCAGCGCCGACAGCGCCCGGACCAGGTTCGATGCCATCCGCGCGGCCGGCGGCACCCACGCCCGCACCGGCATGGCCCGCAGCCGGGTGCCCATTCCGCCCGCGACCTCACGCGCGGCCCGGTCGCCGGCGAACATCGAGGTGAAGAACATCGACTGCACCACGATCAGCAGCAGCAGATACTGCGCGTAGTCGATGCCGACGGCCTCCATCGACTTGCGCAACGGCACATAGAAACAGACGAAGAAGACGAGCGGGGAGGCGAATCCGAGGACGAGATCGCCTTCGCGAATCGCGGCCCGGATGCCGCGCTCGCTCAGCGCGCTCCACTGCAAGCCAGGCGGGACTCGCAATGCCGACGGCTCCGCCGCCGCGTCCCCCGCGCCGGACTTCACGTGGTCTGTCATGACGTCGGTGCTGGTCATGCCACGACCCGCCGGCCACCGGAACCGATTGCGGACGCGCTCATGCCGACACCTCGACGGCCTCGGCGGGCTTGGTGAGCTGGATGAACACCTCGTCCAGCGACGGGCGGCGCAGCGCGATATCGATGAGTTCGATGTCGGCGGCGGTGATCCGGTTCAGCGCCTCCGACAGCGTGACGGCACCGTCGGGCGCGGGCAGCGAGACCCGGTCGGCGGATTCGGCGACGGTGCAAGCGCCCAGCTCGCTGAGCGCGGCGACCACGGCGGGCACATCGCCGGCATCGACCGGGACGACCTCGCAGTAGCTGGAACCCGAGCGCGCCTTGAGCTCGTCGGCGGTGCCTTCGGCGATGACGGTGCCCTTGTCGACGACGATGATGTTGTCGCTGAGCGCGTCGGCCTCTTCGAGGTACTGGGTGGTGAGCAGGATGGTGACGCCCTGCTGCTTGAGTTCACGCACCAGCGTCCACAGGTTCTGCCTGCTGACGGGGTCGAGGCCGGTGGTGGGCTCGTCCAGGAACACCACGCGCGGGGAGCGCACCAGTCCGCAGGCGATGTCGATGCGGCGGCGCATTCCGCCGGAGTACTGGCCGACGCGGCGGTCGGCGGCCTCGGTGAGGGTGAAGCGTTCCAGGAGTTCGTCGGCGCGCTGCCGGGCCGCCTTGCGGCGCAGGCCCATCAGCCGCCCGAACAGCACCAGGTTCTCCCGGCCGGTGAGCATTTCGTCCAGCGCCGCGTACTGGCCGGTGAGCATGATCGACTCCCGCACCCGCTCGGCCTGGGTGACCACGTCGAACCCGGCCACCGTCGCCCGCCCGGCATCGGGCTTGACCAGAGTCGACAGCACCGAGACGGTAGTGGTCTTGCCGGCGCCGTTGGGCCCGAGTACGCCGAGCACACTGCCCGCGGGCACGCCGAAGCTGATGCCGCGCAAGGCTTTGACCTCGCCGAAGGACTTTTCGACCGATTCGACGACGATCGCCGCATCCGATCCTGACACTTGCTGCTCCATCCTGGAGTTCACTCCCCTGCTTTGCTTTCCGGTGCTGATGGCCGGCGAAACCTCATCCCGCGCCGCTCAGCCGAGCAGCGACACCACCTCGTCCAAGGACGCCCCGCCGAGGATCGCGGTGACGGGCACATCGCGTTTCAAATCAGACTCGATCCGTTTGCGCAGGTCGAGCGCCTGCAACGAATCCAGGCCGAGCGCGACCAACGGCGTCGAGCCGTCGATGGTTTCGGTGGCGTCCATGCCCATCACCGAACGCAGGGCGTAGCGGACGCGTTCGGCGGTGTCGCCGCCTGGCGAGGGCGCCGCTGCTTCGGGTTGGGGTGCGGCCGCCGGAGTCTCGGCCACCGGTTCAGCCGTCGGGCGGGCGGTGTGCCGAGGTTCGGGCAGCGCGGGCGGCTCCAGCTCCCGCACCTGATCGAACAGCGGCCCGAAGCCGAACATCTCGAACAGCGTCGCGACCCGGCCCCAATCCGCCGCCACCACGAGAGCGTTCGCGGCGGTGCCGGTGAAACCGGCCGCGATCGACGCGTCGACGTCCATCGGGTACAGCCCGGTGCCGCTGATCTGGGCCAGTGCGTCGGCCTGATCGGCGCCGACCTCGCGCCACAGGCCCCACTGCACCGACGAGCAGGCGATGCCCTGCGCGCGCAGCCGGGCGGCGGCGGCGTCGAGCATCCGGTTGACGGCGGCGTAGAGCAGATGCCCGCGCCCGCCGATGGTGGCCGACAGCGACGAGCACAGCAGCACCCGGCCGTCTTCGGCCAGCGGCAGCTCGCGCAGCAGGTTGTCGAGGGCGCCGAGCTTGGCGGCGGCGGCCGCGCGCACCGTCTCGGGGGTGAGTTCGGCTGCGGCGGCGGCGTAGTCGACGGTCGCGTGTACCAGCAGGTCGACCGGGGCGGCGCCGTGATCGGCGGCCAGCGCCCGCACGGATTCGGCGTCGGTGACGTCGCCGGTGCGCACCACGATCTCGGTGCTCCCGAGGTCGCGCAGTTCGGCGATGCGCGCGAGGGCGTCGGCATTGCCGCCGGAACGGCTGATCAACGTGATGCGGCCGGCTCCCGCGCGGGCGAAGCGCTCGCAGATGTCGAGGCCGAGTTTGCCGGTGCCACCGGCGATCACGATCTCGCGCGGCGTGCCGGGATCGAGGGCCGCGGCTTCGTCGACGGTGAGCCGTTTACCGTAGGTGCCGCCCGCGCGGATGGCCAATTCCGGCTCACCCGCGGTATGCACCGCGCCGAGCAGCGCCTTGGCCGAGGCCGCGGCGTCCGCACCTGGTGCCAGGTCGACGTGGCGGAAGCGCACGCCGAGGTGTTCGGGTGCCAGACAACGGAATCCGGCCTGTGCCGCGGCCTGGAACAGGTCGGGCTGTTCCTCGCCGGTGACGGCTTCGCCTCCGGTGGTGACCAGCCAGATATCGTCCACGCCGGCGAGGTCGGGCAGCCAGCTCTGGTCGGCGAAGGCGGCCAGTTCGGCGACGGCGGATTCGGTCGTGTCATCGGAGGCCTGCGGCAGCAGCACCACGGCGGTATCGAAAGCGGCTGGTGCGTCGACGATCTTGGCGCCCTGCCGGGCCGCGCCCGCGCGCACCGCGTCGGCCAGCTCACCGCAGCGTCCGGTGGGGTCGATCAGGGTGAGCGTGCGCGGCGGCACCAGCGTGCGCTTCTCCAGCCGCACCCACTGCTCCACCAGCCGGGCGGGGACCGCGGCCGGCTCGGCTTCCGGCTCGGGGTAGGCGAACGGCGCCCACATGGGCTTGGAGTTCATCTCGGTGTTCGGGAAATCCAGCAGCGGCAGCGGCGGACGCACGTTCGTGTCCGCGCCCCGCAGACCGTCCCAATCGAAGTCGAGATCACCGACGGCGATGGTGGCGAGGTTGCGGGTGAATTCGCCGAGGTCCTCGGCCGAACGGCGGGAGGTGCCGATGGGCTGGAACTCCCGGTCGCCGGGCACCTGGCTCAGGTTCTCCATGATCGCGATCATCAGCGCGGGATGGTCGGCGATCTCGATGAAGGTGTCGACCCCACGTTCGGCGGCGTCGATGATGGCCAGGTCGAAGCGCACCCGGTTGCGCAGGTTCCAGAACCAGTAGTCGCCGATCGGCAGGTCGGGGGTGATGGGTCCGCCGAGGGTGGCGCCGATGCAGTCGATCTCGGTCGGCAGGAATTCCGGGCGATCCAGTTTGCCGGCCATACCGTGACAGAATTCGGACCGGAACTTGCTGACGTAGGAGGTGTGCGCCGGGTACGCCACCCGGATCTCCTTGGCGAAGGTGCCCTGGTCGTTGAGCGTCTGCACCATGTTCACCACGGCCTCGCGCTCACCGGAGATGGCCAGCACATGCGCGGAGTTCACCACCGACAGCTCCGCCCACGCGGAACTGCGCGCGATCAGCGCCTCGCATTCGTCGCGGTCGAGGCCGAGCACGGCCATCGAATACTGCCCGTCGGTGCCGCCCTCCGGGCACAGTTCCTCGACCAGCTGGGCGCGCAGGGTGACCACGCGGACGCCGTCGGCCAGCGACATGACCCCCGACACCACCGCGGCCGCGATCTCGCCCTGGCTGTGCCCGACCGTCGCCGCCGGCTCCACACCGACGGCCCGCCAGATCGCGGCCAGGCCGATCATCTGCATGAACAGCGCGGGCTGGACGATGGTCACCTCGTCGACGGCGTCACCGTCGTCGAGCAGGTAGGCCAGCGGCGAGATGCTGAACAGCTCCTGGAACACCGCCTCGCATTCGTCGACCGCGGCGCGGAACACCGGCGAATGCTCGTAGAACATCCGGCCCATGCCCGGGCGCTGACTGCCCTGCCCGGGGAAGACGTAGGCGATCTTGCGCGGCCTGGCCGATGCGGCCGAGGTGACGACCAAGGGATGCGGTTCGCCGGCGGCGATCGCGCGCAGGGCCGCGAGCAGCTGACCGCGGTCGGTCACCATGGCCAGCGCGCGACGCCGCCGCGGGACGCGGGTGCGCAGCAGCTGGGCGGCGACTTCGGCGGGAGTGATGGCGGGCCGGGCGTCGACGTAGTCGCCGATCGCGGCGGCCTCGCGGCGCAGCGAGTCGTCGGTGTCCGAGGACAGCAGGACCGGGATGGTTCCGTCCGGAAGACGATGGCTAGACATGGTTCTCCTGTTCCGGCATGGCGAGCACCGCGTGCGCGTTGGTGCCCGCGACCCCGAACGACGACACCGCCCCGTACCGCACGCCGTCGCGCGGCTGCCAGTCCTGCAATTTGTCGGCCAGCCGCAGCGTCGATGCCGCCCAGTCCACCTCGGTGGTGGGGTTGTCGGCGAATCGCGACGGCGGGATCTGCCCGTGCAGACCGGCCAGCAGCACCTTGATCAGGCCGAGCATGCCTGCCGCGGCCTGGGCGTGACCGAGGTTCGATTTCACCGAGCCGAGCAGCGGGCCGGGCGCGGCCGGATCGCCGGCGCCGTAGACCCGTTGCAGCGCAACGAGTTCCTTCGGGTCGCCGACTGCGGTCCCGGTGCCGTGGCCTTCCACCAGGCCGACGGCGTCGGCGGGAATCCCGGAGCGCGCCACCGCTTTACGGATCAACTGCTCCTGCGCGTCGGTACTGGGCACGGCGATGGGCGCGCCCTTGCCGTTGTGGTTGACAGCCGTGCCGAGCACGCGGGCGTACACGCGGTGGCCGAGTTCCCTGGCCCGCGATTCACGTTCCACCACGACCACCCCGGCGCCCTCACCCCACAGCGTGCCGGAGGCGTCGGCGGAGTACGGCTTGCACTGACCGTCGGTGGATAAGGCGTTGGCCTTGGAGAATTCGAAGAAGCCGGCGGGCGAGCCGAGCACGCACACTCCGCCGGCCAGTGCCCATTCGCAGTCGTCGTCGCGGATGGCTGCGGCCGCCAGGTGCAGCGCCGACAGGGAGGACGCACAGGCGGTGTCCACCGTCATCGACGGACCGACCAGGCCGAGTCCGTGCGAGATCCGGCCCGCGACCGCACCGAGCGCGGCGCCGGTGGCGCGGTATCCGGTGTGCTCGTTGACCTGGGCGGCGTGCGGGCCGTATTCGGTGAACGAGGCACCCATGAACACGCCGACCTCCGTCCCCGCCAGGCTCGCCGGGTTGATGCCCGCGTTCTCCAGCGCCCGCCACGCCACGCGCATGCCGACCCGCTGCTGCGGATCCATCGCGACGGCCTCGCGCGGCGAGATACCGAAGAACGGAGCGTCGAATTCAGCGGCGCCGGTGAGGAATCCACCCGCGTCGCGAACCGGGCTCCAGCCCTCGTTCGCCTGCGACAGCGCCAGCAGTTCGGCGATCGGCCAGCCGCGATCGCGCGGGAACGGCCCGATCAGATCCTCGCCATCGGCCAGCGCCGACCAGTAGCGCGACAACGTGTCCACGCCGCCGGGCGCCTCCACCGCCATCCCGGCGATGACGATGTGGTCCTCGGCGGCACTCACCGCGACACCGCGACCGGTTCGGCGGACAGCACCTCGGCAATGCCCGCGACCTGGTTGTGCAGGTAGAAGTGCCCGCCGTCGAACATGGTGACCTCGAGCGGCTGCCTGGTGTGCTCCTGCCAGGCGTACAGATCGCCCATGCCGACGTATTCGTCGTCGCTGCCACCCATCGCGTGGACGCGGGTGTCGAGCACCACGTCCTTGTCGCAGGTGTAGCGGTCGAAGGCGGCGTAGTCGGCCTTGAGCGCGGGCAGCGCCATGCGCATCAGTTCCCGGTTGCCCATGACCTCGGCGCCGGTGCCCTCGAGCCCGGAAACGTGGTCGAGCAGCTGTTCGTCGTCGGTGGGATGCGGCGGCATATCGGCGCACATCCACGGCGCCACCGCGCCCGACACCCCGAGCATGCGCACCGGGATGCCCGCGGCCTCGGCCAGCCGGGTGAATTCGAACGCCACCACCGAGCCCATGCTGTGGCCGAACACGGTGATGGGTTCACCGCGGTTGAGCGTGGAGCGGGAGAACTCGTCGAAGGCCGCGGCGGCGGTCTCCGGCAGGGTCTCCTTGGGGGTTTCGGCGGCGCGGTCCTGGCGGCCGGGGTACTGGAACAGCACCACGTCGAAGTTCGCGCTCAACGCCTTGGAGAACGGCCGGTAGGTGGACGCGCCGCCGCCCGCATGCGGGCAGATGAGCAGCGGTGGGGCGTCCGCGATGCGGGGCTTGTGGAATTTGCGGATCCATCCGGGGGTGCTTGCCATAACTTTCTCCTGCCTCACTGCCACATCCGCCGCATGACCAACATGCCCTGGTCCGCGTCGTCGATTGCCTCGGTCGCGCCCACCAGGCCGTCGGGATGTTCGGCGATGGCGCGCAATGTGTTGCTGTATGCGGTTTCGATGATCTGGGCGTCGCCGGCCTCGAAGGAGTCCTCGGCGTAGAAGACGACCACGCGCAGCGCGTCCCCGGGGAACAGCAGGTCCGGCGGGAAGATCATCACCAGCAGCGCGTTGTCGGTGGCACCGCGTCCGGAGAACGACACCAGCTCCAGATTCTCTTGGCCGAGCAGCTGTTCGAGCTCGTCGCGACCCGACGGGTAGGACTGGTAGACGAACATGCTGTCGAAGAGCTTGCGGGCGCCGGCGGTGCGGTTGGCCGAGGTGAGCCGGTACTGGTGGAACTCCATGAGCTCACGGCGGCGGCTCTGCATCTCGTCCAGGTGCTCGCGCCAGCTGCGGCCGGCGTCGAGCGCGATGGCGACCGGCACGGTGTTGACGAAACAGCCGATGGCGGTGTCGATCTCATCGATCTCGGCGGGGCGTCCGGAGACCACCTCACCGAAGACCGTCGCGTCCTCGCCGGTCACGTAGCGCAGCACATTGGCCCAGGCCAGCTGGCAGATCGCGCTGAAGGTGGTGCCCGTCTCGGAAGCCAGCGCGGTCAGCTTGTCGCCGACCTCGGTGTCGATCATGAAGCTGTGCGCGGCGGGCACCGCGTCGCCGCCGGGCTCGCGGCCGGGCGCCACGATGCACGGCTGCACCTGGTCGAGGTACTTCGACCACACGGCCTCGGTCTCGGCCTCCCGCGCCTGCGTCAGCTTCAGGAATTCGGCGAAGGTTCCCGGATTGCCCAGCGGCGCGGCGGCGCCCTCGGTGGCGTAGGCGGCGAAGATCTCGCGCGGCAGCAGCTGCCCGGACCAGCCGTCGGTGAGGATGTGGTGCGAGGTGAGCACCAGCATGTGTTCGTCCTCGGGCAGGTGCACGACGGTGGCGCGCATGAGCGGGCCACGCGACAGGTCGAATTGGCCGGCCTGGTCGGTGTCGAGGAATTCCTGCAACTTCTGCTGGGCGTCGGGAAGGTCGCGGTAGTCGACTTCGCTGGTCACGAACGTCATCCGGTCGGCGACGATGGCGTAGGGCATGCCTGCATGCGAGACCGACACCGCCACCCGCAGATTCGGGTACCTGTTGAGCACCGTGTCCAGGGCCCGGCCCAGCCGTGGGACGTCGAGCGCGCCGGTGACCGAGATGGTGGTCTGCACCGTGTAGGCGTCGCGGCCGGCACTGCTGATCGCGGTGAAGTAGAGACCGGCCTGCAGTGGTGCCAGCGGGTAGACGTCGGCGTAGTCGCCGTAGAGGTTGTGCCAGCGGTCCAAGTCGAGCTGGGTGACGTCGTCGGCGAGCACATCGCTGGGCGTGAGCCGGCGCGCGGAATCGTCACGCACCGCCTTCGCCAACTCCCGCAACGCACCCGCCCATAGCTCGGCGAACTCACGCACCTGCTCCTCGGCCAGCGGGCCGGAGGGGTAGCGGAAGGAGGCGTGCAGAGCGGGGGCGTCGCCTTCGACCAGGGCCACGGTATTGATGTCGAGCAATGCGGCGGCGGGCTGAGTATCCCCGGCGTGGCCGCCGAGATAGCCGAATTCGGGCGCGGCGTCCCAGGCTGCGGCGTCCTCGGCGAGGGCGAAACGGCCCATGTAGTTGAAGCTCAGCTGCGGAGCCGGGTGCGGCGCCAACGCCGCCTTAGTCTCCGGGTTCAGCCAGCGCAGCAGGCCGTAGCCGATACCGGACTCCGGCACCGCGAGCAACTGTTCCTTGACGGCCTTGACCGCGGCGACCATGTCCGGTTCACCCGACCCGAGCACCTCGAGCGCGACCGGGTAGGCGCTGGTGAACCAGCCGACGGTATTGCCCAGATCGGCTCCGGCGAACAGCGTCTCGGCGCGGCCGTGCCGTTCCATGGTGAGCGCGACGGTCGCGGTGTCGCGGTCGTGCGCGCGGCGGAAGCGGTGGGTGGCCACGGCCAGCGCCGCCACCTGGATGTCGAGGAAATCGCAGCCGAAGGCCTGGGCGGCGGTCGTCATCAGGAAGGTGGTGTCGTCGGCGTCGAGTTCGGTGGACACCTCGCGCACGGTAGCGACGGTGTCGCGGGCCGGGTCGAAGGCGCTGGTGCCCAGCAGCGGGTCGTCGGCGGCGGCGACGGTCTGCCAGTACGGCAGCTCCCCGGCGACGGTCTCGCTGCCGGCCAGCTGCACCAGGTTGGTGTTCCAGGTGCGCACCGAGGTCCCGGTGGCGTCGAGTTCCTCACCGGCCCACAGCTGGCGCAGGTCATCGTGCAAGATGCGCCAGGAGACGCCGTCGACCACCAAGTGGTGGATGACCAGCAGCAGCCGGCCCGTCGCGCGGTCGGGGGTGCGGACCCAGACGGCGCCGAACATGCGGCCCGCAGCCGGGTCCATGGCCTCGGCGGTGGTGCGCAGCTGCTCGGCGAGGGTGTCGGCGGCGGTCCGTGCCCAAGCGGCCGGATCGAGTTCGACCTCGGTGAGCGCCGGGTAGTCGAACGGTTCACCCGGGCCGGGCACGTAGTAGGCGGTGTTGCCCGCCGGGTCGGTGCCGATCCGGGCGCGCAGCAGCGGATGCCGGCCGACTAGGCCGCGCAGCATCTGCGCCAGCTTGCCGGCGGTCGCGTCGGCGGGAGTGACGACGGTGGTGACCTGGCTGTAGGCGCGGTAGGTGTCGGCCGGGCGCTCGGTCAGCAGGGCGGCGATGGGGCCCAGCGGGATCCAGCCGGTGTCGGCGCCGGCGTCCACCAGCTCGGGTGCGCCGGATTCGGCGATCGGTTCGGCGGCCGCGGCGATGGCGGCGATGGTGCGGGCGTCGAAGAGGGCGCTGGTGGTGATGGCCAGCCCGCGCTTCTTCAACGCCGAGGCCATCCGGATGGCGCTGATCGAATCGCCGCCGAGGGCGAGGAAATCGTCATCGGCGGCCAGCTCGGTGCTCTCCGGGATGCCGAGCACCTGCCGAACCACATCGGCGACAGCGATTTCCGCGTCATCGCGCAGTGCCCGGCCGCGGCCGGTCGAACCGCCCAGATCCGGCACCGGCAACGCCTTGCGGTCGAGTTTGCCGTTGGCGGTCAGCGGCAACGCGGGCAGCCGCACCAGCGCGGCGGGAATCATGTAGTCCGGCAGGCGTTCGGCGAGGAAGGCGCGGATGACGCCCGCGTTCTCGGCCTCGGAATCGGTCTCGAACGTCGAACCGGGTTCGGGCACGTAATAGCCGGCCAGCGCGGCGTCTGCGCCCTTGGCGACGGCGATCGCGGCGGCGGAGACGATGCCGGGCACCTGCCGCAGCACCGCCCCGACCTCACCGAGCTCGATGCGGTGGCCGCGGATCTTGACCTGATCGTCCACCCGGCCCAGGTATTCCAGCCGGCCGCGCGCGTTCCACCGGACGATGTCGCCGGTGCGGTACATGCGGGCGCCGGGTTCGCCGGCGAACGGGCAGGCCACGAAGGTTCCGGCGCTCAGGCCCGGCCTGCGGTGATAGCCGCGGGCCAGCTGCACGCCGCCCAGGTACAGCTCACCGATGACGCCGGTCGGCACCTGCCGCAGCTGCTCGTCGAGCACGTACACCGTCGAATTCGATTCCGGCACACCGATGAGCGCCGGACCCTGCTCAGGCGCGCCCTCGAAGTCCTCGTGCGTGATGTCCATCGACGCCTCGGTGGGCCCGTACAGGCCGAGCACCCTGCCGCCGAACACCTTGCTCGATTCCTCCACCAGCGCGGGCGGCACCGCCTCGCCGCCGAGGTAGACGAACCGCATCGACTGCAACCGCGCCGGATCAGGGCCGGCGTCCAGGAAGGCGCGGACCACGCTGGGCACCAGCGAGATCTGGGTGATCTTGTGCCGGTCGATAATGCCGGCCAGGGCCTCCACATCGGCCTGCCACCAGTCCGGATGCGGCAGAACCGTCGCCGAACCCGTGCACAGGGCGTTGACCAGTTCGAACACCGAGACGTCGAAGCCGATCGGCGCCTTCTGCAAGATGCGCTCTTCGCCGAAACCGAGGGCGTCGCGCATCCACTGCACATGGTTGGCCACACCGCGGTGATGGATGATCACGCCCTTGGGGCGGCCGGTGGTGCCGGAGGTGTAGAGCAGGTAGGCGGCGTCGAGCGGGTGGATCGGGCGATCCAGTTCGGCGGGCTCGAGCGGGGCGTCGTCGAGTTCGGCGAGCCGGGCCTGCACGGCCGGGTCGCGCAGATCGACCACCGGAACAGTGTTGTCGACCGGCAGCACGCGCTCACCGGGCACCGAGCGGATCATCAGCGCCGGATCGGCGTCGCCGAGCATGTACTCGATGCGGTCGGCCGGATAACTCGGATCGAACGGGACATAGACCGCGCCGGTGCGCAGGATCGCGGCGAAGGCGACGGGCAGCTGTTCGGACCGTTCGGCGAAAACACCGACCCGGTCCCCCGCCCCGACGCCCTGCGCGCGCAGCAGCCGGGCCAGCCGGTTGACGCGGGAATCGAATTCGGCGTAGGTGAGGCTGATGTCCTCGAAGACGACCGCCACCCGTTCCGGATAGGTGCGCGCGGAGTCGCGGATCATCGCGTCGGCGGTTTCCGGGACGATCGGCACCCGCGGGCCCGGCGTCCAGGACGCCAGCTTGGCGCGGTCGGATTCCGAGAGCACCAGCAGGCGATTCAGCTCCACCTCGGCGCCGGCCTGCGCGAGCATCTGATCGATGTACTCGTGCAGCCGCTCGATGGTAGCCGGATCGAACAGGTCGGTGCGGTAGGTGATCTGCACGTCGACGCGGTCGGCGTGCATGAACGCCTCCACCGCCACCGGCAGCAGCGAGGCGCCGTGATCGGCCAGATGCCAGCTGGTGGTGGTGCCGGGCAACTGCGGGCCGTCGATCTTCTGCTGCAAGAACAGCACCATGGTGTCGAACAGCTTGGAGCCGACATTGCCGGTGGCGCGGTTGACCGCCCGGACGATCGCCTCCTGCGGGAAGGTCTTGTGTCGGAACGCTTCCGTGGTCACTCCGCGCACGTGATCGACCAGATCGGCGAAGGTCCGAGTGCCCGCTCCGGTGAAGCGCAGCGGCAGCATATTGCTGAGGTTGCCGATCAGCAGATCGCTGCCCGACTCCTCCCGGTTGGCCACCGTAGTGCCCACGACCACCTCGGACTGGCCGGTGATCTGGCGCAGCGCGAGGTAGTAGGCGGCCAGGAACACCTGGAACGGGGTGGCGCGCAGCTGGGTGCTCAGTGCGCGCAGATTGGCGTCGGCCGTGCCGGACAGCAGCCGGTCCATGCGGTCGCCGCGCTCGGTGACGACGGCGGGCCTGCGGTCGTAGGGCAACTGGAGTTCGGGCACCTCGCCGTCGAACTGCGCGGCCCAGAAGTCGGCTTCGGCGGTGTGGTCGGCGTCGGAGAAGCGGTCCTGTTCCCATTCGGCGAAGTCGGCGACCTGGCGCTCCAGCGGTTCGGGGCGGGGTTCGCCGGTGAGGGCCTGCTGGTAGAAGCGTTCGACATCGCGCGACAGGGCGGGCAGCGTCATGCCGTCCCAGGCGATGTGCTGGATGACCAGGATGACGACGACGGTGTGCGCGTCGGCGCGCAGGAACGTCAGCCGCAGTGAGGATTCCGCCGACAGGTCGAAGGTCTCGTGCGCGGCGGCGGCGACCAGCTCGTCGATGCGGCGCGTCGTCTCTTCCGGGCCGAGCTCGCTCAGGTCGAATTCGGCCACGCGCGGCGGGAGTTCGGCGTGGATGCGCTGGTACGGATCGCCCTGCTCATCGGTGTGATACGTGGTGCGCAGGACCTCATGCCGCTGCGGCAAGGCCAGGAATGCGCGGCGCAGCGCGGCGTAGTGCACCTCGCCCTGGAACGTCAGCGCCAGGCACAGGTTGTAGGCGGTGCTGTCGGGCGAGATCTGCTGATGGGCGAACACATAGCGCTGCCCGAACGACAGCGGTGCCCGCTCGGGATCCCGGCGCGCGGGCACCGCCGGGGTGGCGGCCAGGCCCTCCTGCGCGAGCCGGGCCCGCATCGCTTCCTGAAGGTCGTCCAGCGATCGCATCTACGTCAAACCATTTCTCGTACGTGGGGAGTCCGGCCGGGACGGGTCAGCGCGCCGGAGCGGGTTCCGGGACGCTCACCTGTGCCAGTTCCAGCAGGATCCGCGCGACCTGATCCAGTCGGCCGGGGGTGGTCTCGGTGGCCTGAAGGTGTTCGGTGATGCCGCGCACCGTGCGGCCCTCGAGCACGCCGGTCACGCCGAAGCCCTCGACGCCGAGCAGGCCGCGGATCTTGGCGGTCAGGGTGGTGGCCAGGATCGAATTGCCGCCGACGTCGAAGAAGTCGGTGTCCACGCCGATGCGTTCAATACCGAGCACCTGCGCGGTGATGTACTCCACCGCCGCTTCCAGTTCGGTGGCCGGCGGCACGTAGGTGTCGCGGGCACCTGGATCGTCGCTGCTGAGCAGGCGCCGGATCGCGGCCCGGTCGAGCTTGCCGTTGGCGGTGAGCGGGATGTCCTCGAGCACCCGGATGACCTCGGGAATCATGTGCGCGGGCAACAGGTCCCGCAGCTGCTGCTCGATCGACTCGGCACTCACACCCTCGGCGTGCACCGCCGCGACCAACCGGCCCGAATCCGTAGCCAGCGCCACCGCTTCGCGCACACCGGGCAGCGCGGCCAGCGCCGATTCCACCTCACCGAGTTCGACGCGGTAGCCGCGGATCTTCACCTGATGGTCGGCGCGGCCGAGGAAGTCGACGGTGCCGTCGGGCAGGTAGCGGGCCAGGTCGCCGGTGCGGTACCAGCGCACACCGTCGTGTTCGACGAAACGCTGCGCGGTGCGGTCCGGGTCGCCGCGGTAGCCGTCGGCCACGCTGACGCCGCCGATCCACAGCTCACCGACCACCCAGTCCGGGCAGTCCTCGCCACGCTGATTGACCACGCGCAACTGCACATTCGCCAGCGGAGTGCCGTACGGGACGTTCGCCCAATCGGCCGGGAAGGCGTCTGTTACTTCGCAGACGGTGGAGTGGATGGCGGTTTCGGTGGTGCCGCCGAGGCCGGCGAAACGCAGGCCGGGAACCTGCTTGCGCAGCCGGTGGCCCAGTTCGGCCTTCACCCGGTCGCCGCCGGTGATCACCACACGCAGCGACCGCAGCTGTTCGGCGGTCGCGGTGTCGAGCAGCATGGTGATCAGGCCGGGCGCGCAGTTCAGCACGGTGACGCCACGATCGGCGATCAGCCGCGCCCAGGCTTCGGCGTCGCGTTCGGTTTCGGTGTCCACACAGACCAGCGCGCCGCCCAGCGACAGCGGGCTGAAGATGTCGAACACCGACAGGTCGAACTCCAGCGACGACAGGCCGATGGTGGCATCGTCGCTGCCCAGGTCGAAGTGGGCGGCGATGGCGTCGATGGTGTTGGTGGCCGCGCGATGGCCGACCTCCACACCCTTCGGTTCGCCGGTGGAGCCGGAGGTGAACAGCACGTAGGCCACCGAATCCGGGGCGGCGCTGTGCGGGGCCGCGAGGGGTTCGGCGGCGAGGGCCGAGCCCAGGTCGACGCCGGTGACGTCGGCGGGCAGCTCGATGACGTCGTCGATCAGTGCGACACGCACCCCGCCGCGCTCCACGATCCGCTCCCGGCGCGCCTTCGGCTGACCGGTACCGATCGGCAGATACGTGGCGCCCGCCGCCAGCACACCGAGCACGGCCGGAATCTGCCGGTGCCCCTTCGGCACGATGACGGCCACGGTATCGCCGGGCCGCACACCCGCCTCGGTGAGCGCCGCCGCCACCGACAGCGCCTGCGCCGCCAGCTCGCCATAGGTGGCCGAACCGTCGCGCCAGCGCAGCGCTTCCCGGCGCGGGGCGCGCTCGGCGTGGGCGAAGAAGGCGTCGTGCAGATTGCGTTTGCCCAGGTCGGCGGTGGTGTTGTTGACCGAATCGCGTACCGCGCGCTGGCTTTCCGGCAGCTCGATCGCCAGCTCGGCGTTCCAGTCGGCGTCCGGCTCGACCAGCGCGTCCAGCGTGTTGCGGAAGCGCTCGAACATCGCCTCGGCGACACCCTCGGGCAGCGCGTCGCGGCGGATGTCCCAGTTCACCAGCAGACCGCCATTGAGCTCGGCCACCTGCGCGTCCAGATCCACCTGCGGGCCCTGCGACAGAATCCACACCGGTTCACCGAAGACGCGGGTGACCCGCTCGGCGAACAGCTCACCCAGGTCGAGGCCGGAGGTGAACACCACCGACGGGGTGACCGGGCCGCCGCGCATCCGGCCCAGATCGCGCAGCACATCCAGGCCCTCGTAATCGGCGTGCGCGGCGCAGGTGTGCAGTTCCTTCTGCAGCCGCTTGGCGCGGGCCAGCATGGATTCGGGTTCGCGGGCGTCGACGTCGACCAGCACGGAGTTGGTGAAATCGCCGACCACATTGTCGATGTCGTCGTGCAGCTGCTCACGCGCGAACAGCGGGACGTTCAGCAGGAACCGCTGCTGCGCCGACCAGCGGGCGATGGCCTCGGCGAACACCGTGGCCAGCGCGACCGCCGGGGTGACGCCGTTGCCGTGGGCGTTGCGATGCAGGCGGGCCTTGGCGTCGGCGTCGAACCAGTGGTGCAGGCGGATGCTGCGCGAGGGATCGGCGCGCTCGCTTTCCGGGACCACCGGCAGCGAGGGGATGTCCGGGAAGTCGAGAATGCGGTTCTCCCACCACTTCTCGTCCTCGGAGTTGTCCGGCGCGGAGCGTTGCTTTTCGGCGAGGTATTCGCGGAAGGTGAAGCCGATCGGCGCGAGATCGTCGGCGTCGGATTCGTAGAGGGCGGCCAGATCGTCGAGGATGCGGCGGTAGCTCTGTGCGTCGGCGGCCAGCATGTCGACGTCGAGGTGCAGGCGGTGCTTGCCGCCGGGCAGCAGGGTGACGGTGATGTCGATGACCTGGCCGCGTTCGACGTCCATGCGCTGATGGCTCTTGTCCTGGCGCAGGCGCTCGAGCTCGACCTCGGCATCGGCGTGCGCGCTCAGATCCACCACGCGGAAGATCTGCGGCGGTTCCGGCAGCACCCGCTGGGTGCCGCTGTCGAGGAACTGCGCCCGCAGCTGATCGTGGCGGCGCACCAACCGGGCGACGGCCCGCTCGAGCCGATCGGCCTGCACACCCGCGCCGTCGAACTCGACGTACAGGTGCGCGGCCACACCGCCGAGGCGCTGATCTTGGCGGCGGCCCATCCAATAGGCGTGCTGCATGGTGGCCAGGCCGAATTCGGCGGAGGCGTCAACGGGGGTTGCGGCGGGCTGCGGGGCCGGTTCGGGCGCCGGCGCGGTGCCCCCGCCGAGCATGCGGGTCCACGCCTCGATGGTCGGTTCCAGCGCGAGTTCGGAGCTGCGCACCTCGTAGCCGCGCTTGCGCCACTTGGCCGACAGCTGCATGAGCATCATCGAATGCATGCCGAGACTCACGAGGTCGTCGTCGTAACCCACCGACTCCGGTGGGACGCCGATCGCCGCCGCCACAATCTCGCGAACTTCCGCCTTGTCGAGCATCGGACTCCTCACCAGCAAGATCAGCCTCACCAAGCCGTAGGCAAGCCTTGCCTAACCTACCGAGGTATCGTAACGCATGGGTTCCCGGAGACCCTAGCCAGTTGGTTTGGCTAACCTAATTATGTGGTTGACCAGGCCGCTCCGCAGAGCGCGGGCCTCCAGGTGCGGGACGCCCCAAGCCGTTCGGGATGCTCGATGTCGCACCGCCCGCGTCGTCCCGGCCCGGCGGCGTCGCCGGGCACGCCATCGCGCGGTGGACGGAGGCCTACTTCCTGGACATCGATCCCGCCGACTCGGTATCACCGGCAGTGGTTGCGCAGTAGTCTGGGCGCGTTCGGGCGGCGACTCGCGCCGCAGATGAAGGGATACCGTTGCTTCGCAAGGCGTTCATTGCCGCTGCCGCCGCGCTCACCGCGGCGATCGCCCTGGGCGGCACCGCAGGTCCGGCGACCACCGCACCCCTGCCCGCGCGCACCCAGGTCCCCGCGCCGCCCGCGTTCGAGGGCCTTGATCCCTGCTCGCTGGTACCCCAGGGGGTGGCCGACCAGATCACCGGCGTCCCCGGTATCCAGCCCATCCGCCAGCCCGGTCTCGCCCCCGGCGAACACCTGGACAATTCGGACGGATGCAGCTGGCTCGCCGGCGACGTGGAACGCATCGGCGTGATGTTCTGGGTCCGCCAGCGCGTCGAGGAGTTCCCGCACCCCGACGACCCCACCGCCCGCCGCCTCATGCAACAGTTCGGCCGCCCCTTCCAGGTCTTCCTCCCCCACCCCGGCGAACACGCCGAATACTGCAGCATCACCGCCCCTTACAGCGGCGACCGCGAGGTGACCGTCATCCTCCGCAACCCCGCACCCGGACCCGCTCCGGTCACCCCGACCGATAATCCGTGCTCCCGCAACGCCGACGCCCTCGGCTCGATCTTCGGCGCGGTGCCCTGGGCGTAGCGTTCGGCCACTCACGCCGCCCATCGCCATCACATTCCCCCCTGCTAATTCGCCCGACGAGTGGCACATGGCGCAGGCGACACGCCGAAGGCGCTCGCACCATGTGCCACTCGTGGGCTTGCTAGGGAGCGAAGGTGGCTAGGGTTTGGAGCCAGGCCGTTGTGCGGGCTTCGATCTCGGAGTCGTCGAGGACTCGGGAGTTCACGTCGAATTGGGCTACCAGGGAAGGGCGTTCGTTGCGGGTGACGACCGCGGTGGTGATGTCGACGGTGAAGCGCAGCGGCAGGTCCGGGTGACCGGCGATGCCGAATTCGGAGGTGAAATCCGACAAAGGAGCCGGGGTCCAAGGGCCGGTGCCGAATTGGAGGACGTCGAAGCGGCCGAGGTGGTTCAGGCGTAGTTGGGCTCGGGCTTCGAGGGTGCGGTCGGCGAGGTCGGGGCGGCCCTGGGTGGGGGTCCAGTCACGGTATTTGTGGTGCGGGACCGAGACGGTTTCCTCGACGGTGAACCAGCCGACGCGGCGGGTGTCGTCGTCGGTCGGGCGGCCGTGGGTTTCGCGGGTCAGCGCGATGCGGCCGGTGGGGTCGGCGGTGTCGGGGAAGGTCAGGGCGCAGGCCAGGATCAGCGCGTCGTCGACGGGGACGCCGGATTCGGTGCAGCGGGCCAGCAGGGCCTCGGTGCGGTCGGGGCCGAGTTCGATCACGCGCTGGACGGCGTCGACGGCGCGGTCGGTGAGTGGATCGGTCAACCGTCCGGCCAGCGGCGCACCCAGGATTTCCGGTGTGGTGAGCGGTGCGCTGCTGGTGGGGACGGTGGAGTCGGTCTCGTTGAGCGGGCGCTGGCCCTGCTCCATCCGGCGCAGGTCGTCGACCAGGATCAACCACGACACGACGTCGACGGCTAGGTGGTGAATCGACAACAGCAGCCGGCGATTCGGGCCGTCGAGCACGGTGGCGGCGATCATGCGCCCGGCGTCGGGGTCGAGGCGGGCGACGGTGTCGGCCAGCTGAGCGGCGCTGTCGGTGTCGGAGACGATGCTGAGCAGCTCGGCTGCGCTCGAGGACTCCTCCACCACCAGGGCGTATCCGCCGTCGACGGTTGTCAGCCGGGATCGCAGTGTCGGGTGCGCGAGGGCGAGGGCGCCGAGGCGTTCGATGATCTCGTCGGCGGAGACGTCATCCGGCAGCGAAATCACCTGGCTCTGCGCCAGATAACGGTAGTTGCCGTTGGCGATGATCTCGTGGGCCAGCGGGGTCAGCGGCAGGACCGTGCCCGGCGCGACCACGTCGGCTTCGGGCTCGTCCGCGCCGGAGCCGCGTTCGTCCAGCACGCGCGCCAGATCACGCAGATCGGCCGCGCCGAGAACATCTTTCGCAGCCACCCGATAGCCTGCACCACGCAGTCGCGACACCAGGTCGATGACGCCGATGCTGTCGATACCCAGATCGACCAGGCTGTCGGTGATCCCGACCCGGCTCGCGCCCTCGCCCATCGCCGCGATCACCTCGAGCAGCGCGCGCTCGGTGTCGGTGGCCGGTTCGGCTCCTGCCCCACCGGCGACCGGCGCGGTGAGCAGGGCGGTGGCGGCGTGGACGTCGAGTTTGTCGTTGCGGTTCAACGGAATCTGATCGACGTGCACGATGCGGGTGGGCACCAGGAACTGCGGCAGACGCCGGGCCAGTGCGGTCCGGATCTCGGCGGCGGACAGGTCGGCGACCACCAGCGCGCCGAGCCGGGTCCGGCCGTTGTCCACGAACGCCAGCGCGGCCGCATGAGCCACACCGTCGAGTTCGCGCATCACGACGGTCGCTTCATCGGGCTCGACGCGATAGCCGTTGATCTTCACCTGGCTGTCGATGCGGCCCTCGTACACGACCGTGCCGTCCCCGACCCGACGCACCAGATCGCCGGTGCGATAACGCCTTCCGCGTGGACCGGCGACGAAGGCCGCCGCCGTGGTCGCGGGACGGCCGAGGTAGCCGATGGCCAGCTGCGGACCCGACAGGTACAGCTCACCCTGCCCACCCGGCGGCACCGGACGCAGCCGATGATCGAGCACCTCGGCGGCCATATTGTCGAAGGTGTGGCCGATCGTCGGCGCGGCATGATCGTGCACATCGGCCATCAACGCCTCGACCGTCGTCTCGGTCGGGCCGTAGAAGTTGATGACGCGCGTCGTCGGCAGCCCCTGCAACCGCCGCCACGTATCGAGGCTGATCGCCTCACCGCCCAGCGCCAGTACCTTCAGCGGGCAATACTCACCCGCCGATGCTGGTGCACCCTCGCGAGTGCTACATGGCTGAGGCAAACGCCGAGAAGGGTCCTCGGTCATGTAGCGCTCGGACTCTGCCGAAGCCGATTCGGCCGGGCGGAACAGGCCCGCATCGATGAGGCGGTTCAGCATGGACGGGGACGTGTCGAAGATGTCGATGCGATGGGTATCGATGGCCGCGACGATCTGCTCGGCATCGGTGCGCACCTTGTCGCCGAGCAGCACCACGGTGTGCCCGCTGAGCAGGGCGATCGTCGGCTGCCAGGCGGCGTCGAAACCGGTGGACCAGCCGTGACCGATACGCAGCTGCCGCCCGGCCTCGGCGGCCGTCGGGGCGAAGATGCGCCGCTCGTGCGTGGACCAGTGGTTGAGCAGGGCGCGGTGCGGGACCGCGACGCCCTTGGGGCGGCCGGTGGTGCCGGAGGTGAAGACGACGTAGAAGGGGGACTCCGGATCCGTCTGCATCGCGGGGATTTCCGCACCGGCCGCGAGGTCCGGCGAGGCGGGAGCGCCGGTCACTAGAGACCCGGCGCGCAGATCACCGTTCCGGTCGGGAACCGCGTGCGCACACTCCACACCCTGAGCCCGGACCTCGGCGAGAACGCCCGCGAGGTCGTCGTCGGCGAGCACGACCCGCGCACCCGACACCTCGAGGATGTAGGCGAGCCGATCGGCGGGCGTCGCCGGATCGACGTGCACGCAGAGCGCGCCGGCAAGGCCGACGGCGAACGGCGCGTGCAGCACCCGGCGATCGCGCGGGAGCATCACCGCGACGGCATCGCCGGGGGCCACGCCGGATGCGCGCAGCGCCCGGGCCAAAGTCTCTACTGCCGCGCCGAATTCGGTGAAGGACTGCTCGCCCGCATCGTCGATGACGGCCGTGGTGTCCGACGCTGTCGCACAGGTGCCGAGCAGCAGGTCAGGCACGGTACGCACTTCGGACAAGCGTTGGGCGACAACGTCGGCGGATGTTCTCCGGTCGTCCTCGGACAGCTTTTCCGCATCCCGCCGCGCCACGATCCGCCCATCACCGGCGATCTCCGGCGCGACCAACGCTCCCGGTTCGTCCTCGAGCAGCACGGACACGTCGCAGGCTCGCGGTGCGTCCACCAACCGGCGCACCACCGCGAGCACCCGCCGAGCCATCCGTTCCGGCTCGAAGCGGTCCACCAGATCCGGGCGGATCTCCACGCGGCAGATCAGCTGACCGTGCTCCACCAGCGGCACCACCGTGATCGGGTAGTGGCTGAGTGAGTCGACGCGGCGCGGAATCATGCTGGCGCCGCCGCCCATCGGCATGGCGGCGGTGACGGCGCCCATCGGGGAGTTCTCGAAGACCAGCAGGGTGTCGAAGAGCTGGCCGACGCCGGCGTGGCGGGTGATCTCGGAGATGCCGAGGTATTCGTGGGTGCGTAGTTCCGCGACCTGCTTTTGCAGCGGAGCAGCCAGTTCCGCCGGTGCACGCTCGTCCACCCGGACGCGCACCGGGATGGTGGTGATCAGCGCGCCGACGATGCGATCGGCGCCGGGCAGGGTCGCGTCGCGGCCGGAGGTGGTCTGGCCGAACACCACGTCGTCGCGGCCGGTGAGACCGGAAAGGATGCGAGCCCAAGCGAGTTCGAGCACCGTGTTGAGGGTGAGCCCGTTGGCGCGGGCCCAGCCGGTGACGAACTCGGTCTCCTCGACGCTGAACCGCGCCTCACCGAGCACCGCGAGATCGGGTTCGGCGGGTGCGGGCGGGCCGACCATCGGCATCGGCGCGAGATCGGCGAGCGCGGTGGTCCAGGCTTTGATGGACGCCTCGGTGTCCTTCTGCGCGATCCAGGCGGCGTGGTCGCGCAGCGGCGGCGCGGGCGGCAGGGCGGCGCCTTCCCCGCGATGCAGCGCGATCAGATCCGAGAACAGCAGCGGAATCGACCAGCCGTCGACCACGATGTGATGCGCGGTGCAGATCAGCTGGTAGGTCGTGGTGTCAAGGCGGGCGGCAGTGACGCGGAACAGCGGGCCGTTGTCCAGATCGAGGCGGCGACGTCCCTCGGCCCAGTAGATCTTCTCCGCCTCGGCATCCGGATCGGCGGTGCCGCGCAGGTCGATCTCGTGCCAGGCGATCCGCCCGGCCGAGGTGACGACCAGCACCGGATGCGGCAGTCCCTCGGTGAGCACGGCACCCGCCAGATGCGGATACCGTTGCAGCAGTTCGTCGAACGCGGTGCGCAGCCCGCCCAGATCGGTCAGGTTCTCGATCCGCACGGTGAAGGTCACCAGGTACGGGTCGACACCCGATCCCATCGCACTGACCGAATACAGTCCGCGTTGCAGCGGCGACAGCGCGATGACGTCGAGGATCTCGATGCTCACTTGGCGCCGAACTTCCGCCCGAGCGCGCTCAGCGCGGCGGCATCCAGGCCGGACGCGCTCATCGGCGCCACCTCCGCCGGTGCGGCCTGCGCCGGCGAATCCGCCTTGTCACCACCGTTTTCCAGCTGTTCGGCCAGCTCGTAGACGGCCGGGTAGGCGAACACGGTCTGCACGTCGAGTACATGGCCCTGTTCGGCCAGGTCGGTGACCAGGCGCAGCGCGGCGATGCTGTCGCCGCCGAGGGAGAAGAAGGTGTCTTCGCGGCCCAGGTCGTCGTCGGAGTCGAGGTCGAGCACCTTGCGGATGGCGGCGGCGATCACGCGTTCGGCCTCGGTCTGCGGTTCACCGCCGAGGCCCGCGGTGGGGATCTCGAGCAGATCGTCGCCGGAAGCCGGGGTGAACAGCGGACGCTCATCGGGTGCGGCGGCGATGACCGTGTCGGCCGCGCCGGCCCACGCGGTCGCACGCTGGCCGAACCGTACGGCGAAGGCGCCGATCTCGGGCCGCCCGGCCAGTTCGATCGGGAAATCGATGGTCAACTCGGCGCCGTCGTCGGTGACCGCCGCGTCGATGACGAGGTCCACACCGTGCGGGCGCGCGGCCCGGCGGGCCACCTCGCGGACCTCGATACCCCCGCTGGACAACGCGATGGGCGCGCCGTCGCGGACCGTCAGCAGCGCCTGGAACAGCGCTCCATCGGCCAATGCCGCGGTGCCGCGCAGCAAGTGGGTGATGCGCTCGACTCGCGGTCCGGCCTGCTCCCGCGCTTGGGCCACGGTCGCGGCGGTCTCGCTGATCAGGGCGGCCGGTGTGCGCTCGCTCGGATCGACGCGCAGCACCAGATGATTGGCGAACGGCCCGATCACCGTGTCGGCGTCGGCGGCCGTGCGGGCGGGATCGGTGAGCCCGACCAGGACGTCGTCGCCGAGGCCGGCATCGCGCAGGGCCACAGCGGCCAGCGCGGCGAAGATCGCGGCATCGTCGGCGGTGTGCGCGCGCAGCGCGGCAAGAGTTTCCGCGGACACGCTGACGACGCGGCGGGCGATCCCGATGCCGGGGGTCGAGAACGTCACCGGAACGCGGGCGGGCAGATCGGCCAGCCGCTCGGTCCAGTACGCCAGCGCCGGATCGTTGGCCGCGGTGGCGGCGAGCGCCTTCAACTGCGCGGGCACGAAATCGGCGAACTGGCCTGCCGCCGCGGGCTCGGTGCCGGCGTAAGTGGCGAAGATGGCCGCGACCAGCAGTTCGATCGAGCGGTCGTCGGCGGCGACGGAATGCACCACGAGGGAGAGCACATCGCGACTGGGCAGTCGGTACAGCCGGGCCCGGATCGGCAGTTCCCGCACCAGATCGAAGCGGTGCTCGGCATCCTGGGCGAGCGCGAGTTCGAGTGCGGAGTCGTCATCGACGCTGCGGCCGATCTCGACGACCGATTCGGGCGCCTCGACGGCCCGCTGATACGGGATGCGGCGATCGTCGGGGAAGACGGTGCGCAGGATCGCGTGCTCGGTCAGCACCGCGACGACGGCCCGGTCCAGTGCGCTCGGATCGACGTCGCCGGTGAGCTCCAGCGCGATGAACAGATTCGCCGCGGGCTTGCGATGCAGCCGCTCGGGCAGCAGGACCGCCTGCTGCGCGGGCGCCAGCGGGACGCCCCGATCGGCCCCGGATCCACCGGCAGTCTTGGGCGCGGTCAGGTTCTGCACAAGGGAATCCGGCATTGCGATCCTTTACTTACCGATCGAGAACGAACAGGGTGCGCGGGCGGTCGCGAAACCACCGCACCCGGGTAATAAGTTAGCCTATCCTTACTGTCCGACGCGAGTCGAGCGGCCCGGATCACGCACTCCCGTGAGGCCTGGCGAAACCTGTTGCCCGCCTGGCCGGACGGTACCCACGCCATCGGGCCTCAATCTGAGTCGGCCCCGAGGCAGGCTGGGCATATCCCGTTCGGATATGCCCAGCCCGATCACTCCTACTTGCCGACGGCGGCGAACGTCGGGTCGAGCTTCTCCAGCACGTACGGCACCGACAGCGCGGTCGGGGTGTTGATCGCGCTGATGGTGAGGGTGTCGAGGAAGGTCATGCCACCCGACTTCACCGCGGGCAGGTCGTTGTAGCCCGGCAGCTCCTTGAACTTCTGCTCATAGGCCGGCATGGCACCGCACATGAGGATGTCGGAGGTCAGGTCGCCCAGGCGCTCCGGGGAGAGCGCGAGCCGCCCGCCCGCGGGCGATTCCGCGGCGATGTTCTGCGGGATGGTCAGGCCGAGCTCGTAGAACATCTGCGCCGAACCGTCCTCGGGGTCGGCCATCACCATGAGCTGGGACGGGCCGGTCAGCATGCACGTAAGGAAGGTCTTGCCGGCGAGGTTCGGGTACTTCGCCGAGACGTCCTTGATCTTGGTGTCGACATCGGCGATCACCTTGGTCGCTTCGTCTTCCTTGTGCAGCACCCGGCCGAGCTGGGTCACCTGATCGGTCCACAGGTCGACCTCGGCGCCGAGGGAGACCGGGCCGATGGTCGGGGCGAGCTTGGACAGCTTGTCGTACATCGCCTGATCGACCAGGAAGCCGGGCACCAGGATCAGATCCGGCTCGAGCGCCGCGATCTGCTCGGCCATATCCGACCCCTGCTTCAGCACCTTGGCGTCGCCGAGCGAATCGGGCGCCCACGGCACCTTCTGCCCGCCGGCCAGGATGGAGACGTTGTCGGCGTAACCGACCGGCGTCACGCCCAGGGCGAGCGAGGCGTCGAGCCACTGGTTGCCGATGGTGACGACGCGCTCGGGCGTGCCCTCGACCGTCGTCTCGCCGAGCTTGTGCTTGACGGTCACGCCCGCGCCGTCGCCGCCCTCGGAGTCGGCGCCACAGGCCGCCACCGAGACGGCCAGCACCGTCGCCACCGCGGCCATTCCCAGCCGCGCGAGCACACCTCGCCGCGCGGTCCTTCGAGCCAGTTTCATTCGTACTCCTTGCTTCGACCCCGACCGAACTCGGATGATCGTAGGTAAGCCTAAGCTTGCGCGAAGGCGAGTCGTCCGTCGGTGGTCCATCTGGCCGTGTCGCCGGTGCGGAACAAACGCCCGCCCGGCTCGAACGGGTCGGCGACGAAGCCGTCGGTCCCGTCGCCCCCGGTGAACTGGGAGGCCAGCGCGATCCCGCCGACGTACACCGCACCGAGCACACCCGGCGCCACCGCCCGCAGCCGCTCGTCGAGCACCAGAATCCGCGCGCCGGGCACCGGACGCGCCCGGCCCGCGCCGCCCATCGACCCGCGTGCGGCCGCCCCCAGATAGGCGCGGGCACGGTAGGCGAAGGTGGCGACCGAATCCGGTGCGAGTTCCCGCAGGAGCGCGGGAAGCTCTGGGGACCAATCGATTCCGTTCACATCCCAGCGATGCACCGTCGGCAGCGCGTCGACGCCCGCCGACGCGAGGCCCGCGAGCAGCGACGGTGTGGCGATCACCTGAGTCACGCCGTGCCGGGCGATCACCTCGGCCAGCGCGGCCGGGTCGGTGCGCTGGCCGTCCGTCGCGAGGACGAAGGTCGCGCCGTCGGTCAGCGCCGCCAGCAGATCGGCTGCGAGTTGGGGATCGTCGGCAGCCATGGCGAACAACCGCACGTCGGCGGGTTTGCGCGCGGGATCGGCGTCGGCGCGACGGCGATCGGCGGCGACACAGCGGCGGTCCGCGACGGCGGCGGTGAGAGCGGTGAGCGGCAGCGCGAGCGATCCGACCTCTGCTGAACGGTGTGTCGCGGCTGTCGCCGCATCGGTGCGCTCGCCCTCGGCCGTGGCAGCCGGCGGCGCGCTGTACTTGTTGACGGGTGCGGCCGGCGGCAACAGCCGGGCCAGCGCGGCGAGCAGGTTGGCCAGCGCGTCCACGCCGAGTTCACCGCCGGGTTCGCCCGTGGCGTCGCCCGCGATCAGCTGGTCCAGCCGCTGATACAGCTCGCCGTAGGTGAGTTGCTCACTGCCGCAGCGCAATGCGACCCGGATACCGGGGACGGCTCGACCGTGCCGGAACAGCGCGCCCAGGCTGCGCAGATCGGAGGGTTCGACGCCGGTGGACCACTCCCCCAGCACTCGCTCCTGCTCGCCGGTGGTCATGAGCCGCAGGTCGGGCACGGTGCGGTCGGGTGCGTCGGCGAAGGCTTCCAGCACCGTCAGCAGGTGGCGGGCGAACAGCGCGACGGTGGCGGCCTCGTAGCGGCCGGCGTCGGCGATCACCTGCGCGTCGACCTCGCCCTCGGCCGTGGTGGTGAACACGAAGGTCAGCTCGCGCGGGGTGCTGACTGCGATTGGTTCGGGCGCCAGGTGCAGGTCGTCGGATAGCCAGGTTCCGGCGGATCGGTGGTCGTCCTCGCAGCGGACCTCCGCCTGCGGCACGGCCTTTCGTGTAGCGCTGACCGGCAGGTCTTGATCGCGGAAGGCATCCAGGGCGGCGTCGCGGGCGCGGTCGAGCACCTGCGCGAGAGTCGGCTCACCGGACAGATCGGTGCGCAGCATCAGCCTGCTCGACAGCGGCCCGACCAGGTCGGCAGCCACGGTATCGGTGCGGCCGGTGGCGGGCGTGGCCAGCGCGATCTCACGGCCCGCGCCGAGCTTGTGCAGCAGGGTGGCGACGGCCGCCTGGTACAGCATGAATTCGGTGGCGCCGCAGGCTTCGGCGCGCGCCTCGAGCTGATGCCGCAAGCCCGTGGGAATGCCGAAACCGACAGTGTGGGCACCGTCGGCGTCGGCGTTCGCGCGGTCGGCGGCGAGGTCGACCGGAGCGGGCAGGTCCGTCTGCGCCCGCTGCCGCTCCTGCAATCCGGCGCCGGCCGACTCCGCGGCCGCGTGCTGCCACAGGGTGTAGTCGACGTGATCGATGGCCGGCGGACCCCACTGCGGCGGCGCGCCGGTCCCGACACGGCAGCGGTAGGCGATGGCGAGATCGGAGACGACCGTGCGCAGCGACGGCTCATCGGCGACGAGGCGATGCGCGACGAGCGAAAGGACGCGGGTGTTCTGGTCCAGCAGGAAGATTCGAGCCGACAGCAGGGGGCCGGCGGTGAGATCGAACCGGTGGGCCGCGGCTGAAACGAGCGCTACCGGCAGTTCGCCTTCGGCGATTTCGGTGAAGGCGATGGTTGTCTCGACTGAGTGCAGGACCACCTGGTGCGGTTCGCCGTCGGGGCGCTCGGCAGCGGCGATAGCGCCTCCGGCCGAGGGCAACACCGTTCGAGGCGGTTCGCTGCCGCCGGAGAACACGGTGCGCAGCGCGGCGTGCCGGGCGATCACATCGTTCAGCGCCGCCGTCAGCGCTTCCTCGTCGATCGGACCGGTGATCCGGACCGCAGTCTGCACCGCACCGGTGGCCCCGGCGTCCCATTCGGCGCGCTGCTGGTAGGACAGCGGAACCAGCTCCGGGCGCGGCTGTTTCGTCAACGGCGGCAGACCGTTGACGCCAGCGCTCACCGGCGTGGCCTCGATCAGCGCCGCCAACCCGGCGACGGTGGGCGTGTCGAAGGGCGCGCGCACGTCGATCTGCACGCCGAACTCCGCGCGGATGCGTACCACCAGCCGGTTGGCCAGCAGTGAATGGCCGCCCAGTTCGAAGAACGAATCGTCGGCACCGACCTCGGTCTGGCCGAAGATCTCGCCGAACAGCGCCGCCAGCCGGATCTCGGTGGCGGTGGCCGGTTCCCGGCGGGTGCGCGTGCCGACGCGGCGGGGCTCGGGCAGGGCGCGTTTGTCGAGCTTGCCGTGCTCGGTCAGCGGAATCCGGTCGACCACGGCGAAGGCGGACGGAATCATGAACTCCGGCAGGGATTTCGCGAGGTAGTCGCGGACCTGCTCGACGTCGACCTCCCCGTCGGCGGGTACGACGTAGGCGGCGAGCGTGGTCCCGAGCGCGGGATCGGCGTTCGCGACCACCACGCACTGCGCCACGCTCGGGTGCCCGGCGATCACGGCCTGCACCTCACCCAGCTCGATGCGGTAGCCGCGCACCTTCACCTGTTCATCGGCACGGCCGACGAATTCGAGTTCACCGGACACATTGCGGCGCGCCAGATCACCGGTCCGGTACAGGCGCTTGCCGGGGCGGAAGGGGTCGGGGACGAACCGCTCGGCGGTGAGCCCGGCGCGGTCGAGATAGCCGCGGGCCAGTTGATCACCACCGAGATAGATCTCACCCACGGCACCGGCGGGCACCAGCTGCAACCGGTCGTCGAACAGGTAGGCGCTCACATTGCGGTTGGGCACGCCGACCGGCACGATGCGCGGGCCCTGCGGCCCCTCCACCGGCATATGCGTGGCCGAGACCACGGCCTCGGTGGGGCCGTAGTGGTTGCGCAGTTCGGCGTCGAACATCCCGGCGAACCGGTCGGCCACCTCACCGAGCAGCGCCTCGCCGCCCACCGGCACATGCCGCAGCGCCCGCCACTCGCTGACCTCCGGCAACAGCAGCAGCGCGCTCAGCAGCGACGGCACCATGTGCAGCACGGTGACGCCGTAGCGGCTGATCAGATCGGCGACGTAGCCGATATCGCGGAAGGCGTCGGGCTTCGGGATCACCAGGCGCGCACCGAGGGTCAGCGTGACGAAGATGTCGAGCAGCGACGCGTCGAAACTCACCGACGACGATTGCAGCAGCCGGTCCTCGGCGGTCATCCCCCACTGCGCGCAGAACCCGATCAGATGATCGGCGATCGCGGCATGGGCGACCGGCACGCCCTTGGGGGTGCCGGTGGAGCCGGAGGTGTAGATGACGTAGGCCAGATTGTCCGGACGCAGCGGCCGGACCCGATCGGCGTCGGTCGGGGCATGCTCGGGCCGGTCGACAGCGGCTTCCTCGGCCGCATCCAGCTCGACCCGGCCGAGCACCAGCCGCGGCGCCGCATCGCCGACCAGGAAATCGATCCGCTCGTCCGGGTAGGCCGGGTCGATCGGCAGGTAGGCGGCACCGGCCTTGAGCACGGCCAGCACCGCGACGACGAACTCCGGCGAGTTCGACATCCGCAGCGCGACCAGGTCTTCGGCACCGATTCCCTGCGCGATCAGCCAGTGCGCCAACCGATTCGCCCTGCGGTCGAGGGCGCCGTAAGTCAGTTCCAGGTCCGTACCCGGCTGGTCGCCCGGCGCGATGATCGCGACGGACTCCGGCGCGGCAGCAACCCGGCGCTCGAACAGCGCCACCAGCGTGGTCGGCTCGGTGTCGACCTGCTCACCACGCGACTGCGCGAGCAACAGCTGCCTGGCCTCGGCACCGAACAGGTCCAGCTCGCCGAGGCGGACCTGCGGGCCGGTGAGGGCAGTGTCGAGCAGTTGCAGGTAGTGGTCGAGCAGTTGGTCGACCAGGCGCGGATCGAAGGCCTCGGCCCAGTATTCGGCGTCGACACGCGGGGCCGACGGATCCAGGGTGACGGTGAATCGCAGCGGCACCGGCAGCTGCGGCCCGCCCAGCTCGAGCATGGTCGCGCTGACGCCGTCGAGAGCGAAATCCGCTCCGGCGCTGCGCACCCCGAAACCGATGCGGGCGAGCTGTTCGAGACCGTCCCGCGTAGCGGTGCGGTCGGGATTGATCGCGTGCACCACCCGGTCGATGCCGATGTGCTTGTGTGCCGAGGCCGCGGTGACCACGGCATCGATGGCGGTGGTGAATTCGGCGAAGGTGGCCTGCGCGTCCGGCGTGGTGCGCAGCAGGACCGTATTGCCGAAGTAGCCGATGCGGTCGCGCGCCTCGGGTTCGCGCAGTGAAACCGGCATCGCGACAAGGAAATCGGTGGCGGCAGTGTATCGGTGGATGAGCGTCGAGTACGCGGCGAGCAGCACGGCCGTCGGAGTCGATTCGCGTGCTTCGGCGTAATCGTGCACCCGCCGGACCAGGGCTTCGGGCAGCGTCCGGCTGCGGCGAGCGGCCTGCTGGGTACCACCGGACACCGGACCGCCGGGCAGTTCCAGCGGTTCGGGCAGCGGGGTGAGGGTCTCGCGCCAGTAGGCGAGGCCGGCGGCGTCGTCACCGCGACGATCGGCGAACCGCTTACCTGTGCGGCGCGCCGGAGCCGAACCGTTGTAGGCGGCCTGCAGGTCGGCGGTGAACACGCCGAGCGACTCGTCGTCCCAGGCGATGGTGTGTGCGACCAGCACCAGCACGTACTCGTCGGTGCCGGTTCGGATCAGCGTCAACCGCAGCGGTGCGTCCGCGGACAGATCGAACGGACGGGCCAGCTCGCGCCGGACCAGCACCTCCACCCGGCGGGTCAGCCCCGCCTCGGAACGCCCGGACAGATCGTGGTCGAGCCAAGCGGGCGCCAAATCCGGGCGCACCACCTGATACGGCTCACCGTCGATGCCGCGCGCGTAACTGGTGCGCAAGATGTCGTGTTCGGCGGTGACCGCGGCGACCGCGGCCCGCAACCGCGCCACGTCGAGCGCACCGGAAAGCCGGTAGGCGACACCGATATTGAGCGAAGCGTCGGCGGGTTCGCGGATCTGCAGGAACCAGGCCCGTGACTGCCCCGGCGTCAGCGGACGTCGTGGGCCCGGAGCGGCCGGCTGTCGGCGGCGCAGCAGCTCGGTGCGGTGTGCCCGCACGCTCGCGGCGTCGTTGGCAATGGTCGACATGGTTCCCTCCGGCCCCCGCACTGGATCTTCGCTCGCTGCCCGACGGCCGCCGGACTATTCCGGCGTATCGGTGAGATAACCGCCGCGGCGGAAGAATTCGGCGCCGTCGTGCTCAGTGCCGTCGGCGGTGCGCACCCGGGTGATCACCAGGGCGTGGTTGCCGCCGCGGTAGGCGTCCGGGCCGCACACCACCGCGCCGCCCTCTTCCTGCACGATGACGCGACCGGGCGTGCCGCCGTAACGGGCCTGCGAGACGCGCGCAGCCAGGATCTCGACCTTCTCGCCGCGGTAGTGGCTGAACGCGCGCGGGTACGGCGCCGACAGCGCGCGCACGAAACGCTCCAGATCCACCGCGGGCCACTGCCAGTCGATGCGGCTGTCGCGCTCGGAGCGCTTGTGGAAGTAGGTGCGCTCGGCCTTGTTCTGCGGCTTCCATTCGGCGGTGCCGTTGGCCAGCGCGTCCAGGGCCTCCTTCACCGCGCCCGGAATCAGCTCCATGCCGGCCAGCACCAGCTCGGTGCCGGTGGCGTCGGGGCCGATCGGCAGCGAATGCTGGACCAGGATGTCGCCGGTGTCGAGCTGCTCGTCCATCCGGTGCACGGTCAGGCCGAACTCGCTCTCCCCGCTGATCAGCGCCCACAGCACCGGCGAGAAACCGGTGAACTTGGGCAGCAGCGAATCGTGCAGGTTCAGGGTGCCGTAGGTGGGCATGTCGTAGAGCTCGGCGGGCATCCAGGTGTACCAGCTGTTCACCACGATGACGTCCGGTTCGGCCCGCTTGACCAGGTCGATGGTCTCGGCGTCGGCGCGCTCGGTCAGGTGTACCGGGATGCCGTGCTCACGCGCCAGCTCCTCCACCGAATCCGACCAGATGCCCTTGTAGGAGTCGGCGCTGGCCGGATGCGTGACCGCGAGCACCACCTCGTGCTCGGAATCGATCAGAGCCTGCAGGGTCTTGCGGCCCCAGGTCTGGAAGCCGAACGACACGATGCGCATAAACAGAAACCTTCATCCTCGATGCCAAGTAAGGCAAGCCTAGCCTACCGGCGTCGGCCGCCTGTTCAGGGGCGAGCCGACCGCGCCGATTCCGCCTTCGCCGGGACCGCGCAGGTCGCGGCCGTCGCCAGCACCCGATCCGAAAGCTGGCCCAGGCAGCTGAGATTCGGAAAACCGGGGCCCTGCGCCAGGCCGGCCAGGTTCGGCAGGTAGAGCTTGGCGTCGAGTCCGTCGACGGCCAGATCGTGCCCGATCGCGGCCTCCAGCCGGGCCTGGGTGATCGGGCCACCGATGGCCAGCTCCACCAGGTCGGCGGCGTCGGCGTCGAACAGGTCCAGGAACCACAGCGCCTGCCCGCCGGTGGCGTCGACCACCAGGTCGAAGCTGTGCTGCTGATCGGGGCGCATCTCGTTGCGCAGGGTGAGCGCGACGCCGTCACCCTGCTCGGCGACCCGGACCACCCGGCCCTGCAGGTGGTGCACCCGATTGTCGGCCAGCAGCGATTCCTGCACCCGCACCGAGAACACGCCGCGATCGCAGCGGCGCATCACGTCGCGACGCTCCTCGATGCTGAGCGCACGCCATTTGGCGGGATCGCTGAACAGGGAGTTCTCGAAATAGCTTTCGCCGCGGGTGTAGATGGTGGCGCCGGGCGAGATCACCGAGACGGTGAGCACGTCGTGGCGGACCAGCTCGTCCATGGCCGAGCCCGCGGTCTCACCGCCACCGATGACGGCAGCGCGCGAGGACACCGGCAGCTTGCGCTTACCGGCCAGATCCCAGAACTCGGCGATGCTGAGCACCTTGGGGTGGTCGGCCAGCGCGCGGGAGCTGTTGCCCGGGCCGGTGATCATCAGCCGGTCGGCGTCGATCTCGCTGGTCACGCCGTCGGAGTCGGCCACGGTGACCAGCCAGCCGTCGGCCGCGGCCGAGATCTTGCGGACCCGGCCGGTGACCAGGTCGAGATCGATCTTGCGGGCCACCCATTGCAGGTACTTGGCCCAGACGTTGTGCTGCGGGCTGGGCCGGCCACGGTCGACCCATTCGGCGTAGGTGCCGCGCTCGACCAGGAAGGCGGTCCAGCTGAAGGCCATCATGGCCTCGTTGATCGCCTGGTTGTGCCCGCGCGCCCAGGTGGAGTGGTACGGGAAGCCGAGATCCTTCTCCGGGCTGGTGCCGAGCCGGTGCTGACCGTCGGTCCAGCCGCCCGTTGCCAGCCAATTGCCGCCCACCGCATGCGGTTCCACCACGGTGACCTGTGGCGCGGGCAGACCGAGCGAACGCAGCACATGCGCTTTGGCCGCGACGGCCATCGCCTTCGGTCCGGCTCCGACAACGAGAAGTCTGTCCACTGGTTCTCCAACTCTCTCCACATGGCAGCACTGTGATTCCAGCCACCGTTCAGCTACCGATACCGGCGACCAGCTGCGGCGACGTGGGCGCGGGACGCGTAAGCCACCTCCACAGGATGAACTACCGCTCCCGTGTTTGCATAGGCTTACCTTATATTGCTGGTGAGTGCCAGTCCCCCGACCCTGGCACGCAGCCGAACAAGATTGGAACGCACATGTTCAACCGCAAGACCCGTGCCGCCGCCGCGGCGCTCGCCCTCACCGCCGCCGCCTTCGGTTCCGTGGCCACCGTCGCCCCGGCCACCGCGGCCCCGTCCGTCGTCCGCACCAACGCCCCCGGCGTGGGCGAGCTCCAGTCGAAGCTGCAGCTGGCGCTGAACACCGGCGCCCCGCGCGGTGACCGCGCCGCCGAGCTGGAGGCGGGCGAGGCCGGTCTGCCCGTCGTCGACGAGCTGTCCAACCGCATGGCGGCCATCCCGAGCTTCCGCTACAGCGTCATCGGCCCGGTCAGCACCCAGGGCGACCTGACCACCGCCCAGCTGAAGCTGGCCCTGGACGGCTACGAGGACTTCCCGGCCGTCGAGGTCGCCTGGCGCCAGATCGACGGCACCTGGAAGCTCACCAACGATTCGCTGTGCGGCCTGGCCTACTACGGCTCGGTGCCCTGCAGCCTCTGAACCGGTTCTCCGATACGGCGGCCGGTCCCCGAGGTGTCGGGGGCCGGCCGCCGTCGGCGTATTTTGCGCCCGCTCGAGTGACGACTTTCCGGTCAACTTAGGCTAACCTCAGCATCATGGGCAAAGGCACCAACGGCGTACTGATGAAGATCTGGCGGGCCGACGACTACCGTCTGCGCGTCACCTCCACCGAAACCGTCACCGATAAGTACGTGCGGATCGGGTTCGCCGCCAATGGCCTGCTCGCCGACCACCCGGTGCATCCCACCCAGTGGATCCGGCTGTGGATTCCCGACGCGACCACCGACAAGCTGCACCATCGCGGCTACACGCTGATCGACCAGGACCCGGCCGCCGACCACTTCTACATCGAGTTCGCCCTGCACGGCGGGCCCGCCAGCCAGTGGGCCGAGCGCGCCGCGGTGGGCGACGAGATCGAGTCCACGGTCCTCGGCTCGGATTTCGAACTGCCCGAGGTCACCCCGAGCGAGTACCTGATCTTCGGAGACACGGCCTCGCTGCCCGCTATCAACACGCTGCTGGAATCCATCGGCGACACCCCGGCTCGAGTGTGGCTGGAATGGCAGTTCGAATCCGATGTCACGCTGCCCGTGCGCAACAAGCCGCACCACCACGTCACCTGGTTGCAGCGCATCGACGACGGACGGCTGATGCGCGAGACCGCCCAGGAGCTCACCTGCCCGGGCGACGCCTACGCCTGGGTGGCCTGCGACGGCCACACCACCCGCTCGATCGTGAAGACGTTCAAGACCAGCCACAACCTGCCCAAGACGCAGCTGAAGTACCGCGCCTACTGGAAGTAGTCCTCGAGGAGGAGACGCTCGCGACCTGCGGCTGACGCGCGGCACCGCCGTGCCGGGGCACGATGGCAGCGAATTCGGCGCCGGCGAGTGCCGACGGGGTGGAGAGCGAGCGGATGTGTCCAGCATCGATATGGCGGTGGCGGCAATCGCCGTCCTTTTCGCGGTACTGGCGGTGGTGGCGCACCGATGGGGGCGCACCATCGCGCCGTTCGTGTGGCCGCCGCTGTTCCTCGGCGCCTGCGCGCAGCTGCTGCTGGAAGGCTTCTACTGGCAGTTCGTGCCGGTCTATCTGCTGATCCCGCTGTCGTTGGCGCTGGTGCTGCCGGCGAATCGGCTCGAAGGCCGGCGCCGGGTGGCGTTGATCGCGGGCCGCGTGGGTGCGGGGGTGCTGGCCGTCTCGGCAGTGTGCGCTACCGCGCTGCCGCCGGTGCCCACATTGCCCGAGCCGACCGGGCCGTACACGGTGGGCAGCACGATCTTTCGCTGGGTCGACCCGAGCCGGCCGGAAGCCGCGACCGCCGCGGTCGATGATCACCGGAATGTGGTGGTGCAGGCGTGGTATCCGGCGGAATGGGGCGGTGGCCGGCAATACCTGTATCTCGACGGCTACGACCGGCTCCCGGACCGGGTATCGCTGATACCGGCGCCGATCATGCGCGGCTACCACCTGATCGACACCCACGCCTACGCCGATGTGCCCATCAGTACGCAGCGCGAGCGCTGGCCGGTGGTGCTGTTCTCACCCGGATACGGTGCGCCGCGGGCGTTCTACAGCTCACTGGTGGTGGATCTGGCCAGCCGCGGCTTCGTCGTCCTGGCCGTCGACCATCCGTATGAATCGGCGGTGACCGAACTCGCCGACGGCACCATCGCCACGACCGTGCGGGAGGCGCCGGCCGACGAACCCGCGGCGAGCGACTACATGAGCGCCCAGCTCGACCTCCGCACGGCAGACCTGCGATTCGTCATCGATCAGCTCACCCGCCCCGAGGCCATGGACCCCGACTTCGCTGCCTGCCTCGACACCGAACACATTGCCGCCATCGGCCATTCGTTCGGCGGCGCCACCGCGGCCGCCACCCTGGCCCACGACCCCCGCGTCCGGGCCGCGGCCAATATCGACGGCACCCTCTACGGCGACCTCCCCACCCGCTCGCTGACCCGGCCGTTCCTGCTGGTGGAAAGCGACCGCGCCGAAACCGGCCACTCGCAGCGGTACATCGACGGCAACGCCACACTGCTGGCCAACCTCCGCGCCCCCGGCTACCGCTTCGAACTCAGCGAAGCCAACCACTACAGCTTCACCGACGTACCCCTGTTCCTTTCCGGCCCAGCTCGTTTCGTGGCTGCGCAGTTCATCGGCGGTTCCCGTCGGCCTGCTGCCACCCAGCACGCCGTCAACGACATTCTCGCCGCATTCCTGAGCGAGCCATTGGGGGGCCCACGCGCCGACGTCACCGCTGCCGCCCGGCACCACCAGGGCGTCGAGGGCGGGCTGGTGCGCGACTAGCAGCTAGCTCGTGGGAGTCGGCGGCGACACGGCGCTGCTGGTGCGGCGGTAGGACGTGGTGATCTCGGCGAGTTCGGTGGGGGTGAGTACGTCCTCGATGCGGGCGAAACCGTTCGGGGCGCGTTCGGTGACCAGGCGGATGATGCGGTCCATCGGCATGTCGCGGTTGGCGAGCACGATGGCGTTGGCGTGTTCGCGGCGCGCCGTCTGGTAGCGGGCCAGGGCGGCGATCGGGTCGGTGGTGGCGGCGAGTTCGGCTGCCAGGGCGCGCGCGCCGAGAATCGCTTGGGAGCCGCCGTTGGAGCCGATCGGGTACATGGGGTGGGCGGCGTCGCCGACGAGGGTGATGCGGCCAATACCCCAGTGCGGCAACGGGTCTCGGTCCACCATCGGGTACTCGAGAATCGCACCGCTCGCCGAGATCAGCTCCGCGATATCCAGGCCGGCGATCCGCCAGCCCGCGTAGTGCGGCAGCACATCCTCGGTGCGGCCGATGCGGTCCCAGTCCGGGTCCTGCGCCGTCTCGTCGTGCACCCGCACTTCGGCAACCCAGTTGATCAGCGAGCGCCCCCGCTGCTGCGCAGTCCGCGAGATCGGATAGGCCACGAAGCGAGCCGCGGAGTTGGAACCCGCCAGGATCATCGTCTGCCCATCGAGGAAGGGCTCGGATTCGGCCGTGCCGCGCCACATTCGGATCCCATTCCACCGCGGGCCGGGCTCGGTGGGATGCAGGTGCGCCCGGACCACCGAATGCAGGCCGTCGGCGCCGATCAACACGTCGGCGTCCTGGTCGAGCACGGCGTCGATCGCGACATTCCGGACCCGGCACCGGACCCGCTCGGCGTCCTCGAAGACCGCCGTCAACCGCATTCCCTCGCGGACCGCGTCGGCGCCGAGCCGTTCGCGTACCGCCCGCAACAGGATCGCGTGCAGTTCACCGCGATGGATCGAGTATTGCGGCCATGCGTGACCGGCCGCGAGACCAGTGACCGGTCCGTGGTGACCGTGGGTCAAATGTGCGGGTCGCAAGAACCTGGCCGCTTTCAGTATGCAGAGGTACTATAACGACTACGATAGCCGCGGTGAGCTATCGACTGGAGATGGTCAACGAAGTCCGCGATTGGCTCCACCAGCTTCGCCGAGACGATCGTGCAAGCGCGATCCTCGTCGGTCAGGCGATTACTGCCTTGCTCGACGAGGGGCCGGCACTGGGTCGACCGTTGGTGGATCGAATCAAAGGTTCGACTGTGCACAACCTGAAGGAGCTGCGACCAGGGTCTACTGGAACAAGCGAGATCAGAATCCTGTTCGTCTTCGACCCGGAGCGCAATGCGGTGCTCTTGGTTTCCGGCGACAAAGCGGGGAACTGGAAGTCCTGGTACCGGGCGGCGATCCCGACCGCGGAGTACCGGTACGAGATGTATTTGAAGGAGAAGGAGCGCTCATGAGCAGCACTCATGGATACGATCGTGACAGCTTCTTGTCCGAGTTCTTTCCAGAGGACTCCGAACGCACCGAGGTCGAGAACGGCGCTCGCCACATGGTCGAACTGAGCCGTGCCACCCGGCTGGCCGAGATGCGCAAACGCCTCGGATTCACACAGGCCGAGATCGCCGAGCGGATGCATGTGCGCCAGGAGCGGATCTCCGCAATCGAGCGGGCGGCCTTAGGTGCCGCCGAACTGCGGACACTCGCGGCCTACATCAAGGCTCTGGGTGGGCGAATGGAAATCGTCGCGGATTTCGGAGGCGAACGGATCATCGTTGGCTGACCGAGCCGGTGCCCTGGCCATCAATCCGCGTGATCCCCTGATGGTTATCGCACCACGACCGGGCGGGTTGTCGCGTACTGCGACAACCCGCTCGTCCGTTTACACGGAGACCGGCTCCAACCTCCACCCGCTCGCCCGCGAACGCTCGTTCCAGAAGTCGGCGTAGCGGCCGCCCAGCGCCAGGAGTTCGTCGTGGGTGCCGCGTTCGATGATGCGGCCGCCGTCGACGAACAGGATCTGGTCGGCGTGGGCGATGGTGGCCAGGCGGTGGGCCACCACGATGACGGTTTTGTCGCGGGTGAGTTCGTGGATGCCGCGCACCACCACCGCTTCGCTGTGCGGGTCGAGGGCGCTGGTGGCCTCGTCCAGCAGGACGATGGGCGCGTCCTTGAGCAGGGCGCGGGCGATCGAGACCCGTTGGCGCTCACCGCCGGACAGGGTGGCGCCGCCTTCACCGACGGAGGTGTCGAAACCGTCGGGCAGGCGGTCGGCGATCTCGTCGACGCGGGCGGCGACGGCCGCGCGGCGCACCTCGTCGTCGGTGGCGTCGGGCTTGCCGATGCGGATGTTGGCGGCCACCGAGCGGTTGAACAGGTAGACGTTCTGGAACACCAGCGACAACTGACCGAGCAGCGTTTCCGACGGCTGCTCGCGCACATCGTGTTCGCCGACGCTCACCCGGCCGGAATCCACGTCGTAGAACCGGGCCGCCAGCCGCAGCAGCGTCGTCTTACCCGCACCGCTCGGGCCGACGATCGCGGTGGTGGTGCCGGCGGGCACGGTGAAACTCACCCCGGAGATCACCGGTTCACCCGGGCGGTAACCGAATTCAACATTGTCGAACACCACGGACGGCGCGCCGGGAGTCACCGGCTTGTCCGCTTCCGGCAGCACGGGTTCGGCCAGCAGTTCGCTGGCCCGATCCACCGCGGCGGCGGCCGAGCGCAGCGCGTTGCCGAGCTGCGCGGCCTGGTTCAGCGGTTCGATGAACCGGGCGCTCACCGCGATCAACGCGATCGCGGCGGCCGCGGAGATCGCGCCATCGGTGACCTGACTGATCACCACATAGGCCAGCACCAGGAACACGGCCTGGACGAACAGGGCGAACAGGATCAGCCCGGGAACCGCCGAGAACACCGCGCGGGTGGTGGCCGTCTTCTGCTGACGCAGCGCCGAATCCAGCGCCTTGTTACCGGAACCGACCGCCCCGAAGGCCCGCAGCACCGGCTGGGCCTGCGCGAACTCGACCACCCGGGCATCGGCTTCGGCCGCCGCGGCATGCATCCGGGCGTCCGAGCGCAGGTAGGCGCGGTTGGCGAGCCGGTTGACCGCGAACAGCACCGGCGCGGCCAGCAGCATCGTCAGCGAGATCCGCCAGTCGATGAACAGCATGCCGAGACCGACACCCAGCGGCACCACGATGCTGGTGAGCACCTTGGCGGTCAGGTAAGCGACCGCGCCCTGGATCTCGCGCACGTTCTCCACCACGATCCGCGACAACGGCGCGGCGCTGTGGGTTTCGAACCAGCCCAGCGGCAGGGCGTTGAGCTGATCACCGAGCCGGGTCTGCAAACCGCCCTGCATACCGACCGCGATCCGCAGGCCGATGGTCGCCTGGACGTAATGCAGCCCCGCCATGGCCGCGACGGCGACCACCATGAGCGCCGCCCAGAACCAGGCGCGGCCAAGATCGTTGTCGAACACCGCCTCCAGCACCGGGACCAGCAGCAGATAAGCCGCCGCCTGGGACAGCGCCTGCGCGATGATGACCGCGATCAGCCGCGGCGTGAGCCGGGCGTACTCCTCGGGTACCAGCCCGAAAACCTTGCCGATCACCGGGACTCCTCCGCATCGATCAGGGCCACCGCGCCGAGTGCGGCCTCGTTTATTTCCCACAGCCGCTGGTAGGTGCCGCCGGCTTCGCGCAGGCTCGCGTGATCACCCTGTTCGACGAGCACACCGTCTTCGAGCACCAGGATCCGGTCGACGCCGGTGATGGTGTGCAGCCGGTGCGCGATCACCAGCACCGTGCGGCCGGCCACCAGCACCGCGAGCGCGTCCTGCACCGCGGCTTCCGATTCCGGGTCGGCGAAGGCGGTGGCCTCATCGAGCACCAGCACGGGTGTATCGGCCAGCAACGCTCGCGCGATCGACAGCCGTTGCGCCTCACCGCCGGACAGTGTGGCGTCGACGCCGATCTCGGAGTCGTAGCCGCGCGGCAGCGCCATGATCCGGTCGTGGATCTGCGCGGCGCGTGCGGCCTGCTCCACCGCCGCCGCATCGGCATCGGGCCGGGCCAGCAGCAGGTTGTCGCGGACGGTGCCGCGGATCAGTCGCACATCCTGGAAGACGAATCCGACGGTGCGGTACAGCTCTTCGGTACCGAAATCGCGGATATCGCGGCCGCCGATGGTGATCCGCCCGGCGCCCACGTCGTAGAAGCGTGGCAGCAGTTTGGCGAAGGTGGACTTACCGGAGCCGCTCGGCCCGACCAGCGCGGTGATGGTGCCCGGGGCCAGCTCCACGCTGATATCGCGCAGCACCTGGTGGTCGTCGCGGTAGCCGAAGCTCACCGACTCGTAGCGCACCAACCCGGGCTCGGCCTTGTCGACGGCGCCGCCGGTACCGGTGCTCAGTTCGGGAGTCTGCTGGAGTTCGTGCAGGCGCAAGGCGGCGGCACCGGCGGCGCGCAGCGTCTGCCCGCTGTAGCCGAGGCCCATCAGGGCGCTGCCGAGACCGAGACCCACCAGCAGGAACGGCAGCAGATCCAGCGGCTCGAGCCAGTCGAGGCCGACACCGGCCAGCCCGGCCAGCACGATCACCAGCATCACGAACACCGGCGCGACGGTGATATCGGAGACGGCTTGCAACCGGATCATCGGCGTCTTCCACCGGTCCAGGCTGCGGGTCTGCCCGTCGACCGCCTCCTGGAACGCGCCGTGCGCCTTACCGGCCTGGCCGAAGGCCCGCACCACCTGGATGCCGTCGACGAACTCGATGGTCGCCTCCTGCACCCGCCGTTCCCAGCGGTTGTAGATGGCGAGCTTGTCGCGGCGGTCCTGATCCATCATCCGGCTCAGCGCGATGAAGTAGGCGATCAGCGGCAACAACAGCACCAGCGTCAGCCGCCAGTCGACGGTGAACAGATAGCCGAGGGTGACCAGCGGGACCACCAGCGCACCGACGAACTCCAGCCGCGCGTGCGCCACCAGATAGTGCAGGGCTTCGACGTCGTCCTGGAGGTATTTCTTCACCTCGCCGGAGCTGCGTTCGCCGAACCAGCCCAGCGGGACCCGGGTGAGTTTCCCGGCCAGCAGCCTGCGCACCGTGAGCTGGTATCCGGCGTCGGTCAGATGCGACCACGTCATCGCGACGGCCTGCAGACCCGCCTGGACCGCCAGCACGATCACCGCGATGGCCAGCAGCCGCCAGACCCGGTCGGTATCGACCGGGTCGCGCAACAGTTCGCGGCACACCTCGACGATGAGAATGAACGGCACCACCACGCACACCGAGGCGATCGCGACGAGCAGGCTCGCGATGGTGAGCGTCGCGCGCACCGGCGCCAGGATTTCCCGGCGAGCCTTCGTCTCGGCTTGTTTGCGCTGCTTCTGCACCGCGCGGGGCGGCCGGTTCCCCGTCTCCGCCGCGGGCAGCGGCGCGACCTCCACCGTCATGAGTCCTCGCTTTTGTCGTGGTGTTCGCCGAAGATCGCCCCATCTTCACACACCGCCGGAACGCAAGGAAAGGCAAGCCTAAGTTATCCACAGGCGTGACCGGCGTTTCTCCGGTAGTCCACAGATGCGGTTTCTCCCGCCCGCGCCGAGCCGCGACGTGCTAGGGAATGGTGGCGGCGGTCACCGCGTTGTCGCTCGACAAGTCACCGCTACGAGCGAGGAGAGCACGATGACCGCAGCCGGATCCGCGCAACTCATCGACACCACAACAGAATTCGGCGCCAAGGTCGCCGGGCGCCTGGACGGCGAACAGGTCGTCTGGCTGACGACGGTCGGCCCCAGCGGTACCCCGCAGCCGAACCCGGTGTGGTTCCTGTGGCGCGCGGGCGAAATCCTGCTCTTCAGCCAGCCGGACCGGCCGAAGCTGCGCAATATCGCGCGCAACCCGCGGGTCTCGCTCAACCTCAACAGCACCGAGAGCGGCGGTGAGGTGGTGGTGCTCACCGGAACGGCCCGCATCGACGACAGCACGCCGGGGCCGGAGGAAATCGAGGCCTACGTCGAGAAGTACACGGAGGGCCTGAAGAGCATTTCGATGACGCGCGAGCAGTTCTTCGAGGAGTACTCGGTGCCGGTCCGCATCACCCCCGACCGGCTGCGCGGCTTCTGACCAGGAACGTCTACTAATCTCGTTACCGATGAGAAGAAGGCAGCAGCCGCCGCTGCCGAAGCGGTACGGCTTGGATCCGGCCCGGCTTCGGTTGCCGGAGGACGGCGAGTGGGCGACGATCCGCGACCATCTGGTGCACCGCCTGCCCAGGGTGCCCGCCGCCCGCATCGATGAGCTGCTGCGCGAGGGCGGCATCGTCGACCTCGACGGTCCGATCGCACCCGACGCGCCGTACGTGCCGGGCGGTGCGGTGTGGTTCCACCGGGACCTGCCGGCCGAAACCGAGGTGCCCTTCGACATTCCCGTCGTCTACCGCGACGAGCACCTGCTGGTGGTGGACAAACCGCACTTCCTGGCGACCATTCCACGCGGTCAGCACATTCTCCAGACCGCGCTGGTGCGGTTGCGGCGCGAGCTGGATCTGCCCGACCTGATCCCGGCACACCGCCTGGACCGGGCCACGGCCGGTCTGGTCCTGTTCGTGATCGATCCCACCCGGCGCGGCGCCTACCAGACGATGTTCCACAAGCGCACCGTGCGCAAGGAATACGAGGCGATCGCGCCGTACGATCCGGCGCTGGAACTGCCGCGCACCGTGCGCAGCCGGATCGTCAAGGAAAAGCAGGTGCTCGCCGCGCAGGAGGTGCCCGGCGAACCCAACGCCGAGACCCTCATCGAACTGCTCGAACACCGCGACGGACTGGGCCGCTACCGGCTCTACCCGCGCACCGGGCGCACCCATCAGCTGCGGCTGCACCTGAACTCGCTCGGCATCCCGATCCTCGGCGACGACTTCTACCCCGTGATCACCGACAAACCGGTGCACGATTTCACCCGCCCGCTGCAATTGCTGGCCTCGGCCATCGAGTTCACCGACCCGATCAGCGGCGAACCACGCCGGTTCGAGACCCGCCGCACACTGCAGGCCTGGACCGATCTCGAGGGCTGGCGCACCGGAGGGTGATCAGTATCTCCGTCCCAGGCAGCGCTCAGGAACGCTCCGTACACTATCGGCGATGCTCTCCACCGACCTCGATCCCGCGGCACCGGTCCGCCGCCACAAGATCCACGCTTACCTCGATGTAGCCGTCGTGGTCGCGGTGCTGGCGGGTACCAATCTGATCGCGCATTTCACCACCGCCTGGGCCAATATCGTCACCGTTCCGGTGGCGGCGCTCGTGCTGCTGACCATGATGCGCCGGCGTGGCCTCGGCTGGTCCGAGCTGGGGTTGTCGCGACGACACTGGAAGACCGGCGCGCTCTACGCACTCGCCGCGGTCGGCGTGGTACTGACCGTGGTCGCCATCGGTGCGGCGCTACCGATCACCCGCCCGTTCTTCATGGCCGACCGCTACGCCACCATCTCCGGTGCGCTGATCGCGTCGATGATCATCATTCCGCTGCAGACCGTGATCCCCGAGGAACTGGCCTTCCGCGGCGTCCTGCACGGCACCCTCGGCCGCGTCTACGGCGCGCGCGGGGTGTTCGCGGCCGGATCGCTGCTGTTCGGCCTCTGGCATATCGCCTCATCGCTCGGCCTGACCTCGGGCAACCGTGGCCTGTCCGAGATAGTCGGCGGCGGCCTGGCCGGCCAGATCGCCGGCATCGCCCTCGCGGTAGCCGCGACCGCGGTCGCCGGCGTGGTCTTCACCTGGCTACGCCACCGCAGCGGCAGCCTGCTCGCCCCCATCGCCCTGCACTGGTCGGTCAACGGCGCCGGCGCCCTGGCCGCGGCCATCGTCTGGCAGACCACGATCGCCTAGCGCAGCGCCGGTATCACCTCGCGCTCGAACAATTCGATCCCGGACAGGTCGAACGCGGCTTCGGGGAAGTAGCAGATCGCGTACTCCATGCCGAGATCGCGCAGCTCGGACAGGTTCGCGATCACCTGGTCGACCGTGCCGACCCCGGGCATGCCGACGAATGCGCTCATCGAGGCCTCCACCTGCTCGGGCGGAGCGAACTCGGCCAGATGATCGCGCAGCTTGTCCAATCGCTGCTGCACCTCGGCTTCGGTGCGGCCGATGGCGATGTTGAAGTCGGCGGTCCGGGTGATGGCCTCGAAATCGGTTCCCGCCTCGGCGCAATGCTTGCGCAGCACCTCGGATTTGTGCGCGAAGCCTTCGGGTGTCCCGTCGAAGTTGGTGTAGTCGGCGTATCGCGCGGCGATCGCGAGGGTGACCTTCTCACCGCCGCCCGCGATCCAGATCGGGATGCCGCCCTCCTGGAGCGGTCGCGGGGCGACGATGGCATCATCGACCTGGTAATACTTGCCGTCCAAGGTGGCGCGGCCCTGGGTCCACGCCTGGCGGAAGATCTGCACACCCTCCCGCAACCGTCCCAGCCGCTCCCCGGCCGACGGAAACCCGTATCCGTATGCCCGCCATTCGTGCTCGTACCAGCCGCCGCCGATCCCCATCTCGATCCGGCCACCCGAAATCACGTCGGCGGTCGCGGCCACCTTGGCCAGATAGGCCGGATTGCGGTAGCTCATCGCGGTGCACATCTGACCGAGCCGGATCCGGTCGGTCACCGCGCCGAGCGCCGAGACCAGCGACCACGCCTCGTGAGTGGCCTCCTCGGTGGGCACGGGCACGGTGTGGAAATGGTCGTACACCCACAGCGATTCCCACTCCGTGCCCGCGTCGGCGCGCCGGGCGAATTCCCGGATGAGCGGCCACTGGCGGCGCGGTTCGATCCCCACGAGATCCAGCCGCCAGCCCTGCGGAACGAACATTCCGAATCGCATGATCACACCCATCCGTGTCGTGGTGACGCACGCGCGAAACGCGGACGCGGCCGCCGGTGGCGACCGCGTTCCATCCTGCCCGAGGCCGGCAGGTTCAGCAGTGCTCGCAGATGCCTGTGGCGGGGAGCTGGATGAAGCAGCTGGAGCAGACCACCGCGCGGGTGTCCGGGTCGGACTTGGCGGCGGTGGTGCGGGTGGGGGTGCTGCTGCCGCTGCGGCGGGGGGAGCCGCCGCGCGGGATGAGTGGGGGGACGCCGCCGTCGGCGGGGACGTCGGCGCCGTAGGCCGCGTAGCAGGCCCAGCGGGCGTAGGCGGCGTGCGATTCGATGTCGGCGGGGATGGGGAGGTCGGCGAGTTCGAGGACGTACTTGTAGCTGTCGCTGACCTTGAGGTTCTGCTTGACGCACAGGGCGGTCAGCGGGGGCTCGCCGGCGTTGTGGCAGCGGCGCGCGACCTTACGCAGGATCGCGTCGATCCAGGTGCGCGTCGGTGCGTCGGTGCGCACCCCCGCCATGGTCTGCACCCGCTCGGCCAACTCCTTGACCGTCACGAAATGCCCATAGCCGGTGGCGGTTTCGGCGAGCACCTCGTGCGCGGCCAGAGCCCACGCCACGGTTGCGTCCCGGAACATCACCCCCGTGCCGTCGTCGATCCGCCAGGCTCCCGATGTCGTCGTCGCAGCATCCCTCATAGCCCGTCCACGTTAGCCCCCGATACCCGCGACACGCCAAACCGGTCGCGGGCGAATCATGTTTCGGCTTCATCACATTCGTGCCGGGAAAAGCCGAAGGCCCGCTTCCGGAAAGGAAGCGGGCCTTGGTGACTTTCGAGCCGAGGAGAAAGGCTTACTTGGCCTTCTCCAGGACCTCGACCAGACGCCAGCGCTTGGTGGCCGACAGCGGACGGGTCTCCATCAGCTGAACGCGGTCGCCGATGCCGGCGATCTCGTTCTCGTCATGCGCCTTCACCTTGGAGGTGGTGCGAATGATCTTGCCGTAGAGCGGGTGCCGCGTACGGTCTTCCAGCTCGACGACGATCGTCTTGTTCATCTTGTCCGAGACAACGTAGCCGGTGCGAACCTTGCGGCTGTTGCGCTGGACTTCCACTTTGTCGCTCATGCCGCATCTCCCTTACCAGCGGGTCCGGTGGCCAGACCGAGCTCACGCTCACGCATGACCGTGTAGATACGCGCGATCTCGTGACGCACCACACGCAGACGACGGTTGTTGTCCAACTGTCCCGTCGCCATCTGGAAGCGCAGGTTGAACAGCTCTTCCTTCGACTCACGCAGGCGGGCGACGAGCTCGTCTTCGGTGAGCTCACGGAGCTCTGCGGCCGGTGTTCCGGTAGCCATCAGAACTGCTCCTCCCTGGTCACGATCCTGCACTTCATGGGGAGCTTGTGCATCGCGCGGCGCAGGGCCTCACGAGCAATCTCCTCGTTGGGGTAAGACATTTCGAACATCACGCGGCCGGGCTTGACGTTCGCGACCCACCACTCCGGCGAACCCTTACCGGAACCCATGCGGGTTTCGGCCGGCTTCTTGGTCAGCGGGCGATCCGGGTAGATGTTGATCCAGATCTTGCCGCCACGCTTGATGTGGCGGGTCATCGCGATACGCGCCGACTCGATCTGCCGGTTGGTGACGTAGGCAGGCTCGAGAGCCTGGATGCCGAACTCACCGAACGCCACCGAGGTGCCGCCCTTGGCCATACCGGACCGGCTCGGGTGATGCTGCTTGCGGTGCTTGACCTTGCGAGGCATCAGCATGCGTCAGCCCTCCTGTGTCTCTGCCGGTGCCTCCGCCACGGCGGTGGCGGCGCGGCCGGCCTCGGTGCTGGTCGCAGTGGTGCCAGCGGAACCGGAACGACGCGGACGGCTCGGACGCTCGCGGCGCGGGCGATCGCCGGCCGGAGCGCTCGGGGCGGCCAGCTCACGCTTGCCACCGACGATGTCGCCCTTGTAGATCCAGACCTTCACACCGATACGACCGAAGGTGGTCTTGGCCTCGTAGAGGCCGTAGTCGATGTCGGCACGCAGCGTGTGCAGCGGCACCCGACCCTCGCGGTAGAACTCCGAGCGCGACATCTCGGCGCCACCGAGGCGGCCCGAGCACTGCACACGGATGCCCTTGACGTTCGGCGAACGCATGGCCGACTGGATGGCCTTACGCATCGCGCGACGGAACGCCACACGGTTGGACAGCTGCTCGGCCACACCCTGGGCAACCAGCTGGGCATCGGACTCGGGGTTCTTGACCTCGAGGATGTTCAGCTGAACCTGCTTGCCGGTGAGCTTCTCCAGCTCGGCGCGGATGCGGTCGGCCTCGGCGCCGCGGCGGCCGATGACGATGCCCGGCCGCGCGGTGTGGATGTCGACGCGAACCCGGTCACGGGTGCGCTCGATCTCCACCTTCGAGATGCCCGCCCGCTCCATGCCGGTGGACAGCAGCTTGCGGATGGCGACGTCTTCCTTGACGTAGTCCGCGTACTGCTTGTCGGCGTACCAACGGGACTTCCAATCGGTGGTGATACCGAGGCGGAAGCCATGGGGGTTGATCTTCTGTCCCATTTACTTTGCCCCTCCCTTCCGGCGGCTACGAGTGGCGCCGGCAGTGGGCACGCTCTCGACCTCGATGGTGATGTGGCTGGTGCGCTTGCGGATCCGGAACGCGCGGCCCTGGGCCCGCGGCTGGAAACGCTTCATGGTGGCGCCCTCGTCGACGTAGGCCGTCGAGATGACCAGCGTGTCGGGGTTGAGGCCGAGGTTGTTCTCGGCGTTCGCCGCGGCACTCGCCACGACCTTGGCGACCGGCTCGCTCGCGGCCTGCGGCGCGAACTTCAGGATCGCCAGAGCGTCTTCGACCCGCTTGCCGCGGACCAGGTCCACGACGCGACGAGCCTTCATCGGGGTGACGCGCACGTGCTTGGCGGTCGCCCGGGCAGTGGGGTTCTGAGTCTCAGTCGTCATCGCCGCTTGCTCTTCCGGTCTTCCTTGACGTGGCTCTTGAACGTCCTGGTCGGCGCGAACTCACCGAGCTTGTGCCCGACCATGTTCTCCGAGACGAACACCGGCACGTGCTTGCGGCCGTCGTGGACGGCGAAGGTGTGACCGATGAAATCCGGGGTGATGGTCGAACGACGCGACCAGGTCTTGATGACCTGCTTGGTGCCCTTGTCGTTCTGCACGTCCACCTTCGCTTGGAGGTGGTCGTCGACGAACGGGCCCTTCTTGAGGCTGCGTGGCATTTCTTACCTCCTCCTTCAGCGCTTCTTGCCGGTCTTACGGCGGCGGACGATGAGCTTGTCGCTCGGACGGTTGGGCTTGCGGGTGCGGCCTTCCGGCTGACCCCACGGCGAGACCGGGTGGCGACCACCGGAGGTCTTGCCCTCACCACCACCGTGCGGGTGGTCGACCGGGTTCATGACGACACCACGGACGGTGGGACGGCGTCCCTTCCAGCGCATGCGGCCGGCCTTGCCCCAGTTGATGTTCGACTGCTCGGCGTTGCCGACCTCGCCGACGGTGGCGCGGCAGCGCACGTCGACGCGGCGGATCTCACCGGAGGGCATACGCAGCGTGGCGTAGGGGCCTTCCTTACCCAGCAGCTGGATGCTCATACCGGCCGAACGGGCCAGCTTGGCACCGCCGCCGGGACGCAGCTCCACCGCGTGGATGGTGGTACCGGTGGGGATGTTGCGCAGCGGCAGGTTGTTACCCGGCTTGATGTCGGCGGTGGGGCCGGACTCGATCGGGGTGCCCTGCGTCACGCCCTTGGGGGCGATGATGTAGCGCTTCTCGCCGTCGCGGTAGTGCAGCAGCGCGATGTTCGCGGTCCGGTTGGGGTCGTACTCGATGTGCGCGACCTTGGCCGGGATGCCGTCCTTGTCCAGGCGACGGAAGTCGATCACGCGGTAGGCCCGCTTGTGACCGCCACCGCGATGCCGGGTGGTGATGCGACCGTGGGCGTTACGACCACCGCTCTTGGTGAGCGGACGGATCAGCGACTTCTCGGGGGTCGACCGGGTGATCTCGGCGAAGTCCGAGACAGACGACCCGCGGCGGCCCGGGGTTGTCGGCTTGTACTTACGGATTGCCATGAGTTCTTCTCTGCTTTCTGGATTCCCAGGCGCTTACGCGACCGGGCCTCCGAAGATCTCGATGGGCTTGCTGTCGGCCGAGATGGTCACGAGCGCGCGCTTGGTGTTCTTGCGCTTGCCGTAACCGAAGCGGGTCCGCTTGCGCTTGCCCTGACGGTTGGCGGTGTTGACGCTGGTGACCTTGACGCCGAAGACCTTCTCGACGGCGATCTTGATCTGCGTCTTGTTCGAGTCCGGGTGCACCAGGAAGGTGTAGGTACCTTCCTCGATCAGCCCGTAGGACTTCTCCGAGATGACCGGCGCAAGCAGGATGTCGCGGGGGTCGGCGATGGTGGTCACTTGCTCTCCTCCTGTGCCGCCTCAGCCGGCCCGTGCACGAAGGCGTTGAGGGCCTCGACGCTGAACACGACTTCGTCGCTTTCCAGCACGTCGTAGGTGTTGAGCTGATCCGGCGCGATCGGGTGCACGAACTCGAGGTTCTGCACGCTCTTCCAGGCCGCGATGTCCTCACGGCCGAGCACGACCAGGAACTTCTTCCGGTCCGACAGCTCGGACAGGAAGGTCTTCGCGGTCTTGGTCGACGGGGTCTGGCCCGCGACCAGTTCGCTGATCACGTGGATCCGCTCGTTGCGCGCGCGGTCCGACAGCGCTCCGCGCAGCGCGGCGCGGATCATCTTCTTCGGGGTCCGCTGGCTGTAGTCACGCGGCTTCGGGCCGTGCACGGTGCCACCACCGGCGAACTGCGGCGCGCGGGTCGAGCCCTGACGGGCGCGGCCGGTGCCCTTCTGCCGGTACGGCTTCTTGCCACCACCGCGGACTTCACCGCGGGTCTTGGTGGAGTGCGTGCCCTGACGCGCGGCCGCGAGCTGGGCGACGACGACCTGGTGCATCAGCGCGATGTTGGCGGTCGCGTCGAAGATCTCCGCGGGGAGTTCGACGGTGCCGTTGGTCTTGCCACCCAGTTCCTTGACCGGCAGGGTCAGGTTGGTCTTCTTCTCAGTGCTCACAGCGCTCATGCGTGCGCACCACCCTTCACGGCGCTCTTGACGATCACGACGCCGCCCTTGCGACCCGGGATCGCACCCTTGATCAGCAGCAGGCCGTTCTCGGCGTCCACCTTGTGAACCGAGAGGTTCTGCGTGGTGACGCGGTCGTTACCCATGCGGCCCGACATGCGCATGCCCTTGAACACGCGGCCGGGGGTGGCGCAGCCACCGATGGAACCCGGGCGACGGTGCACGGCCTGCGCACCGTGGGAGGCACCCTGGCCACGGAAGCCGTGGCGCTTCATGGTGCCGGCGAAGCCCTTGCCCTTGCTGGTGCCGGTGACGTCGACGAAGGTGCCCTCTTCGAACACGTCGGCGGAAAGCTCCTGGCCGACCTCGAAGGAGGAGGCGTCGGCCACGCGGATCTCCGCGATGTGGCGACGCGGGGTGACGCCGGCCTTGGCGAACTGGCCGGAGACCGGCTTGTTCACCTTGCGCGGGTCGATCGCGCCGAAGGCGAGCTGCACGGCGCTGTAGCCGTCGCGCTCTTCGGTGCGGATCTGGGTGACGACGTTCGGTCCGGCCTTGATGACGGTCACCGGGACGACGCGGTTCTTCTCGTCGAACACCTGGGTCATGCCGAGCTTGGTGCCCAGGATGCCGGCCGCTGGCCTGTTCTTGTTATCAGTCATGTCTCGAGTCCCCGTCACTGAATGTTGACGTCGACGCTGGCCGGCAGGTCGATACGCATGAGCGCGTCGACCGTCTTCGGCGTCGGGTCGAGGATGTCGATCAGCCGCTTGTGCGTACGCATCTCGAAGTGCTCGCGCGAGTCCTTGTACTTGTGCGGCGAACGGATGACGCAGTACACGTTCTTTTCGGTCGGCAACGGCACCGGCCCGACGACCCGGGCCCCGGTGCGGGTCACCGTCTCGACGATCTTGCGCGCAGACGCGTCGATCGCCTCGTGGTCATAGGCCTTGAGCCTGATGCGGATCTTCTGTCCCGCCACGCTAAGTGTCCTTTTCTCCGCTTTCGTTCGTGATCCGGAAGCTGGGCTTCCGTACCACCTCATTGGCACAGTCCGAACACACGAAGACGTCTCAGAGGAGACCACGACCGGGACGCACCCAGTCTTCGCCGCTGTTCATCTGTCATGGTTCTCCGGTCCACGCGGTCGGGCGTGTCGCCCGTCCGCTCATTCCTCGGCCCCGGAAATCACTCCATGTCGGGCTCGGAACATAGTCCCGGACGTACCCACACCGAAAACGGTGAGGTACACGATTCGTACTGCCTGCCCCACCCGACCATCCGTTTCAGCGAAACGGGCACGGGCCGGTGCAAGGCAACCCGAACAGTATGCCCGAACCCCTCAGCCCGATCAAATCGGGGTCCCTGCACCCACGAATACGGCTCTGACGTGCGATGTCGTGGCGCTCTACCGAGCTATCTTACTGCGGAGTAAGATAGCTCGCATGACCAAAGAAACCGCGACCTACCGCGGCTGGAAGAAGCTGCCGGACAACCGCCTGGGCCACACCCTGTTCTCGCTCGGCATGGTCGCGCGGGTGCCCTACTTCGGCACCGTGCTGCCCAATGTCGTGCGGCTGGAGCCCGGCCTGTGCGAGGTCACCTCGCCCAAATGGTTCGGTATCCACAATCATCTCGGCACCTTCCACGCCATCGCGGCGTGCAATCTGGCCGAGGTCGCGATGGGCATGCTCAGCGAGGCCACCGTGCCCGCCACCCACCGCTGGATCCCGAAGGCGATGAACGTGCAGTACCTGGCCAAGGCCGAGACGGGGCTACGCGCGGTGGCGAAGCTGCCCGAGATCCCGGACTTCGGCTCGATCGTCGAGGGCACCGAGATCGTGGTACCGGTGTCGATCTACGACAAGCACGGCCTCGAGGTCGTGCACGCCGACATCACCACCTGGGTCACGCCGAAGTAGCCGCCGCGGCCGCGGTCCGCCACTCAGCAGGGCAGCGGGCGGTCGCGGCCGTCGAGTGCGATGAGGACGGCGGTGATAGCGCGGGCGTCGGCGAGCATGGCGCTGTGATCGGCCCGGTCCGCAGGGCAGCCGTCCTGCAACCAGATATTGCGGTCGTCGGCGCCGGGCTGGGCGAGCAGCGCGGTGTCGGTGGGCGTGATCACGGTGTCCGCGCGGGAGGCGATCGCGGTGTAGCGGATGCCGGGCAGCGTCTCGCCGCCGGCACTGAGCCGGTGCAGCAGGGGTGAGCCGGCCGCCTGCTGCGCACCCGGAGTGCCGAAGACCTGGGTGGCGATCTGCGCGTCGGTCAGCCCGAGCGCGGCCAGATCGGGATACATCTCACGCAACCCGTCCCAGGTGGTGCCCCGGTACGGCGTGCCGAGGGTGACGACGGTCGCGACCTCGTTGCCACCGCGTTCGCGCAGGTACTGCCGGATGACGTTGCCGCCGGTGGAATGACCGACCAGGGCCACACGCGGGGCGCCGGTGCGGTCGCGCACGGTGCGCACCACGCCGGCGAGTTCGTCGGCCATGGTCTCGATCGAGGCCACACCCCAGACCGGGCGGCCCGACAGCGCCGCACCGACCGGGCCGACACCGACCGAGGAGCCCGCGTGCCCGCTGACCGCGTCGACCAGGGCGGGCCCCTGACCCAGATTGGCCGCGAACACGCAGTGCCCTTCCGCGCGCAAGGCCGGAGCCAGCACACCGAAGCTGCGGGTGATGTCGGTGCCGGAGCCGTGCACCAGCACCACCGGCTCCCGGCCGGGTGCGAGCACACAGCCGGAATCGTTCGCGCCGGGCAACGGCGGCAGCAGCACCTGCGCCGTCCCGGACGGCGCGAGCAGGATCGCCGCGAATGCGACGGTGATCACTACGACGACGAATCTCGCTACCCCGCGGACCAGATGTCCGGGGGCCGGTATCGCGTTGCGCATGTCATATCCCCAGCGCCGGAGCCAGCGTCGGCCAGGAATCCTTCAGCGCGTCCTGCCAGTAGCCCCAGGAATGGGTGCCGTCGGGCCGGAAGTTGTAGGTCGCCGGAATTCCGAGATCGTTGAGCCGGTCCTGCATATTGTGCGAGCAGTAATTCGTCGCGGCCTCGATGATTCCGCCGAGCACGATTTGATTCGCGAAAAGCCATGGGCCTTCCAGCGAATACTTACCGCCGTATTGGTCGTACATACCGGGCAGGCCGCTGCCGCTGGAAATGTAGAGCGCTTTTCCGCGCAGGCCCTCCGCCTGGACGTAGGGGTCGTTGGCAGCCCAAGCCGGATCGCTGGGCGGGCCGTACATGTTGTCCTTCTCGGCCAGGCCCCACTCCTCGATGGTCAGCCGCACGAACTCCTGGCCGGCCGGATCGCTGATCTGGGCGCAGCCGCTGTAGGCGGCCGCGGCGTCGTACAGATCGCCGGTGGTGGCCGCCAGGGCGAGGCTGCTGGTGCCCGACATGGAGAATCCGGCGATGCCGTTGCGGCCGCTGGTGCCCAGGTATTCGTCGATCAGCGGCGGCAGTTCGCTGGTGAGGAAGGTCTTCCACTTCTGCTTGCCCAGCCGCGGGTCGTCTTTTTGCCAGTCGGCGTAGTAGCTGAACATGCCGCCGATCGGCGAGACCGCGTGCACGTTCTTGTCGGCGAGGAACTCCAGCACATCGGTCTTGGTCCCCCAATTGGAGCCGTCCACCCCGCCGCCCGCGCCGAGCAGCAGATACAGCACCGGCCGCGGCACGCCGGTATCGGCGGCCTTCATCACCTCGACCGGAATGTCGAGATCCATCGCCGCCGAATGCACCGTGAGGGTGACATTGCGGGCGTCGCGCTCGGATACCGCGACAATCGACGATGCCGCGCGGGAATCCGTCGTCTCGGCGTACGCCGAGACGGGAAGGATCGCGGCCGCGGTGACCGCGGCGGCCACCAGCCCGAGCTGGCGGAGGAATCGGCCTCTCATGATGTCCCTTCTGCACAGTGGAACACCTCGATGCTCCGAAAGCAACGCTATGTTGCGGCACAACAACTTTCACGACTGGAATTGCGGGGACACCAGAAATGGGGGCAGCCCTGCGCACTGCGGCGGCGGAATTCGGACCTATTCGAATTTCGCTGTAACAGCAGCGCTTTGCGGGCCGATATATCGCGGCACACCTGCCGGATGGTTGCGTCGGCGTGTCGGGAACGGTTTGAATGCCTCTATGGCAGTCAGCGCGGTTCACAAGGTCGACGTCTGCGTCGTCGGGCTCGGCCCGGCCGGCCGGGCCCTGGCACACCGCGCGCAGGCCGCCGGCTTGTCCGTCGCCGCGGTCGATCCCCGGCCGGACCGGCTGTGGCCGCCCACCTTCTCCTGCTGGGTGGACGAACTGCCCGACTGGTTACCGCAGAGCGCCATCGCGAGCCGGATCGAGGCGCCCACCGTCTGGGCCAGGAGCGAGCACCGCATCCTCCGCCCGTATTGCGTGCTGTCCAAGCCGGGGCTGCGGGACGCGCTGCCGCTGGACCCGGCCACGGTGCGGGCCGGACGTGCGGCGCGGGTGGAACCGCATGTGGTGGAGCTGGCCGACGGCACGGTGATCGCGGCCGACGCCGTCGTCGATACCCGCGGCCTGCCCTCCCCCGGCTCCCGGCGCACGGCCAGCGCGCACGGCATCTTCGTCGACGCCGAGACCGCCGCCCCGATGGTGGCCGACGGTGAGGGTCTGCTGCTGGACTGGCGGCCGGAGAATGGCGCGAGCAATGCCGAACCGCCGTCGTTCCTGTACTCGGTCCCGCTCGGCGACGGCACGGTGATCTTCGAGGAGACCAGCCTCGGACTGCGCGGCGGCATGCCTCAGCACGAATTGCGCAAGCGCACCCTGAACCGGCTCGCCGCCCACGGCATCCGGCTCACCGGCAGCGAACCGACCGAGGCCGCGCACTATCCGCTGGACCAGCCGCCGCCGAAGAAGGGCACCGGCCGGGTGATCCCATTCGGTTCCCGCGGCGGCATGATGCATCCGTGTACCGGTTACAGTGTTGCCGATTCGCTGGCGCTGGTCGATACCGCGATCGATGCGATCCAGCAGGGCCGTGATCCGGTGGCCGCGCTGTGGTCGCCGCGGGCGCGGCTGGTCTATTGGATGCGGATGCGCGGGCTGTGGGGGCTGGGCCGGCTGACGACCGAGCAGTCCATCGCCATGTTCGAGGCGTTCTTCACCGCCTCACCACGCGGCCAGCGGGCGCTGCTGTCCGCGCACGACGACTACACCGCGCTCGGTGCCGTGCTGGTCAATACCGTCGCCCACACCTGGCCGTTCCGCTGGCGCTACGACCTGGTCGGCTGGACCAACCGCAACCGCTGGGTGGGCTACGAGTACGAGCCCGCGCCCGCCCGCGAACCCCGCCGGATCAGCTGAATCAGGCGCCGGTTTCGGCCGCCCGCCGGTAACCGCGCACGGCCGGGTAGGCGAACACGATGACGATGCCGACTGTCCACAACAGTGTCTTGATCATCGGCTCGGCCACCGGCCCGCCGTAGGACAGTCCGCGCATGGCGTCGATGGCGCAGCTCATCGGCTGGTTGGCCACCACGTCCTGCAACCACACCGGGTAGGCGTAGACGGGGACGAAACCGGAGTTGAAGAACATCAGCAGGGTGTTGATGATGCCGATGACGTTGACCAGCATGACGCCCTCGGTGAGGGTCGCCAGTGCGGTCACGAACACCGCGAACCCGACGCCGAACAGCACCGGGATGCCGATCAACGCCAGTGCCGCCACCGGGCCCTGATCGAACCGGAACCCGATGCAGAAACCCACCGCGATCACGAACAGCGTGGTGACCAGCACCCGGATCGCCTCGGCGAACAAACGCCCGGTCAGGCCCGCGGCCCGGTGCACCGGCATGGTCCAGAACCGGCCGAGCAGCCCGGTGGCCTTCTCGGTTTTGAAGCCGAGCGCGCTGACCACCGCGCCGGCCATCGCGGCGACCAGGGTGATCATCGGGACGGTGCCGTAGACGCTCGGTTTGCCGGTAGCCGCGGTGATCGAATCGCCCAGCACGATCCAGAACATCAGCAGCGTCAGCGCCGGGTACAGGATGGTCTGGATGGTGGTCGCGGGATCGCGGGCCCACACCAGCAGCAGCCGTTTGGTCTGGATCAGGCTGTGGGTCCACCAGTTGGCGAGCGAGCTCTCCGAACGCGCGTGCACGGTCGGCAGCGGGGTGTTCCACCCGGTCTCCGGCGCGTCGGTCATCTCGACGTCCGCGGATGTCTGCACTGAACTCATGACCGCCTCACGCTCGCCCACACCGCCAGCGGCGCGAAGACCACGCCCGCGCCGATCAACCACACCAGCGGCACCCACAGCACCTGCCAGGTCACCCCGTCGGCGGCCATATCGCGCAGCGCGAACGACAGCTGCGAGATCGGCTGATTGCGCACGAACGGCCGGATCCACTCGGGAAACCCGGACTCCGGCACGAAACCGCAGGAGAGCATGCCGAAAATCAGGGTGGGCAGGGTCAGCGCCTGGCTCAGCGATTCCGGGCTCTTGGTCAGGCTGCCGAGGGCATCGGCGCCCAGCGACAGCACGATGCTGATGGCCAGCGAGAACACACAGAACAAGATCGCCTGGCCCCAGCCCGCCTCGAACCGGAATCCGATGATGTGGCCGTAGATCAGCGCCGCGGTCAGCGAGCACACCGACCGCACCACACCGGCGGAGATCCGCGCCGACAGCGGCACCAGCGTGCCGATCGGCATGGTCTGCAAACGGGTACTGAGCCCGGTCAGCGCCTCGAACGCGGACAGCTGGGCATTCGACATCATGGTGAACGCCATCGTCTGCAACACGATGATCGGCATGACGAACTGGGCGTAGTCGATGCCCTGGAACTTCATCACGTACCGCAGCGGCAGATAGAAGCCGAGGGTGAACACCAGCGGGGTGATGATCGCGACGATCAACTCACCCTTGGTGGCCATCGTCCAGATGATGCGGCCGGTCAGCGCGCGCCACTGGGCGAAGGAGGACAGCTTGGCGACGGGCAGTTCGGCGAACAGCTGGGTGCCGCCTGCCTCGGTGGTGGCAACACTCACGCGTGACCGCCCGAATGGCCGGTGATGGAGAGGAACACATCGTCGAGCGAGGGCCGCCGCAGCGCGATATCGGCCAGGTCGACCCCGGCAGAATCCAGCCGGCGCAACGCCTCGGCCAGGGTGGCGGCGCCCTCCGGCGCGGGGATGGACAGCCGGTCGGCGCCGTTCAGCTCGGCCGATACCGCGGCCGGCACCAGATCACCGAGCGCGGTGGCGGCCTTGGCCAGATCGGACGGATCCAGCGGGACGACCTCGCAGTAGCTGCCGCCGGTCTTCTCCTTGAGTTCGTCGGCGGTGCCCTCGGCGATGACGGTGCCCTTATCGATGACGATGATGTTGTCGCTGAGCACGTCGGCCTCTTCGAGGTACTGCGTGGTCAGCAGCACGGTGATGCCCTGCGCCTTGAGCGCGTTGACCAGATCCCACACGCCCTGGCGGCTGCGCGGATCCAGTCCGGTGGTCGGCTCGTCGAGGAACACCACCTCGGGGCGCACCACCAGGCCGCAGGCGATGTCGACGCGCCTGCGCATACCGCCGGAGTAGTTGCGCACCGCTCGGCGACCGGCGCTGACCAGGTCGAATTCCTCGAGCAGGGTGTCGGCGCGTTGGCGGGCGGCGGATTTGCTCAGGCCCATCAGCCGGCCGAACAGCTCCAGGTTCTCCCGGCCGGACAGGTTCTCGTCCAGCGCGGCGTACTGGCCGGTCATCATGATCGAACGCCGCACGCCCGCCGGATCCTTCTGCACATCGTGACCGGCGACGATCGCGGTGCCCGAATCCGGGCGCAGCAGCGTGGACAGGATCTTGACGGTAGTGGTTTTGCCGGCCCCGTTCGGGCCGAGCACACCCAGCACGCTCGCCTTCTTGGCGGTGAAGCTGATGCCTTGCAGCGCGTGCACCTCACCGAACGACTTCCGCACGTCCGTGACCTGGACGGCGGGTTCGCTCGCGGGCGCCTCGACATGATTCGAACTCGGCATCAACTCTCCACTATCGGCCGGGCAGGGGTGGGTCGCCGGAGCGCACGCAGCGACGTCCCGCATGGTGATCCGTACCGCCGGGCGCGATGTTACCGGCCCGGGTTTCGGATCCGGGGCGGTCCGGGCGCACCGGTGCTGCGGACCGTCCGGTTGTGCGCTTACTCACACTATCCGCCGGGTCTCGAATAGGCGCAGGTACGGCGGGTATTCGGCAGCAAGATGGCAGCGGCCGTACCTTGTCGGCCGGTCGGCGCGCCCATAGTCTTGGAGCCATGGCCGAGTCCGCGCAGCCACATGTGGCGGCGCGTTCGGGAGGATCGGGCCGACCGAGCGTGCTTACGTCCTACGACCCACGCACCGGGGAGACGGTCGGCACTTACGCCGTCCAGGATTCCAGCGAGCTGAAACGTGCCGTTCGCGCGGCCCGTGCAGCCGAAAAGTGGTGGGCGCACCTGAGTTTCGGTGCCCGCAAGCGATGGCTGCTGGACTGGAAACGCAGCATCGCCCGCCGCTCCGGCGAACTGATCGATATCGTCCGGGAAGAAACCGGCAAGCCCGAGGCCGATGCCGCCATCGAAGTCCTGCTGGCCATCGAGAACCTCGACTGGGCCGCCCGCAATGCCGGTCGCACGCTCGGCCGCAAGGTCATCGATTCCACCTGGCTCACCCGCAATCAGCGCGCCTCGGTGGGGTTCCTGCCGCTCGGCGTGATCGGCGTGATCGGCGCCTGGCACAACCCGGTGTTCACGCCGATGGGTTCGATCGCCTACGCGATGGCCGCGGGCAATGCGGTGGTGTTCAAACCGCACGAGCTGACCACCGGCGTCGGGGTGTGGCTGGCCCAGACCTGGGCGGAACTCGCGCCCGATCAGCCGGTACTGCAAGCGGTCACCGGCGACGCCACCACCACCGCCGCGCTGTGCCGGGCCGGGGTGGACAAGATCGCCTACGCGGGCCCGGAAGCCGAGGGCCGCAAGGTGATCGAGCTGTGCGCGCAAACGCTGACGCCGGTGGTGGTGGAGTACAGCGGCAAGGGCGCCATGGTGGTGCAGGTCGATGCCAAGCTCGACGAGGCTGCCGAGGCCGCGGTGTTCGGCGCCATGGCCAATGCCGGCCAGAACGCGGCGGGTGTCCAGCGCGCCTACGTGGCCGAATCGGTGTACGAACCGTTCCTCGATCTGGTGATCGAGCACGCGCGGCGGCTGCGGCCCGGCGCGGCCAGGAACGCCTCCTACGGGCCGATGATCCTCGAAGAACAGACCGATGTGGTCCGCAGGCAGGTGCGCGACGCGCTGGCCCGCGGCGGACGCGCGGTGGTCGGCGGGCTCGACTCGATCCGCGAACCGTACGTCGAACCGATCGTGCTGGCCGAGGTGCCGGAGGAAAGCCTGGTCGTCAGCGGTGAGGCCATCGGGCCGGTGCTGGTGGTGAACAAGGTCGCCGATATGGACGAGGCGGTGCGGCGGGTGAACGCCGTGGGCAGCGGGCTGTCGGTATCGGTGTTCACCCGCGACGTCGCCAGCGTCGAAGCGTTCGCCGAACGCCTGCGGGTCGGCGTGGTGACGGTGAATTCGGCGACCGCGTGCACCGGGATCCCAGCGCTGCCGTTCGGCGGAGTCGGCGAATACGGGCAGGGCCACAGCCATGGCGAACTGGGACTGCTGGAATTCACCCGCACCCTGGCCATCGCCCGCACCAAGTACCGCGCACCGCTGAAACTCACCACCTTCGAACGCAATTCGCGGCAGTTGCGGATCGCACGCACGATCTTCCGGCTGCGGCACGGACGCTGAGGCGGGGCCGGGTCAGCCGAGCAGCACCGCCATCATCAGCGCGTGCACCCGGGAAATGTGCTCCGGCCGGGCATCGAACCGCACCAGCCTGCCCACATCGATCACCTGCCCGATCGCCGCGTGCACCCGGAACCGGGCCTCGATCGGGTCGCCGTCGAGCAAATTGGCCCATTCGAGCACGTTCTGCCGCTGGATGGCGCGCAACTTGTGCTGCTCGGCCTGCGGCAGGTTGCTGAATTCGGCGTAGTAGACCGGCATGATCTCCGGCATCGCGAAACTGAGCCGGGCGTAGCGGTCGGCGATGCGGTCCACGGCGTCGGCGCGGCTGGTGGCCTCGGCCAGCGCCTCGCTGATGGCGATGGCGAGGCGGTCGCCGGTGCGGTGGAAGGCGGCGGCGAGCAGATCGGATTTGCTGCTGAAGTAGCGGTAGACGCTCGAGGCATTGATGCCGACGGCCGAGCCGATCTCCTCGATGCTGGCCTCGTGATAGCCCTGCCTGCCGAAGATGCGGATGGCCTCGGTGAGCAGCTGTTCGCGTTTCGAGGTGACCGGAAGCCCGCGCGGCTGCGGCGCCGGATCGGCCGAACTCGGCGCGGGCGGCAGCTCGGCGCGCACGATCGCGGTGGACATGGCCTGCAGCAGCGGCAGCAGCCGGGCGGTGGACAGCGCGGTGCGGTGGGCGGAGATGCTGCCGATGGTGCTCAGCACGCCGGCCGCGAGCAACGCGACGTCCTCGGGCGAGGCGTCCGGGCGCAGGTGCGCGATCGGTGCGGCGAAGGTGGCGTTGAGGCCGTCGTAGAGCTTCTTGATCCGGGTGCGGTCGTCCTTCTCCAGATAACGCCGCTCCCAGCGGTACAGCCCGGCCTCGCGCCGGATGTCGATGGTGTGGTCGGCGACGGCGCGGATCAGCGTGTCCAGGCGCTCGGCGGGGTCGAGCCCGGGATCGTCGGCGGCGGTGGCGACGTCGAGCAGCTGGCGGGCCCCCTCCTCGGCGGCGGCGACCAGCAAGGCGTACTTGTTGGCGAAATGGCGGTACAGCGCGGGACCGGAGATGCCGACCTCGGCGGCGATCTCGTCCACCCCGACCGGGTAGTACCCGCGTTCGCTGAACGCGCGAGCCGCCGCCCGGATGATCTGGACCTTGCGATCCTTGGGCCTGCGACGCACGGTTCGACCGCCCGCCGGCCGCGTGCGCACGAGGTCGACCTCGCTGCGATCGGCGACCATGTTGCTCTCCGTTCTGCGGCGGCGCCACCGGTTGACAGCGCCGGACGAATCATCCTAAGTTAACCACAATTCGCAAAGTTAACCACGATTCACGGCCGGTGTCCGCCGAATCGCAGCACAGGGAGCGGAAATGGTCAGCGACGGTTCATCATCCCCGACCGCCGGATTCAGCGCCGTCCGGGACGGCCGGATCCTCCGGGTCACCATCAGCAACCCGGGCCGCAAGAACGCCCTCTCGTACCAGACCATGGTCGCCCTCGGCGACACTTTCCTGGCGCTGGCCGATGATCCGTCGGTGCGGGTGGTCCTGCTGACCGGCGACGGCGCCGACTTCTGCACCGGTGCCGACCTGGCCGCCGACACCAACGGCATCACCCCCGAGATGACGATGGACGCGGCCAACCGCCTGGTGCGCGCGATCGTGAACGCACCGGTCCCCGTCATCGCGCGTATTCGCGGGGCGGCGGCGGGTGTCGGCGTGGGTATCGCGCTGGCCGCCGACCTGGTCTACGCGGCCGACGATTCCTATCTCCTGCTCGCCTTCATCAACATCGGCCTGATGCCCGACGGCGGCGCGGCGGCGCTGGTGGCCGCCGCGGCCGGACGCCCGCTCGCCACCGAGATGGCGCTGCTCGGCAAGCGCCTGCCCGCCCCGGCGGCCCAGCAGGCCGGGCTGCTCACCGCGCTGCCGGTCGACGAACTCGACGCCGCCGTGGACGCGGCCGTGGACAAGATCGCGCACGGCCCGCGTCGCGCGCTCGAGCTCACCAAAAAGGCACTCAACCTCGCCACGCTGCGCGCTCTGGACGAGGTGCTCGAGGCGGAGAAGACCGGTCAGGTGGAGCTGCTGGGTTCGGCTGATTTCCGGGAGGGCGCCGCGGCCATGCTCACCAAGCGCAAGGCCGTTTTCGCCGACTGACGCACACCGGTCGCCGCAGCCCCGATACCGGGGACTATGTTGACCGGCTATGACTTACCTGGTTACCGGGGCAACTGGGTTCATCGGTCGGTTCCTCATCCCCGAACTCCTCAAACACGCGGATGACATTCATGTGGTCGTGCGGCCGGGGCCGAATTCGGCCGCACGCTTCGACTATTGCGCCAGAGAGTGGTCGGCCGGTGACCGGGTGCGCCCGGTGCCGGGCGATCTCGGCGCGCCGGGGCTGGGCCTGGACCCGATGTGGCTGGCCGAACACCGCGGCCGCATCGACCATGTGTTCCATCTGGCCGCCGGCTATGACGAGCAGCGCTACCGGGACGCGCAGCAGCGGCCGCTGGAAGAGCTGGGGCGGGCCAACGGCACCCGCAATGTGGTCGAGCTGGCGGCCGATCTGCGGGCGCAGCATCTGCACCATCTGTCGACGGTCGAGGTCGCCGGACGCTTCGAGGGCCTGTTCGCCGAGGACATGTTCGATGTCGGGCAGACCGTGACCACACCGGCCCAGCGGGCCGCCGTCGAGGCCGAGCGGATCGTGCGCGAATCGGGACTGAACTGGCGGATCTACCGGCCCTCCATCGTCGTCGGGCATTCGGTGACCGGCGTCAACGACCGCGTCGACGGTCCGTACTACTTCTTCCGGCTGTTGCGGATGGCCGCGCAACTGCCGCGGCTGCTGCCGGTGCTGGTGCCGAAACTGGGCGAAACCAATATGGTTCCGGTGGATTTCGCCGCGCAGGCACTGGCCCGGCTCGCGCATCTACCCGGTCCGGCCGGGCAGACCTTTCATCTGGTGGATCCGCGCAGGCGCGGTGCGGTGGCGGCGCTGAATCTGTTCGCCGACGAAGCGGGCGCACCGCATCTGGTGGAGATCATGCCCAAACGCACCCTGGACATGATGCTGCGGCTGCCCGGCGCCCAACGGGCACTCCCCCGGGTCGGGGTGCCGCTCGACATCCTCGAGCACAGCGAGTTCAGCTGCTGGTTCGACTGCAGGCACACCACCGCCGCGCTGGCGGGCAGTGGGATCGCGGTGCCGCCGCTGGAGTCCTACGCGCCGGTGCTGTGGCGGTACTGGATCGAGAACTGGGTGTAGCCCGGAAACGGCGACGGCCGCCCCGGCGAACCGGGGCGGCCGTCTACTGCCGTGTGGGTGCGGGAATCAGATCCCGAGGCCCTTGGCCAGCACCGGCCAGGAGCGCTGGAACTCGTCGCGCCAGTAGCCCCACGAGTGGGTGCCGGAATCGCGGAAGTTGTAGGTGGCCGGGATGCCGAGCGAGTCGAGCTTGTTCTTCAGGTTGTGGGTGCAGAAGTTGGTGCCCGCCTCGATGACGCCACCGATGACGATCTGGTTGGCCAGGCCATAGGCGCCGGGCAGCGCGTAGGGGCCGTTGAGGGTGTCGTACATGCCGGGCAGGCCGTTGCCGGTGGAGATGTAGAGATCCAGGCCGCGCAGACCCTCGGCGTTGACGTACGGATCGTTCTTGACCCATTCCTCCGAGCCCTGCGGGCCCCACATGTTCATGGTGTCGCCGCCGCCCCAGGTCTCGACGGTCAGCTTCACGAACTCCGAGCCCACCGGGTCACTGGTCTGGGCGCAACCGCTGTAGGCGGCGGCGGCCTTGTACAGGCCGGGCTTGGCGATCGGCAGGGCCAGCACGGTGGTGCCCGAGGTGGACAGGCCCGCGATGGCGTTGGTGCCGTTGGTGCCCAGCGCGCCGTCGATCAGCGGGGGCAGCTCCTCGGTGAAGAAGGTCTTCCACTTGTTGCGGCCCAGCACCGGGTCGTCGGCGATCCAGTCGGTGTAGTAGCTCCACTTGCCGCCGATCGGCTGCACCACGTTGACGTTCTTGTCCGACAGGAAGTCGAGGGCGTCGGTCTTCACCTGCCATGAGGCGTCGTCCTCGCCGCCGCCGGCACCGTTGAGCAGGTACAGGGTGGGGCGGGGCACCGAGGCGTCGGCCGGGCGCTGCACGTCGATGATGACGTTCTCGTCCATCGCGGCGGAGTGCACGTGCAACCGGATGTTGCGGTCGTCCTTGTACTCGGCCTTGACGATGCGGGAACCGTCGGGCGCGGTGGGGTCGGCCAGCAGACTCCGGTTGTCGATGATCGGGTCAGCCGCTGCCGCCGGGGATGCGCCGATACCGGACATGACTCCCGCGAGAACTGCCGTTGCCGCGATCATCGCCGCGGCACGAGTGCCGCCGCGCCGGGTGAGTCGACGTGTCAATTTCGCACCTTCGCTTCTTCTCGAAATTTCATCGGGCATTCCCATGACAACGGGTGTCGGCGGGCATACCGGTTCGGGCCGGGACAGACACCGCCGCGTCACGCCCGACCATACGGTCTATGTAGTCGTGACAACAGGGGGCATCGTTACCACACCGTTGCCACCATCATGCCGGAGTCGCTCATATTCGATCATGATCGACCCGCCGTACGGGCGGGATCGAGCCGGTCGGCCAGCACGGGACCGATTTCGGCCAGCGCCTCGGGCGATGTCATCTGATCGTGATCGGCTCCCACCGGATGGTCGGCGACGGTGCCGTCGACGTAGCCATCCCAGTTCCGGGCGGCCGTATCGTGGCCCGCGGCGCTGAAGTAATCCAGCCTGCCGCGGAACACGCCGGGCCGGTGCTCGGCGATCAGTTCGGCCGAGCGGACCGCGCTGCGGTAGATCCGGCGCACCCGCTCGGGTGTGAGCACCGCCATATCCGGCGGGATGGTGGCGTGCAGGGCGGCCAGGGCCTCGTCGGTGAGGTCGTGGATATCACCGTCGGGTAGCTGGGCGTCGCCGATGCCGAGTTCGGCCAGCGCGTCGCGGATGGCGGCGCGGAAATCGGTGACGTCGATGGCGGGGTGGCTGTCCAGCATCGCCAGCAGCGACACCTCGTGACCGGCGGCCTGGAGTTCGGTGGCGATCGCGTGCGCGATCACCCCGCCCAGCGACCAGCCCAGCAGCCGGTACGGTCCCTCGGGCTGCACCGCGCGGATCTCGGCGGCGTAGCGCCGCGCCATCTCGGTCAGCGACCGCGGCAGGTAGCCGTCCTCCGACAAGGCAGGCGATTGCAGGCCGTAGATCGGATAGCGCGACGGCAGGTACCGGGCGAATCCGGCGTAGCACCAGGACAGGCCGTACATCGGGTGGATGCAGAACACCGGGTCGTCGGCGGCGGTGTCGTGCGGTACCCGGGTCCGGATCGGCAGCACCACCCCGAGGGCGGCGTTGGAGTCCAGGTCGTAGTCGTGCTCGCCGGCCAGCACCGCCAGGATCCGGGCCGCGAGATCGGCCGGGGTGGAGTCGGTGAAGAACCACTGCACCCGGATCTCGGCGCCGGTGCGGGTGCGCAGCCTGCTCACCGCGCGGGTGGCGATGAGCGAGTTGCCGCCCAGGTCGAAGAAGTCGTCGTCCATGCCGACCCGGTCGACCCCGAGCACCTCGGCGAACACCTCGGTGATGGTGCGTTCCAGCGGAGTCGTCGGCGCGCGGAACGGACGCCCGGACAGCTGCGGCACCGGCAGCGACATCCGGTCGAGTTTGCCGCTGGCGTTCAACGGCATCCGCTCGAGCACCACCACCGCGGAGGGCACCATGTACGACGGCAGCGCGGCCCGCGCGTGCGCGAGCAGTGCGCGATCGTCGACGGTGTGGCCCGGTGCGGCGACGACATAGGCCACCAGGCGGTCGCCGGTGGTGGCGCGCACCAGCGAGACGGCGGCGTGGCGCACCGACTCGTGGCCGAGCAGGATCGTCTCGATCTCACCGAGCTCGACGCGCTGACCGCGCAGCTTCACCTGGAAGTCGCTGCGGCCCAGGTATTCCAGTGCGGCGCCGGTGCCCGTGCCGGTCCAGCGGACCACGTCACCGGTGCGGTAGAGGCGGGTGCCGCCCTCGCCCGCGACGAAGCGTTCGGCGGTCAGCGCGGGCCGGTCGTGGTAGCCGCGGGCCAGCTGCACGCCGGCGACGTACAGCTCACCGGCCGCGCCGGGCGGCACCGGGCGCAGCTGCCGATCCAGCACCAGCACCCGGGTATTGGCGACCGGGGTGCCGATCGGGATGGCGGTGACGTCGGTGTCGGTGACCGGGTGCGCCGTCACGACGGTTGCCTCGGCGGGCCCGTACCAGTTGATCAGCGCGGTGCCGGGCAGTGCGGTGGTGAACGTCGCGGCGGTCTCCCCCGACAAGGCCTCACCGGCGGCGAAAACCCGGCGCAGCGACGGGTATTCGGCCACGGCGGCACCACTGGCCACCGGGTCGAGGAACGCGTCGAGCATCGAGGGCACGAAATGCACCGTGGTGACGGCGTTCTCGGCGATGGTGTGGGACAGGTAGGCCGGATCGCGGTGCCCGTCGGGTTCGGCGATCACGATCGACGCGCCGGTGTGCAGCGGCCAGAACAGCTCCCAGGTGGAGATGTCGAAGGTGATCGGCGTCTTGTGCAGCACCACATCGCTCGGGTCGTGCGGGTAGGTGCGCTGGGCCCAGCGGAACTGGTTGGCCATCTGCCGGTGCGTGATCATCACACCCTTGGGCCGGCCGGTGGAGCCGGAGGTGTAGATGACGTAGGCGATGTCGTCCGGGCGTACCCGGGCGCGGGCGAATCCGTCGGCCGGTGCGAGGTACAGCGTGTCCACCGCGACCACCGGCACACCGGTGCCGGTGGTGAATCCGTCGGCGGTGGTGGTGAGTACGCAGATCGGCGCGGCACCGGCGAGCACGTATTCGCTGCGCTCGGCGGGATGGTCCGGGTCGATCGGTACATAGCCCGCCCCGGCGCGCAGCGCGGCGTAGATCGAGACCACCAGGTCGAGGCCGCGTCGCATGGCGACACCGACCAGCGTGCCGGGGCCGGCGCCGAAGTTGCTCAGCTCGGCGGCCAGCGCCCGCGACCGCGCGTCGAGTTCGCGGTAGCTGAGCACCGCGTCGCGGTAGCGGACGGCGGGCGCGTCCGGCGTGCGGGCCACCTGGGCATCGAACAGCGTCAGCAGGGTGGCGTCGTCGAGCAGTTCCGGCACGTCGGTGGCATTGCGGGCGGCCAGTTCGGCCGCCTCGGCCGGGAGCAGCACGTCGATATCGGCGACCTTGGCCTGCGGCTCGGTGACGAACCGGCCGATCAGCGCCTGCAGCCTGCGCGCGAGCGCGTCGGCCGCGTCGGTGTCGAACAGGTCGCGTAGGTACTTCACCGATACCCGCAGCTGATGGTCGAGCACCACCATGACCGTCACTGGGTAGTGGGTGCCGTTGACGGCGCCGACGCCGGTGATGTTCATGCCGTCGATGGCGCTGGCCTCGGCCAGCCCCTCCCGGTCCACCGGGAAGGACTCGAACACCACCAGCGAATCGAACAGGCCTTCCACCCCGACGGCGTCCTGGATATCGCTGAGCCCCAGGTAGTGGTAGCCGAGCAGATCGGCCTGTTCGGCCTGCAATTGCCGCAGCAGCCCACCGAGGGTGTCGGTGGCGCCCAGGCGCACGCGCACCGGGATGGCGTTGAGGAACAGCCCGACCATGGCCTCCACGCCGTCGAGCTGCGGCGGGCGGCCGGACACGGTCGCGCCGAACACGACGTCGTCGCGGTCGACGCTGCGCCCGATCAGCAGCCCCCACGCGGCCTGGACCACGGTGTTCACCGTGACGCCGAGGTGCGCGGCGAGCCGGGTCAGCGCGGTGGTATCGGCCTGGGACAGTTCGAATCCCACCTCACCGACACCGGCCGAGATCTCCCGGCCGGGATCCACCGGCGCCAGCGGCGTCGGCTCGGTGATACCGGCCAGCGCGGTGCGCCAGGCCTGCCGGGCGGCCTCCGGATCCTGGGCGATCAGCCAGGCCAGGTAGTCGCGGTACGGCGGGACCTGCGGCAGGTGCCGCGAGTTGCCGCCGAGGGCGTAGAGGGTGAGCAGATCCTTCATCAGCAGCGGCATGGACCAGCCGTCGATGAGGATGTGATGGCTGGTGACCAGCAGCTGGTAGGCGCTGTCGGCGTCGATGCCCGCGGCGCTGGTGCGGATCAGCGCGAACCGCAGCAGCGGCGCGGTGCGCATATCGAAATGGTCGGCCAGATCGGCGGTCTTGATCAGTTCGGCTTCGGCGAGCGCGGCGGCCGGATCCAGATGCGACAGGTCGATCATCCGCCACGGGACCTCGATCCCGTCCTGCACGATCTGCACCGGCGCGCCCTCGGCGTCGTCGGCGAAGGCCACCCGCAGGTTGGCGTGCCGGTCCAGCACGGCTTGCGCGGCGGCCTGCATGCGGGCCGGGTCGACGGTGCCGCCCAGATCGAGGACGAACTGGGTGGTGTAGACGTCGACGGAGGTGTCGGCCAGCAGCGCGTGGAACAGCATGCCCGACTGCAAGGGCGTCACCGGCCAGGCGTCGGTCAGCTGCGGGTAGTCGCGGGCGAAGCGGTCGATATCGTCCTGCCGCAACGAGATCAGCGGGAAGTCCGACGGGCTGTAGCCGCCGGCGTCGGGCCGCAGTCCGTGCTCGGCCAACCCGCCCAGGGCCCGGATCCAGTGTTCGGCGAAGGTCTTCACCTCGTCGGCGGCGAAGACCGCGGCCGCGTAATCGAATCGGGCCAGCAGCCCCTCGTCGGTGGCGTCGACGGTGAGCGCGAGCAGCAGATCGTCGGCGGGTGCGTCGGTGTGCACGCGGGCCGGGCGCAGATCGCGGTAGCGCAGCGCGAACCGGCCGCGACCGAAATCGCGCAGGCCCGCGGCGGCGTCCGGGTTCAGGTAGCAGAGCAGGCCGTAGCCGACGCCGCGTCCGGGCACCGCGCGGTGCAGCTCCTTGATCTGGGTGAGCGCGGCGCCCGCGGCCCGGCCGCCGACCAGTGCGTCGGGGACGTCGATGCCGTCCAGGCGCAGCGGCAGCGGATAGGCGGTGCGGAAGCCGCCGACGATATTGCTCGCATCGATCTCGGCCACGGCGCGCGCGTCGGCGTCGAGGCGGATCACCGAACCCACCGCGCGGGTGACGGTTTCGCGCTGCGCGGTGTGCAGGGCGAGCGCGACGGCGGTGAGCAGCACCTCGTCGACGGTGGCGTGATAGGCCTCGGCGACGGCGGCCACGGCCTCGGTGCCCTCGGCGGTGATGGTGAGCGAGACCCGGCGGCGGGTGCGCAGATCGGCGGCGCCGGTGGGCAGGTCGTCGCGGGTGGCGGCGGCCAGCGTCTGCTGCCACCACTGCGCTTCGGCGTCGATGGCGGGTGCGTTGGCCCGGTCGGCCAGCGCGCGGATGAGTGCGCCGAGCCCGGATTCCGGTGCGGCGGGGGCGGCGTGCCTGCCGCGGTTCCACGCGGTGGTGAGCTGGTCGATGATGGTCCGCCAGGAGACGTCGTCGACGACCAGCGCGTTGGCCACCACCACCAGCCGGAACGCCTCGGGGGTTCCGGTGGCGACGAAGTGGATGTTGCGGCCCTGTTCCGGGTCGAGGGCGTCGATGGCGGCGCCGACGACGTCATCGATGGGCAGGGTGGTCTCGCCGAGTTCGGGATCGAGCCAGCTGAACTGGCGGTCGACCCGGTCGGCGGCCGCGGGGATGCGCAGCACCGGTGCGGTACCGGCGCGGTCCAGCCGCGCCCACAGCATCGGATGCTGATCGAGCACCGCGCCGACCGCGGTCTCCACCGCCTCGGCCGGACAGCTGGCCGGCACGTCGAGCACGATGGCGCGCGGTTCGACCCCGCCGGATTCGAGCAGCCGCATCGCGGTGGGGGTGGCGGGCAGCTCGCCGGCTTCGTCGGCGGGCGCGCCGGCGACGGTGGCCGCGGCGGCCAGCGCCTCGACCGTGCGGGCCTGGAACACATCGCGCGGGGTGAAGTCCACGCCCTTGGCGCGGGCCCGCGACACCACCTGGATGGAGACGATGCTGTCGCCGCCGAGGGCGAAGAAATCGTCGTCCAGGCCGACCTGCTCGATGCCGAGCACCTCGCCGATGACCTCGGCGATCACCTGTTCGGCGGCGCTGCGCGGGGCCCGGTAGGCGCGGGTCTCGAGCACCGGCTCCGGGAGCGCGCGCCGGTCCAGCTTGCCGACCGGCGTCAGCGGGATCTCGTCGAGCACCACGATCGCGGTGGGCACCATGTAGTCGGGCAGCACCCGGCCCAGCTGGGCGGTCAGCTCGGCGACGTCGGGGGTGACGCCGCGTTCGGGCAGCACATAGGACACCAGAATGGTGGCGCCCGCAGTGTTTTCGCGTCCTAGGGTGACGGCGAAGTCGATGCCCGGCTGGGCGGCCAGGGCGCTGTCGATCTCGCCGAGTTCGATGCGGAAACCGCGCACCTTCACCTGGAAGTCGTTGCGGCCCACGTATTCCACCTCGCGGCCGCGCCAGCGCACCACGTCACCGGTGCGGTAGAGCCGCTCCCCCGGTGCGCCGTACGGATCGGCGACGAAGCGGGCGGCCGTGAGGCCGGGCCGCGCGTGATAGCCGCGGGCCAGCTGGATGCCGCCGAGGTACAGCTCACCGGCGACGCCCTCGGGCACCGGCCGCAGCCGGGCGTCGAGCACCAGCGCCCGCATACCGCGAATCGGCGCGCCGATGGTCACCGGATCGCCGGGACGCAGCGGATCGCTGATATTGGTCATGATGGTGGTCTCGGTGGGGCCGTACCCGTTGTGGAAGGCCCGGCCGTCCACCCCACCCCACTTCGCGACCAGTTCGGCCGGGACGGCCTCACCGCCGGCGACGATGCCGCGCATGCCCGCCAGTGCCGCCGAATCCAGCGAGGCCAGCACCGACGGGGTGATGAAGGCGTGCGTCACGCCCTCGGCCCGGATCAGTTCGGCCAGTTCGTCGCCGCCGAACATCAGCGGCGGAGCCACCACCAGGGTGCCCGCCGAACCGAGCGCGAGCAGCAGTTCCAGCATCGAGGCGTCGAACGACGGCGAGGCGAAAGCCAGTGCGCGGGTGGAGTTGTCGAGGTGGTAGCGCTGCACCTGCTCGGCGCTGAAATTGGCCAGGCCCGCGTGGGTGACGACGACGCCCTTGGGCAGGCCGGTGGAGCCGGAGGTGTAGATGACGTAGGCGGCATTGGCGGCCCGGATCGGCCCGCGCCGGTCGGCTGCGGTGATCGGGCGATCCGAGCGGGCGGCGACGTCCATGGTGAAGCCGCGATCGTCCATCCGGATCCAACCGCCGCCGGTCATCGGCGGCAGGTCGTCGAGTTCGGCGTTCATCGTGATGCCGAGCGCCGCACCGGAATCGCGCACCATATGCGCGATCCGGTCGGCCGGGTAGGTCGGGTCGATCGGCACCAGCGCGGCGCCGGTTTTGGCCACCGCCCACAGTGCCAGCACCGATTCCACCGAGCGCCGCAGCGCGACCGCGACCAGCACGTCCGGTCCGGCGCCACGTTCGATCAGGGCGCGGGCCAGCTGGGAGGAGGCGGCGTCGAGTTCGGCGTAGCGGAAGGAGCGCTCGCCCACCACCACGGCGATGCCGGTGGGGTTGGCGGCGACGGCGTCGGCCATCAGTTCGGGCAGGGTGCGCACCGGTTCGGCCGGTGCGCCCGCGCGGTGGATCAGGTCGAGGCGTTCGGAGTCGTCGAGGATCTCCAGATCGCCGACGGCGCGGCTGCTGTCGCGGGCGACGGCGGCCAGGATGCGGCGGAACCGGCGGCCGAAGTCCACCACCGTGGTTTCATCGAACAGGTCACGGGCGTAGGTGAATTCGGCGGCGATCCCGGCTTCGGCGCCGTGCTCGTCGCGCTGTTCGCGCACGGTGAGCAGCAGGTCGAACTTGGCGGCGTCGGCGGCCGGGTCCAGTGCGGCGAAGCTCAGGCCGGGCAGTTCGAAGCTGGTGGCGGCCAGGTTCTCGAACGACAGCGCCACCTGGAACAGCGGGTGACGCCCGGCCGAGCGTTCCGGATCCAGCGCTTCGACCAGCCGCTCGAACGGGATGTCGGCGTTGGCGAAGGCGCGCAGATCGGTGTCGCGGTTGGCCGCGAGCAGCTGGTCGAAGCTCAGCTCCGGTGCGACCCGGGTGCGCAACACCAGCGTATTGACGAACATGCCGATGAGATCGTCGAGTTCGGCCTCACCGCGCCCGGCGATGGGGGTGCCGACGGCGATGTCGTCGGTGCCGGACATGCGCGACAGGAATACCGTCAGCGCCGTGTGCACCACCATGAACAGGGTGGCGTTGTGGGTGCGGGCGAGCTCGGCCAGCGCGGCGTGCACGTCGGCGTCGACGACGAAGTCGGTCTTGCCGCCGGCGAAGCTCTGCGCCGGTGGGCGCGGCCGGTCCGACGGCAGGTTCAGCTCGTCGGGCAGATCGGCCAGTTCCTTGGTCCAGTAGTCGAGCTGGGCCCCGGCCACCGAGCCCGGATCGGTCTCCTCGCCGAGCACCTCGCGCTGCCACAGCGCGTAGTCGGCGTACTGCACCGGCAGCGGCGACCACGCGGGCTCGTTACCGCCGCTGCGGGCGGCGTAGGCCAGCATGAGATCGCGGGTCAGCGGGCCCATCGACCAGCCGTCTGCGCTGATGTGATGCGCCACGAACACCAGCACGTATTCACTACCCGCGAGCTGGAACAGCTTGGTGCGGAACGGAACCTCGGCGGTGACGTCGAAGCCGGCGCCGACCACCCGGGCCACCTCGTGGCCCACCCGTTCCTCACCGATCTGCGCGGGCGTCAGGTCGACGGGCACCTCGCGCGGGGCGAGCACCTGCTGGACCGGGCCGTCGGGGGTGTTCGGGTAGATGGTGCGCAGGATTTCGTGCCGGGCGACGATATCGCCGACGGCCTGCTCCAGCGCGGCCACATTCAGCTCACCGGAGAGCCGGATGGCGGCCGGGATGTTGTAGACGGCGGCCGCGGTGTCGAACTGGTTGAGGAACCACATCCGCTGCTGGGCGAACGACAGCGGAATCCGGTCCGGCCGGGGCCGGGCGACCAGCGGCACGCGCGCGGACTCGGCAGGCGCGTGTTCGACCCGCACCGCCAGTCCCGCGACCGTGGACGCCTCGAACAGCGCACGCACCGGCACCCGGGTGTCGAGGGCCGCGCCGATGCGGGCGGCGACCTGGGTGGCCAGCAGCGAGTTACCGCCGAGGGCGAAGAAATCGTCGTCGGCGCCGACCTGGTCCAGGCCGAGTACCTCGGCGAAGACGCCGGCCACGATCTCCTCGACCGGCGTTGCGGGCGCGCGGAATTCGCGGGCCTCGAACTCCGGTTCCGGCAGCGCCTTGCGGTCCAGCTTGCCGTTGACGTTCAGCGGCAGCGCATCGAGCACCACGAACGCCGCGGGCACCATGTAGGAGGGCAGCGCCGAGCCGAGCGCCGCCAGCACCCGCGGCAGGTCGAAGGCCGCGCCGTCCGGGTCGTAGGGTCCGGCGGGCACCACGTAGGCGACGAGCCGGTCGCCAGTGTGCGGATCCGACTTGGCCAGCACCGCGGTCTGGGCGATCTCCGGCAGCGCCAGCAGCGCGGCCTCGATCTCGCCCAGCTCGATGCGGAAGCCGCGGATCTTCACCTGGAAGTCGGTGCGGCCCCGGTATTCCAGTTCACCCTCGCGGTTCCACACCACCAGGTCGCCGGTGCGGTACATGCGCTCACCACCGGTGCCGAACGGGTCGGCGACGAAGCGGTCCGCGGTCAGATCCGGGCGGCCGAAGTAACCCCGTGCCAGCTGCGCACCGGCCAGATACAGCTCACCGGGCACGCCGACGGGCACCGGCCGCAGCCGGGCATCGAGGACGTAGGCGCGGCTGTTCCATTCCGGGCCGCCGATCGGCACTATCGCCCGGTCGGCGCCGGTGACCCGGTGGCTGGTGATGGATACCGCGGCCTCGGTGGGCCCGTACAGGTTGTACAGCGCCACAGCGGGATTCGCGGCCAGGAAGCGCTGCGCCAGACCGGCGGGCAGCGCCTCACCGATGGCCAGCACCCGGCGCAGCGCGGGCGGCGCGGTGTCCGCGGCGACCAGCAGTGCGTCCAACATGGACGGCACCACATGCAGCGTGGTCACCTGTTCGCGCACCATCAGCTCGTGCAGGTAGGCCGGATCGCGGTGGCCGTCGGGCGCGGCGATGACCAGCCTGCCGCCGTTTACGGCCGCCGACCAGAACTCCCACACCGACAGGTCGAAGGTGGCGGCGGTCTTCAGCAGTACGGCGTCATCGGCGCCGAGCGCGAATTCGGCGGTCTTCCAGCGCAACTGGTTGACGATCGCACCATGCGGCACCGCCACACCCTTGGGCCGGCCGGTGGAGCCGGAGGTGAAGATGACGTAGGCGGTGTGGCCGGGCCGGATCGGCGCCACCCGTTCGGCATCGGTGATCGGCGCGGCGGAGGTCGCCGGGTCGACGTCATCGAGGCGGATCAGCAGGGCCTGATCGGTGCTGAAACCAGTGGCGGCGTCGGTCAGCACACAGACCGGTCGCGCGGTATCGAGGATGTAGCCGGTGCGGTCGGCCGGCTGATCCGGATCCAGCGGGACGTAGGCGCCACCGGCGCGCGCGACCGCGTACATGGCGATGACCAGCTCCGGCGACCGGCGCAGCGCCAGCGCGACCCGGGATTCCGGACCGACACCGAGGCCCAGCAGATGCCGGGCCAGACGGTTCACGCGGGCATCGAGCTCGGCATAGCTGAACCGGGCCGATCCGCCGTCCTGGTCGGCGACGAGCGCCACGGCCTCGGGCGACGCGGCGACGGTGCGATCCAGCAGGGTGACCAGCGTCGTCCGGTCCGCCTCGGGCAGTTCCCGGTGGGTGTCGTTCCAGGTGGTGAGAACGGCGGCGCGTTCGGCTGGATCGAGCAGGTCGATATCGCCGACCACGGCGCTCGCATCGGCGACGACCGCGTTCAGCAGCCGGACCAGGCGATCGCCGAAGATGCGCACGGTCTCGGCGTCGAACAGGTCGGTGGCGTAGGTGAAGAACCCACCGAGACCCGCCGGCGCACCGGACTCGTCGTAGACGTCGGAGATGATCAGATGCAGATCGAACTGCGACACATCCAGATCGGCATCCACCGGGCTGACGCTCAACCCCGGCAGTTCCAGCGCGGCCCTGGCCACGTTCTGGAACGACAGGCCCACCTGGAACAGCGGATGACGCGCGGTCGAGCGCGGCGGGTTGAGCACCTCGACCAGCCGCTCGAACGGCACGTCGGCATGCGCGAACGCCTGCAGGTCCACCTCGCGCTGGCGGGCCAGCAGCTGCTCGAACGATTCACCGCCGTCGACCCGGGTGCGGAAGACGACGGTGTTGACGAACATGCCGATCACATCGTCGAGTTCGCGCTCACCGCGGCCGGCGACCGGGGTGCCGATGGCGATGTCGTCCTGCCCGGACAGCCGCGACAGCAGCACCGCGAAGGCGGTGTGCACGACCATGAACAGGGTGGCGTTGTGGCTGCGGGCCAGGTTGACCAGCCCGGCGTGAGTGTCGGCATCGATCGAGATCTCGACCCGGCCACCGGCCATCGACGCCACCGCCGGACGCGGACGGTCCGCGGGCAGTTCCAGCACATCGGGCAGATCGGCCAGCTGCTCGCGCCAGAACGAGATCTGGCGCGCCGCAACCGATTCCGGGTCGGCCTCGTCGCCGAGCACGGCGCGCTGCCACAGCGCGTAGTCGGCGTACTGCACCTTCAGCGGCGCCCAAGACGGCGCCTCGCCCGCCACCCGCGCGGCATAGGCGACCATCACATCGCGCACCAGCGGCCCCATCGACGAGGCATCGCCTGCGATGTGGTGCACCACGACCGCGAGCACGTACTCGGGCGCGGAACCGGCCGGGAGATCGGCGATCTCGATCAGCCGCACCCGGACCGGCACTTCCTCGGTCACATCGAACGGCTGCGACGCCAGCGCGTACACCGCGCCCGCTACGTCGACCTGCGGCAACGGGCGCACGGTCACATCGAGGCCGACCTGTCCGGCGGGCAGCACGACCTGCACCGGGCCCTGCGGCGTCTCCGGGTAGACAGTGCGCAGCACCTCGTGCCGGGCCACCACGTCGTCGAGGGCGGCGCCCAGCGCGGCGGTGTCCAGCGCGCCGGTCAGCCGCAGCGCGAACGGCAGGTTGTAGGCGGCCGAACCCGCGACCGCGGCAGCGCCTTCGCCCTGGTCGAAACGGTTGAGGAACCACATGCGCCGCTGCGCCAGCGACAACGGCAGCTGCGGCGGACGCGCGATGCTGCCGAGCGCGATGCGGTTGTCGTCGGTGTGTGTCTGCGAATCGATGGCGGCGGCCAGCGCCGACACCGTGGACGTCTCGAACAGCGCGCGCACCGGGATGCGGGTGCCGACCGCGGCACCCAGCCGCGCCACGACCTGGGTGGCGACCAGGGAATTGCCGCCGAGGGCGAAGAAGTCGTCATCGGCGCCGACCCGGCTCAGGCCGAGCACTTCCCCGAACACGCCGGCGACGATCTCCTCCACCGGCGTCGACGGCGCACGGAAGGCGCGCATCTCGAACACCGGCTCGGGCAGGGCCTTGCGGTCCAGCTTGCCGCTCGGGTTCAGCGGGAAGGCCTCGAGCGCGACGATGGTGGCGGGCACCATGTAGGCGGGCAGGGTCTCGCCGATGGCCGCGAGCAGCGTCGTCTGATCGATGACGTGCCCGGGCGCGGGCACGGCGTATGCCACGAGCTGGTCGCCCAATGCCGTACCCACCACCAGCGCGACGGCCTGGCTCACCGACGGCTGCGCCAGCAGCGCGGTCTCGATCTCGCCCAGCTCGATGCGCTGACCGCGGAACTTCACCTGGAAGTCGGTGCGGCCCAGATAATCCAGGCGATGCGGAGTGGTACTGGTGGCTTCGCGCCAGACACACAGGTCGCCGGTGCGGTACATGCGCTGGCCGGTGCCGAACGGGTTGGCCACGAAGCGGTCGGCGGTGAGGTCGGGGCGGCGCACGTAGCCGCGGGCCAGCTGATCGCCGGCCAGATACAGCTCACCGGCCACCCCCGGCGGCACCGGACGCAACTGCGAATCCAGCACGTACAGCCGGGTGTTCCACTGCGGCAGGCCGATCGGGACGGTGCGCTCGATGGAACCGGCGGCGGGCCAGAAGGTCACCGAGACGGCGGCCTCGGTGGGGCCGTACAGGTTGTGCACATTGGCGGTGCACACCGTGCGCAGCGCCGCGACCGTCTCCGGTGGCAGCGCCTCACCGATGACGAAGACCTCGCGCAGCGTCGGCACCGAACCGGGCCGGGTGTGCGCGGCGAACACCGTCAGCATCGACGGCACGAAGTCGGTGACCGTCACACCCTGCGCAGCAATGGTTTCCGCGACATAGGCCGGATCTCGGTGCCCGTCCGGCGTGGCCACGACCAACCTCGCCCCCGCGCGCAGCGGCATGAAATAGCCCCACAGCGAGACGTCGAAGGTGGTCGCGGTCTTCTGCAGGTACACGTCGTGGAAGCCGAGCGGGTATTCCGCCAGCATCCAGGTGATCTGGTTGTGGATCGCCGCGTGCGAGATGGCCACACCCTTGGGGCGGCCGGTGGAGCCGGAGGTGAAGATGACGTAGGCCGGATGTTCGGGCCGCACCGGGCGCAGCAGTTCCTCCGGGCGCACCGGCGCGGCGTCGAAGCCCGCGAGGTCGGCGGTGTCGATGGCCAGCGCGGGCGTGCCCGGCGGCAGCGACTGCCCGTCGACGCTGGTGGTGACGACGCAGACCGGTTGCGCGGTATCGAGGATGTGCGCGATCCGCTCGGCCGGATGATCCGGATCCAGCGGCACATACGCACCGCCCGCGGTGACGATGGCGTACATGCCGACCACCAGGTCCAGCGAACGCCGCACCGCCAGACCCACCAGCGATTCCGCGCCCACACCCTGCGCGATCAGCAACCGCGCCAGCTGGTTGACCCGCTCGTCGAACTCGCGGTAGGTCAGATCCTCGCCCTCGTACACCACGGCGACGGCGTCGGGCCGCTGTTCGACCGTGCGCCGATAGCCGTCGAGCAGCAGTTCCGGTGCGACCGGGAAGCGGGTGTCGTTCCACTCCCGCAGAATGCGGTCGCGGTCGGTCTCGGACAGCAGCTCGATCGCACCGACCGGGCCCTGCGGATCCGCCGCGACACCGCTCAGCACGCGGGCGAAACGCTGGGCGAACTCGGCCACCGTCGGCTCGTCGAACAGATCGGTGGCATAGATGAACTGCGCCGACAGACCGGCCGGGGCGCCGTCGGCGGTGCGCGGGACGATGGTCAGCTGGAGATCGAATTTGGCGACCGCACCGGCGAATTCGACGCCTTCGGCGGCGAGGCCGGGCAGCTCGAGTCGCGGCGCGCTCATGTTCTGGAAGAACAGCGCCACCTGGAACAGCGGGTGGTGGGCCTGCGAACGCACCGGGTCGAGCACCTCGACCAGCCGCTCGAACGGCAGCTCGGCGTGCGCGAACGCGGCCAGGTCGGCGTCCTTGACCTGGTCGAGCAGCGCGGTGAACGACGCACCGATATCGATATGGGTGCGCAACACCAGCGTATTGACGAACATGCCGATGAGTGCGTCGAGTTCGCGTTCACCACGGCCGGCCACCGGCGTGCCGATGGTGACGTCGTCGGTGGCGGCCAGCCGGGCCAGCAGCACCGCGAAGGCGGCGTGCACCACCATGAACTCCGAGGCCCCGGTGTGCTGGGCGATCTCGGCCAGCCGCGCGTGCGTGCCGGCGTCGATCTCGAAGTCGTAGACAGCGCCGCGCCCGGAGGCGATCGAGGGCCGGGGCCGGTCGGCGGGCAGTTCGATGCGGTCCGGCACACCGGCGAGCGCCTCGCGCCAGAACCGGATCTGGGTGGCCGCGAGCGATTCCGGATCGTCCTCGGAACCGAGCACCTCGCGCTGCCACAGCGTGTAATCGGCGTACTGCACCGCCAGCGGCGCCCACGCCGGGCGGGCACCGTTGCGGCGGGACAGGAACGCCGCCAGCAGATCCCGCATGAACGGCGCGACCGAGGCGCCGTCGGCGGCGATATGGTGCACCACCACCGCGATGACGTGCTGTTCCGGGCCCACCTCGGCCAGCGCCATCCGCAACGGCACCTCGGCCGCCACATCGAACCCGGTCAGCGCGAACCGGCCCAGCCAGTCCGGGAGTTCGGCCTCCGACACCGGCTTGGGCGCCAGATCCGGCACCACCTCGGCCGCGGGCAGCACCACCTGGTAGCCGGTGCCGTCGATGGCCGGGTACACCGTGCGCAGCGTTTCGTGACGTTCGATCACATCGGCGACCGCGGCTTGCAGCGCGGCCACATCGAGCTGGCCGTCCAGGCGTACCGCGAACGGGATGTTGTTGGCCGCGGAGGCGGTGTCGAACTGGTTGAGGAACCACATGCGCTGCTGGGCCAGCGACAGCGGAATGTGCTCGGGGCGCGGCATTGAGGTGAGCGGGCGACGTCCACCCGCACCCTTGAGCGGTTCGAGTTTGCGGGCCAGCCCGGCCACCGTGGGCGCTTCGAAGATCAGGCGAGCGGGCACCCGTGCGCCCACCGCCTCGCCGAGTCGCGCGGCGACGCGGGTGGCGATGAGCGAGTTTCCGCCGAGTTCGAAGAAATCGTCGTCGGCGCCGACGGGCTCGCCGCTGCCGAGCAGTTCGCCGAAGACCTCGGCGACGGCCTGCTCCAGCGGGCCGCTCGGCGCACGGAACACCCTGGTCTGCAATTGCGGTTCCGGCAGCGCGCGGCGATCGAGCTTGCCGACCGGCGTCAGCGGGATCTCGTCGAGCACGGTGATCGCGGTGGGCACCATATGCGCGGGCAGGCTGCGTTCGGCGAACGCGTCCAGCTCCGCGACATCGATGACGGCACCCGGCGCCGCGTGCACATAGGCGGCCAGGATGGTGGCGCCGGAGTCGAGGCGATGCCCGACGGTCACCGCGAAATCGACGGTCTCATGCGCGGCCAGCACCGCGTCGATCTCACCGAGTTCGATCCGGAAACCGCGGATCTTGACCTGGAAGTCGTTGCGGCCCAGGTATTCCAGCGTGCCCTCGGGGGTGATGCGCACCAGGTCGCCGGTGCGGTAGAGGCGGGCGCCGCTGGGGTCGAAGGGGTTGGCGACGAAGCGTGCCGCCGTCAGCGCGGGACGGTCGTGGTAGCCGCGCGCCACCTGCGCGCCGGCGATGTAGAGCTCGCCCACGGCGCCGTCGGCCACCGGCGCCAGGCGCTCGTCGAGCACGTGCTCGGTGATGGCGCGGATCGGCCCGCCGATGGTCACCGGCTCACCCGGCACCAGCGGCGCGCTGATATTGGTCATGATGGTGGTCTCGGTGGGACCGTAACCGTTGAAGAATTCGCGGGTGCGGCCCCCGGAAATGGGCAGCACCCAGCGGCGCACCAGCTCCGGCGGACAGGCCTCACCACCGGCGACGACCACTCGCAGCTCGTCCAGCCCCGCCGGATCCACCGACGCCAGTGCGGCCGGGGTGATGAACGCGTGCGTCACGCCCTCGCGGCGCAGCAGATTCGCCAGCTCGTCACCGCCGTACACGGTGGGCGCGACGACCACCATGGTGGCCGGACCACCCAGTGCCAGCAGCAGTTCCAGCACCGAGGCGTCGAACGACGGCGAGGCGAAATGCAGGGTGCGCGAATCCGGTCCCACCCGGTAACGCTCGCGCTGCTCATCGCAGAAACTCGACAACCCCGCCTGGGTGACGACCACGCCCTTGGGCAGGCCGGTGGAGCCGGAGGTGTAGATGACGTAGGCCGGATGTTCGGCGCGCAGCGGCCGCACCCGGTCGGTGTAGGTGACCGGATCGACCGGGTAGCTTTCCAGCGCCCGCGCCGTTTCCGGCGTATCGATGAGCAGCCACTGCACCCGATCGGGCAGATCGTCGCGCACCGCGGCCACGGCCAGGCCGAACACGGCACCGGAATCGGTGACCATGTGCTCGACCCGGTCGGCGGGATAGTTCGGGTCGACCGGAACGAAACCGGCGCCGGTCTTGGCGACCGCCCAGACCGCGATCACCGATTCCAGCGAACGCGGAATCCCGACCGCGACCAGATCCTCCGGTCCGATCCCGCGCGCGATGAGCAGATGCGCCAGCCGGGTGGACCGTTCGTCCAGCTCGGCATAGGTGAGGCTGCCGAGCGTGGTGGTGGCATCGGCGTAGGTGACCGCGACGCCACCCGGATTCGCCTCGACGGCGGTGGCCAGCAGCTGCGGCAGGGTGGTGACCCGCGGGCGCCGGATGCGGGTGGGGCGAACTCGTGCCGGACGCGTCATGCCGGCATCGTCCCCCGGACCTCGCCGCGCCACTGCCCACCCACCGGTTTCATGTAGCTGCCTCACCCTGCCTGTAGTCGTGTCCTCGGCCTGCCCGGGCCGATCGACGGAGTACGCCGTCATCACTGCATCGAGTGGGCGTGTGCCGATCGTTACCGTTCACGGTGGTTCATCGTTGCCACGACGAACTACCGGGGCCGATTATCCCCCGCCCGCGCAAGCAGCGGGCGGGCACGGGCAGGACCGGTCAGCGGGGCGGTCCGAGCAGGGCGGCCAGGCGCGGGCCGATCACCTCCAGTGCCGCGGGTGCGGTCATCTGATCATGGTTCACCGGAACCGGGTGGTCGACCACCGGACCGGAGACGTACCGCTGCCAATCCGCAGCTCGCGGCGCGCCCGTGAGCTGGCGCGGATGCGGCACGGCGGCGCTGAAGTACTCGACGGTGCCGTCGAAGACGCCGGGCCGGTAGCCGGAGATCAACTCCGCCGAGCGGACCGCGCCACGATAGACCCGCCGCAGCCGCTCGGGGGTGAGGGCGAGCAGTTCGGCCGGGATCATCGCGTGCAGTGTGGCCAACGCCTCGTCGGACAGGTCGGCGACATCATCGCCGTCGCCGAGCACGTCGGCGCCGAGCCCGAGTTCGGCCAGCGCCTCGCGCACCGCGGCCCGGAAGCCGGCCACATCGGGGTCGGGGTGGCTGTCCAGCATGGCCAGCAGACTCACCTGTTCGCCCTGGGCCTGGAGTTCGGTGGCGATGGCATGGGCCAGCACGCCACCCAGCGACCAGCCGAGCAGGCGGTACGGGCCGTGCGGCTGGACGGTGCGGAGCTCGGTGAGGTACCGCTGCGCGAGTTCGGCCAGCGTCTCGGGCAGCTCGCCTTCGCCGGACAACGCGGGCGACTGCAAGCCGTACAGCGGCACGTCGTCCGGCACATGTGCGGCCAGCCCGGCATAGGCCCAGGCCAGGCCGTACATCGGGTGCACACAGAACAGCGGTTCGGCAGTGCCCGCGGGGCGCAGGGGTAGCAGCACGTCGAGGGCGGCGCCGGGGTCGAGTTCCGGCGCGGGTGCCGTCAGCCGGGCGGCCAGGCCCGCGACGGTGGCATCGCTGAACAGCCACTGCACCGCCACCGGTACGCCGGTAACCGCGCGCAACCGCGCGACCGCGCGGGTGGCCAGCAGCGAATTGCCGCCGAGGGAGAAGAAATCGTCGTCGAGGCCGACCCGGGTGGCGCCGAGCAGGTCGGCGAAGACCTCCGCCACCGTCTGTTCCAGCTCGGTTTCGGGTGCCCGGAAGGCGGTGCCGCCGGTGAACTCCGGTGCGGGCAGTGCCCGGCGGTCGAGCTTGCCGTTCGGGGTGAGCGGCAGGGCGTCGAGCACCACGAAGGCGTCCGGAACCATATAGCCGGTGAGGAATTCGCCGACCTGGACGCGCAGCTGGGCGGGGTCGAGGGTGGCGTCCGCGGCGGGGACGACGTAGCCGACGAGGCGGTCGCCGGTGACGGCGTCGGTGCGGACCGTGGCGACGGCATGGCCGACGCCGGGGCAGCGCAGCAGCGCGGCTTCGATCTCGCCGAGTTCGATCCGGAATCCGCGCAGCTGGACCTGCTGATCGCTACGGCCGGCGTACTCCAGCGAGGCAGGGTTGTCCCGCCAGCGGCCGACGTCACCGGTGCGGTACATCCGCGCACCCGGCGCACCGTACGGATCGGCAACGAACCGGGTGGCGGTCAGGCCCGGACGGCCGAGGTACCCGCGGGTGAGCTGGGCACCGGAGACGTGGATCTCGCCCGGCACGCCGACCGGCGCGGGGTGCAGCCGGTCGTCGAGCACGCGGGCGTCGAGTCCGGGGAGGGCACGTCCGATCAGGCCCGCGCGGTCGGCGGTCTGCTCGTCCAGCGACAGCAACGACACGTGCACCGTGGTCTCGGTGATGCCGTACATGTTCACCAGGCGCGGCGCGTCCAGCGGATGCCGCTCGTACCAGCGGGCCAGGCGGCGCGAATCCAGCGCCTCACCGCCGAAGATCACGTAGCGCAGGGCCAGTTCGCCGTCGGCGTCGCGGTCGGCCTCGACCAGTTGATAGAACGCCGAGGGGGTCTGGTTCAGCACCGTCACCTGTTCGCGAATCAGCAACTCGCGCAACTGTTCCGGCGAGCGCGAGGTGAGGTAGTCGACCACCACCACGCTGCCGCCGTGGGTGAGCGCGCACCACAGTTCCCACACCGAGAAGTCGAAGGCGTAGGAGTGGAACAGCGTCCACACATCGCCCGGGCCGAACCCGAACTGCGGCTGGGTATTGGCGAACAGCTCCACCACATTGCGGTGGGTGACGCCGACGCCCTTGGGCACGCCGGTGGAACCGGAGGTGTAGATGACGTAGGCGAGATTGTCCGGCCGCAAGGGTGCGAGCCTTTCGGCGTCATCGATGCCGGCGGCCGAGTATCCGGTGGTGTCCTCGAGCAGCACCACCGCGCGCTCCCCCACCGGGACGCGCTCGCGTTCGCCGGCGGTGGTGAGCACGCAGACCGGGGCGGCATCGTCGAGCATGAACTCGAGCCGCTGCGCCGGATAGGTGGAATCGATGGGCAGGTAGGCCGCGCCCGTGGCCAGCACACCGAGCAGCGCGACCGGCAGGTCCTCGGTGCGCTCGACAGCCACCGCGACCAGGGATTCCGGGCCCGCACCACGCGCGATGAGGGCGCGGGCGACCTGGTTGGCGCGGCGCTGGAGTTCGGCGAAGGTCAGCGATTCGGCACCAGCGCGGATGGCGACGGCGCCGGGGCGCCGCCAGGCCTGCTCGGCGATCAGCGCGGGCAGCGTGGTGCCGGGCACCCAGGCGCCCGGAGCGTTCCAGGCGTGCAGCACGCGGTCGCGTTCGCCCGGGGCGAGCAGGTCGATATCGCCGATGACGGTGCTCGCGTCGGCGGCGACAGCGGCCAGGATGCGCTGGAACCGATCGGCGAACGAGCGCACCGTCGCCGCGTCGAACAGGTCGGTGGCGTAGGTGAACACCGCGCTCATACCCGCCGCGTCGGGCTGTTCGGCAATGGTGACCTGGAGGTCGAACTTGGCGAGCGCCACGTCGAGATCCACCGGCGCCACGGTGAGCCCGGGCAGGGTGAACTCGGTGCGGCCGAGGTTCTGGAAGGTCAGCATCACCTGGAACAGCGGATGCCGGGCGGTAGAACGCGCCGGTTCCAGCAGCTCGACCAGCCGCTCGAACGGGACGTCGGCGTGGCCGAAGGCCGCCACATCGGTGCCACGGACCTCACCCAGGAGGGCGTCGAAGCCGGCGGCGGAATCGACCTCGGTGCGCAATACGAGGGTGTTGACGAACATGCCGATCAGCTCGTCCAGTTCGGCCTCACCGCGACCGGCGACCGGCGTACCGACGGCGATATCGGTGGTGCCGGACAACCGCGCCAGCAAGACCGCGAGCGCGGCGTGCACGACCATGAACAGCGTCGCATTGTGTTCGGCGGCAACGCGTTCCAGCGCGGCGTGCAGGTCGGCGGGCAGATCGATGGCGAAGGTCTCACCGCGGTAGGAGACGGTGGCCGGACGGGGACGGTCCGCGGGCAGCGGCAGTTCCTCCGGTAGACCGGCCAGTGCGCCGCGCCAGTATTCGGTCTGGGTGGCGACGAGGCTGTCCGGATCGGCTTCGTCGCCGAGGATCTCGCGCTGCCACAGGCTGTAGTCGGCGTACTGCACCGGCAGCGGTGTCCAGTGCGGTGCGCTGCCGCCGCTGCGGGCCGCGTAGGCCAGCATCAGGTCGCGGGTGAGCGGGCCCAGCGACCAGCCGTCGGCGCTGATGTGATGGGCGACGAAGACCAGCACATGGTCGGCCGGGGTGATGCGCAGCAGTGCGGTGCGGAACGGGAGTTCGCGCGTCACATCGAAACCGGCAGCGACTACCGCGCGCACCGAATCGGCCACCTCGGACTCGGCGACCGTGCGCACGGCGAGGTCGACGGGGGCCGCGCTGGCGATGGACTGGATCGGGCCGTCCTCGGTCTGCGGGTAGGTGGTGCGCAGGATTTCATGACGCGCCACCAGATCGGTGATCGCCTGCGCCAAGGCTTCTGCATCCAGCTCGCCGGTCAACCGGATCGCGGCGGGAATGTTGTAGACCGCCGAGGAGGTGTCGAACTGGTTGAGGAACCACATGCGCTGCTGCGCCAAGGACAGCGGGATGTGGTCGGGGCGCGGCATCGGCGTGAGCGCGCGGCGACCGGAACCGGCGTGCTGCGCCAGGTTCGCGGCGAGCCCGGCGACGGTGGACGCTTCGAACAACGCGCGCACCGGGATTCGCGCGTCCAGCACGGCACCCAACCGCGCCGCCACCTGGGTGGCCAGCAGCGAGTTGCCGCCGAGGGCGAAGAAATCGTCATCGGCGCCGACCTGTTCGGCGCGCAGGACCTCGGCGAACACGCCCGCCACGGCCTCTTCGACGGGCGTCGACGGCGCGCGGAACTCGCGCGCCTCGAACTCCGGCTCCGGCAAGGCCTTCCGGTCGAGCTTGCCGTTGATGGTGAGCGGCAGGGCGTCGAGTACGACGAAGGCGGACGGGACCATGTAGGACGGCAGGGCTTGCGACAGGGCGGATTTCACGGCTGACACGTCCACGGCGGTCAGCGAGGACCCGGCTGCGTGCCGGGAGCGGGCACCGGCAGCCCGCGATCCGGATGTCTGCGGTGCGCCGGAAACCTCGTCCTCGGCCCGATGGCGCGGACGGTCGCTCGTCAGTCCGCGCGCACGGTGGGTTGCCGCGCCCAGGGTGTGGTCGTGAACATCCTGCGCCTGCGGAAGTGCGGCGTGGCGCGAGTGGCGGCTCGCCGGCTCGCCCCGCGTTCGGCCGGTGTCGTCGAGCAGGTCCGGGCGTGTCGCGGGCAAGCCGGAGTGGCTCGGTTGCCGGTCGCCGGGCGCGGTGTCAGCTGTGCCGCGTGCCTGCTCGTCGGCCGCTGCGTCCGCGCTGGCGTTGTCCGTCGCGTCGGCCGAGTCGGGGACCAGGTAGGCGACCAAGCGATCGCCGGTGTGCTCGTCGGAATTCGCGACGACCGCGGCCTGGGCGACGCCCGGCAGCTGGAGCAGCGCCGCTTCGATCTCGCCGAGTTCGATGCGGAAGCCGCGGATCTTCACCTGGAAGTCGGTGCGGCCCCGGTATTCCAGCTCGCCGGCGGTGGTCCAGGCGGCGAGGTCGCCGGTGCGGTACATGCGGGCGCCTGGTTCGAAGGGGTTGGCGACGAAACGTTCCGCGGTCAGGTCCGGGCGGGCGACGTAGGCGCGCGCGAGCTGGGCGCCCGCGAGGTACAGCTCGCCGGTGACGCCGGGCGCGACCGGACGCAGCCGGGCGTCCAGGACGTAGACGCGGCTGTTCCATTCGGGCGCACCGATCGGCACCGAGGACTGGTCGGCCCCGGTGACGCGGTGCGCGGTGATGGACACCGCCGCCTCCGTCGGGCCGTAGAGGTTGAACAGTTCTATGCCCGGGCGCTCATGGAGCACCCGCTGCGCCAGGGCGGCCGGCAGGGCCTCACCGATGGCGAGCACGCGGCGCAGCGGCGCGGGCAGGCCGGCGGTCACCAGGGCGTCGAGCATCGACGGCACCACATGGAGGGTGCTCACCCGCTGATCGGCCATCAGGTCCGCCAGGTATGCCGGGTCGCGGTGACCGTCGGGGGCCGCGATGACGAGGCGGCCCGCGCAGGCGGCTGCGGACCAGAACTCCCAGACCGACAGGTCGAAGGTCGCCGCGGTCTTGAGCAGCACGGCATCCTCGGGAGTGAGACCGAATTCCGCGGTCTTCCACCGTAATTGATTCACGATCGCGCGGTGCGCGACGGCCACACCTTTCGGACGGCCGGTCGAGCCGGACGTGAAGATCACGTACGCGGTGTGCTCGGGGCGCAGCGGTGCGAGCCGGTCGTCATCGGTGATCGGCGCGGCGCTCTGCGCCTCGAGGTCCAGCTCGTCCAGCGAAATGACCGGCGCGGCGGCGGAATCGAACCCGGCGGCGGCGTTCGTCAGCACGCACACCGGTTCGGCCGTCGCCAGAATGTAGCCGGTCCGCTCGGCAGGCTGGTCCGGATCGACCGGCACATACGCACCACCGGCGCGGGTCACGGCATACATCGCGACGACGAGATCGACCGACCGCCGCAACGCCAACGCCACCCGCGCCTCCGGGCCGACGCCCTGGGCGATGAGGTGGCGGGCCAGCCGGTTCACGCGCTCGTCCAGCTCGCGGTAGGTCAGGGTCGTGATGCCGGGGATAGATGATCCGGCGGCGATGGAGATGGGTGCAGCCTGCGTGTCCGCGACGATCGCCACCCGATCCGGCTCGGCAGCGACCGCAGCATCCAGGATCGCCGCGAGGGTCGTGGCGTCGGGCAGCGGGTGCTCGGTGGCGTTCCATCCCTGCGTGACCTGCTCGCGTTCAGCAGGGTCGAGCAGTTCGATGTCCCCGACGGTCGCATCCGGTTGCGCGACAACAGCGGTGAGCACGCGACCGAGCCGGTCGGCGAAAGCACGCACCGTGGATTCGTCGAACAGGTCGGTGGCGTAGGTGAAGAAGCCGCCGATGCCGGTGGGGGTGCCGGATTCGTCGTAGGCGTCGCCGACGATCAGGTGCAGGTCGAACTGGGAGACGTCGAGGTCGGCGTCCACGCCGCTCACCGCGAGGCCGGGCAGTTCGAGCTGCGCGCGGGCCACGTTCTGGAACGACAGGCCCACCTGGAACAGCGGATGGTGGGCGGTGGAGCGCGGCGGGTTGAGCACCTCGACCAGACGCTCGAACGGGATGTCGGCGTGGGCGAAGGCTTGCAGGTCGATGTCGCGCTGCCGGGTCAGCAGGTCGGCGAAGGATTCACCGCCGTCGATCCGGGTGCGGAACACCACGGTGTTGACGAACATGCCGATCAGATCGTCGAGTTCACGCTCACCACGCCCCGCCACCGGTGTGCCGATGGCGATATCCCCGGACGACGACAGCCGCGAGAGCAGCACCGCGAACGCCGTGTGCACCACCATGAACAACGTCGCGTTGTGCTCGCGAGCCAACGCCACCAGCCCGGCATGAGTCTCGGCGTCGATCGCGACCGGCACCTTGCCGCCGGCCATCGACGCGACCGCCGGACGCGGCCGGTCAGCGGGCAGCTCGAGCACATCGGGCAGCCCGGCCAGTTGCTCGCGCCAGAATGCGATCTGCTGCGCGGCAACGGATTCCGCATCGTCCTCGTCCCCGAGAACCTCGCGCTGCCACAGCGCGTAATCCGCGTACTGGACCGGCAACGGCTCCCACTCCGGCGCCACACCCGCCGCGCGCGCGGCGTAGGCGATCATGACGTCGCGCACGAGCGGTGCCATCGAGGAGGCGTCACCCGCGATGTGGTGCACAACGACGGCGAGCACGTACGTGCCGTGCTCATCACCGGTCAACCGGCCAGCGCCCGGCACACCGCCGAGGCCCGACTCGCCGCCGGTCACCCCGCACGCAGCCGTATCGCCACCGGTCAACCGACCGTTGCCCAGTTCACCGCCACTGCGCCGGCCTGCGTCCTGATCATCGCCGGTCAACTGGCTGGTGGCCGAATAGCCACCAGTGCGCCAGCCGGTGCCCGAATCGCCTCCGGCCAACCCGCCGGCGCCCGAGTGCCCAACTCCGTCCGCAGACGCATCCGCGCCAAGGCCAACGGCCCCTTCGGCGACCGCCTGGTCCCCTCGGCCCGCATCCCGCACCCGCAACAACACCGCCCGCAGCGGCACCTCGCCGGTCACATCGAACGGCGTCGAGGCCAGCGCGTACACCGCGCCCGGGACGTCCGCCTCGGCTACGGTGCGCACACTCAGTCCGGACGCACCGTCATCCGGCGGCAAGATCACCTGCACCGGCCCGTCCGGCGTCTCCGGGTACACCGTCCGCAACACCTCGTGCCGGGCCACCACATCGGCCAGCGCCGCATCCAATGCGTCTACATCGAGGGCGCCGGTCAACCGCAGCGCGAAGGGCAGGTTGTAGGCCGACGAGCCGACGGCGGCGTCCTGGTCGAAGCGGTTCAGGAACCACATGCGACGTTGCGCCAGCGACAACGGCAGCTGGTCGGGGCGTTCGATGCTGCCCAGTTCGACGGTGCGGCGGCCGTGGGTCTGCGATTCCACCGCCGCGGCGAGGGCGCCCACGGTGGGCGTCTCGAACAGCGTCCGCACCGGCACTCGCACGCCGAGGGCGGCGCCGAGCCGAGAGACGGCCTGGGTGACGATCAGCGAATTGCCGCCGAGCTCGAAGAAATCGTCGTCGACGCCGACGCGGCCCACTCCGAGTACGTCGGCGAACACACCGGCGACGATCTCCTCCACCGGCGTGGCCGCCGCACGGAAGGAGCGGGATTCGAACTCGGGTTCCGGCAGCGCTTTCCGATCCAGCTTGCCGCTCGGATTCAGCGGGAACTCATCCAAGGCGACGATGGTCGCGGGCACCATGTAGGCGGGCAGGCTCTCCGCGATCGCGGCGCGCAACTCCTGCTGCTCGATCCGCATCCCCGGCGACGCCACCGCATACGCGACCAGTTGATCGCCCAGCGCGGTCGGCATCACCAGCGCGACGGCCTGGCTCACCGACGGCTGTGCCAGCAACGCGGTCTCAATCTCACCCAACTCGATGCGCTGACCGCGGAACTTCACCTGGAAATCGGTGCGGCCCAGATAATCCAGCACCGCATCGTCACCACGACCGCGCCACACCACCAGATCGCCGGTGCGGTACATGCGTTCACCGGTACCGAACGGATTGGCCACGAAACGATCAGCGGTCAGATCGGGCCGACGCACGTACCCACGTGCCAGCTGATCACCGGCCAGATACAGCTCACCGGCCACTCCCGGCGGTACCGGCCGCAACCGCGAATCCAGCACGTATACGCGGGTATTCCACTGCGGCAGCCCGATCGGCACCGACCGCTGCTCGTCACCGTCGGTCTGCCAGTAGGTCACCGACACCGCGGCCTCGGTCGGGCCGTACAGGTTGTGCACGGACGCGTCGCATATCGCGTGCACGGCCGCGACGGTTTCCGGCGGCAGCGCCTCACCGATGACGAACAGCTCACGCAGCGTCGGCACCGAACCGGGCCGGGTGTGCGCGGCGAACACCGTCAGCATCGACGGCACGAAGTCGGTGACCGTCACACCCTGCGCCGCAATTGTTTCCGCGACATACGCCGGGTCGCGATGCCCGTCCGGTGTGGCGATGACGAGCTTGGCCCCGGTGCGCAGCGGCATGAAGAAACCCCACAGCGACACATCGAAGGTCGTCGCGGTCTTCTGCAGGTACACATCGTCGGGCCGCAGCGGATACGCGGTGAGCATCCACTCGATCTGATTGTTGATGGCGGCATGGGTGACCGCCACACCCTTCGGCCGCCCGGTGGAACCGGAGGTGAAGATGACATAGGCCGGATGCTGCGGACGCACCGGGCGCAGCAGCTCGGCGGGCCGGATCGGCGTCGCGGCGTAGCGCTCCAGATCGAGGGCGTCGATGCGCAGCACGGGCAGCCCGGCGGGCACCTCGACCGCATCGCGGGTGGTCGTCACGACCGCGACCGGTTGCGCGGTATCCAGGATGTACGCGATCCGCTCGGCCGGATGATCCGGATCCAGCGGCACATACGCACCACCGGCGGCCACGATGGCGTACATGCCGACCACCAGGTCCAGCGAACGCCGCACCGCCAGACCCACCAGCGATTCCGCACCCACACCCTGCGCGATCAGCAACCGCGCCAGCCGGTTGACCCGCTCGTCGAACTCGCGGTAGGTCAGCTCCTGCCCCTCGTACACCAGCGCCACCGCGTCGGCGTGCGCGGCGACCGCGTGCCGGTAACCGTCCAGCAGCAGTTCCGGAGTGAGTAGGTGGCGGGTGTCGTTCCACTCGTGCAGGATTCGATCCCGCTCGACCGTCGACAGCAGGTCGATATCGCCCACCGGACGCTGCGCATCGGCGGCCACCGAGCGCAGCGTGCGACGCAGCCGCGCCGCGAACTCGGCCACCGTCGCCTCATCGAACAGGTCGGTGGCGTAGGTGAACTGGGCCGACATCGATCCATCGGCGACGGGCGTGATGGTGAGCTGCAAGTCGAATTTGGCTACCGCGCCATCGAATTCGACGGCCTGGACCGACAGCCCGGGCAATTCCAGCGCGGGCGGCGTCATGTTCTGGAAGAACAACGCCACCTGGAACAACGGGTGGTGCGCCTGCGAACGCACCGGGTCGAGCGCGTCCACCAGCCGTTCGAACGGCAGCTCGGTATGCGCGAAGGCCGCGAGGTCGGTCTCCTTCACCGCATCCAGCAGTTCGGTGAAGCTCACCTGCGGGTCGATCTCGGTGCGCAACACCAGCGTGTTGACGAACATGCCGATCAGCCCGTCGAGTTCGCGTTCACCGCGGCCGGCCACCGGCGTGCCGATGGTGATGTCGGCGGACCCCGACAGCCGCGCGAGCAGCGCGGCGAAGGCGGCGTGCACCACCATGAACAGCGACGCGCCGGAATCCTGAGCGATGCCATCGAGCCGGGCGGTGGTCTCGGCGTCCACGGCGAAGCTCAGGGCGGCACCGCGACCGGACGAGCGGGTCGGGCGCGGACGGTCGGCCGGCAGGTCGATCCGGTCCGGAATACCGGCGAGTGCCTGCCGCCAGAACGTCAACTGGCGGGCGGCCAGTGAGCCGGGATCGTCCTCGTCACCGAGCAGGTCGCGCTGCCACAGCGTGTAGTCGGCGTACTGCACCGGCAGCGGCTTCCACTCCGGCGCCGCACCGGCGATTCGTGCCAGATACGCCGTCATCAGGTCGGTGGCCAGCGGCGCCATCGAGGTGCCGTCGGCGGCGATGTGGTGCACCACCACGGCCAGCACGTGCTCGTCGCGGCCGAGTTCGGCGACCGCGATGCGCAATGGCACCTGCGCCGCCACATCGAAGCCGGCCAGCGCGCGTTCGCCCAGCCACTGCGGCAGCCGTTCCGGCGTCATCGGCTCGGCGGTCAGCTCGGGCAGCACCTGCTCGACGGGCAGGATCACCTGGTGGCCGGCGCCATCACTGGCCGGGTACACCGTGCGCAGGCTCTCGTGCCGGTCCAGCACATCGGCGATGGCCGCGTGCAGCGCGGCGAGGTCGAGCGCACCGGTGAGCCGCAACGCGAACGGGATGTTGTTCGCCGCGGACGCGGTATCGAACTGGTTGAGGAACCACATCCGCTGCTGGGCAGGCGAGAGCGGAATACGCTCCGGGCGCGGCATCGGTGCGAGCGCGCGCCGCCCACCCGAACCGCTCTCGGCTTCCAGCCGCTCGGCCAGGGCCGCGACGGTCGGGGCTTCGAAGATCACCCGTGCCGCGATCCTGGCGTCGACGGCGGCGCCCAGCCGCGCGGCGACCTGGGTGGCGATCAGCGAGTTGCCACCCAGCTCGAAGAAATCGTCATCGGCGCCGATCGCCGCCTCGGTGCCGAGCAGTTCGGCGAACACCTCGGCGACCAGCTGTTCGGCCCACCCGGACGGCTCACGGAAGGCCGTGGTCTGCAAGCGCGGCGTCGGCAGGGCGCGCCGGTCCAGCTTGCCCACCGGGGTCAAGGGGATCTCGTCGAGCACCGTGATCGAGGTCGGCACCATATGCGCGGGCAGACTGTTGCTCGCGAAGGCCAGGAGCGCGTCGGTGTCGACCTCCGCGCCGTCGGCCGGGTGGACGTAGGCAACGAGAATCGTTGCGCCGGTATCGAGCCGATGCCCGACCGTCACCGCGAAATCGACGGAATCATGGCGGCCGAGCACCGCATCGATCTCACCGAGTTCGATCCGGAACCCGCGGATCTTGACTTGGAAGTCATTGCGGCCCAGGTATTCCAGATCGCCATCGGCGGTCCAGCGCACCAGGTCGCCGGTGCGGTAGAGCCGGGAGCCGTTGTCGGCGAACGGGTTCGCGACGAAACGCTGCGCCGTCAAGCCGGGCCGCTCGTGATAACCGCGAGCCAGTTGCGCGCCGGTGATGTACAGCTCGCCCGCGACGCCGGTCGGTACCGGCGTCAGGCGTTCGTCGAGGACGTATTCGGTGACCGCCCGGATGGGCCCGCCGATGGTGACGGTGTCCTCGGGGCTCAGCGGCGCGCTGATATTGGTCATGATGGTGGTCTCGGTCGGGCCGTAACCGTTGAAGAATTCCCTGGTACCGCCCGCGACCGGGCGCACCCAGCGCCGCACCAGATCCGGCGGGCAGGCCTCACCACCGGCCACCACCACCCGCAGCTCGTCCAGCCCCGCCGGATCCCCCGACGCCAGCGCGGCCGGAGTGATGAACGCGTGCGTCACGCCCTCGCGGCGCAGCAGATTCGCCAGCTCGTCGCCGCCGTAGACGGTGGGCGCGGCCACCACCATCGTCCCCGCGCCGCCGAGGGCGAGCAGCAGCTCGAGCACCGAGGCGTCGAACGACGGTGAGGCGAAATGCAGGGTGCGCGAATCCGGCGTCAGCCGATAACGTTCGCGCTGCTCATCGCAGAAACTCGACAGCCCGGCCTGGGTCACCACCACGCCCTTGGGCAGACCGGTCGAACCGGAGGTGTAGATGACGTAGGCCGGATGTTCGGCGCGCAGTTGCCGCACCCGGTCGGCGAAGGTGATCGGCTCGGCCGAGTACCGCTCGCGCTCGCGGGCGCCGGCCTCGTCATCGATGACGAGCCAATCGACCTGTCCCGGCAGGGTTTCCGCCGCGGCGGCAACGGTCAGGCCGAGCACCACACCCGAGTCCTTGACCATGTGCTGGACGCGGTCGGCGGGATAGTTCGGGTCGATCGGCACGAAACCCGCACCCGATTTGGCCACCGCCCAGACCGCCACCACCGATTCGATGGAGCGCGGGATGCCGACGGCGACCAGATCCTCCGGCCCGACGCCGCGTTCGATCAGCACCCGCGCCAGCCGGGTCGACCTGGCGTCCAGTTCGGCGTAATCGAGCTGCCCGCGGGTTGCCAGCGCGTCGGCGAAGATGACGGCGCGACCACCCGGGTTCGCCTCGACAGCGGCTGCCATCAGTTGCGGAAGCGTGGTCACCCTCGGCCGCCGGGTACGGGTCGGCCGTACACGAGCGGGTCGGGTCATCGGCGATTTCCCCTATGGCATCCGCGGAGTCCCCCGACTGCGCCAATCATGAAACTCTGCCCACCTAGCTGTCGAAACACGTCTTCGCCAGGCTTCCAGCGCTTCTGCCCATTCGCCAAACCGATATGCTGTGGCACTTATCACAAGCCTTGCCCACCTGCACCGACCCCAGATATCGGGGCAAGAATTCATGGGGCATTCACCAATGCTGGCAAGTACTGGTCACCTGACCAGCTAACTTGTGGCGTTTCCGGCCATGCCGAGCGGCCGTAGATCGGTGGGCGAGCCGAGCGCCCACCCACCGATCGCCAGGAATGTGCTCAGTCGCGCAGATCGGCGAGCGACAGCACGGTCTCGACACCCGACCAGGCTGCGGGCAAGGCCGCCGCACCGTCGACGACGACCGCGCGCAGATCCTCCAGCGCACCCGGGTCGATGACCTCGAGCCCGCCGCGGTCGGTCAGCACATGGGTGACCCACTCGTCGGCCAGCTCATCGGTGAGCGTGCCCGTCCCCGGCACCAGCACCACCGAGGCGCCCACCGAGCCCGCCGCGACGGCCTCGAGCACCGCCGCGAACGTGTCGGCGCCGCCGTGCTGGAACAGCCGCGATTCGAAGGTCAGCTCGGCGGCGGCGACGAACCGGGCGGACGCCGCCGCCAGGTCGTCGTAGCTCACCGACACCGCGCCGGCGTAGGCCAGATCCGACCCGCGCAGCGCCCGGGTGCGGTGGGCGTAGGTGACCGGACGCGGCGATTCCGCGGCGATCTCCGCGCGCACCGAGGTCTCGTCGAGCACCAGCCAGTCGATCCCGGCCACCGCCTGCGCACCGCCTGCGGTGAGACCGACCTTGACCTCCAGGCCCGCCGCTGTCGCCGCGCCGATCCCGTCGAACGGCACCACCGCGGCACCGGCCTTGAGCACCGCCCAGGTGGCGACCGCCGCGTCCACACCACGGTCCAGCCGCACCGCGACACCCGCGCCCGGGCCGCTGCCGCGGGCGATGAGCACCCGGGCCAGCCGGGACGACTGGGCGTCGAGGTCCTGGTAGGTGAACACGTCGGAACCGGAGACGACCGCCGGGCCGTCCGGATCGTCCTCGACGGTGGCGGCCAGCGTCTGGCTCAGCGCCGTACCGGCGGTCGGGGCGACCTCGGCCTGCACCGGCTTGGGTGCGGGCGGCGCCGTCATCCGCTCCCGCTCGGCGGCATCGAGGATGTCGATATCGGCGATGCGCACCTGCGGATCCGCCGCCACCGCGGTCAGGATGCGCTCGAAACGGCGGCCGAACGACTGCGCGGTGGATTCGTCGAACAGGTCGGTGGCGTAGGTCAGCACCGTGATCAGCTCGCCCGTGGTGCCGTCGGCGTCGTGGCGCGGATCGACATTGACCTGCAGGTCGAACTTCGCGGCGATGGCGCCGGCGTCCAGCGCGGTTACCGTCAGGCCGGGCAGTTCCAGGCTGGGCTGCTCGTTGTTCTGGAACGACAGCACCGTGCCGAACAGCGGGTTGTGCGCGGTGGCCCGGCCGGGCGCGACCACCTCGGCGACCCGTTCGAACGGGATGTCGGAGTTCGCGAACGCCGCCAGATCGGTGTCCCTGGCCTGGTCGACCAGCGCGGCGAAGCTGCCGCCCGCCTCGACCTTGGTGCGCAGCGCCAGCGTGTTGACGAACATGCCGACCAGATCGTCGAGCGCGCGTTCACCACGTCCGGCGATCGGCGTGCCGACGGCCACGTCCGAATCACCCGACAGCCGCGCCAGCAGTACCGCCAACGCGGCGTGCACGACCATGAACAGCGTCGAATTGTGCTCGCGCGCAATCCGGGTCAACGCCTGGTGCACGTCGGCCGACAGCGCGAACCCGGTCGAGGCGCCGCGCATGGACGGGATCGCCGGACGCGGACGGTCCAGCGGCAGTTCCAGCTCACCGCTGAGACCGGCGAGTTGCTCGCGCCAGTACGCCAGCTGCCGGGCGGCGATGGAGTTCTCGTCGTCATCGGTGCCGATGACCGCGCGCTGCCAGATGGCGAAGTCGGCGTACTGCACCTCCAGCGGCGACCAGCGCGGCGAATTGCCGCCCCGGCGCGCCAGATAGGCGGTCATCAGGTCACGGGCCAGCGGCGCCATCGACGCGCCGTCGGCGGCGATGTGGTGCACCACCATCGCGAGCAGGTACTCGTCGGCGCCGTTGCCGAGCAGCAGCGCGCGCACCGGAACCTGTTCGGTGACATCGAATCCGGTGGACATCAGCTCGGTGATCCGGCTGATCGGATCCGAGGTGGTCACCATCTCCAGCCCACCGGGCATGGCCGCGCTGACCGGCAGGATCTCCTGATAGGCCACCTGGTCCCCCGCGGCCGCCGGGTAGCGGGTGCGCAGGGTCTCGTGCCGTTCCAGCACATCGGCCACCGCGTGCCGCAGCGCGGGCACATCGAGCGAGCCGGACAGCCGGATGGCCAGCGGGATGTTGTAGGCGGGTGAGGCCGGATCGAACTGGTTGAGCACCCACATCCGCTGCTGGGCCAGCGACAGCGGCGCCCGGTCGATGCGCTCGGCCCGCGTGAGCGGCGGCCGCGCGGCACCGCCACCGGCGCCCGGTTCGATCCGGGCCGCCAGTTCGGCGACCGTCGGGGCCTCGAACAGCTCGCGCACCGCGAGACCGGCGTCGAGCGCCTCGTTGATCCGGGCCACCGCGCGGGTGGCCAGCAGCGAGTTGCCGCCGAGACTGAAGAAATCGTCGTCGAGGCCGACTTCGGCGGCGCCGAGCAGACCGGCGAACACCTCGGCCACGGCCTGCTCGACCGGCGAGCCCGGGGCGCGGAAGGTGGCGCCGGAGACGAACTCCGGTGCCGGCAGCGCCCGGCGATCGAGCTTGCCGTTGGGGGTCAGCGGCAGCGCGTCGAGCACCACGATGGCATCGGGAACCATGTAGCCGGTGAGGAATTCGGCGACCTCGGTGCGCAGGGCGACCGGGTCGAGTTCGGTTCCCGGCGCACGGTCGGCGGCGGGCACCACGTAGCCGATCAGCCGGTCGCCGGTGTGTTCGTCGGAACGCACCAGCGCCACGGTCTGGCCCACACCCGCGCACCGCTGCAGCGCCGCCTCGATCTCACCGAGTTCGATGCGGAAGCCGCGCAGCTGCACCTGCTGATCGCTGCGGCCGGCGTATTCGAGATTGGCGCGGCCACCGAAGCCGACCCAGCGGCCGATATCGCCGGTGCGGTACATCCGCGAACCCGGTGCGCCGAAGGGGTTGGCCACGAACCTGGTCGCCGCCAGCCCCGGACGGCCGAGGTAGCCGCGCGAGAGCTGTTCGCCGGCCACATAGATCTCCCCTGCCACACCGACGGGCGCCGGGTGCAGACGGTCGTCGAGGACGAAGGCGTCCAGGCCGGGCAGCGCCCGCCCGATGACGCTGGCCGGGTTGTCCACCAGCTGTTCGTCCACCGACAGGAACGACACATGCACCGTCGTCTCGGTGATGCCGTACATGTTCACCAGCCACGGCGAGCTGTTCTCCGCCGAGTCCGGGCCGCCGTGGCGTTCGTACCAGCGGCGCAGTTGACGCAGATCCAGCGCCTCACCGCCGAAGATCACGTAGCGCAGCGCGAACTTGCCCTCGTCGTCGGGATGCACCGCGCGGTCGGCCTCGGCCAGCTGATAGAACGCCGACGGCGTCTGATTCAGCACCGTCACCTGTTCGCGAATCAGCAACTCACGGAACTGCTCCGGCGAACGCGAGGTGAGATAGTCGACCACCACGACCGCACCGCCGTTGGCCAGCGCGCACCACAGCTCCCACACCGAGAAGTCGAAGGCGTAGGAGTGGAACAGCGTCCACACGTCCGATTCGTCGAACTCGAACATCAGCTGGGTGTTGGCGAACAGCTCCACCACATTGCGGTGCGCGACGCCGACACCCTTGGGCACGCCGGTGGATCCGGAGGTGTAGATGACGTAAGCGAGGTTGTCCGGGCGCAGCGGCGCGATCCGGTCGGCATCGGTGACCGGTGCGTCGGCGAAACGATCGGTGTCCTCGATCAGCACCACCGGAATATCGCCCGCCGGAACCGAATCCAGCTCGGCGGCGGTGGTCAGGATGCAGGTCGGCCGCGCGTCGCCGAGCATGAACTCGAGCCGCTGGGCCGGGTAGGTGGTGTCGATCGGCAGGTAGCCCGCGCCCGCGGTGAGCACACCGAGCAGCGCGACCGGCAGCTGCTCGGTACGCGGCATGGCCACGGCCACCAGGTTTTCCGGCCCAGCGCCCTGCGCGATCAGCGCACGCGCCACCCGATTGGCGCGGCGCTGCAATTCGCCGAAGCCGAGGGTGATGTCCTGGTAACGGATGGCGTCGGCGTCGGGGCGCCTGCGGGCCTGGATCTGGATCAGGTCGACCAGCGTCACCTCGGGAACCGAGACACCCGGGGTGTTCCATTCGTGCAGCACCAGTTCGCGCTCGCCGGGGGCGAGCACGTCCACGTCGCCGACGACCGCGCGGGAATCGGCGGCCGCGGCGGCCAGAATGCGGCCGAACCGGTCGGCGAAATCCTGCACGGTGGCGGCGTCGAACAGATCGGTGGCATAGGTGAACGCGGCCGACATGCCCTGCGGTGCGCCGTGCCGATCGATGTTCTCCACCAGCGCCAACTGCAGGTCGAACTTCGCCAGCGGCACCGCCAGATCCACCCCGGCCACCTTCAGGCCCGGCAGCTCCAGCTCGGTCTGGGCGAGGTTCTGGAAGGTCAGCATCACCTGGAACAGCGGATGCCGGGAGGCCGAGCGCACCGGGTCCAGCAGCTCCACCAGGCGTTCGAACGGGACGTCGGCGTGGCCGAAGGCACGCACATCGGTGTGGCGGACCGCGGCAAGCAGCTCGTCGAAGCTCGCGCCCGGATCCACCTCGGTGCGCAGCACCAGGGTGTTGACGAACATGCCGATCAGATCGTCGAGCGCGGCCTCACCGCGGCCGGCGACCGGCGTGCCGATGGCGATATCCCTGGTACCCGACAGACGGGCCAGCAGCGCGGCGAGTGCGGCGTGCACGACCATGAACAGCGTCGAATTGTGCTGGTGCGCAAGGCGAGTCAGCGCCGCGTGGATGTCGGCGTCGATCTCGAAGGCCAGCGTGGCGCCATGGTTGGACGCCACCGCCGGGCGCGGCCGATCGGCGGGCAAGTCCAGCTGCTCGGGCAGCGCGGCCAATTCCTTGCGCCAGTAGTCGATCTGCTGGGCCAGCACCGATTCCGGATCGTCCTCGGCGCCGAGCACCTCGCGCTGCCACAGCGCGAAATCGGCGTACTGCACCTGCAACGGCGGCCATTCCGGCGCACCGCCGCGGGTGCGGTCCACATAGGCGCTCATCAGGTCGCGGGTCAGCGGGCCCATGGAGAAACCGTCACCGGCGATGTGGTGGATGACGCAGATCAGCACATGTTCGGTCTCGCTGAGCACCAGCAGCCGCAACCGCACCGGCGGCGCGGCGGTGACGTCGAAACCGGCGGTCACCGCGGCGGCCACCAGTTCGGGCACCTGTGCCTCGGTGGCGGGCTCGACGGTCAGGGCCGGGATGGCGCGCGGATCGGCGGTCGGGAGCACCAGCTGGTAGCCCTCGCCGTCGACCTCGGGGTAGCGCGTGCGCAGCACCTCGTGCCGTTCGGCCAGATCGCGCACCGCGGCGCGCAGCGCGTCCACATCCAGCCGGCCCGACAACCGCACGGCCACCGGGATGTTGTTGACCGCGCTGCCGGGATCGAAGCGGTTGAGGAACCACATCCGCTGCTGGGCGTACGACAGCGGAATCCGTTCCGGGCGCTCGACGGCGGTCAGCGCGCGACCGGCGGCCGAACCCGAATGCTGTTCCACCCGCGCGGCCAGCGCGGCGACGGTGGTCGCCTCGAACAGCAACTGCACCGGCACCCGCACATCGAGCGCCGCACCGATACGGGCGGCGGCCTGGGCGGCCAGCAGCGAGTTGCCGCCGAGCTCGAAGAAGTCGTCATCGGCGCCGACGCGGGTGGCGTCGCCGGAGACCAACAGGGCCGCGAAGACGTCGGCGACGATCTCCTCCACCGGCGTCGACGGCGCGCGGAAGGCCCGTGCGGCGAAGACCGGTTCGGGCAGCGCGGCCCGGTCCAGCTTGCCGACCGGCGTCAGCGGAATCTCGTCCAGCACCATGATCGACGCCGGAATCATGTAGCCGGGCAGCGATTCACCGATGAAGTCGGCCAATTCGCCGGTGTCGACGGTGGTTCCGGCGCGCGGCAGCACATACGACACCAGCGCCGTCGCGCCCGAGGGCAGCGTCTTGCCCAGGGTCGCGGCGAAGTCGATATCCGGATGCGCGGTGAGGGCGTTGTCGATCTCGCCCAGTTCGATCCGGAAGCCACGGATCTTGACCTGGAAGTCCGAGCGGCCCAGATATTCGATGACGCCCCCGTCGGGCCCACCGGTCTCGGTGCGACGCACCAGGTCACCGGTGCGGTACAGCCGGGCGCCCGGGTTGCCGGTATCGGCCCCGAAGGGGCTGGCCACGAAGCGCTCGGCGGTCAGCCCCGGCCGTCCCAGATAGCCCTGGGCCAGCGCCGGACCCGACAGGTACAGCTCGCCCACCACACCGGCGGGCACCGGCCGCAGCCGCGAATCCAGCACGAACGCACCGACACCCGGAATGGCGGTACCGATGGTGATCGGCCCGTCCGGCGTCATCTGCGGGGTGCTGGTGGCGAGGATGGTGGCCTCGGTGGGGCCGTAACCGTTGTAGAAGGCGTGCTCACCGGCCCAGCGCCCGACCAGCTCGGGGCCGAACTTGTCGCCGGCCACCACCACGACCTCGAGATCATCGAGCCCGGCCGGATCCACCGATTCCAGCGCGCCCGGGGTGATCAGCATGTGCGTGACCTGCTCGCGGCGCAGCAGATCGGCCAGCTCGAACCCGCCGAACACCGACGGCGGCGCGATCACCAGCGTCGCACCGGAGGTGAAGGCGAGCAGCAGCTCCAGCACCGAGACGTCGAAGTTCGGCGAGCACACGTGCAGCACCCGCGAATCCTCGGTGACCCCGTAGTGCTCGCGTTCGGCGGCGACCAGACCGGCCAGACCGGAGTGGGTGACCACCACGCCCTTGGGGCGCCCGGTGGAACCGGAGGTGTAGATGACGTAGGCCGGATGACGTTCGTCGAGCGGACGCACCCGGTCGGCATAGGAAATCGGATGGTTGGGCCGCTTGGCGATGCGCTCGGACACCACCGGATCATCGAGTTCCACCCAGTACACGCCGGTGCCGAGCACCGGGCGATGCGCCGAGGTGGTCAGCCCGATGACGGCGCCGGAATCGGCGACGATGTGATTGATCCGGTCGGCCGGATAACCGGGATCCACGGGCACATAGGCGGCGCCGGTCTTGGCCACCGCCCACACCGCGAGCACCGATTCCAGGCTGCGCGCGATCCCGATCGCCACCACATCGCCTGGACCGACGCCGCGGTCGATCAGCTCCCGCGCGACCTGCGAGGACTGCTGGTCGAGTTCCTGATAGGTGAGGGTGCGCTCGTCGGCGGGCTCACCCGTCGGGTTGAACCGGATCGCGACCGAGGTGGCCGAGGATTCGACCGCCGCGGTGAGCAGCTGTCCGAACAGCGGGCTGCCCGAGCGGCGGCGACGGCTACCACGAGCGGAACGACGGGCAGTTTCCATTCGAGTGCATTCACCTCTCGCGTAAAGCCAGAACCCGGCCCTGCCCCAGATCCAGGGCGTCGTCAGCCCGGGCCGGCGCGGTCCGGGCCATCATATAAGGGCATGCGATATTGCCACGCCCGCTGCATCGGTTGCCCCCGGTATATCGGGACGGCCGATCCGATGTTGCAGTAGTACCCGTTCTGATGAATCTCGTCACAACCAGCCGCGCCGGATCGCCTGCACACCCGCCTGGAACCGGGTGCTGGCGCCGAGGCGCTCAAGCAGCCGGGCGGTGCGGCGGACCACGGTGCGGCGGGACATGCCGAGCCGGCGGGCGATGGTGTCGTCGGTGGCGCCAAGGCCCATCAACGTCAGGATGGCGCGGTCGCGCTCGTCGAGGTCGGTGGCGGTCGGGTGCACCGAGATCGGCGCGGCCAGCGACCACAGCACGTCGAAGGTCTTGACCAGCAGTTCCAGCCCGGGTGAGCGGGTGATGCGCAGGCCCATCGGGTCGGAGCGGCGTTCGTCGGCGTGCAGCACCAGGCTGGCGCGCTCGTCGTCGGCGACGATCAGTTTGAACGGCGGCTCGGGCAGCGTGCGCGCGCTCGCGCCGCGGGCATTGGTGGCCAGTGCGTGCCGCAGCCGCTCACCGTCTTGATAGATGGTGTCCTGGTAGAGGGTGCGGTAGCGGATGCCGTCACCGATGCGGGACTGTTTGAGTTCGAACAGCCTGCGCTCGCGTTCCACATCGCTGAGGAACGGCCCGCGTTCGATCACCTTCACCGAGCGCCGGGCGTTGACCTGGAGTTCTTCGAAATCGGCCAGCATTTCCAGCCGCTCGTACACCGGTACCACCGCACCCGCACCGCGTGGTGAGCGGCGCACGGAGCGGAAGGTCTGGCTCAGCCGCGCGGCGGCGGCGTGCATGGTGGCGATCTCCTGCTGACGGCGCCGGGCCTCGGCCTCCGACAGCGCTTCGGGCGCGTGCGCGTCCCAGACAGGGGTGCCGTCGGCGTCGGTGAGCCGCACCGCGGCCTGCACCTCGCAGAGCCGGTCCAGCGCGCAACGCGCCTGCGCCTCGGAGACGTCGAGGTGGTCGGCGATATCGGCGAGCCGGGAGCGGGGATGGTGCACCAGCAGGGCGTACAGCCGGCCGTGCAGCGATCCGGGTTCGAATATGTCGGCCAATTCGGTCATCGGGCGCACCTCGCGGTGGGCCGATGGTGCCGAGATCCGGGCAAGCGCCAATGTCTCAATTGTCCAGGAGAAGGGGTCGCGGCCGGATCAGTGCGACGACGGGCCCCACTCCATGGGCACGCCCTTGGACGCCAGGTACGGAATCGGGTCGATCTTGGCGCCGCCCTGATCCCAGATCTCCAGGTGCAGGTGCGGGCCGGTGGACTGGCCGCGGTTGCCGACGGTGGCGATGACGTCACCGGCGTTCACCCGCTGGCCCGCCTGCACGAACATGTCGTTGACGTGGCCGTAGACGGCGGTGGTGCCGTCGTCCTGGAGGATGCGGACCCAGAGCCCGAAGCCGGAGGCCGGGCCGGCCTCGACGACGGTGCCGCTGCTGACCGAGTGGATCGGCGCGCCGAGCGCGTCGGCGAAGTCGATGCCGTAGTGCATCGCGCCCCAGCGGCTGCCGTACGAGGAGCTGATCGCGCCGGCGACGGGGCGCACGGCGGGGGCCGGAGCCACTTTCTGCTGCAGATCCTTGAGCACCTGCTCGGCCTGGGCCAGCGGGCCGGCGATCTCCGGCGGCAGACCGCCGATACCGAACGGCGCGGCGACCGGAGCGGGCGCGGCGACCGGGGCGGCCACCGGGGTGACGGCCTCGGCGATCGGCGCGGGCGCGGCGGGGGCCTCGGCGGCGGGCGCTTCGGCGGCGGGCTCGGCGAAGGAGACGGGCGCGACGTCGTGGTCGGCGTCGTTGTCGTTGTGCGAGCCGGGCAGCAGCGGCGAGGCGTAGGCGATGGCCGGAGCGATCTGGGAGGCGGTGCCGATCAGCGCACCGGCGGCGACGGCGGCGGTGGCCGCGGCCTTCACCCGCTCGACGCGGCCGGCTTCGGCGCGATGCCGCGTCGGGCGGCCCGCGGCACCATCGCCGATGAGGCTGGAGACGGTAACGGAACTGGGGCCTACTCGGTGCTGCGGCAAAGCTTCGTCCTAGCGTCCGATGAACAATGGTCACGGATGCCGATCCCGGTGCCGACCGTTCGAGTAACGATCTGCCGGAACCGAGCGAAATAACGTTTCGGCATCCGTCGTGACGGGAACTCTACCCCGTCGTGACCATTTCGCAACCTTCGATGCCGTTTCAGTCACGTCTGCGCAGAAAATCGCAGGTCAGGCGCGCCCGCGAACGGTAACGGCGGCAGACTCGGATCGTGATCATCGACGACATCGACGTACCGATCGTGCTCGCCCCGATGGCGGGCGGACCCTCCACTCCCGAACTCACCGCTGCGGTCGCCGAGGCCGGCGGATTCGGCGTACTGGCCGCCGGCTACCTCACCGCGAGCGCCCTCGCCGAACGCATCGCCGCCACCCGCGCGGCGACCACTCGGCCGTTCGGGGTGAATCTGTTCGTCCCCACCCCGCCGACCCCGCCCGCCGCGTACGCCGGATACCTCGACAGGCTGCGCGCGCGGTTCCCGGTGGGCGAGCCGAAGCACGACACCGACGACTGGGACGCCAAGCTCGACCTGCTGACCGCCGAACCCGTCGCCGTCGTGACGTTCACCTTCGGCTGCCCGTCCGCGGCCGAGGTGGCGAGGCTGCACAAGGCGGGCTCGGAGGTCTGGGTGACGGTCACCGCCCCCGCCGAGGCCGCCATCGCCGTCGAGGCGGGCGCCGATGTGCTCATCGCCCAGGGCGCCGAGGCGGGCGGCCATCGCGCCACCTTCGTCGACCGGGTCGACGACGACGCCACCGATCCCCTCGCCCTGCTGACCCTGCTACAACTGCTCACCGCCGCGACCGACCGCCCGGTCATCGCGGCGGGCGGCCTGGCCACCGGCGCGGGCATCGCCGCCGCGCTCGCCGCCGGTGCGTGTGCCGCCCAAGTCGGCACCGCGTTCCTGCGCTGCCCCGAGGCCGGCACCAATCAACTCCTGCGCGAGGCCGTCGGCACCGCGACCCCGACCATGCTGACCCGCGCCTTCACCGGACGACGCGCCCGTGGCGTCCGCAACCGCTTCCTCACCGACTACACCGCCGGCGCCCCCGTCGCCTACCCGGAGATCCACTACGCCACAGCGCCGTTGCGAGCAGCCGCCCGCACCGCCGGTGACGCCGACGCGGTGAACCTCTGGGCCGGCCAAGCACATTCGCTGACCAGGCAACTCCCCGCCGCCGAGCTGGTCGCCACGCTGGCTGCCGAGACGAAAACCGCGCTGGAGTCGGCACTTTCACGACGAATCCAGTCTTGTTGACAACGACTTTCGTTTAGAATCGAGTCGCCGATCGCAGCGAACCGACAGGAGAGCGCTATGTCCCTCGATGTCCCCACCGCACTGCTCGAACGCGCCGAACGCGGCGAAATAGACGACGCCGAATTCGTCGAATGTGTCAAGAACTCCCTGCCCTACGCCTGGGAAGTGGTCAGCCGGGTGGCCGGTGAATTACAGGAGGGCACGGCGGAATTCGCCGACAACGAGGTACCGCCGCCGGACGAGGTCGCCCGCGGTCAACTGCTGCGCGCCCTGGCCTCCGATGCGATTCGCGGTGGCCTGGAACGGCATTTCGGGGTGAAGCTGGCCTTCCAGAACTGCCACCGGGTGGCGGCGTTCCCGCTGTCGGCCGTCGGCGGCGAGACCTACACCAAGTTCATCAGCACCCGCGCCCAGCTGCTCAACCAGAGCCCGGAACTACGTAACTGCTAGGCGCCCTCGTGTATACGGTGTGCCAGCGCCGTACACAGCGAACGGCCCGCTCGGATTCGAGCGGGCCGTCCGTCGTAGCGGGGGTCAGCCGAGGGTGATCACCGAGAGGTCGCCGTCGGCGTACTGGGCGCGCAGGCGCTTCTTGTCGAACTTGCCGACGCTGGTCTTGGGCACCTCGGCGATGAACGTCCACCGTTCCGGCAGCTGCCATTTCGCGAACTTGGCCGCCAGGAACTCACGCAGCTCCTCGGCCTGCTTCTCACCGGCCTCGGCGCCCTCGGTGAGCACGATGGCCACCAGCGGGCGCTCGTCCCACTTCTCATCCGGCACACCGATCACCGCGGCCTCGGCCACCGACTGGTGACCCATCACCGCGTTCTCCAGATCGACCGAGGAGATCCACTCGCCGCCGGACTTGATCACGTCCTTGGAGCGGTCGACCAGGGTGAGGTAGCCGTTGGGGCTGATCTTGCCGACATCGCCGGTGCGCAGCCAGCCGTCGTCGAACTTGTCCGGGTCGACCGGGGATCCGTCGGGCGAATAGTAGGAGCCGGTGATCCACGGCCCGCGCACCTCGAGCTCGCCGAGGGATTCACCGTCGTTGGGCACCACGCTGCCGTCGTCGGCCACCAGCCGCGCCTGCACGCCGGCCGGGAAGCGGCCCTGGGTGACCCGGTAGGCCCATTCCTCTTCGCCTTCCACACCGGCGGGCGGATGCGCGACGCTGCCCAGCGGCGAGGTCTCGGTCATGCCCCAGGCGTGCACCACTCGTACGCCGTGCTTTTCCTGGAAGTCGCGCATCATCGACGGCGGCACCGCCGAGCCGCCGACGACCACCGACCGCAGATGCGTGATGTCCTGCGGCGCGGCGGCCAGCCCGGCCAGCACGCCACCCCAGATGGTGGGCACCGCGGCGGCGAAGGTCGGCTTGACCTCGGCCATCATCTCCAGCAGCGGACCCGGCTGCAAGAAACGGTCCGGCATCAGCAGATTCGCGCCCGCCATCAGTGCCGCGTACGGCAGGCCCCAGGCGTTGGCGTGGAACAGCGGCACGATCGCGAGGATGGTGTCGGTGTTGTAGAGCCCCATGCCGTTGGGCGAGGCGACCTGCATGGCGTGCAGCCAGTTCGAGCGATGCGAGTAGACGACGCCCTTGGGGTCGCCGGTGGTGCCGGAGGTGTAGCACATCGCGGCGGCCGAGCGTTCCTCGATGACGGGGAAGTCGAAGCTGTCGGACTGCGCGTCGAGCAGTTCCCGGTAGGAATGCACCTGTACGCCCTCGGGTGCGGTGAGGGTGGCGGCGTCACCGTTGGCGACGATGACGTGGCGCACCGTCTTCAATCGGGGCAGGTACTGGGCGAACATCGGCACCAGCGTCCCGTCCACGATGACGACCTGGTCCTCGGCGTGGTCGGCCACGAACACCAGCTGGTCCGGGAACAGCCGGATGTTGAGCGCGTGCAGCACCGCCCCCATCGCGGGCACCGCGACATAGGCGACCAGATGCTCGTTGTTGTTCCACATGAACGTGCCGACCCGATCGCCCTCGCCGATCCCGAGCCCACGCAGCGCGTTCGCCAGCCGCGCCGCATCGGCGCCGACCTCGCGGTAGGTCATGGTCCGCACGCCGTCCCCGGTCCAGGTGGACACGGTGGCATCGCCGACGAACGTCGACGCGTACCGCAACAACGTCGCCAGCGACAGCTGGTCGTCCTGCATGGTGCTCAACATCGGAAAAGACCCCTCACTCTCGGGCGAACGGCCATGCCAAGGCACTCCGACCAGGGCATGAGCCACATCACACGGGAGCCTACCAAGGGTAGGCAGGTGTGGGGTGGGGTAGGTCACAAGCCCTGGCCGGGGTCGGGCTCGCCCTACGACTCCGCAACCCCGTCCGCTTCGGGTAGCGCTACGGCGTTGATGTCGGTGCGGGTCTAGACGAGCCGATCGATCGAGCGCCGACGATCGAATGGGGCGCCGATGGGAACCGATATCAACCCCTCCGGTCCGGCGTGCCGGCGGCACCCCCAGCTTGCCGCCGGCACCGGGCTCCCGAACGAACGGACCCGTCTCGTGTCTAGTGGCCGGTGCCCGCTCGCGCCAACTCCGGCGGCGAAAAATAGACCCGACCGAGACCTGTGCGAATTGCATCTCGAATGACTCGCCGCGACCGATCCACCCGACAGCGCTCTGAACTGCGGTTTCTCTGCGACACCAGGCATGTTCGACGGCAGGGGATTCACGTACAGATGCACGCGCATAACGTGGGCGGCATCGGTATCGAACCGACGAGGACGGGACCAGCGGGGGTAGACGCATCGCCGTCTGCTCGCCCGGCAGTGACCCGATGGCCGGAAATGTGGATTTGTTGTCCGTCGATCTCTTCGGACCTGCCCGTTTCCGCACCTACCCTCGAACCATGACATCGCCGTCGATCATCATCATCGGAGCCGGTTTCGGCGGGCTCGGCATGGCCTTGGAGCTGCGCCGCGCCGGGATCGGTGGGTTCACCATCCTGGAAAAGGCCGCAGATCTCGGCGGCGTGTGGCGGGAGAACACCTATCCCGGTGCCGCCTGCGATGTGCCCTCGCCGCTGTACTCCTGGTCGTTCGAGCCGAAATCCGATTGGCCCCGGCGGTTTTCCGAGCAGGCCGATATCCACGCCTACATGCGCGGCGTGGCCGACAAATACGGGCTGACCCGGCATATCCAGTTCGGCGTGGAGGTCACCGACGCCGAATTCGACGAGACCACCGCGCAGTGGCAGGTGCGCCTGTCCGACGGCTCGACACAGACCGCCGACGTGCTGATCTCGGCGGTCGGCCAACTCTCCCGGCCCGCTATGCCGAACATCGCCGGCATGGACACCTTCGCCGGGCCCGCGTTCCACTCCGCCGAATGGGACCACAGCGTCGACCTCACCGGTAAGCGCGTGGCGTGCATCGGCACCGGCGCCAGCGCCATCCAGTACATTCCGCAGATCCAGCCGAAGGTCGAGCAGCTGACGCTGTTCCAGCGCTCGGCCGCCTGGATCATCCCCAAACCCGATGTGGCCTACCGGCCGATCCACCACACGCTGTTCAAATACCTACCGCCGCTGCGGATGGCCGAACGGTTCGTGGCATGGTCGTTCTTCGAGTTCATCGCCCTGGCCATCACCGATGTCCCCGGGTTGAAAGGTCCCGTGGTCGCCATCGCGGACCGGCACCGCGAAAAGCAGGTCCCCGACCCGGAATTGCGCGCCAAGCTGACTCCCGACTACGAGGCCGGATGCAAGCGCGGCCTGCTGTCCAACGACTACTTCCCCGCGCTCACTCAGCCGAACGTGCACGTGGAGACCACCGCCATCACCGAGATCACCCCGAAGGGCGTGCGCACGGCCGACGGGGTGGAGCACGAGGTCGACGTCATCATCTACGGCACCGGCTTCAAGGGCACCGAATTCCTGGCGCCGATGAACATCTACGGCACCGGCGGCCGCAAACTCGCCGACACTTGGGCCGCCGAAGGCGCCCGCGCCTACCTCGGCGTCTCCGTGCCCGACTTCCCCAATCTGTTCCTGATGTACGGCCCGAACACCAATGTCGGTTCCGGCTCCATCATCTACATGCTCGAGGCCCAGGCCCGCTACATCCGCCAGATCATCGAATACCTCGGCGAGCACCCTGGCCGCGGCCTGGCCGCCCGCGCCGACACCGAACAGAACTGGGACGACTGGCTGCAGAACCGACTGAAGGACACCCCCTGGAACTTCTGCTCCAGCTGGTACCGCAACGCCTCCGGCCGCATCACCAACAACTGGCCCGGCGCGACCCTGCTCTACCGCTGGAAGACCCGCCGCTTCGACCCGGCCGACTACCAGGAGTCCCGCGTCCCCGTCAGCTGACGCCGCTCAGAGCCCGACCGACCCGGTCGCGGGCAGCAACGGGTTGAGAATCTTCGCCAGCGTGCACAACACCGGCGAACCGAACGGCGGGCACGGCACCGCCACGACGGCCGTGCGCGCCTGCTCCCCCACCCGGGCAGCAGGCGCGCCGGTCTCAGCCCCCGCCACCCCCGCACCGGCCCCCGCCATGGCCATAACCCCCACGATCACCACCGACATCCGCCGCATCCCCATCTCCTTCCACAATCCGTCCTCCCCCACCTCATACCCCCGATCCGGCATCGCACTCCCCACAGATGCTGTCCCCCCGCCCCACACCCGGTAGACTCCCACCGTCCCCCACCGGACTGGCCCTCGTAGCTCAGGGGATAGAGCACCGCTCTCCTAAAGCGGGTGTCGCAGGTTCGAATCCTGCCGAGGGCACAGAGTTTGCGCAGGTCAGGCGGTTTTCCGCTCGCCGTCTTCGGGTGCCGCAGCCCGCTCGGTACGCAGTCGGTACGCAGCGGCAAAGTCGACCCGAGCCGAGTCGAGACGGGACGCCACATCGTCCAGATCGTCATCGAACAGATCGGCGTAGAAGTCCAGGGTGGTGCTGGGCTTGTCGTGCCCGAGCATCCGTTGCAGAGCCAAGACCGACGCACCTTGCGAGACCGCAAGCGACGCAGCCGTATGCCGGAGTTCGTGAGGCGTGAGTCCGGCCAGACCTGCCGCCTTTGCAGCGTCGTCCCACCAGGCGCGACGCATGTTCCGTACCCGCAGGACCGCGCCTTGCCGAGACGTGAATACCTCAGCGTCAGGGCGACGGCCGGCCATGTGGTCCTTCAGCGGTTCGACCAGGAATGCCGGGATCGGCACGCTACGTCGCTGATGGTCCTTCGGGGCCTTGGTCACCAGTACCCCATCTACCTCAGTGATTGTCCGCTCGATCTGCAAACGCCGACGCCGCAACGACACTGCCGAAACCTGTAACCCGGCCAGTTCCGCGAACCGCAGGCCGCAGTATGCGAGGACCATCACCGTCAGCCAGTCACTACCGGCCGCCTCCGCCAGCCTCTCGACCTCGAGGCCGGACAGGTACCGACGCTGCGCGAGACGCTGTTTCGGCCGGTCCACAGTGCCGCACGGGTTCACGGAAATCCGGCGAGTGACCACCGCGTAATCGCATATCTGCGACAGCACACCGAGGTTCTTCCGGACAGTGCCACCCGCCGCACCGGCCACCACCTGCTCATTGACCCACGCCTGAATATCGTCGTGCGCCAGATCGACCAAACGCACATTGCCCCATCGAGGCCGGATGTGCTTCTCGACAATCGACTTGTACCGCGAACGCGTCGACGCCTCCCACGACGGATGCCCCGCCAGCCACGCAGTCGCAACCACATCGATGGTGGCGCGGCCAGCAGAGGGCGGAGCGTGAAGACCGGTTACTATCGCCGTCGTCTGCCCGTCCAGCCACGCCTGGGCATCAACCTTCCGAGCGAACCGCTTGGTGTGCTCGTCGCCCCGACCGTCGACATACCTTGCGCGCCAACGCATTCCCTTACCGTGGAGCTTGGACGGCACACGGATAGTCGTGCCGTCCTCCTGGCGCTGCTCCTTAGTCCACAGGTCTTCGACGCCCGCGCGCCGATTGCGCCGTACCTTGCTCATGCCGCATCGCGCGTCGCCGCGGCTTCCTGTTCCGCGATCCACGCCAAGATCACCGACTTGCGCCAGACCCGGCGACGAGGCCCGAGCTTGAAGCTCGCCGGTCCACGGCCGACGTGTGCCCACCATCGCCAGGTGGCCTCGGGAATTCCGGTCAGTGCTTCGCAGTCCTTGGCCCGCAGGTAGGTCTCTTCCATCTCTCAATCCCCCTATGCTGCCGCGTGGTTGGTCGGGCCGTGCTGAACGTCCGGTGGCGTGGCTGTGGCTTCTGCTGCCGCGAGTTGGGCGCGGGTGTATTCGGCGTCCCAAGCGATTTTCTGGGAGACCATGGACATGATCAGGTGCTCGCGGGGTGGCACGTTGGGGTCGCCGGGCTCGGCCGGGCTGATCGTCCAGTTCGCGGTCTCGGCCTTGGAGATGCCAGCGTCTTCGAGGCGCTGGCGGACGAACTCGGCGCGGTCGGCTCGGTGGTCGGCCAGGTCCTTGCCGGTCCACTTGCGCGACACCAACACCCGACGACCCCGCAGACCGAGGGTTTCGCGGCGATGGGCCTTGCCCTTGCAGACACCGGGAATGGTCTTGGCCTTGGCGTTCTTCGGGACCACGCCGTAGCGGAACCAGATCCCGCACGTCGGCGAGCACGGCGTACGGCACAGCTCGGCGTGTAGCCGGTCGTAGTGGTCGGCCGCGCGCTGGGACTGCGGTTCGATCACCTCACTGATCGACTTCGTCAGGTACTTGGTCAGGTAGCCGATGTGGCGGTCGGCTTCCGGGGTGCCGCCCAGGATGCCCTTCACATCGATCTGAGTACCGAACCGGATCACGTGCGCGGGTTCGAGGTCGTCTACCGAGTCCATCAGGTCCAGGACCTCAGTCCAGGTCGGCACGGGCTCCTTCGTGTCCGGGTCCAGGAACCGCTGTTGCTGGTGGTCCCAGTAGGGCATCCGGCCGTCGCTGTAGACCTCGCGGTCGAAGTGCGGCCACCACACTTGGTGATAGGTCGCCGCCGCCACCTGCTTGATCAACGCCCGAGGATCCGAGCCCCGCACACCCACATGCAAGTGCGGGGCGCCACGCTTCTGCGGTTCCATCGTGGCGAAGTACTGGATATCGCGGCCGGTCGCACGTCGGTAGTTCTGGATGAACCGGTCATAGAGCGCGGCGAAGTGGATGATGTCGCGGGCCGCCTGCCGGTAGTCGTAGGACTCCGGGTCCACCGGCGCACCATCCGGGCCGATCCGCCCATACGACGGCAGCGTCAGCGTCAGGAACATCGATGGCCGGTATTTGCCCGCATACTCCCGGCCGATGGTGGCCTTGGAGACCTTCTTCACCGGCAGGTCCGGGGCCGCCTGACGCCGCTTGGTCGACCGCTTCCGGGTGGCCTTCACCTCCGGGTCCAAGCTGGGCAACCTGCCCCGGATACCCGACGCCCGCAACTCCTCATCCAGGGAGGCCACTACCTCCCGGATCGCGTCCATGGTCTCGGTATCCCCGCCGTCCTTGGCCTCGGCGTAATCAGCGGCGAGATCGGCTCGCGTCTGCAACAGCTCCACCTGTTGCGGGGTGGGTGGCTTCTTCTCCACCATGGGTTCCTCCTCGATGTGCCAGCCCTCCCGGGCCTGATGAATTCGCAAGACCCGAGCCCTGGCCGCACATGCCGGGCATACACACTCCAGCGTCGACTTACACGGGGCCGCAACATATTTCGTCTCCCCGGTATCGCTGTCGGTGGCCAGCATCGCCAACGGACGACGACACACGCCCCGCTCCTCGGCCACCGCCTGCGCCAACTCGACCAGATTCAGCTCCGAACGCCGATCCGCCGCCGTCACCCGCTCGGCCACCGATGCCGTCATCAATCGCCCCTCCGATTCGTCGCCGCGTATCGCCGCGCAGCCGCGTAGTAGTCCCAGGCCGGGACAGCGCTGGTCCGGCGAGGCACCAGCCCCGAGGCACCGTTGCGCGGTTCTCCCGGCCGATAGGTCACCACCCACACCGACTCGACCGTCTCGAACCGATCCGTCGCCGCCACCGCGATCACCGGCCCGCCCACCGAACCGGGGCACCGCCACCGGCAGGCCAGGACTCGAACACCCGCTCCGGCCGCAGCTCCACCACAGGAGCCACCGCCTTCACCGACGCACCGGCCGGAGTCGCCTCGACCAGACCCCCGACGCAATCGCACCGACCCGCAGCCGTCGCCGGATCACGATGCCCATTCACGTACTCGGTGCCCCCGCAGCGGTCACACACCTCCCACACCGACCGCGCATGCGCATCGATGCAGCGAGCCGACTCGCAAAAGCGGCCCAAGCAGTGAACACACCAGCCCGCCGCATTCAGCCGCGACGGACGAAGGGCAGTGCTTGCCAAGTTTTGAATCGCCACGATTGCCTCCCGCATCCCTGTGGTTTATGGCCCCTAAACTCTGACCGCCGCATCGTTGGTGTCAGTTGAGGGGGTCTAAACCAGAGGGTACGCGCGGGCTCGACATGTCGTCAAGGGGATCTAAACTCGGGTTGTGTCTATCGCCGACGAGTTCGAGCAGGTCCGGAATGACCCGGACCCCATTCGCCGTGGTCAGCGAGCTACGGACCTCATCACGACGTACCAACAGCGCGCCACAGAACTAGCTCGACTCCGTAAGGAGGCAATCGAGGATGCGCACCGAAATGGCTTGAGCTACACGGAAATTGCTGAGCTACTCGGAGTCACGAAAGGCCGAATCAGCCAGATTCGTACCACGGCCCCGAAGCCCCAGCGAGCGTTCTTCGGCGTCGGTCCTGTTGCTATCGGTATTCCGCGACGATTCGGCCTCGAAGAAGGCCGGGAGCGCCCGTTTTTCGACGCGAACGACCAAGCCACCCAGGAGGCACTTGAGCGGACGTTGGCCGAGTTCTCACTCGCGACGAGCCGGTTTGCCATCGACCCAGATCGCGAGGATATCCCGACTGGTGATTGCATCATCGTGTGCGGACCCAAGTCGGCACCCGTCGCGCTCCGCCTGCTGGCCGATGACGCGGTGCTGTCATTCGACCGGACCGACGAAGGTTGGTCCATCGTGGACGCACGGAGCGGACGCAGGCACTTTTCACCATTCCGGTCCCCGGCCGCAGACTACACCGACATCGGCTACTTCTCGAGGCGCGTACTCGATGGCCGGGTGGTCGTGCACATCGCGGGTATCACCAGCGTTGGGTCACTTGGCGTTGCTCACTGGCTGCATGCGAATCTGGCGACCGTTTACGACAACGCGGCCCAGTTCACCAGCGGGGTGATCGAATGCGATTTCGACGCAGACTTCATGGTGACCGATAGCCGCTTGCTTGCTGGCCCCTACACGATTCGCGGGTAATCGATGATCGTCCACTCGGCCCAGCTGCCTGCACAATCTGACGAGGATCGGATTGCGATCTCAGACCATGCCGTGATCGTTCTCGACGGGGCGACCGCGCATGACCCGGCGATGCCGCGCGCAGGCAAGTACGTCGACACGCTCGCCACCGAGCTAGGGCACCGCATCGACGCATCGAACGATCTGCGCACGGCCCTGGCCGACGCTATCGACTCAACAGCGGCACTGCTGCGACTCACGCCAGGCACGTCGCCATCGAGCACGGTCTCCATAGTGCGCGTAGCGCCAGCCACTGTTGATCTTCTCGTCCTGGGCGATGCGGCCGCCATCGTCCGAACTACCGATGGCACTGAACATGTCCACAGTGATGATCGACTGGAACGCCTCGAGCTCCCGGACGCTGACCGCTACCGCCACCGCCTTGCTTCGGGCGCAGGATACGACCGGGCGCACCGAGACCTACTCCAGTCGCTCCAGCGAGCCGAACGAAAACAGCGGAACCAGCCGGGAGGCTTCTGGGTGGCCGAGGCCGATCCTCGCGCATCCGACCACGCCTTGACTACCAGCTACGCACGAGACGAGGTGGTTTGGGCCATCGCCGCAACTGACGGTGCATTCGACGTGCTGCCCGCGCTTGGTGTCGGATGGCGCGCAGTTGCCAGCCTGACCAACGCCGGGCTGATCGACCTTCTTCGCCACTGCCAGAGCTGGGAAGCAACAACCGACCCCCACGGACAGGCGCTCCCGCGCGCAAAGCGTCACGACGACAAGTCGGTTGCCGTCGTTTGGCCCTGATCCGTCCGCGCCTCGCGTTGAGCGGTTGCTGCCGAATTTGGCTATATAGGATCAAGGCGCGGCCAGGCGGCGCTAGCGCGCCGCCGCCGCGCTACGACGCGCAGCGGGTCTCGCTCGTACCTCACAGCCCCGGCGCGTCGGCACGTCGGCGACGTGCTAGCGCCAACAAGGTCAGCTCCATGACATATCTGGCCACCTTGCAATAACCGAGCAGTGCTGGGCACGACGTCTGCCCTACCGGGCTTGCTCTCCCGCAGCTCGCCCACGAATCGGCCGGCCTCGTACGTGGGGCCTGGCTGTGGTCCCGTCCGAGGTAGGACTTGCCGAGGAAGCCGCGGTGGGGTTGCCGTGGACGGTGACGGCTCTGGTTGCGTTGCGTTGCGATGCAGGCGTGGTCGTGTTCGTCGCCGGGCACATAGCCCGCTGGTCACCAAGCGGGGTTGGTGCAGCCGGGGGTGGCGCAGACAGGCGGCTGGTGGCGTTCACCGTGTTCCTCTCTGTCCGGGCCGGAGGAATCTGCCGAGGGCGTACCAGACCGGCCCCACCCTCGCAACGGCCAAGCGGTGTCGACGGCCGGGGGCCACGCGGCACAGTCCCAGCCTCAAGCTGCGGTGACCTTCAAGAGGGCAAGGAGCCGCGCGACCCCCGGCCGCCGAGCCATTGCGAGGGCGGGTCCGGCCTGGTCCGGGCGGAGCCCAGATTCCACCGACCCGGACAGAGAGGAACCCTCACCATGAACGCCACCATCCACCCCACCGCCTGCACCACCCCCGGCTGCACCAACCCCGCCACCGGCACCCTCCCGTACTACGTGCCCGGCGACGAACACGACCACGCCTGCACCACCTGCCACGCCGCCTACCTCGAAGCCCTCACCGCCCGCGACGACGACTAACCCGAGGGGGCTTCGGCCCCCTTCTCTTCCGTTGCAGAAAAAGCGACCGGCCCGTGCCGTCGTGGTTGGCTTGGTAGTCGGTGCGCGTCCTTCGGCCGCGTGGCCCTGGTGGTTGGTGGCCTGCATTGTGTTCCCGCGCCCCTCCAGCGTCAAGGGCGCTGCGCGTCACTGCGTGATGGGCAAGCCCACCCTTGACCCCGGAGCCTCTACGCGAGAAGGGCAGGCCCTATGGGGCAGGCGGTGAAGCCAGCCCCCGACATGCGCAGCCCACCAACCACCAGGGCCAGCCCCCGCCGGGCTCGGTACGCAGTGAGTACGCAGCAGCGCCACACGCCGCCATTCCCCACCAACGAACCCAACCGAATTTCCCCTGGTCGCACCAATATCGCCAACGATCCCAACGACACCAATACCCGGCAAACCGGGCATTTACCGCTCTCCTAAAGCGTGTGTCGCAGGTTCGAATCCCGCCGAGGGCACATCATCGACGCTGGTCAGAGCGTCTTTCCTCCACGATCAGCGCGCCGCACGGAGTATTTTCGCCACGCTCGGCCGTGCATTGAAGCCAGCGTGATGCATTCACCACATCAGCCGGAATCGGCGCTCGGTCGTGTCATGCTCGAACGAGGAGATCGGCACGATGCGCCGGCGGGAAGTGGGGTCGACGATGACGATCAGCGTGACCGGGGTGAGTGTGGGCCACTGGTCGGATCCGGTCGGGGAAACCGGCTGCACCGTGATCGTGCTCCCGGAGGGGGCGACGGCTTCCTGTGAGGTGCGGGGCGGGGCTCCGGCCAGCCGCGAACTGGACGCGCTGGCTCCGGACAAGATGGTCACCGCGGTGGATGCCATTGTGCTGACCGGTGGTTCGGCTTTCGGGCTGGCTGCCGCCGACGGCGTGATGCGCTACCTCGAAGAACGCGGGCGCGGCGTTCCGACACCCGGCGGCAGCGTCCCCATCGTGCCCACCTTGGCATTGTTCGACCTTGCCGCCGGTGATCCGACGGCGCGACCGATGGCTGAGCACGGCTACACCGCCGCCTGCGCCAGCACCGGCGAACAAGTACTGCACGGCCGTATCGGCGCCGGTTCCGGCGCCTACGTCGGACACTGGCGCGGCCCGCAACTGCGCCGGCCAGGCGGAATCTCCTACGCGGAAAGGCAATTGGGCGATCTCGTCGTGGGCGCGCTGTGCGTGGTCAACGCTTTCGGCGACATCGACGACGGCACCACCGAGATCTCCCTCGACTCGGTCGCCCACCTGAACCAGCCCTTCGACTTCGCCGAATCCCGCGTACACACCACCATCGGCGCCGTGATCACCAACGCCCGAATCGACAAGGCCGCCTGCCACATCGTCGCCCAGGGCGCCCACGACGGCCTCTCCCGCGCCCTCACCCCACCCCACACCCGCTTCGACGGAGACGGTTTCATCGCCGCCGCCACCGGCGAGATCGACGCCGCCGTCGACACCGTCCGCTTGATGGCGCTGGCCGCGGTCACCGAGGCCATCCGCGCGGTCGGGCGCGACTGACCGCCGACCGGGTTCTTTGGCCCATCCCCACCAGCATCAACGACGCGGCCATACCGCCCACACCAGCACCACCAGCGGGACACCGAACACGAGCACCCACCCGACCGCAATCACCGCCCCGCACCCGCTGAATGCCAGCGAGCGAACGACAGCCGGGGCCGCATCACTTCCACGTCGGCGATGTGCATGACACGGTTCAGCTCCAGCGGACCGAGATGCTCCGGAGCAGGCAAGATCACCACCTCGGCCCCGGCAGCACGCGCCTGATCCGCGACCGGTAGCACCGACCGTTCCTCCGGCCACACGATCCGGTAGCCCAGATGCCGTGCGAACCGCGCCAACTGCGCGGCGTCCCACTCCGGCGCCGCACTCACCTCATGATCGATCCATCCGAACGCAGTCGGCGTCATCATCTCCCCTGTCGGTCCCCTGCTGGAATGCGCCCACCGCCGGGGAACCGAGCTCGGCCCGGCGGCGGGGCTGCGATCAAACGCTATGCCTGCACTTTTCCGCCGGGAACGGTCTCGCCGTTCACACACGTCTACAGCGGAGGGCCATGCACCGCTACCGTGGACTCATGGACTCCGGCGCGGAGATCGTCACAGGTGAGGCGCTGCGGGATGCGCGGGAGGCGGCGGGGTTGAGCCTGTCGGCCATGGCCGCGCGCACGCATTACAGCAAGCCACTGCTCGGGATGCTGGAGACGGGGCGCCGACAGGTCAAGCCGGAACATGTGCGCGCGTATGCCGATGCGCTCGGGGTCGGTTCGGCGCTGTTCATCGAACCGGCGGATGGCGAAAGGGCTGCGGCAGAGTGGATTCGGCGTGCGGCCGCATCGGATATCGGCGGCGACACCCTGGACCGGTTGGAACAGGCGGTCGACGATTTGGCGACGGCCTATCCGACGACCCCACCCGGCGATCTGCTCGTCAGCATCCGCCGCCACCTCGGCTATGCCGGGCGCCTCATGGACAGCCGGAAGACCCTCGACCAGCACCGCCGTCTGCTTGTCGCTGTCGGCTGGCTATCGCTGCTGGCGAGCACCTGCCATATCGATATCGGCGAGACCTCTGCGGCGGCCGCACGAGGCCACCTGGCATGGCAGCTCGCAGCCGAAGCACAACATCCGGAGATCGCCGCGTGGTGTCTCGAGACGCGAGCCTGGCATCGACTGACCAGCGGCGCGTTCGAGGAAGCCGCCGAATTGTCCCGGGCAGCCCAGGCCATTGCGCCGGCCGACAGCTCGGCGTTCATCCAGGCCACGGCTCAGGAGGGTCGCGCTCTGGCTCGACTCGGTGACGGCAAGGGCACGTACGCGGCGCTGCGCAAGGTGGGCAGGCTGGTGTCCGGACTGGGTATACCGGACCGACCGGAACATCATTTCCGCTACGACCCCGCGAAGTCGGACGCGTATGTGGCCACGACGTTGGCCTGGCTGGGCGATCCGGCGGCCGAGTCGTACGCCCGGCACGTGCTCGCCGACCTTGCAGGCACCGTGACGATTCGGCCGCGTCGCGTCGCCTCAGCGAACCTGGATCTGGGCTTGGCCCTGGTCGCAGCGGACAAACCGGATGAGGCGGCGGATGTCGCGCTGGCGGCCGTGACCTCGGGGCGCCTGGTGCCATCGAACTACTGGCGGGTGTCGGAAGTGGTTTCCGGGATCGAGGGTCGCAGCACCTCAGATGCGGCCGAGGTGCGTGAAGCATTTCGCGAGACCTACGGGGTATAGCGCCACGTCCCCGAAAACTAAAACCAGTGGGTGAGACCGGGACACGCAATCGAGGACAGTCTTACCGATCCCACAGATGCAGGGCGCTCCAAGTGCCGCTGGCCGCTGCGAAGACCAAGTCGGAGCCGTCGAAGACTTCCTCGAGGTTCTCCGGACGCAGGCTCCCGAAGCGTTCGGCGCACAGGTCGACCTGCAACAGCCCATCGAAGTGGGTGAATTGCGGGGAGTCGTAGAGCACCCCAGCGAAACCTGCACTCTCGTCGATGCGGAACCGCCGCACGTCGAGCAGCTCCAGGCACACCGGTTCCCAACGAAGGTTCTCACTCACGACTCTGGCGTCGATCACGAGCTTCACGACCCGTCCACGCGGTTGCCGACCGAATTCCTGATCAAGGATGACGCGGCGGAGGCAGGAGTCACCGAACGCGTATCGGGCCAGCAAAGCCGCGATCCCATCCCCCGTCAACGGGTGCGGTCCAAGCTTCCGCTCCGGCACTGGTCTGAGATCCACTGCGCTCCCTGCTTCGAAGGTTTCGATCGTAACCGTCGGCTTCATTCCTGGCCTTAATTTTGTTGGCTGGGCAAATGCCGTGTCAGCGGATGTATCAGCCCGGTGTCAGACCGGTGTCAGCCCGGTCGGCGACGGTTTTCGCATGACGAACACAGCGAACACCTCGATCAGCAACACGACCGCTTCGGCGTGGACCGGCATGGTGCCTGTCGATGACACCGCACTGTATGTGACGGACTCCGGGGGCGCCGGTACTCCGGTGCTCTACCTCAATGGCGCTTACGCCGATCACAAGCATTGGCGGAAGGTGATTGCCGAGCTCGGGTCCGGGTTGCGGCACATCACCTTCGACGAGCGGGCTCGGGGCAAGTCCGAGCGGTCGGCCGACTATTCCTTCGAGGCGTGTCTGCGTGATATCGACGCGGTGCTCGCCGCACGCGGGGTGGAGCGCGCGATTCTCGTGGGCTGGTCCTATGGCGGTGTGCTGGCGTGGCATTGGACCGATCGCAATCCTGAGCGCGTCGCCGGGGTCGTCACTGTCGATTCCGCGCCTTACGGGCTCACCGGTCCCGAGGGTGCCGAACGGATTCGGAAGCTGTTTCACCGCATGCGGTTCCTGCTTCCGTTGACTCGTCCGTTCGGGATGGCGGCGCGGATGAGCGCTGCCGAGCATGCCGAGGTCAATATCGAACTCAATGAGATCGCCGACGCCAGTGGCCCGGTGCTCGAGCGGCTGCGGCGGCCGGTGCGGTTCGTGGTGGCGACCGGGAACAGCCTGGGCAGTGAGGACGGCGAGATGGAGAAGGCGCGGACCGCGCTCGAGCCGGTGTTCGCGAACAATCCGAACGTCGTTCTCAGTGCGAAGGTTTCGAGCAATCATTCGAAGATCCTGAGCAAGGACTTCGCGGCGATCGCCGACGCGGTCCGCGAGATCGCTGGATGAGTCCTGCTCCCCGCATCACGGACCTGGACCGCCGGGCGTCGCCATCGCTGCGCCCGGCGGAGGCTCGACAACGCCGTCGAAAAAATTTCTCGCCCCGTGTCACACCCAGAACCGCTGCGTCGTCCTCTCCATGAACCCGAACGAAGGAGCAGGACATGAGCAACATCGACCAGCACAGCAAGATCGCCGTCGCGGGCGCGACCGGACGCCTCGGCCGCCACGTGGTCGACGTGCTGCGGGAACAGGGTCACGAGGTCGTCGAGATGTCGCGCTCCCAGGGCGTGGACATCGTCACGGGTGAGGGCCTGGCGCAGGCGCTGACCGGCGTCGACATCATCATCGACGCCGCGAGCACCCCCTCGCCCGACGAGGCCGAGGCCATCGAGTTCTTCACCGCCTCCGCCCGGAACCTGCACGCCGCCGGGCAGGCGGCGGGAGTGCAGCGGCTGGTGGTGGTGTCCATCATCGGCATCGACGCCGCCAAGGCCGGCTACAACCTCGCCAAGCAGGTCCACGAACGCGAGGTGCTCGCCGGCCCCGTGCCCACGGCCATCCTGCGGGCCGCGCAGTTCGACGAGTTCGTGGAACTGCTGCTGCGCTGGGGCATCCGGGGCGAGGTCGCGCAGCTGCCGCGCATGCGGACCCAGCTGGTCGCCGCCCGCACCGTCGCCGAAGAACTGGTCCGCCTGGCCTTCGACCCGAATGCCACTGAAGCCCAGCAGATCCCGGAGGTCGCCGGTCCTCGCGAGGAGCGCCTCGCGGACGCCGCCGCGCTCGTCGCCGAACGGCTCGGCCTCGGCATCCGGATCGAAGAGGTCAGCGACCCGGCCAACCTGGACACCCCGCTCAACGAGGGCGGCGGGCTGCTCCCGAACCCGCACGCCACCCTGGCCGGCCCCACCTTCGCCGAGTGGGCCGACCGCAACCTCGCGCGTGTGGAAGGCGCGTCGGCCCAGTGAGGACGGTCGCGGGCCGGCGGTAAGCCCTTCGGAACAGGGCTGACCGCCGGCCGCCTGCCTTTTCCCGCCTACACACCCGATGATCTTCGCCTCCGCGCTGCGCGGCCCGGACTTACCGACGTGGCCACACCGCCCACACCAGCACCACCAGCGGAAGACCGACCACGATCACCCACCCGACTGCGATCACCGCGCCGACCCGGCCGAATACCAACGGGCGAACGACAACCGGGGCCGCATCACTTCCACATCGGCAATGTGCATGACGCGGTTCAGCTCCAGCGGACCGAGATGCTCCGGAGCAGGCAGGATCACCACCTCGACCCCGGCAGCACGCACCTGATCCGCGACGGGTAGCACCGAACGCTCGTCCGGCCACACGATCCGGTACCCCAGATGCCGCGCGAACCGCGCCAACTGCGCGGCATCCCACTCCGGCGCGGCACTCACCTCATGATCGATCCATCCGAACGCGGTCGGCGTCATCGTCTCCCCTGTCGGTCCCCTGCTGGTGTGCGCCCACCGCCGGGGAACCGAGCTCGACCCGGCGGCGGGGCGTGCGATCAGCTTTCCGCCGACGGGCGCGCGAGTTGTTCCGGTAGGGAACAATGCTCATAGGGCGTTGGAACTCGATAGGGAAAGCGCAGGTACGTGGCATGACCGACGAGCCAGACACCTACATCGGCCAGCGGGTACGCCAGATTCGCGCGCGGCGGGGCATCACCCAGCAGGTGCTCGCCGACCGTGCCGGGATCAGCCGGTCGGTAGTCGCGAAGTATGAGGCCGGCCTCCGGCCCGTTGATTCGCGCCGCGCCCTGCTAGCGCTGGCGGCGGCGCTGGGCGTCACAATGGGCGACCTGACCGGGCACGAACAAGAACGGCTGGATCCGTCCGCGGCCGGGTTCCACTCGTCGGTGCCCGATATCGAGATCGCGTTGTGGTCGGCAGGCAATGTCACGCACGCCGCGCCACCGCGCACCCTGGACGAACTGAGCACGGCCGCACAGCGTGCCGCAGAGCTGCGCATCGCGTGCGATTATGCGGCGTTGGGGCCGATGCTCGCGCCGATGCTCACCGACTGCTACCGGCACATCCGCGATGGTGCCGACGCCGACCGGGAACGGGCGTGGGACGTGCTGAGCATGGCCGCGCACACGACAGCCGCGGCACTGAAAGCGCGCGGGTACGGCGCACTGTCCTGGACGGCCGCGCAGGAGGCCGAGAACGCCGCCCGCAACATCGGCGGAACGGCCGCTCTCGCCGCGACCGCATTCGCCCGCAGTCAGGTGCTCCTGTCCCGGCCCGGGTCACTGCCCGCTGCTTTGGAGCACGCCGAAGGCACCGCCGAAAAGATCGCTGCCGACGTGCGCACGGTCGGCGAGATCGAAACGTACGGGATGCTGCACCTACAGGCATCGTTGGTAACGGCGGCCATGGGCGGCGACCCGGAACCCCATCTGGACGAAGCGGCCGAACAAGCGGGCAGACTTGCCGCCGCACCACAGGGCAAGTCGATCCTGCGCAATCCCACCTTCGGCCCGGCGAACGTCCAGTTGTGGCGCATGTCGGCGGCGATGGAGCGCCGCGAACCCGGCCAGGTCCTCGCGCTCGCACCGAGTCTGTCGGCGAACGAGCTGCCAGCCGAAGGCCGACGCGCTCAGTACTTCGTCGAAATCGGCCGCGCCCATGCGATGAAGCGCGACTACCGCAATTCGCTATACGCACTGCTGCGGGCCGAACACACCGCGCCCCAACATGTTCGCAACATGAGCCACGTCCGCGAACTGGTCGGCCACATGATGCGCACCGCGCGCCGCGACCTGACAACGGGCGAACTCGGCAAACTCGCGCAGCGCGTCGGCGTCGTCCCCGCCTGATCCATCGATTCGCTCTCACGTCCAGTAGTCAGATGCAGCATCGTCACCAACATGCGCTCGGGCTCGCAACGACCATTCCGTCGACGATCTCGATGCCTGCACACCGCTCCTCGGACCAGGAGTCGTATTCCACGGCCGTGATCTGATGGCGCATCCATTCAGGGGTTCCAGCATCGGCTGTCATGACACCGCACCTCCCCAAGCACCGCCGGGCCGGATCCCGCAGCGGTCAGCGTACAAACGGAGCTGGGCCCGATCCATAGGGCCGCGCCGCCATCACCGAAACCCTCAGCGCGAGAACGTCACGTGGATCGTCCCGCTCTCAGCGACTTCGCTGTCCACCGTGTAGCCGCTCTCGAGCTCGCGCAGGTCGTCCCACAGCCGCTCGCCGCGGCCGAGCAGGATCGGGGTGATGCCGACGTGCAGTTGATCGACGAGGCCTGCGGCCAGGTAGGTGCGGACGACGGAGATGCCGCCGCCGATGCGGACGTCGAGTTCGCCGGCCGCTTTCTGCGCCAGGGCGAGAGCGTCCTCCGGGGTTTCCTGGAGGAAATGAAAGGTGGTGCCGCCCGCCATCTCCAACGTCGGGCGCTGTTCGTGGGTGAGCACGAAGACGGGGACGCCGAAGGGTGGGTTGGGGCCCCACCAGCCTTGCCAGTCGGGGTCGCCGGGGTGGGCGTGCAGGCCGAACATGCCGGCACCCATGATCTCGGCTCCGATGCCTTCGAAGTAGGCGGCGGCGTATTTGTCGTCCACGCCGGTGGTGCCTGCGCCGGAGGTGTCGCCGAAAACGCGCTCACGGAACGTGCGGGTCGCCGCGTAGGCCGCGACGAGGCGGTTCCAGTCCTGGCCCATCGGGTCTTCGGGGGTTTGGTCGGTGGTCGTCGCGTACCCGTCCAGCGAGATATTCAGATCGACGCGAACCTTGCCCATGACCACTCCTCCATCTGATTGCAAATTGCAACCACCAAGTTAGACAGCTTGCACCGAGGAGTCAAGACAGGAGGCCGTGGGACGCCCAGCCTCGGAACGCGGCTACTACGCCCCCGCACCGCCGATCCGCACGTGATGCTCCCCCGCCCCGTCGACATGTCCACCATCCATGGCCCGGCTGTGCGCGAGTAGGGCGTCGTAGTCGACGGCGGCGCCGCGCATGATGGTTTCGATGGTGCGTTCGGCTTCCTCATCGTCGAGGTGGTCGCCGAAAAGGGCTCGGTAGTGGACGAATGCGGCGACTATGTCGAGTAGCCGCTCGATGTCGACGTCGTCGCGGAGATCGCCGCGGTCGACGGCGCGACGCAGCATTTCGCGGACGGCCTTTCTGGATGGCTCGATCACCGCCTCGAGGTAGCGGCGATGCAGTTCGGGGTCGGGCACGCAGTCGGCGTACAGGGCGCTGAAGACCTCGGGGCGGATAGTGCGGTAGGCGGTGAGGAAGATGGAGAGGCTGTCGGCGATATCGCAGAGCGTGCATCCGGTGTCGGGTGGGACCGGCGTGGTCAGGCGGCTTTCGATCGCGGCGAGGACCAGCTCGGGCCGCCCGGACCAGCGGCGATAGATCGCCGGGCGTGAGGTTTGCGCGCACCGGGCGACCTCACCCACGCTGACGGCCGCGTAGCCGCCGTCCTCGAGCAGCTGAAGCGTCGCCGCCGTCACGGATTCCGCGATGCGGGTATCGCGAGGCCGGCCGCGCGGTTTGCTCGTGCTGTCTCCCATTGCTCCAGATTAGCTATTCATTACGTGACACCACGTAATGAAACCTGTTACGCTCACTCATAACGTGACACTCTGTAACGTATTTCTGAGGGAGTGGCGATGCAGACTACCCAAGCGACCACCCGCGAATGGCTCGGCCTTGGGCTGCTCCTGCTGCCGATGCTCGCGCTGGCGACCGACCTGACCGTGCTGTTCTTCGCCTTGCCCGCCATCAGCGCCGACCTGAACGCCAGTGCTTCCCAGACGATGTGGATCACCCACGTCTACGGCTTCTTGATCGCCGGATTCCTGGTCACTGCGGGGAGACTCAGCGATCGCGTCGGCCCGCGCCGGTTGCTGCTGACCGGATCGGCGGCCTTCGCAGTCCTCTCCGTGGTGGCGGCCTTTTCCACGACCGCGGCGATGTTGATCGTCGCCCGAGCTGCGCTGGGCATCGCCGGGGCGACGCTGATGCCCTCGCTGTTCTCCTTGCTGCGCACCATGTTCCGCGACGACACCCAACGTCGCCTCGCCATCGCGATCGCATTCAGCGCGTTCACGGTGGGCGGCGCCATCGGGCCCGTGCTGGGCGGTGCGCTGTTGGAGTACTTCTGGTGGGGCACGGTCTTTCTCGTCAATGTCCCGCCGCTCGTGCTGCTGCTCATCGCGGGAACCCGGCTGCTCCCGGAACGGGCCGAACGCAATCCCACTCGCATCGATCCGATCAGCGTCACACTGTCCGTGACGGCGATGCTGGCCATCGTCTACGGGCTCCAAGAACTCGCCGCCGGGCAGTCCGCAGGCGGAGGCACCGCATGGCCGCAAGTTGTGTGCATCCTGGTGGGACTTGCCGTTTCGGGGTTGTTCGTGCGGCGTCAGCGCCGGATACCGGAGCCCTTGTTCGACCTCGATCTGCTCGGCCATCGGCAGGTGCGCGTATCCCTGGTGACGCTACTGCTGATGGGTATCGGCGTGACGGGCATGTTCTACCTCTTCACCCAATACCTGATGCTGGTCGCCGGGCTGTCGCCGCTACGCGCCGGACTGTGGACGATGCCCTACATCGTGCTGGATATCGCCGGAGCGATGCTGGCGCCCCGGCTCGCCCGGCGGTGGCGGCCCGAGGCGGTTGTCACGTGTGGAGTTCTCATCGCCGCGAGCGGTGGCCTCGGTGTCGCCGTCTTCTCCGGCCCGAGCACACCGCTCGCGTTCCTGGTGGCGGCCATTTCCGTGGTCGGATTGGGCCAGGGTATGGCCGGGGCGATGGTCAGTGACCTGATCATCTCCAGCGCGCCGGCCGCGAAGACCGGCTCGGCTGCCTCGGCGCAGGAGGTGGGCGGGGAACTCGGCACCGCGCTCGGCATCGCGGCGGCGGGTGTCGTCGGCGTCGTGGCCTACCGCGGTTACCTCAGCGGCAATCTTCCCGCGGATGTCTCCGATTCGGCCGGTCGGATGCTCCAGACGAGCGTCCACGAAGGGGTTGCGCAGGCGCAGCGGCTTCCGACCGGCGAACCGGCGGTGTCGGCCGTCGTGCACGCGGCGGTCGGCTTCGGGCTCCAGGTCTATGCGGGGATCGGCGCCGTCGTCCTGGCGCTGACGGCCGGGCTGGTCATCGCATCCCGGTTCCGTTCCGGAAATGTCGTTTGTGAGCAGGAGGACGACCTTGTCTGCGCCCGATGAAATGAAACTCGTGCGGCACATTCGAGCGTTCACACCCCGTGAGGTGCGCGCCTGGGAACAGATCGACGACGGAATTCGGATCGGCGCCGCCGTAGCCGCGGACTACGCCCGGATGAGCGCCGGTTTCACGCGGATGAGCGCCGGCGCACGTGCTCCCCTCGCGGCACCCTACGAGGAAGTATGGATCGTCACCGCGGGCACGATGACGATTGACAGCGCTGACGGCAGCACGGTCGCCCGGCCCGGAGATCTGGTTCATCTCCACCCCGCGAGCCGTGGCGAATTCAGCGTCACGGCGGATCTCGCCATGCTCGCGCTGGCATTTCCGCCGGTGTGGGAGATCGAACTCGCGGAATGGGAAGTCGCCCGTGAACAGTCCACCGCAGGACCATTCGCGCGGATAGTGTCCAGCCGCCACGACACCCACCGGCGGCACGGTGCGGACCGGCTGTTCCTCGCTGCCGAGGCGGGACAGCATTTCGAGGTGGGTTTCATCCGTGCGGGCGCCCGCGTCGAGTTCGATGCCCCGAACGATCAGGTGATCGTGGCGACCACGGGGCGATTTCAGATCCGCGGCGCAGGCCCGGTCGGCCGGACCATCGTGGTCGAGCAAGGAGAGTTCGCCTATCTGCCGGCGGGATCCAGCGGCACGCTGTCGGCCGAACCCGGTGCGGAGATGGCCTGGGCGCGCCTATGAGATCCGAGCGGGTGCTCGTCGACCCGGGCCGCTTCCCGCTCAACGCTTAAAATTCCGATGTGGGACTGCTCTTCGAAACACGCGCGTCCGATTCGCCCTGGGTCGAATCGATATGGATGTGCCGTGCCGAGGAAGTCTCCACGATGACGTCGGTCGCCAGCGAGACCTGGGGATTGGTGTTCTGGGAGCAGGAGGGGCGCCGGTTCGCGGCGGTGACGGGCCCGGAGACGCGGACCGGGACGGCGCCCGTGCCCGAAGGCGCGGTGTTCACCGGCATCCAGTTCAAGGTCGGCACCGCACTGCGGACCGTGGCTACGCCGACCCTGGTCGACGGCGGGATCGCACTGCCCGATGTGAGCGAACGAAAGTTCTGGCTCGATGGCGCGCACCGCGAGATTCCGGGAGTCGATGACGCGGAGGCGCTGGTAGAGCGGCTGGTCCAGGAAGGGGCGGTGGTGCGCGATCCGCTGGTCGCGGCCACCCTGCAAGGCTCGCCACCGGAGGTCAGCGAGCGGACGCTGGAGCGCCGGTTCCGGTCCGCCACCGGGCTCACCCACGGCGCGATCCGCCAGATCGAACGCGCCCGCACCGCGGCGTTCCTGCTGATGACCGGGGAAACGCCCGCCGACGTGGTCGTCAAGCTCGACTACTACGACGAACCGCATCTGGCCCGCGCGCTGCGCCGCTATATCGGGCGCACCGCTGGACAGTTGCGCGCCCAGGCCGGCGGCCCGCTCGCCCTCGACCCCACTCAGCGCACCACGTCGTAGATCAGCTTGGTGACCCCGTTGGAGTAGCCGGCCTGATCCCGGAGCCGCAGCTGCTGCTTCTCCCGATCCGTCCGGGGGAACAGATGCTTGCCCGCGCCCAGCAGCACCGGGAAGACCAGAAGGTTGTAGCGATCGATCAGGCCGGCTTCGGCCAGGCGCAGGGCCAGTTCGGCGCTGCCGTGGATGAAGATGCCGCCGCCGTCGGTCTGCTTGAGCTTCGCGACCTCGTCCTCCGAGCGGAGGATGGTGATCGGGCCCCAGCCGTCGATCAGGTCGTCCTCGGTCAGCGTCGACGACACCACGTACTTCGGCAGGTCTTTGTAGGCGGCGTGATCCTCGGAATCGCGCCAGATCGGCGCGAACGCCTCGTAGCTGCGGCGGCCGAACATCAACGCGCCGGTATCGGCGAGTTCCTCGGCCTTGAGCGAGTAGGCCTCCGGGACGAACTCGGTCTGCATGACCCAACCGCCGCTGCGATGCCCCTCGGCCGTGCCGCCCGGCGAATCCACGACGCCGTCCAGCGACATGAAACCCGTGTAGACCAGTTCGCGTGCCATCGAAATCCTCCTGAATGTGTGCCTCGTTCGTTGTCGACGCCAAGCTTAGGAACGGCCACCGCTGATGTCTTGGACGAAACCGACACGTGCGATCCCCTCCACCACCGGAGCTGTGACCAGCGCGTTCGCGGCTTTCGCGACGGGCACCCGGCCTCCCGTTAGGCTGGCCCGGGACTATCGGGCTAGCGGAAAGCATGGGACGTGAACACCTATCCGGGCGGATGGCCGCCGCCGCAGAAACAGCAATCGAATCAACGACTTCTGGTCGTGCTCATGCCTTTTCTGGTGCTGGTGCTGGTCGCCGCGGCGGTCGGCATCGGGTTGCTGGCGCGTGGCCTGGTGACCTCGACGGTCACCGGCACCGCCACCGCGATGTCCGACGGCACCACCCCGGAGAACGTGCTGGCCGACGGTGCGGTGCGAGTCGGCGACGACGACGCGGAGGTGACCGTCCGGGTCGTCATGGACCTGCAATGCCCCGCCTGCCAGAAGTTCGAGGAGGCCAACGGGTCGGTGCTCGCGGACGTGGTGCGCGATGGCAGCGCCGCCGTCGAATACAGCGTCATCACCTTTCTGGACAGCATGAGCGAGACCGAATACTCCTCCCGCGCCGGCAACGCATCGTTCTGCGTGGCCAACAGCGGCTTGGACAATTACCAGAGCTGGCTGTCGGAGATGTTCGTCCAACAGCCCGTCGAGGGCGGCGAGGGATTGCCCGACAGCACACTGATCGATATCGCCGAATCGGCCGGATACACCGATTCCGCTGTGGCCGAATGCATTATCAACCGTCAGTTCGACAGCTATCTGCGCACGAAGACCGACCAGGTGCTCCGCTCCGGCGTCACCGGCACGCCCACCGTCTACGTCAACGGCGCGGAAGTCACCGACCGCCGCGCCCTCATGGCGCCGGGCGGCCTCGCCTCGGTGATCGCCGCCGCGCGGTGAGTTAGCCGCGAACGCCTGCACGAGCCGCCGCCGCGGGTGGATCATAGGGCGGACAACGTTGTCGGCGGAGGGATGGCGGTATGGCGCGTACCTGGTCGAGGCGACGATTCCTGCAGGTCACCATGGTCGGCGGGGGCCTGCTGACGGCGCCGGGGCTGATCGTCGGATGTGATGCGGTCGGGCTTGGCAACACCCTGGACAAGATCAGGGACGCGGGCGTGGTCAAGGTCGGCTACTCCGGCGAGCGGCCCTACGCCTACGACGACAACGGCCTGGTCGGCGCGATGCCTGCGGTCGATCGCGCGGTATTCGAGCGGCTCGGCGTCGACCGGCTCGAGGGCGTGCTGGTGCCGTTCCGCAGCCTGATCGGCGGCGTGAATTCCGGCGCGTTCGACGTGATATCGGCGGGCATGTTCGTCAACAAGGCGCGGTGCGAGCAGATCGCGTTCAGCGAACCCATCTACTGCGCGCAATCGGCCCTGCTGGTGGGTAAGGGCAATCCGAAGCAGCTCAGCGATTTCGATTCGATCGCCCGCACCGCCGCGACCGTGGCGGTGCTGGCGGCCGCCGTCGAAGAGTCGTATGCGCAGTCGGCCGGGGTCCGCAACGAGAAGATCAGGGTGGTCGGCAGCCAGGACGAAGGTCTCGCGCAGGTCGCCCGAGGACAGGTCGATGCCTTCGCGCTGACGAGTATTTCTTTGCGCGCCATGCTCGAACGCGCCAGGCGGTCCGGGCCGGCCGGACCCGAAGGCGGCCCCTCGGAATGGGCGAATGCGGTGGAACTCCTGCCGCCGTTCACCACCGTGGTCGACGGAAAGCCCCGGCTCGGCTGCGGTGCGGCCGGATTCCGGAAAACCGACGGATCGCTGCGCGAGGCCTACAACCGCGAATTGGCCGTGCTGCGCAGGGAAGGGCGGATCCTCGAACTCACCGCGCCCTACGGTTTCACCGAAGCGGAAATGCCGGAACCATCGGTCCGGACCGACGATCTATGCACAATCGACACCGGTGGCGGTGTCCGCGGACCGCTGCCGCGGTAGAGTCCGCAGGATTTGCCCGAACGCCCAACGCAACTCGGCCGGCTGAGGTGGGGAATCAATGAAAGATTCACGAGGGCAGGACGAACAACGGTGGCGCGCCGGCATCGATATGCCGGTGACGATCGTCGCCGCCGCGCTGACGATCGTGTTCCTGCTCATCGGCGTAGCGTTCTCGGATCAGATGCGCGTGGCCGGTGAACACATCTACGCCTTTATCGCCAGACAGTTCGGCTGGGTGTTCGTCATGGCGACGGCCGGGTTCGTGTTCTTCATCCTCTATCTCGCGTTCAGCAAGTACGGGCGGGTGAAACTGGGCGATCCCGGCGATGAGCCTGCCTATTCGACGTTTTCCTGGATCGCGATGATGTTCGCCCTCGGCGTGGGCATCGGCTTGATCTTCTACGGCGCCTACGAGCCGGTGACACTGTGGGCCGAACCGCCGCCCGGCGGACCAGAGCCACGCACAGATGCGGCCGCGGTGGTCGCCATGCAGTATTCGATCTTCCATTGGGCGCTGCATCCGTGGGCGTTCTTCGGCGTCGCGGGGCTGGCCTTTGCCTATACGACGATCGTCAAAGGGCGTCCGTCGCTGGTCAGCGCGACCTTGCGGCCGTTGATCGGCACGCGGTCCGATGGGTTGGCCGGCCGGGGCATCGACACGTGGGTCATCGTGACGACGATGGTCGGCAATGCGGTCACCCTCGGCCTGGGCACCCTGCAAATCATCGCCGGGCTCGGATTCATCTCCGATATCGAAAGTTCCACGCTGGTATTGGTTCTCGTGGTCGGTCTACTGACAGCGGCCTTCATCTTCTCGGCGGTCGCGGGCGTGGACAAAGGCATCAAACGGCTCGCCGATTTCAACACCCTGCTCGCCATCGCGCTCGGCGTGTTCATCCTGGTGCTCGGACCGTTTTCGTTCATCTTCAATCTGCTGTCGCAGGCCATGGGCGGCTACATTTTCAACTTCCTGCCCATGTCGTTCGAGACCGGCGCCTTCGCCGACGGGCAATGGATGCAGGACTGGACCGTCTTCTTCTGGGCCTGGGGCATCTCGTGGGCGCCCTACGTCGGCAGTTTTCTCGCGAAGATCTCGCGTGGACGCACCATCCGCGAATACGTCTTCGGGGTGCTGATCGCGCCCAGTCTCGCGACGATCGTCTGGTTCTCCATCCTCGGCGGCGCGGCCCTGGACCTGCAATTGAGCGGTGAGCGCGATATCGCGGCCGTCGCCTCGGAAAGCGCGCAGGCGGCGTTCTTCGAAGTGCTGGCGGCGTTTCCGCTGTCCACCGTCACCAGTATCGCGGTGATCATCCTGGCCGGGGTGTTCTTCATCAGCGGCGCCGACGCGGGCGCCATCGTGCTCGGCACCTTCTCCTCGAAAGGCGCCGACGAACCGAAGAAATGGCTGGTGATCGCCTGGGGTCTGCTCGTCGGCGCGGTCGCGTTGACGCTGCTGGTGGTGGGCGGACTGGATGCCCTGCAATGGGGTGCGATCGTGGTCGCGTCGCCATTCGTCCTGATTCTGGTGGCGATGTGCGTGGGGCTCGGGAAGGAGCTGCGCGCCGATGTGAAAGCGGGCCGGGTGACCATGGTCGGCAAGAGCACCGACAAAGCCCGAGCACGCGCCGCGTCGGTATCGAGGAAGTACCGGTCCGAGGACTGAGGGGCCGGATCGCGACCCGCGGCGAGGGCGTGCCCCGCACAGCGTTAGCCAGTCCGTAGCCTGCTGTGGGTGAGCACACTGGATTCCCTGATCGTCGACGTCAATGACGCGATGTGGTCGTGGCTGCTGATCCCGCTCGTCGTCGCGACCGGGTTGTATTTCACCTGGCGGGGGCGGATGGTGCAGCTGCGGTTGCTGCCGGAGATGCTGCGGACCATTACCGAACGCACCGAGGTTGCCGAGGACGGTAAGCGGCCGGTGTCGGCGTTCGGCGCGTTCACCATTTCCGCGGCCGCACGGGTGGGCACCGGCAATATCGCGGGTGTGGCGACGGCCATCACCCTGGGCGGGCCGGGTGCGGTGTTCTGGATGTGGGCGATGGCGATCGTCGGCGCGGCATCGGCATTCGTGGAGTCGACGCTCGCGCAGCTGTACAAGGTGCGTGATCGAGCACCCGGGACGTTCCGCGGCGGGCCGGCCTACTACATGGAGCGCGGCCTGAACCGGCGGTGGATGGGTGTGCTGTTCGCGGTGGTCATCACGGTGACGTTCGGTCTGGTCTTCAACGCGGTGCAGGCGAACACCATCGCGAGCGTGACGAAACGGTCGCTGTCCACCGACAGCTCACTGATGACGACGGTGCTCGGCCTGGGCCTGGCCGGCCTGCTGGCGCTGGTCATCTTCGGGGGCGTGCGACGCATCGCGCATATCACCGAGGTGCTGGTGCCGCTGATGGCGGTGCTCTACATCCTGCTCGGCGTGATGGTGGTGATCCTGAACATCGGCGACCTGCCCCGGGTGCTCGGCGATATCGTCGGTGGTGCGCTGGGCCTGCGTGAGGTGGCCGGCGGCACCGTCGGCGCGGCGATTCAGCACGGCATCCGCCGCGGCATGTTCTCCAACGAGGCGGGCCTGGGGTCGGCCCCGAACGCGGGCGCCTCGGCGCATGTCTCGCATCCGGTGAAACAGGGCCTGGTGCAGTCGCTCGGCGTCTTCTTCGACACCCTGCTGATCTGCTCCATCACCGCCTTCATCATCCTGACCACCAACCCCGAACCGTCCGAGCGGCGCGGCGCGGATCTCACCCAGAGCGCGCTGGAGGCGACCCTCGGTTCCTGGTCCGGGCACCTGCTGACCGTCATCGTGTTCATGCTCGCGTTCAGCTCGCTGATCGGCAATTACTACTACGGCGAATCGAATATCGAATTCCTCACCGCCCGACGCTCCGCCTTGCGGACCTACCGAATCCTGGTGCTGCTCGCGGTCTTCGGCGGTGCGCTCGGCTCGGTGAGCCTGATCTGGAACCTCGCCGACGTCTCCATGGGTGTGATGGCGCTGGTCAACCTGGCCGCGATCATCCCGCTCGGCGCCATCGCCTTCCGGCTCCTCGACGACTACCAGCGGCAGCGGCGAGCGGGCCGCGACCCGGTGTACGTGCACCGGGCAGCGATCGCCGACCCGAGCGGGGTCGATTGCTGGCCGCAGGAACCCGAACGGGAGCGGACGCCGTCGGGGTAGGATCGGACCGACGCGGTCACCACGGCGGCAGCGCGAAAGCGACAGTCTCGCGCCCGCGTCGACCCGACTCTGCCCCCGCCGATGATCAGCGGTTGTCGGCGCGGATGAGGTCGGCCGCCTTCTCCCCGATCACCACCGCCGGCGCGTGGGTGTGGCCGCGGATGATCGTCGGCATCACCGAGGCGTCGGCTACCCGCAAGCCCTGGACGCCGCGGACCTTCAGCTCCGGGGTGACGACGCTGGCGGCGTCGCTGCCCATCCGGCAGGTGCTGGTCGGGTGGTAGAGGGTGTGCGAATGCCAGGTGAGGGCGTCTTCGAGGGTCTCGGCGATGGTCGGCTGTTCGCGCTTGGGCTGCAGGAACCGGCCGATCCGGGAGCCGAGCGGCGCCGAGGTGACGATGTCGTGGGCGGTGTGCAGCCCGGCCAGCATCGCGGCGCGGTCGGCGCCGTCGCTGTCGGACAGGTATTTCGGATCGACGACCGCCTTGGCCAGCGGGTCGGCCGAGGCGAGCGTCACCGTGCCGCGGCTGCGGGGCTGCACGAGGATCGGGCCGATGGCGATGCCGTGGCCCGGCGCGACGCCGATGCCCTCGTCATAGAACGGGGCGGGTCCGAAGATGATCTCCAGATCGGGCAGCTCCAGGTCGGGCCTGCTGCGCACGAAACCGTAGGCCTCACCCACATTGGAGGTGAGCATGCCGCGCCGCCGGGCGAGGTAGTTGATGAGCTCGAGCGGCTTCTCGGCAGCGAACAGTGTGCCGGAGTCGACGGCGAAACCGATCAGCGCGATCAAATGATCGGCGAGATTCGCGCCCACCTCGGGCAGGTCGTGCAGCACCGGAATACCGTGCGCGCGAAGCTGTTCGGCGTCGCCGATGCCGGACAATTGCAGCAGTTGCGGGCTGTTGATCGCGCCGCCGCACAACACGACTTCCTTGCGGGCGCGCACCGTCTGGGTCCGGCCGTCCTTGCGGTATTCGACACCGACCGCCCGGGTGCCCTCGAACAGCACCTTGGTCGTGTGCGCGCCGGTGAGCACGGTCAGGTTCGACCGCTTGCGCGCGGGCTTCAGATACGCGTCGGCGGTGCTCCACCGCGCGCCACGGTGCTGGCACACCATGGTCTGGGTGAACCCTTCGGGCTGTGCAAGATTGGCCCGCTCGCGTTTGAACCCGGCGTGCTCGACGGCGGCGAGGAAGTCCGCGGTCCACCGGCTGGGGCAGCGCTGATGCGAGATGTGCAGCGGTCCGCTGCGGCCTTCGTCGGCTTCCCTGGCGCCCTCGACGGCCTCGATCCGCCGGAAGTACTCGACCACATTCGCGAACGACCAGCCCTCCCCCGCGGCCCGAGCCCATTCGTCGTAGTCGGCGGCGAACCCGCGCACCCACATCATCGCGTTCATCGACGACGAGCCGCCGAGCATCTTGCCGCGCGGATAGAAGATCTGCCGGTCGCCCAGCTCTGGCTGCGGGGTGGTCAGGTAGTTCCAGTCCAGCTCGGTCTGGAACAGTTTCGAGAAAGCGGCCGGAATGTGGATGGCCTGGTTCTTGTCTTCGGGTCCGGCTTCCAGCGCGATCACCGTATCGGCCGAGCGTTCGCTGAGCCGTGCGGCCACCACCGCGCCCGAGGAGCCGGTACCGACGACGACGTAATCGGCAATGGTGTTGGTACTCATGTGTTTTCTCCAGTTCGGGCTCAGCCGCGCAGCGCGGAGGCGAAGATCATCGGCAGGCGAGTCCAGCCGGGGTCGGCGGCGAATCCGGTGAGCAGTTTCCCGGTGCTCGCGGCGGTCTTGTTGCCGACGAACCACGGCGGCTTCGGCGAAATGGCGAGCTCCCCCTTCAGCAGCGACCGCGGCGCGGGACGGAACGGTCCGTGCACCACCGTGCGCTGCACCCGGTCGATCAACCAGGCGTTGTGCACCACACCGATACCGCTCTGCACGTCGTCGAGGGTGTGGCCCGGGAAGGCGCCCCAGGTGGCGGTGGGCGTCAGGAAGCCGACGCCGGTCCAGGCATTGATCGCGATCGTGCCGTAGCGCAAGTCTTCGATCATGTCGTCGAAGGCCGCGCCCAGTTTCGCGATGGTGTCCGGCGCGGCGATGATGTTGACGCCCAGCGTGCCGACGAAATCGTCATTGGCCGTCCGGGCCGCGGCGCGGGCGAAATCCGCTCCGGTGCCCGGCAACTCGACCACACCCAGCACCGGCGCGAAGTACTCCTCGGCCAGCAGCGGCTCGTGCGGAGACGGTCGCACACCGGTGACCAGCACGCGCTCACCGCTGCGCCCGAGACGTTCGGCGTCCGGGTAGGAGGCCAGCGCCTGCCCGACACGGTCATCGCTGCCGGGGTAGTAGGCGCGCCGTGCGGGTGCGTTCGCCACGGCGGTCCGCAGCGCGGTGAGGAATTCGTCCTTCTGCGGCCAGTCGGCGGAGATGATCAGCGACTGCGCGGCCACGCAGTTGTACCCACCGTTGTGCAGCCGCTGGGTCGCCACGTGCTCGGCCTGGAAGGCGATATCGGCCGAACTCCACTCGCCCGGCAGCACGATTGTCGGCGAGACGCCGCCGAGTTCGCTGGTGACGGGCTTGTCCAGCTTCGGGGTGCCGGCCAGTTTCCGTTCCGCGGCCTCGGCGCCGGTCCCCCACACGATCGCGTCATGCGTCTTCGCGCTGCCGGTCATGTGCACGTGGGCGACGCGATCATGGGTGACCAGGTAGCCGCCCACGTCCGCGCCGCCGGTCAGCACCCGCACCGCGCCCAGCTCGATGAGCGGAGCGAAGATCTTGGTGAATACCGGCAGCAGCGGGTCGGTGATCGGGTTGAGCTTCAGCGCCACCACGCGGTTGTGCGCGATCAGCTCGTAGAGGGTGTCCAGCGGCGCGATCGACATGATGTTGCCCGCGCCCAGAACCACGCCGATGCCGTTGGTGCGGCGCGGATCGAGCTGGGCCAGACCGGCATTGGCCTTCGCGGCGGCACTGCTGACACCCCGCTGCAGCCACACCTGAGCGCTGAATCCGTTGAGCAGCAGCGCGTCGAAAACGCTCGCCGGGAGGACGTCGATGGTGACGTGATCCCCCGCGACACCGAAGTTCGCCTTGTCGAGCGGCGACTTGCCCTGCTCGAGCACGCCGAGCGTTTCCGACAGCGCGCCGAGGCTCGCGGCCAGCACATACGGGCCGGAGATCCACTCCTCGCCGACCAAGGGCGACGAGGCGTCGAGCCCCTTGATCCGGACGGCGGCCTCCACCCAGTCCTCGGCGTGCCTGCGGGTGAGTTCACGCATCCGGTCGAGCAGTTCGCGCCGGCCGCTCAGCGGAAGGGCCGCCCACCGCCGCTCGCCCTCGGCGAGTTCGGACAGGGCGGTGTCAACGGCGGCGTGCGTCGACGGCGCCACACTGGTAACCACCTTCGATCCTCCAAGACGTCGGGCGGTCCGCGCACAGTCGCGCTGCGGACGGGATCGACCAATTGTGTGTCCTGGACCACTCCCGCGGCCATGTGCGGCCGTAGCGGACATGCGGCGTCGCGTTTGTGCCCGCGCACAATCGCGGCGGCTCGAGCGCACTCGTGAACGACTGACCTCGGCTTATGTTCCGAGGAAGACCACGTGGTTCGATCCGCTGCCCGGCACGGCCGATTGTGCGAGGCAACAATCGACGGTGGCGCAGATCACTCCGGTACGCGTACCCTGGCGGCGTGACCGCTCCACCTCGAACAACCCCGGCCCGCCCCGCGCTGGATCTGCTCGAGCGCGTCGGGGAACTGGCCGACGAACTGGTCGCCCGGATCGTCGTCGCCGACCGCTCCTACGGCGATGCCGGCCTGCTCACCGCCGAGGAACTCCATGCGGCGTGCCTGAGCAATCTGACCGCGATCATCACCGCACTCGGCGGCGCCGAGCCCGTCCGGTTGCAGCCGGCGCGCGCGGTCGGGCGGCTCAAGGCCGAGCGCGGGGTACCGATCGCCGCGCTGCTGCACGCCTTCCGGCTCGGCGGCCGGCTGATCTGGGAGCAGCTCACCGCGCGGTCCCCCGAACCCGGCGACGCGGAATTGCGCGACCTCGCCACCGCGCTGTGGGAACTCATCGACACCTACTCCGACACCGCCGTCGAGTCCTATCGCGAGACCGAGATCCTGCTCGCGCACGCCGATGCCCAGGCCCAGAGCCGGTTGATCCGCACCCTGTTCGACGACAACTCAGGAAATCCCGCTCGCGTCCTGACCGCCCTGCGCACCCTCGGCCTGCCCGAACACGGCACCTACGCGGTGGTGTCGATCGAGACCGACGATCCCGGCGCGGCACTGCCGGGCAACCTCGTCACCGCGGTCAAGGATGCCGGGGCCCGCTCGGTGTGGGATTCCCAGATCGACACCCACGCCGGACTGCTGTGCGCCGGATCGCCCGCGTCGATCGACCGCGCCGTGACGAAGCTCGCCGGCCTGGTCGAGGGACGTATCGGGGTGAGCACGAATTTCACCAGCCCGCAAGCGATTCCCGGTGCACTGGCCGAAGCGCGGCTGGCCGCCCGCAGCGTCCGGGCGGGTGCGCGCACCGCGGTCCGGTTCGGTGATCAGCCCGTCGGCCACCTGCTGGTCATGCTGCCCGAGGCGAGCAGGCTGGCCGCCACCCAGATCCTCGGGCCGGTGCTCGGCCTGCCCGAGCCCGAGCGCGACGACCTGATCGACGCGCTCCGTGCCTGGTACGAATGCCGCGGTTCCACCGCCGCCGCGGCCGAACAACTGCACTGCCATCGCAATACCGTGCGCTATCGGCTACGCAAGATCCGCGACCTCACCGGACGCGATACCGCCGATCCGGTCCAGTCGGCCGAGCTGCATCTCGCACTCCAGGCCGTCACGCTGCTCGGGCCGGAGGCAGCGCCGGCCGTTACGTCGGCCTAGCCGCAGACGAGTCCGCCCCGGCAGCATCGCGCTACCGGGGCGGAAGGACCTCGCGAAGGTCAGCCGTAGTGGCAGACGTAATGCATGGTCTCGCGCACCTCGATGTCGAACGAGCTGTCGCCCGGCACCGAGAACGACTCGCCCGCCCGGTACACCACGGCCTCGTCCGCACCGGCGAAGGTGACCGCGCACTCGCCTTCGATGAGTTCCATGACCTCGGGAGCCGCGGTGCCGAAGGTCAGCGTGGCCGGCTGGATGACGCCCACCGACTTCTTGGTGCCGTCGGGCAGCTCGAGGCTGTAGCTGACGCACTTCCCATCGAAGTAGACGTTGGCCTTCTTCGCGACACTGACATTCTCGAACTGCGACATGGTCTCTTTCCCGTGGTGAGCTGGAGGCGTCAGCCTACTTCAGCAGGATTCCGGGGCGGGCTCGGCGTGGGGCCGTAGGCTGGGCGCAAGCGTCACCGATGAGATCAACCGCGCCCGCCACGGTCGGATGCTCGCCCGGTCCGGCCTCGACACCCGGAGGCCCGTCATGTCGAATCCCCGAATCATGCCCGCCGACGCGCCGATCGTGGTGGCTGTCGACGGCTCGCCACAGTCCATGCACGCGGTGGCGTGGGCGGCGGCCGACGCGGCGTCGCGGGCCCGGCCGCTGGCGATCGTCTGCTCGCCGGAGCTGCCGTCGGATATGCGCCCGAGCGTGTTGTTCTCCGCCGACGACATCGCCGGGTCCCAGCGCCGAGCCGAGCAGACCCTCGAGCGTGCCGCGGATTTCGCGAAGAAGACCGAGGTTCCCGGCGTCTCGACCGAGCTGATCGACGGCCGGATCGTGCCGTATCTGCTGGCGCGCTCGGCCGATGCGGTGATGATCGTGGTCGGTAGCCGCGGGCTCGGCGCGTACCGGCGCAGTCTGCTCGGCTCGGTCAGCACCGCGGTGACCAGGCATGCGAAATGCCCCGTCGCGGTGATTCGCGACGTGTCCGCGACCGACCCGGTGTCCGCGGCGAAGCCGGTGCTGGTCGGCGTCGACGGCACCCGCAACAGCGAGCCGGCGATCGAACTCGCCTTCGACGAGGCCTCCCGGCGCGGCGTGGGACTCATCGCGCTGCACGCCTGGACCGACGTCACCGGCATGGACGTGCCGATGCTCGATTGGGTCGACAGCGAGGACATCGAGGCCGCGACACTGGCCGAGGCTCTGGCCGGCTATTCCGAGCGCTACCCCGACGTCGACGTGCAGCGCGTGCTCGAACGCGATCGCCCCGCCCGCTCGCTGTCCCGCGAGGCCGAGAACGCGCAGCTGGTGGTGCTCGGCAGTCACGGACGCGGCGGGTTCACCGGCATGCTGCTCGGTTCGACCTCCGAATCGGTGCTGCACTCGGTGGAATGCCCGGTGATCATCGTGCGCGCGTAACGACTCCCTCTGGCCGACGAACGCGAATCCGTGTTAACTTACTGCGGAATGGTCATTAACTTGACCGGTCGGCCGGAAGTCAGGAGTTGGTCATGGAGACCGCGGTCATCGTCGACGTCGTGCGTACCCCCTCGGGCAAGGGAAAGGCCGGTGGCGGGCTTTCCGACGTGCACCCCGCCAACCTGCTGGCCGGCGTCCTCTCGGATCTGCTCGGCCGCAACGACCTCGACCCCGCGCTGGTCGACGATGTGATCGGCGGCTGCGTCACGCAAAGCGGTGAGCAGGCGTTCAACATCAGCCGCACCGCGGTGCTCGCCGCCGGATTCCCGGAGTCGGTGCCCGCCACCACCGTCGACCGGCAGTGCGGATCCAGCCAGCAGGCCGCGCATTTCGCCGCGCAGGGCGTGATCTCCGGCGCCTACGACATCGCCATCGCGTGCGGCGTGGAGTCGATGAGCCGGGTGCCGATGTTCTCCAATGCCGCGGGCCAGGATGCCAACCGCGGCCCGATTGCGCACCGCTACCCGGAAGGGCTGGTCCAGCAAGGCATTTCGGCCGAACTGCTGGCCGCGCGCTGGAAGCTCGATCGCGGCCGGCTCGACGAATTCGCCGCCCGCTCACACCGATTGGCCGCCGAGACCGCCGAAGCGGGCGGGTTCGCCAATGAGCTGGTCACCGCGGGCCGGCTGGACGCCGACGAAACCATTCGCGCCGCCACCACCGTCGACAAGCTCGCCGGGCTGAAGCCGGCCTTCGTCGACGACGCCTACAAGAAGCGGTTCCCGGAGATCGACTGGTCGATCACGCCGGGCAACTCGTCGCCGCTGACCGACGGCGCCTCGGCCGCGCTGATCATGAGCGAGCGGATGGCGAGCAAGCTCGGGCTGCGGCCGCGGGCGCGGTTCCATGCGTTCGCCGTCGTCGGCGATGACCCGCTGCTCATGCTCACCGCCGTGGTGCCGGCCACCCGCAAGGCGCTGGACAAGGCCGGGCTGACCATCGACGACGTCGACGCCTACGAGGTCAACGAGGCCTTCGCGCCGGTGCCGCTGGTCTGGCAGCACGAACTCGCCGCCGATCCGGCCAAGCTGAATCCGCGCGGCGGCGCGATCGCCCTCGGCCACCCGCTCGGCGCGTCCGGCACCCGCATCCTGGCCACCATGGTCAACCACCTGGAGCAGACCGGCGGACGGTGGGGCCTGCAAACCATGTGCGAGGCGGGCGGTCTGGCCAACGCCACCGTCATCGAACGGCTGTAATCACTCGGGCCGGTAGCGGGCCCGGATGTGGAACCGTTCGCCCTGCGGACCGTAGATGCTGAGGTATTCGACGGGGTGTTCGTCGGCATTGCCGAACCAGTGCGGCAGGTGGGTGTCGAATTCGGCGACCTCGCCCGCGGTGAGGACCATGTCGCGATCGCCGAGGATCAGCCGCAGTTTGCCGTTGAGCACGTAGAGCCAGTGATAACCCTCGTGGGTGCGCGGGTCCGGCTCGCGGTCGGCGGGGCGTCCGGCCAGGATCTGCTTGAAGGCCTGTAGGCCGCCGGGCTTGCGGGTCAGCGGGATGACGGTCTGGCCGTTGCGGGTGAACGGGCGCGCGTAGACGCGCGGGTCGCCGGTCTCCGGTGCGTTGACCAGCTCGTCCAATGGCACCTGATGCGCCTTGGCCAACGGCAGCAGCAGCTCCAGACTGGGTTTGCGCTGCCCCGACTCCAGCCGCGACAGCGTGCTGACCGGGATGCCGGTCAGTTCGGAGAGCGCGGCCAAGGTGGTGCCATTGCGGCGGCGCAGCTCCCGCAGCCGGGGACCGACCGCGTCGATCACCTCGTCGAAGTCCCGTTCCATACCGATATTGCAGTTCTGGCAAATTTCTTTGTCAAGTTCGCATGGTCGGCCGCATGCTGTCGTCATCAGCTTCGAGAGACGGAGAAACGCGATGGACCAGCAGTTCTGGGACGAGATGTACGGCAGCCGCGACCAGTTGTTCAGTGGCCTACCCAACGATGTGCTCGTCGCGGAGGTGAGTGGGCTCACGCCGGGACAGGCGCTCGATGTCGGGTGCGGTGAGGGTGCTGATGCCCGCTGGCTGGCCGAGCACGGGTGGAAGGTCACCGCCGTTGACGTGTCCCGAGTCGCCCTGGAGCGCGCGGCCACGACCAACCACGAGGTCGCGTGGTCGCATGCCGATCTCACCGCCACTCCGCCGCCGCCGGACTCGTTCGACCTGGTCTCCGCGCACTACTTCCCCATCGAGCTCGAACCCGAGCACACCACAATCCGCGGATTGATCGCCGCGGTGGCGCCGGGCGGGACACTGCTCGTGGTCGGCCACGATCCGGCCGACTTCCCGCCCGATCATGAGCACGGGTTCGATCCGCGCGACTACTACCAGCCCGAGCAGGTGGCCGAACTGCTCGGCGACGAGTGGACGGTGCTGGTGAATTCGGCTCGGCCGCGCACCCGTCCGGGGCCGCCGGGAACCCATCACACCAGCGACGTGGTGCTGCGGGCGCAACGCAAGCCCGTCGGCTGATCGGCGCCGGCCACCCGGCCCGTTGGAGCCCGCTTCGCGTCCAGAAAGGGCGGCGGCGCCGGTCGATACCTTCGCCGATACCGGATCGGCCTGGCGAGCCATCCCCACGATTCCAGAGCCGATTGCTATGGTCTGAATCACATGTGCGCCGGATGCGAAAACCATGAGGCGGAGGGGTGTCGATGCGGTTGACCCGGCGGGTTCAGGGTGTGGCGGCAGCGCTGGTGATCCTGATGACCGGCGGGGCGGCGGCGGTAGCCACCGTGACCGACCGCGAGGTCGTCTACGAGACGCCGGCGCCCGCCGTCGCGCCGGATGAACTGGCGCGCCAATGGACTCAGACCCACGACGGACCACAGCCGTATCCCGATGTGCACATCGACTGGGACGTACCCATCACGATGAGCGACGGCGTGGTGCTCAAGGCGAATGTGTACCGGCCGATCCGCGCCGACGGCCAGGTCGAAACCGCGCCGCTGCCGACCATCGTCAACCTCACGCCGTACACGAAACTGATGACCAATCTGATCGATTCGGCCATCTCGATGCCCGGATTGCAGCAGTTGACGATGGATCTGGTGGGCCGGATCAACCTGTCCGGCACCCCGGTCAGCGGTTTCGAGGATCTGCTGCACGCCCTCGACGGCGGCACCATCCAGACCGTTCTGGGCTTGGACCGCAAGCTGATTCGCAGCGGCTACACCCAGGTCGTCGCCGATGTCCGCGGCACCGGTTTCTCCCAGGGCACCTGGAACACCCTCGGCGCTCGTGAACAGCTCGACACCCGCGAGGTGATCGATTGGGCGGCGGCCCAGCCCTGGTCCAACGGCCGGATCGCGATGAGCGGCGGCTCCTATTCCGGCATCAATCAGCTGCGGGCCGCGGAGAATCCGCCGGAGTCGTTGCGCGCGATCTTCCCCGTGGAGCCCGGCAGCGACCTCATGCGCGATGTGGTGGCACCGGGCGGCGGCATCGGCACCACCTTCCTGCCGATGTGGCTGAACTCGGTGAACAACGCGAAACTGCTGCCCGATATCAGCTCCATGCTCGATGGGACCTTCGACTGGCGCTGGTTCAACGATCGCCGCCGCGATCCGCTCACCAACTTCGACCTGCTGGCCCAAGCCCTGCTGACGCCGTCGCTGCACAATGTGCCGCCCGCGCTCTCGGCCGCGCTCGACGAGGACAGCGCGTTCCGGGAGGGCATCATGGGCCACCCGGAGAAGGTCGGCGTGCCCACCTTCGTCTACGGCGGCTGGCACGACATTTTCGCCAACAGCGCCACCACCCTCTACAACGCCATCCCGCTGCCCGCCGACCAGAAGAAGCTCGTGGTCGGCGACACCTACCACGCCAATCCCGGTGCGGGCACCGGTGTTCCGGGCGCGCCGGCCCGGCTGGACGTGTTGCAGCGGGCCTGGTTCGACCACTGGCTCAAGGACATCGACAACGGCGTCACCGGGTTCGGGCCGGTCACGGTGTGGGAGCAGGGCGGCGGCTGGGTCACCCTCGGTGAGTTCCCGCAGCCCGGGATGACGCATCGGCGGGTCTATCTGTCCGGCGCGCCCAGCGGCACCACCCGCGACAGCCTGCACGACGGCTCGCTCACCGCGGCGCCGGCTCCCGAGATCACCCGGCTCACCGTCGCACCCGGTCTCACCACGGCCTGCTCACGCGACGCCGCGCAGGGTTCGGCCGGGATGACCGCGGTGATCGACGCCTGCGCCAAGGATTCCCGGATCGCCGAACGCAATGGGCTCACCTTCACCAGCGCCGAGATCACCGCGCCGACAGTGATTTCCGGGCCGATCAACGTCCACCTCAATACCGTGCACGATGCCGCCGACGGGTACTGGAACGTCACCGTCAACGATGTGGCGCCCGACGGGACCTCGACGGTGCTGTCGACCGGGCAGCTCACCTCCTCGCTGCGCGCCATCGACGAGGCCAAGAGCACCCGCTCGGCCAACGGCGATCTCACCGCACCGCACAACCCGATCACCCTCGACAGCGTGCTGCCGGTGCCGCCGGGCGAGGCGATCACGCTCGATATCGCCGTCATCCCGACGCAGGCGATCCTGCAACCAGGGCATCGGCTGCGGGTCGACGTCTTCGCCGGTAATTCGCCCAAGGCGCTGGCGTTCCGGCCGATGCTCAATGCCAGTGAACTCAAACCGCAGCATCTGGTGCTCGATCCGAACGCGCCGAGTTTCGTCAATCTGCCGAGCGACCGGCCGATCGCGTTCGGCTGATTTCGTGTGAAGCCACAATGTCGTGGCGAGACCCTCGTTCGGCGGCCCTGCGCCCCGTAGGGTTTCGGGCATGGTGTCGCCGGAGATGACGCAACTGGTGCAGTCGGTCGTCGAGACGTATCTGCTCGACGGCACACGGCGCTACAACCGCGACGACGTCGCCCGGCAGACCGGCGTGCCCGTCGACGTCTCGCGCCGACTGTGGGTCGCGCTCGGTTTCCCCGCAGGCAGCGACGAGGCGACGCTGGACTACACCGACGCCGACGTGCGCGCCGTGCGCGAGTTCCAGGAACTCGGCGTGCTCGCCTCGACCGATCTGCGGCAACAGGCCGCGACCGCCCGCACCATCGGCCAATCGATGGCGCGGCTGGCCGAATGGCAGGTGGATCTGGTGCTCGACGAGATCACCCGCCGCGTCGCTGCCGCCGATCCGGACGCCGATCCGGCCTCGATCGCCCGGCAAGCGACCGAGGAGACGGTGCGGATCCTCGAGGAACTACAGGCCTACGCGTGGCGCAGGCACCTCGCCGCCGCCTTGGCCCGCTCGCTCGACGGCGCGGGCACGGCCGCCGATTCGACCAGGGAGCTGGCCGTCGGATTCGCCGATATGGTCGGCTACACCCGGCTGACCAGGCATCTGCACCCCGACGAGCTGTCCACGCTGCTCGAGGCCTTCGAATCCACCACCACCGCCGCCATCACCGAGAACGGCGGCTGGGTGATCAAGAATGTCGGCGACGAAGTCATGTTCGCCGCCGAAACCGCGGCCGAGGCGGCCCGGATCGCGCTGGCCATCCAAGAGACCACCATGACCGTCGGGACCACCCCTGAGCTGCGCGTCGCCCTCGCCTACGGCCCAGTGCTGCAACGGTTCGGCGATCTCTACGGCTCGGTGGTGAACATCGCCGCCCGGCTGACCGGCGTAGCGCGACCCGGCACCGTCCTCGTCGACGATTCCGCGGCCGCCGAACTCGCCGGCGAAACCGAATTCGCCATCCGGCACCTGCGCAGCGTGCGCGTGCGCGGATTCAACCGGCTGCGGCCGCATGTGCTGCGGCGGAATGGGAAGAACCGCTGAGCCGGCGATCGGGTGCGGGGACCGATCCGCAGGCCCGGTCGGTGATCCTGCCCAGTGGCGGGGAGGCGGAGCAAGTGCTCATCTAGGCTCGGCCCGGTGGATATCGACTGGCCCGACCTGCGTGAACGCTGCCGTATCGCCGAGGACGACGCGATCGTCGCGGTGAACAAGCCCGCGGGGATTTCGGTCACCGGGGAACGGCACGACACCGATATCGTGCAGGCCGCGGCGGCCGTCGGCGAGACCTTGTATCCGGTGCACCGCATCGACAAGGTGACGTCGGGAGTGGTGCTGCTGGCCAAGGAACTCGCCGCGCACGGGCAGCTGACCAGGCAGTTCAACAAGCAGACCGCGCGCAAGACCTATCTCGCGATCGTCACGACACCCGAGGGCGAGCTGCCCGACGCCGGGACCATCGACCTGCCGTTGAGCGTCGGGCGGAAGAACCGGGTGCGGATAGCGGCGCCCCGGGAGAGCATTCGGACCGATGGCGACCGCTGGTTCGTGGACCCGGGCGATCTGCTCGATACCAAGAACTATCCGTCCACCACGCGCTTCGCCACGGTGCTGCGCGACAAGGGCTACACCGTCCTCGCGCTGCGCCCAGTCACCGGCCGGCGTCATCAGTTGCGCGTGCACCTGGCCTGGATCGGGCACGCCATCGCCGGTGACCCGCTGTTCGACAAATCCGGCGCTCATGACCGCACCTACCTGCACTCTTGGCGGCTGCGGCTGGCGGCGGATTGGCGGACGCCGCCGGAGTTGAACCTGCAGGCGGATCCCGGCGACGGTTTCTGGGCGCCGCTGTCCGGCGAGCCGGGCGCATTGGCGGAGCTGTTGCGGAGTGCGGACGACCGGCTGGGGTGAACTCGCAGGCGTGCGTTCGGCGCTCCCCTGATAGACGGCACGGATCATCGCTGGAAAGTTCAACATGAGGTGTACCACGGTCTCGCGGTTACGGAAATCGAGGTGGTGAGCCTCATGACGACAACAATTCCGCTGGTCAACTAGCCTGAAACAGGGCACTGCGGGAGGTGCGGTGCACTCTGTTTCGCAATGGAGCGATCCCCCAGAGAAAGCAGATGGGCATGATCCTGGTGGCTCAGGTCAGCGACACGCATTTCGATCTCAAGCCCCGCAACGTCGAACGGGCGGAGCGGGTCATGGCCTACCTGGCCGACCTACGCCGACGGCCGGACGCCATTCTGGTCACCGGCGACGTCACCGATTCCGGTAAACCCGACCAGTACGCCGAAGCCCGCATCGCCCTACAAGCCGATATCCCCGTCTACGCCCTGCCCGGCAACCACGACGACCGCGGCGCCTTCCGCGAAGTCCTGCTCGGCCTGCCGCCGTCGACGGAACCGATCAACCACGCCCACCGAATCGGCCCGCTGACGGTGGTCATGCTCGATTCCAGCATCCCCGGCGAACCCAGCGGCCACCTCACCGACGAGACCTACGACTGGCTGCGCGCGGTCCTCGCCGACGCCCCCGCCGGTGGTCCGATCCTGCTGGCCCTGCACCATCCCCCCGCCCATCTCTACAGCCCGGTCGTCGACGAGATCGCCCTCGCCGAACCGGACCGCCTGGCCGAGCTCGTAGCCGCCGACGACCGCATCCTCGCCGTCCTCACCGGCCACGCCCACTCCGCCGCCACCACCACCTTCGCCGGCAAACCGTTGCTGGTAGCCCCCAGCACCGCCTCCGTCCTCGGCGGCGAATGGGAACTCGCCCTCCCCGACCGCGTCATGGACTACGCCCCCGACCCCGCCGTCGCCCTCCACGTCATCGACGAAAACCACGCCCTGACAACACATTTCCGTAGCGTTCCAATGGGTGGATGGATCGGCGTCGCGCCGTACTGAGGGGCGGGAAGCAATGGTAAACGCACCTATAATAAGTGCGTTTCCATTGCCCGACGAGGGGTCGATCAGCGCCGATCCAAGATCACGACGGGGATGGTCCGGTCGCCGGCTTGCTGCTGGTAGAACTCGAAATCAGGGAAGACCGCTACCAGTTTCGGCCAGAGGCGCTCACGTTCGGCATCGCTGGCGACCCGGGCGCGGACCGGACGCGTTTCCGGGCCGAGCTGGATGGTGGTATCGGGGCGCGCGGTCAGGTTGTGGAACCACGCGGGGTGATTCGGCTGACCGGCCTTCGACGCCGCCACCGCCACCATGTCACCGTCCTCGATGTACACCAATGGCGATGTCCGGCGCACGCCGGACTTCGCGCCCACATGATCGAGCAGCAGAATGCGAGCGTCCGGGCATCCGACGAGGCGCCCGCCGACCCGCCCCTTGGACCACCGGTACGCGCGCACATGAAGCTTGGTGGACCGTCGCCCCAGATAAATCCCCCGCTGACTGGTGAATTGGGTACACGCGGAAACGAATCGAGCCCAGAGCGCCATACCGCCAGTAGACACCAGGACGGGCCGAACGCTCTTCAGTTCAACCGAATCACCAGATATCCGTCCAGACCGGTCGCTGGGGGATCGCCAGCAGAGCGGTCTTCCGGTGGACCACTGCGGGGATCGTTGTCCCGGGGTGCAGTTGCTCGACCAATGCGCGCGCTCGGGATTCGCGGAATTGGTGGTAGAGATACTCCTTCTGCACGCGGGATTCGGCGCCGGTGTCGGGATGCGGGAATCGGACTTCGATGCGGACCCGCCACAGATCGAAGTTGAAGAAGGCCCGGCCGCTCTTGCGGCGTAGATCCGATTCGATCACGACCGCTTCCACAGTGCTTCCGACCCGCCGCAGGTAATTCCGCCGGAACCGCCAGGCGCAGTTCAGCACCCCCATCCACGCGGCCATCCCGAGCAGCGCGGTCACCGGAAGGGACAGCGCCATGGCGGCCTCCGAGCCCGACCGGTCGGCGGCCCTGAAACCCAGGTTCACCGCACCGACCATGAAGAAGAAGGCCGCGACCGGAACCCCCAGGATCCACACCACCGCCATCGGCCCGACCAACGGCTTGGTCCGTCCCACACCCACTCCTAGCCCGAACGCAGTGCCACCGACGCAGAATCCTATGGCCGCTCACGCCTGCCTGCTCGCCCGGGCGATCTCGGCCGGTGTCGGTGGGTTCGGATAGCGTCAGGCGTCGAGGTCCCGAGGGTGACGCCGACGGGACGGGAGATTCGAAAGGACCGATAGCGATGTGGCAGAAGCCCTCCGAAGTCCCCGACGACAGCGCGACTGCGCACCAACTCACCCTCATGGAGACCTTCGCTGACGGCGAAATGACGCGTGCGGACTTCGTGCAGGAGTGGCTGGTCGCGCGCCGACTATCGGCGGACAACGGTGAGCAAGTCACCGGACGGCTCGAAGAGGTTCTCGACAGCGTGACATCCGAAGTAGAGAACTACGCCCAGGATCCGCAACCGGAGGCCGAAGACCCGTCCGAGGACCCACTGGTGGACGAAGTCAACCAACTGCGGATCGCACTCGACGGGTTGTAGTGCCTCCCTCGCACGACTGGGCGCAGTAGTCGCGCAAAGATCCCGGGTGTGCCGTAACCGCTTGCTCAGCGTCTCGTTTCGTAGCGGGTCAGCAGCAGCCCACCGGGAAACGTGCGGGTTTCCACCAGGTTCAGGTTCACCCAGTTGTCCAGGGCGGTGAAGAACGGGGTGCCGCCGCCTACCAGGACCGGGGCGGTGACGAGCACGTACTCGTCGATCAGGCCGGCTCGCATGGCGGCGCCGGCGAGGGTGGCGCCGCCGATGTCCATCGGGCCGCCGTCCTCGGACTTGAGGCGGGTGATTTCGGGGACCGGGTCGGTGGTGACGAGGCGGGTGTTCCAGTCGACCGTGTTGATCGTCGAGGAGAACACGACTTTTGGCATGTCTCGCCAGCGACGGGAGTACTCGATCTCCGCCGGTGTGGCACCGGGCTGCTGGTCGGCGGTCGGCCAGTGGGAGCTCATCGCCTCCCACAGTTTGCGGCCGTAGAGCGCCAGGCTGGTCGCGGCGACGCGGTCGGACCACCACTGGAACAGTTCGTCGCTCGGCGAGGAGTCCGGGCCGTCACCCCCACTCCAGCCGAGGTCGTCGCCGGGCGCGGCGATGTAGCCGTCCAGGGTCGCGTTCATGCCAAAGCTCAGTTTCCGCATGGGGCCAGCCTTCCGTGAGTCGATCTCACGTGTACAGACGGACGCGCCGGGAAAAGCTCATCGGTGCGGGTTCGACGTCCGTGATCTGTCGTCGCGGTCTGGCCGATCAGCCCACGTGGAATGTCCAGCACGGTTGCGAAACGCATCCCAGGAGGCGCACTGATGGTCATCGTCCACACCCATGCCCGCCGGGAATGATTGGAGTTCGCGGAGGTGCTGGACGGGCTGCAACCATTGGGGCAGTAGAGATCACACCCGAACCGTGCGCTGCCGGCGGTAGGCGGCGGGCGTCGTCCCCGTCCACCGCTTGAACGCGTAGATAAAGGTCGACGCCTCGGCATAACCCAGGCGAATTGCCACGTCGCTCACCGAAAGTGGTGTGGTGCTGAGCATTTCTTCGGCGAGGGCGCGGCGCATCTCGTCGAGCAACGCCCGGTAGCTGGTGCCTGCGGCGTCGAGGTGGCGGCGCAGGGTGCGGGTGCTCATGTTGAGGTCGCGGGCTACGGCGTCGATTCCGGGTGGGGCGGCCAGGCCGTCGGTGCCGCCCTGCGGGATCAGGCGGGAGCGGACTTCGGCGGCTATGCCGGTGCGGGCGCGGCGGCGGTGGACGAGGTCGCGGCATTGGGCGAGGCAGATGGCGAGGGTGTGTTCGTTGGCTTGCGGGAGGGGCTGGTCGACGATGCTGGGGTCGAAGGCGAAGAAGTTCTGCGGGCGATTGAAGCGGGGGCGCACGACGGTCACTTCGGCGATACGGTCGGCGTAATCGGGTTCGGGGAAGGTGAATTCGGCTCGGGTGAGCGGCATGTGGCGGCCGAGGAGGTCGCTCATGACCTGGTGCATCGCGGTCACGTCACGTTCGATGAGGAACTGGCGGACGTCGGCGGGCACCGATTCGGCGTGGATCCAGCCGACGAATTCGTCATCGCGCATCTCGGCCACCGGCAGACAGAAGGTGAAGCTCAGGTCGAGGTAGCGCAGGGCGAAGGCAATGGCTTCGCCGAGGGTCGGGCTGCTGATGCAGGCGAAGCCGAAGATGCCGAAGGTGGTGATGCGGTAGCGGCGCCCGACCTCGACGCCGAGCGCGGGATGATCCGGCAGCGCCCGCACCAGATTGCGGACCACCGTCAGCTCGGTGCGCGCGTCGATCTGGGCGTCCGGATCGTGCAGCAGGCGTTCGGTGAGGGCGGTGCCGTCGAGCATCCGGTCCACCGAAACGCCGTGCTCACCGGCATAACCGGTGAGCAGCGCCACGCTGGCCACACCGCGCGGGAAATCCCAATCGCGTACCGGACTGTCCACCATGGACAACAGTATGGCCGAAAGTGTCGATTACCAGGACAGCTCCGCGCAGCGCCGGGCGCAGTCGGAGGTCTCCACCTGGAGGGTCGCGTGGCTGATGTGGAAGCGCTCGGCCAGCACGTGCTGGGCGGCGCGCAACACCTGATCGCCGCTGGCGCCCTCGGCGGTGGTGATGTGCGCGGAGGCGACTTCCATGCCCGAGGTGAGGGTCCACACGTGCAGGTCGTGGACGTCGGCCACACCGTGGACGGCACCCAGTTCGGCGGCGACCTGTTCCACGTCGAGTTCCTCGGGGCTGTGCTGGAACAGGATCCGCAGCGAACGCTTGGCCAGCACATAGGTCCGCGGCAGCACCCACAGGCCGATCGCGACACCGATGATCATGTCCGCATAGCGCCAGCCGGTGGTCAGGGTGATGGCCGCCGACAGCAGCACGCCGAACGAGCCGATCATGTCGGCGAACACCTCGAGGTAGGCGCCGCGCACATTCAGGCTCTCCTTGGCACCGCTGCGCAGCAGCAGGAAGGACGCGATATTGGCCGCCAGGCCGGTCGCGCCGACGATCAGCACCGGCCAGCCCGGCACCTCCGGCGGTTCACCGATGCGCGCCAGCGCCTCGTAGAGCACATAGCCCGCCACCACGAACAACAGCACCGCGTTCGCCAGCGCGGCGATCACCTCGGCGCGGTAGTAGCCGAAGGTGCGGGTGTAGGTCGGGCGGCTGCGCCGGGCCAGCAGGATCGCCGACAGCGCCATGCCGATGCCGACCACGTCGGTGAGCATGTGCGCGGCATCCGACAGCAGCGCCAGCGAGCCGGTGGCGAACGCCACCGCGAACTCGACCAGCATGAACCCGACGCCGATGGCCAGCGCCAGCGCCAGCCGGCCCAGATATTTCCCGGACGCGCTCTCCGGCGCTATCCCATGCCCATGCGAATGATCATGTCCCACACCTGACAACATATGCGTACATGCGCATGGATGCAACACCCTCGATCCGGGCTGGCAGACTTGTGCCGTGAGTGATGTGTCCACCGACCCGGCCCTGCGCGGCGAACACGGCCCGCTACGGCCGATCGAGCTGGCCACCGGCGCGGTCCTCGGCGGGGTCACCGTCGGGCTGGTGACGATCGGTTCGGTGGTTCCGCTGGCCTCGGCCCTGCAACTGGTCGCCGCCGTCCCGCTCGGGCTGCTTGCGCATCGCTACCGCTTCCGCGCCGTGCTCACCACGACCATCGCGGCCGCCCTGGTCACCTTCGTCGCCGCCGGACTGCTCCCGGCCACCGGCATGGCGGCCTCGGCCACCATCGGCGGCATCATCGGCGGGGTCAAACGCCGAGGCGGCGGCGTCGTCGCCGTACTCGGACTGGCACTGCTCGCGGGTCTGGGGTGGGCCGCGTTCTCGATCGGGTTCCTGCTGGTGTTCTCCCAGGCCCGCAACCTGCTGTTCGACACTATCCGCAATACCTCCGAAGGTGTGAAGGACCTGGCCGGGCGGGCTCCGCAACTGGAACCACTCGGCGACGGCGTCGCCGCGGTGACCGAGGCGGTGCTGCGTTTCTGGTGGATCTACGTCGGTGGCGGTGTGCTGTTCGGCACCGTGCTCACCGCCCTCATCTCCTGGTTCGTTCTGGGCTCGGTCCTGGATCGGCTGGCCTGGCTGCCCGGCACCGACCGACTCGATGCCCCGGCCGACGACCGGCCGGTGGCGCCGCTGCCGGTGCGCATGCGAGCGGCCGGATACCGCTATCCGGGCGCTCGCACGGACGCGTTGACCGGGATCGACCTCACCGTCGACGTCGGCGAATTCGTCGCCGTGGTGGGCCACAACGGCTCCGGCAAATCGACGCTGACCCGGCTGCTCGCCGGGCTGCCGCCGTCATCGGGCACCGTCGAGCGGCCGGGTTCGGCCGGGCTCGGACATCTCGGCGGTACCGCGCTGGTGCTGCAACGACCGGAGAGCCAGACCCTCGGCGTGCTCGTCGCCGATGACGTCGTGTGGGGCCTGCCCGCGGCGTTGGCCGAGCAGGTCGACGTCGACGGGCTGCTGCGGGAAGTCGGGCTCGACGGCATGGGCGAGCGCGAGACCGCGGCGCTGTCGGGTGGCCAGCAGCAGCGGCTCGCGGTCGCGGCCGCTCTCGCGCGCAGGCCCGCGCTGCTCATCGCCGACGAGGCGACCTCGATGATCGATCCGGACGGCCGCCGCGAGCTGGTCGCGCTGCTGGCCGAGCTGCCGAAACGGCACCGGATGGCCGTGGTCCTGGTGACCCACCACGAGGCTGACGCGGCCGCCGCCGATCGCGTCGTGCACCTGGCCGGTGGGCGCGCGGTGCAGCGGCTGCCCGGTTGGCCGAAGCCGCGCCATGATCCGCGCCGGCGTCCGATGGGTGAGCCGATCATGCAGCTGCGCGATATCCGGCACACCTACAACCGGGGCACGCCCTGGCAGGCGCCGGCCCTGCACGGGGTGGACCTGACGGTGCGGCGCGGCGAGGCGCTGCTGGTGGTCGGCGGGAACGGCTCGGGCAAATCGACGCTGGCCTGGATCATGGCGGGCCTGATCAAGCCGACCGCGGGCCGCTGCGAGCTGTCCGGCAAGCCGGTGAGTTCGCAGATCGGCCGGGTGGAGCTGGCGTTCCAGCATTCGCGACTGCAACTGCAGCGGCAGACGGTCGGCGCCGAGATCGCCGATTGGGGCGGCCGGGCCACCGGGTCCGGCGCGGTCGGGCGGGCGCTGGACGCGGTGGGATTGGATCGCTCACTGGCGGCCCGGTCGATCGAGGAACTGAGCGGCGGTCAGGCCAAGCGCGTGGTGCTCGCCGCGATCGTGGCCAGCCGACCGCAGGTGGTGGTGCTGGACGAGCCGCTGGCGGGGCTGGATCCGGAGGGTCGCGCCGATATCGTCGACCTGCTGGCCCGGCTGCGGGATTCGGGGCTGACGCTCATCGTCATCTCGCACGACGTCGACGATGTGGCCGCCATCTGCGACCGCACGGTGCATCTGCGCGACGGCCGGATCGCCGAATCGGTGCACGCGGTGAGCGAACCGGTGCGGTCCGCCGAGACCGCGCGGGTTCAGCCCTTACCCGGCACCGCGTGGCGGATGGAGCAGGGAGGCCGGTCATGAGCTTGGTGTTGCTGCGGCAGGTCCCGGGGCGCAGCCCGATTCACCGGCTCTGGGCCGGCACCAAGATGGTCGGCGTCTTCCTGATCAGCGTGGTGCTGATGCTGTGGCCGACCTGGCCGGTGCTCGGCATGATGACCGCCTTCCTGGTGCTGGTCGGCGTCATCGCGCGGCTGCCGCTGGGCACGCTGCCGCGGCTGCCGTGGTGGTTCTGGGGGCTGACCGGGATCGGCGTGCTGGTCAACATCCCGGTGGGCGGCACGGCGGTATTGCGCTTCGCCCAGGTGGTGGTGTTCAGCCTGATCCTGGTGGCCGCGTCGTTCCTGATCGCCTGGACCACGCCGATGAGCGAGATCGCGCCCGCGCTGGCCAAGCTCGGCGCACCGCTGCGCAAGCTGCGCGTCCCGGTGGACGAGTGGGCGGTGGTCGTCGCGCTGACGTTGCGCGGGTTGCCCCTGCTCATCGAGGAGATCCGGGTGCTGCACGCCGCCCGGCGGCTGCGCCCCAAGGACGATCTGCTGCACCGCGCCGCCGATAACGGGCTTATCGACATCTTGACCGCCGCCATGGCGGTATCCACCCGGCGCGCAGGCGAATTGGGTGAGGCGATCACCGCGCGCGGCGGCACCGGGCAGCTCACCGCCAATCCGGCATCACCCCGCCGGGCCGACGCCGTCGCGCTGTGCGTAGTCGTCGCGGTATGCCTCGGTTCCGTCATGATCGACCTGCTGTTGCTGTGACAAACTCAGGACACAGCACCGGCGAATTCGATGGAACCGAACGCAGGCCGGCCGCGTCGAAATAGTTGTACGGACCGAGTCTGGCGAACAGGGGTAGGCGATGAATGACGACCGCGAGGCCATGCGCTCACGCAACGACGCGTTGCGCGCGCAGGTCGGCGACATGCTCGAGATCTTCGAACGGCAACGCCAGGATCTGGCCGCCGCGCAGCAACAGATCGCCACCGCGCAGGTCACCGCTTGGTCGTCGGACAATCTGGTCCGGGTCACCAGCAATGCCGCGGGCATCCCGCTGGATGTGCACATCGAACCGGAGGCGTTCAAGCGCTCCAACCCCGAGCGGCTCGGCCGCTCGATCACCGAGGCCGTGCAGGCCGCGGCGCGCGAGGGTGTGCAGGTCTCGCAGCAGGCGTTCGCGGGCGTCGAGGCCGCCGCCGACGATCTGCCCGATCTGCCCGATCTGGTGCCCGGTGCGCCGAGCATCCGCGATCTGGTCGACAAGCTCATCCCGGAACCGCCCGTCGTGCAGGACGCCCCGCCCCCGGCGTCGTCGCAGCCACCGCTCGATGACGAGGACGAAGACGAGTACTACCGCAACCGCAGCTACCTCGAAGGCGGTCGGTGATGAGCACCTTGAAGGCCGATCCGGAAGCGATCAAGGCCACCGAGCCGGGGTTCCAGAGCCTGTCCACCCAGGTGGCCGATGCCCTGAGCACCCTGAAGTCCGCGCTGGACGCCGAGGGCGAATGCTGGGGCGCCGACGAGATCGGACAGAGCTTCGCCGGCAACTACACTCCGGGCGCCGAGAAGGCGCTCAAGGCGGTGGAGATCCTGAGCACCACGCTGTCCGCGATGGGCTCGGGCGCCACGAACACGGCCACCTCGCTGGAGAGCCAGGACCAGGCGATCGCCGACGCACTGGGCAAGGGCGAATAGCCGAACCATCCATCACGGTTCCCGATAGCCGGGCGCTATAACGGGCGGCAGGTTTGGTACTGACCCAAACCTGAACTGATACCCGTAAATCCGTCGTCTCAAACGAGCGACCGGCTGTAACGTGGCGTCCGGGAGAGCTGTCCACTTGATCACAAGGTTCCGCGCGTGGGGCGGGGATGATTCACAACGCGTGGAGCGTTCGGTAGGGAACCTGATGAAGATGGGAACAACAGAATGATTTTCCGCAAAATCGCCGCGTTGGTGGTGCCAGTAGCGGCCGCCATCGTGGTCGGCGCAGGCACCACCCATGCTCAGCCGGCCGCGGCACCCGTACCCGACATCGGCTACGAGGCGAAGCTGGTCGGCGACCGCATCATCACCACGCTGACCGGGGGTACGTTCGAAGTCGCCGGTAATACGGTGAATATCAAGGACTCCGCGGGGAACACGGCGGTAAGTATGCCGCTGGCCTTCCGGCACGACGGACTGGAATTCCCGATGCCGCACATGGTGCGGGATGAGGGGCGCGTACTCGAGCTGACCGCCGTCAAGGATTACACGCGAGCCCGTCCGGTCCCGGTGACGCCGGTCGCCTCGCTCGAAGAGAACCAGCGGGCGCAGGATGCGTTCCTGGCTCAGTTCGGGATCGCTACGGCTGTCGGCGGATTCATCGGGTTGGCAATCGGCGCCGCAGTCGGGGCCATCGGATTCCTTGGTGGGGCTTTCGGGCTTGCCACGGTTCCGCTCGCCGCGGGCATCGGCAGCATCATCGGCACGCTGGTCGTCGGCGGTCCCGCGTTGATCATCGCGGGAATCGACCTCATCAACACTCTCAATGCCCCGCCGGGCACCACCAAGTGGATGGATCAGACCGGCACCAACTGATCAGGAACCCACCCGAACACAACACTGGGCCGATCGCGCACCCACGCGATCGGCCCAGTTCCGTTTGCTGACCGGAAATCTCAGCCCTGCTGCTTGCGCACGGCGTTCTTCGCGGCTTCCTGTGCGGTGTCGACCTTGTCGGCGTACTTGCCACCGGTCTTCTGGTCGACGATGTCACCGGCCTTGTCGATCACGGCATCGACCTTGTCGGCGTTCTTCGCCGCCAGGTCCATCGCCTTGTCGGCCAGGTTCTTGAAATCCACGTGCACTCCTCGGGTCGAGCCGCGTTCGAATCGCGATCACCATACCCGCGCGCACGGCCGCCGCCCGGGTACGACAGCTGCGATTGGATCACATCGGAGGCTGGTTTGCCCCCCCTGTTGCCGTGACCCGGTTTCAGTCGGCCCGCCCCAACCAGGCCGGATGCCACAGCCGCCCGCTGTCGGTCCAGTTCATGAATCGGACCGTGCCCGATATCTCCGGTGTCACCCAGGTCGCGTCCTTGGTTTCCTCGCGCGACATCTCGTTGACGAACGGGCTGGTCTTGCGGCGGCGGCGCTGCAGCCGTGTGGCGAGCGCGCGCATCTCGTCCTCGCTGAATCCGGTGCCGACTCGGCCGACGTAGATGAGTTTCCCGTTGTCGGGGATCCCGACCAGCAAAGAGGCGAACGGTCGCGCCGCGCTGCCCCGGTAGCCGCCGACGAGCACCTGCTGGGTTTGCCAGTTGCGCTGTTTGACCCAGGAGTGGCCGCGTTTGCCCGGCAGGTAGACCGAGTCCTTGCGCTTGGCGACGACACCTTCGGCACCCACCTCGAGGCTGGCGTTGAGCGCGTCTTCGCCGGTGCCCTCGAGCTGTGGCGGGACCGACAGCGCTGATGTCGTGGCGGCGAGCGCCTCGAGCACCCGGCGCCGGTCGCTGTAGCGTTTGCGGATCAGCGAGGTGCCGTCGAGGTAGAGCAGATCGAAGGCGACGAGTTCGGCGCGGCGGGTATCGGCCTGCAGCAGAGCCAGATTGGCGACACCGTTGTCGTCGAACACGACCGCTTCACCGTCGAGCACTACACGATGCCCGGCCAATTCCTCGGCCAAGGCGGCGATCTTCGGGTATCGGTCGGTGACGATATTGCCCGCCCGGCTGCGCAATGTGGGTGTGCCGTGGTCGAATTCGAGGATGAGCCGGTAGCCGTCCCATTTGGTTTCGAAGGCCCATTCCTTCGGATCCAGTTCGGCGACCTCGCCCGTGGTGGCGAGCATCGGCGCGAGCCCGCGGGGTAGGTCCGCACCACCAGATCGCTCGGGCACTTCGGCGGACTCTTTCGCCGCTCGCCGTCCATTGCCAGACGGCGCGGCCCCGTCACCTTCGGCCGGCTGCTCCTTCATGAGGTGCATCAGCCAGTTCTTGCCGCCGGTGCGGATCAGCGCGTATCGGCCGTGCAACCGTTCGCCGCGCATCACCACGATCACTTCGTCGTCGCGCCACTTCTCGGTCTCGTAGGTGCCCGAGTCCCAGATCGTCATGGTTCCGGCGCCGTACTCACCCTTCGGAATGGAGCCGTGGAAATCGAGGTACTCCAGCGGATGGTCCTCGGTGTGCACGGCGAGGCGGTTCTCCTTGGTGTCGGTGGGTGGGCCCTTCGGCACGGCCCACGACACCAGCACGCCGTCGCGTTCCAGCCGCACATCCCAGTGCAGGCGGCGGGCGTGATGCTCCTGGACGACGTAGCGGTTGCCGGGCCCGGGCGTCGGCGGGTGCGCGGGCACGGGTTCCGGCGTGCGCGCGGGGTCGCGCATGGACCGGTAGACGCTCAGCGGGTCCGGCCGGGAGGCACCGGCCTGCGAGATCGGCGGATCGAGCCCCGCCAACAGATCACCGTCGGCTTGGAAACGGGCCAGCACCTCGTCGAAGCGTAGGTGCCGCAACGATTCCCGGTCCTCGATCTCCGCCCAGCTGCGCGGCGCGGCAACGTTGGGCTGCGCGCGCCCGCGCATCGAGTACGGCGCGATGGTGGTCTTGGCCGGATTGTTCTGACTCCAGTCCAGGAAGACCTTTCCGGTGCGCACCTTCTTCGCCATCGTCGCCGTGACGAGTTCGGGATGCATTTTCTCCAGATTGGTGGCGACCTGCTTGGCGACGGTGGACGCACCGCCCGGGCTCAGCACCCGGTCCAGCGGCACATACAGGTGAATTCCCTTGCTACCACTGGTGACCGGGAACGCGCGCAACCCGATCCGGTCGACCATATCGCGCACCTCGAGCGCCACCGTGGCGCATTCGGCCAGCCCGGCGCCGGGGCCCGGATCGAGATCGAAGACCAGCCGGGTGGCCGGGCCCATGTGCTCGCCGTCGAAACGCCATTGCGGCACATGCACTTCCAGCGAGGCCTGCTGGCCGATCCAGGCCAGGCCGGCTTCGGAATCGATCAGCGGATAGGTGACGGTGCGGTCGGAATGGCGCATCGCCCGCCGGGGCAGCCAGTCGGGTGCATGTTCGGCGAGGTTCTTCTCGAAGAAGGAGGATTCCTCGACGCCATTGGGCCAGCGTTTCCGGGTGACCGGGCGGCCGGCCACATGCGGCAGCATGGCGGGGGCAATCGCGGTGTAATAGGCGATGACCTCGCCTTTGGTGGTCCCGGTCGCCGGGTAGAGCACCTTGTCGAGGTTGCTCAGTTCGATCCGAATGACGGGTTCGCCCGCCGCATCGCGGAAGCTGCGGCGCGACCCGTTGTCCGTGGCCCGGCGGCGGGAACCGGCGTTCATCCGGTTCCCGCGCTCGGCCTGCGGACAGTCATTGCCCTGCGGGCGGCGTCGGCGCGATCAGGCCTGCGGAGGCACCTGGCCGCCACCCGGCTGCTGACCCGGCTGCTCCGGCGGAACGACCTTCCTGGCGGCTTCCTTGCCCTTCTCGATCTTGTCGGAGTACTTGCCCTTCGTCTTCTGATCAATGAACTCGCCACCCTTGTCGATGGCTTGATTGATCTTGTCCGAATTCTTGGCCGCAGCCTCCTGACCCTTGCCGACCAGGCCCTTCAAGGTGTCCAACAGACTCATATGTCCTACGTCCTTCCTTGTGCCGTCGTTGAGGTGTTCACCCGATATCTTTCCACCACAACTGCCCGGACGGCAGGTCATCGGGATCCAGACGCTCCCCCGGCTTCGGAACCGCCACGATGGTGCCCGCCGCCCGCGCGGCCGTCACCATCCGCTGCACCGGCTCCGACCACCCGTGGAAGGCGAGATTGAACGTCGCCCAGTGGATCGGCACCAGCAGGCCGTGGGTGGGGTCGCCGGCGCACAGGTCGGCGTGCGCGCGCACCGCCTCCTCCGGGTTCATGTGCACATCGGTCCAGCGTTCGTCGTAGGCGCCGATCGGCAGCAGCGTCAGATCGAAGGGACCGAGCGTGGTTCCGGCCTCCGCGAAGGCCTTGGTGTAGCCGGTGTCGCCGCCGAAATAGACCCGGCGGGTCGGGCCGGCCAGCGACCACGACGCCCACAGCGTGGTGTTGCGGATCAGGCCGCGGCCGGAGAAGTGGCGCGCCTCCACACAGGTGATGGTCAGGTCTTCGCCGTCCCGGGCGCGACCCAGTTCGGACAGTGAAACCGAACCGCCCCAATCCAATTCGACGATCCGCTGATCGGGCACACCCCAGTGCCGCAGATGCGCACCGATGCCGACGGGCACCACGAACGGCGCGCTCTGCCCGGCCACCAGCGCCCGCACGGTGGCGGCATCGAGGTGGTCGTAGTGGTCATGGGAGATGATCACCGCGTCCACCGACGGCAGCTCCGACAGCGGCGCGGGCACCGGATGCAGCCGGGCCGGACCCACCAGCGGCGAGGGCGAGACCCGCTCGCTCCACACCGGGTCGGTGAGGATGCGGTAGCCGTCGACCTCGATCAACGCCGTCGCGTGCCCGTACCAGGTGACGGCCAGATCGGCGGCCTGCGCGGGCAGCTGCGGCGTCACCAGCGGCACCGGCCGCGCCGGGCGACCGGCATGACGCTGGGTGAGGAACGACCGCAGCAGCGACGGCGCCGCACCGGGCGCGATCTGGCTGCTGGGCTCGGTGTTGTGGAATTGGCGGTTGCGGTAGCTGGTGGAGCCCGTCGCATAGGGCTGGATGGCCGAGATGGAGGCGCCCATCGCCGTCGGCAGGCCCCACAGCGCCCGCGCCACCCAGGTGAGACCGAGCGCGCCCGCGGCCGTGGTGACGACTCGTCGCATCCGCATCATCGCCCCTGGAATTTCGCCGCGCGCTTCTCTTGCCTGGCCAGGCGGCCCTCCTGGGCGTCGGCGCTGGACCAGGCCGCTTCCAGCGCCTCACGCTGCTGGGCGTTCTCCGGGTCGCGGGTGCCGTCGTCGTTGAGCACCAGTTTGAGATGACGCAGCGACAGCGGCGCCAGTTCGGCGATGGACTTGGCCCAGGCCTGCGCGTCGTCGAGGGTGCCGATCCGGTTGGCGAAGCCGAAGCCGTAGGCGTCCTCGGCCGACACCGACTCCGCACCCAGCAGGATGGTGCGGGCCGGGCCGCCGCCGATCAGCGAGACCAGCCGGCGCACCGTCCAGCGGTCGACGCTGATGCCCAGCTTGGCGGCGGGAATGGCGATGTACGAATCCGGTTCGAGCACCCGCAGATCCGAAGCCAGCGCCAGCTGCACACCCGCACCGAGGGCGGCGCCGTTGATCGCCGAGATCACCGGAACCGGCGCCGATTCGATAGTGTGCAGCATCTCCAGCAGCCGGTCGAGGAACTCCTCGGAATACACCCCGCCGAGATCGGCGCCGGCACTGAAGATCGGCCCTCGTCCGGTGAGCACGATGACCCGTGCCTGTTCGGCCGCATCGAGCACCGCATCACGCAGCTGCGTGACCAGCTCGATGTTCAGGGCGTTGCGGCGCTGTTCGCGCTGTAATTCGATGGTGACGACGTCACCATCGCGGCTGACACCGAGCATGCTTCCTCCCCAGCTGAACGAATTCCGACTGTTGCGTTCATGCTGCCACAGGAGCTGACACAGTCCGGGCGCGGCGCGAATGTGCGCGGTCACAGACGGGCCGATCCGCGCCTCCGAGGACATGACCCGGGTCGGGCGCGCGACGGACGCGAAGGCGCGCAAGTGCAGCGTCACGGCGAGACCACAGCCGGCCGCAGGTGCACGGTCCGCAGATCGCGCGCGGCCCGGCGAACCGCGCGCATGCATACGATCGGAACTGTGCTGTCCGATCAGACGACGTCCTCCGGCGAACGCGATGCCGACCCGACCGCGGTGGATTACCCGATCCTGGTGATCGGCGCCGGGCAGGCCGGGTTGTCGGCGGGTTATCACCTGCGCAGGCGCGGGCTGGAGCCCGAACGCGACTTCCTGATCGTTGATCACGCGCCCGGCCCGGGTGGCGCCTGGCAGTTCCGCTGGCCCTCGCTGACGTTGACCACGGTGAACCGGGTGCACGATCTACCGGGGATGTCGTTCGCGGAGACCCTGCCCGACGGCTCGGAGTCGGCTCCCGCGGCGACCGCCGTCCCGCGCTACTACGAGCTCTACGAAAAGCGGTTCGACCTGCGGGTACGGCGGCAGGTGACGGTCAAGGTCGTCTGCGATCGCCGGGCGCACGATGACAATCCGGCCGAGTCCACCGATCGCGGCGGTGTGCTGCACGCGGAAACCGATTCGGCGGGCACCATCCGGGTCCGTGGCCTGATCAACGGCACCGGCACCTGGGAGCATCCGTTCATCCCGCGCTATCGGGGCGCGGAAACCTTCGCCGGACGTCAGCTGCACACGCGCGACTATCAGACCGCGGACGAGTTCGCGGGCAAGCATGTCGTGGTGGTCGGCGGCGGCATTTCGGCGGTACAGCTGCTCGACGAGATCTCCCAGGTCACCACGACCACCTGGGTGACCCGCACGGAACCGAAGTTCCGGGAGACCCCGTTCGCCGAGGACGACGGGCGGCGCGCGGTCGCCATCGTGGAAGACCGGGTGCGGCGCGGACTGCCGCCCGGTTCGGTGGTGTCGGTGACCGGCCTGCCGCTCGACGACCGGCTGCGCGCGGCCCGCGATCGCGGCGTCCTGCACCGGCTGCCGATGTTCGATCACATCGAACCCGACGGTGTGCGCTGGGCCGACGGGACGTTCCAGCCCGCGCAGGTCATCCTGTGGGCGACCGGATTCCGCAGCGCGCTCGACCATCTCGCGCCGCTGCGGCTACGCGGACCGGGCGGCGGCATCACCATGACCGGACGGCTGGCCACCCAGGTCGCGGTGGATCCGCGCATTCACCTCATCGGGTACGGGCCCTCGGCCAGCACCATCGGCGCCAATCGGGCCGGGCGGGCGGCAGCGGTCGAGTTGGCGGCCTATCTGGGCGTGGGCAGCCGCTAGCCGACGCCATCCGGAGCGCACCGGCCAGGCGAGACCGGGCCCGGGAGCCAGCGGTTGGCCACCGCGCGGGTGGCAGCTGCTAGTCCAGACCGGCAGCGAAGGTCGACGGATCCGGGCCGACGCGGCCGCCGTCGTCGAGGGCGCTGATCGCCGCCATCTGCTCACCGGACAGTTCGAAGCCGAACACATCGAAGTTCGACACGATCCGCGACGGCGTCACCGACTTCGGGATGACGATATTGCCCAGCTGCAGATGCCAGCGGATGATCACCTGCGCCGGGGTGCGGTCGAGCTCGCCGGCGATTTCGGTGATCACCTTGTGGTCGAGCAGCGTGCCCTGGCCGAGCGGGCTCCACGCCTCGGTCGCGATCGCATGCTCGGCGTGGTATTCGCGCAGCTCACGCTGGGTGAGACGGGGATGCAACTCGATCTGGTTGACCGCGGGGATCTCGCCGGTCTCCCCGATCACCCGCTCCAGATCCGGGATCCGGAAATTCGAGACCCCGATCGAACGCACCCGGCCGTCGGCCTTGAGGGCCTTGAACGCCTTGAAGGTGTCGACGAAGCGATCCGCGGACGGCGCGGGCCAGTGGATCAGATACAGATCGAGGTAGTCCAGGCCCAGCCGCTGCATGCTGGCGTCGAAGGCGCGCAGCGTGGAGTCGTAGCCCTGTTCGGAGTTCCACAGCTTGGTGGTCACGTAGATCTCGTCGCGCGGGATGCCGGACTGGCGGATGGCCCGGCCGGTTCCCTCCTCGTTGCCGTAGATCGCCGCGGTGTCGATGCTGCGGTACCCGGCCTCCAAGGCGGCCGTGACCACGGGAAAGACATCGTCGGCCGGAACTTGGAACACCCCGAACCCGAGCTGCGGGATCACGTTCCCGTCGTTCAGCACGATCGAGGGAATGGCGCAGGTCTCGCTTCTGAAGGTCACGGATTCGACCGTAGAAGCGCCGGGCGCCATGGTCAACGAGCAGCCGGTACGTGTTGACTCACGCTTGACAGGATGTTGGGTTTTCCCAACAATGTGTTGTGTGAGCCCAGTAAGAAGAGGGGAAACCCTCCCGATCTACAACCGGATCGCGGTGCTGCGTGCCGAGCATCGAATGAGCCGGGCCGCGCTGGCCGAGGAGGTGAACGTCAACGTGCAGACCATCGGGGCGCTCGAACGCGGCGACCACTATCCGAGCCTCGACCTGGCCCTGCGCATCTGCGACGTGTTCGACCTGCCCGTCGAGGCCGTCTTCTCGCGCACCGAGTTCGGCCCGCTGTCGGCCGAGCTCTACTCCCGGACGAAAGGACAGAAATGACCCACGCCACCACCGGTCTGCTCGACCGCTACCAGGAATATCGAGTCCGTCGCTGGCTGGTCCAGGAGGAGCGGACGGCCGGCCTGCTGCCCGGTTGGCGCACGCGGCGACGGCGGCGCCTGCTCGTCGTCATCGTGGCGGCGGCGTTGCTCGTGCTCGCGGTGGCCGGATTGCTGTGCGCATTCGGCGTGAATATGGCCGCACTGGCCACCCTGCCCGCCGCGGTGGTGTTCATGATCGCCTGGGTCATGCTGCGCATCGCTTCCAATCGTCAGGACCACGCGCCCGAGGAAGTGCTCGATGAGCTGGAGATCACCGAACGCAACAAGGCGCACTCAGCCGGCCTGTCGCTGACCCAGATGCTCACCCTGCCCCCGCTGCTGTTCCTGATCTTCTCCGGTGCGCTGCTCCCCGAGGCCGACTCCTTCCGCACCGCGTATGCCGGGGGCGTGATGATGCTCGCGGCACTGCTCGCCGGTGGATGCGCGCCGGCGATGATCCTGGGGTGGAATCGGCCTGACCCCGAACCGGAGAGCTGAGAGCGCGTCGGACGCGATGTCGGTCGGCGCGAATCGAGCCCGTCGAAGGTCAATCCGCGCGCGGGAGGCCGAGGCGGCGGTAACGCAGGTGCCGGGCGGCTCGCAGCTCATCCAGCGGCATAGCACGAAGTCCGGCCAGCTCGGAGCCGATGGCGGCGACCATGCGGCGGGCGAACTCGATGGGTTCGTCTGCCGCATCCGGCTTTTCGGCGACGATGCGGTCGACGATCCCGGCGGCCCGCAGGTCGGCAGCCCGGATGCCTTGGGAGCGGGCCAGTTCCGGAGCGTGGCCGGTATCGCGATGCACGATCGCACTCGCACCCTCCGGCGGCAGCGGGGCGAGCCAGCCGTGCGTCGCGGCCAGCACCCGGTCGGCCGGCAGCAGGGCCAGCGCGCCGCCGCCGGTGCCCTGGCCGAGCAGGACCGAGATGGTGGGAGTATCCAGCGTGACGAGATCGGAGATGCACCGCGCGATCTCGGGAGCCAGCCCCCGCTCCTCGGCCTCCTTCGACAGCGCCGCGCCGACGGTATCGATCACCAGCACCAACGGCACCCCCAACTCCTGCGCCAGCTGCATACTGCGCCGCGCCTCCCGCAACGCCGCCGGCCCCATGGTGTTCTCCCCCACCTGCCCGGCCCGGTCGTGACCGAATACGACGCAGGGCTGACCGCGGAATCGCGCCAAGGCCAGCACCACCGTCCGGTCGGTCTCGCCCTGGCCGGTGCCGCTGAGCGGAACCCGTTGCGTCACATGGCGTAGCAGTTCACGGAGACCGGGGCGGTCGGAGCGGCGGGAGCTCAGCACCGACTGCCAAGCATCCTCAGCAGCTTGATTCCCCAGCGCGGCACCACTCGAGTCGATGCCAAGCGAGCCGAGCGGCGAAACAGGCGGCGCCGCATCGGGATCCGGCACCCCGCTCAGCACACTCAACGCCCGATGCGCGATCCGCCGGAAGACCGAAAGCCCCACGACCCCGTCGATGACGCCGTGCCGGTACAAATTCTCCGCCGTCTGCACACCGCTCGGAAACGGCTGGTCATAAAGGGCCTGATACACCCGCGGCCCGAGGAAGCCGATCATGGCGCCGGGCTGGGCGAAGGTCATGTGGCCCAGTGATCCCCAGGAGGCGAAGACGCCGCCCATCGTCGGGTCGCGCAGATACACCAGATAGGGATAACCGGCCGATTTGTGTGCGGCGACCGCACCGGCGATCTTGACCATCTGCACGAAAGCGACGGTGCCCTCTTGCATTCGGGTACCGCCGGAGGTCGGTGAGGCGATCAGCGGCAGGCCGAGATCGGTCGCCCGCTCGACAGCGGTGACGATGCGTTCGGCCGCCGCAACACCGATCGAACCCGCGAGAAAGCCGAACTCGCAGGCGATCACGGCTACCCGGCGGCCGCGCAGCAGGCCTTCGCCGGTGCGCACCGATTCATCGGTACCGGCGCGTTCCGCCGCAGCGCGCAGCTCATCGCGATAGCGCGGGGACGCGTCCACGGCCAGTGGTGGCCGGTCCCAGCTGCGGAACGTGCCCGGATCGAGCAACGCTTCGAGGAATTCGGCGGCGCAGATCCTCCCCGATCCCGCGCCGTCGCCTACCGACGAACCGCTGCGTCGCTGCCCGCCGGCGCCGATCAATAGCCCTGCATCACCTTGCGCAGCGCGTATTCGGTGAGCGCCACCAGCGCCTGCTTGGCCGGTTCGCGGCGGCGGGCGTCGATGGACATGATCGGCACATCACCGGAGACGGCCAGCGCCTGCCGGATGTCCTCGATCGGGTAGCGGGGCGCGTCGTCGAACTCGTTGAGCGCCACCAGGAACGGCAGGTTGCGCGCTTCGAAGTAGTCGACGGCGGCGAAGCTGTCTTCCAGCCTGCGGGTGTCGACCAGCACCACAGCGCCGATGGCACCGCGGATCAGGTCGTCCCACATGAACCAGAAGCGGTACTGGCCGGGCGTACCGAATAGGTACAGGACGAGGTCGTCCGCGAGGCTGATGCGGCCGAAGTCCATCGCCACCGTGGTGGTCGATTTCATCGGAATGCCGGTCAGATTATCGATTCCGGCACTCGCGTTGGTGACCAACGCTTCGGTGCGCAGCGGAACGATCTCCGAGACGGCGCCGACCAATGTCGTTTTACCCACACCGAAACCACCCGCGACCACAATCTTGGCCGAACCCGGCTTGGCGGTACGGGTATCGACCTGCGCCGTCGAATCAAATACGCCGGAGTCCACTGAGAACCCTTTCGATCAGCTCGCGACGTTCATCGTCGCTGGAGTCGTCTTTCAATGTGGCCGAAACGCGAACGTGCCCCGCTTCGATGAGATCTGCCACGAGCACACGCGCCACCCCGATGGGTATACCCAATCGAGCCGCAACTTCAGCCACGGACGGCGATTCTCTGCACAACTCCACGATGGACGTTTCGATGTTGGTCAGTTCGAACTGCCGCTCGAGGGCGACCGGATGCGATGCGACGAGGGCCTCCAGCGCGAGCTCGACCTTGGGCCGGGTACGGCCCGCGGTCAGCGAATACGGGCGGACGAGGCTGGGCTCGGCGCTCCCCACACCATGATCTTCTATGTCCATCCCACCATCAGGAACCCATCGTGACGCGTGGAGTGGCCTGAACTGTCTGGCCAACACGCTCGACCAACAACGCCATCTCGTAACCCACCTGACCGATGTCACACGAGGTGTTGGTCAGGACCGCAAGGTACGAGCCGTCGCCGACGGCCATCAGCAAGAGGTAGCCGTGCTCCATCTCGACCACGGACTGCAGGACGGTGCCGCCTTCGAACAGGTTCGACACACCCACCGACAGGCTGGCGAGCCCGGCGGTGACGGCCGATAGCTGTTCGGCACGATCGACCGGCAGCTGCGCGCTCGCGGCCATCAGCAGACCGTCGGCCGAGACCAGCACGGCATGGGCTACGCCAGGAACCTCGTTGGCGAAGTTCGAAACCAGCCAATCCAGCTGACGGTTCGTACCACTACCACCTAGATCGGGGTTCATCGGTCTCCTTTGTCTCCGGTTAGGTTCATTGCCTTCATTGCACGGCCATCCCGAACGCCCTGCTGGTGACGACTCAAGCTGGACCGAATCGATTCGGGGTCGCGCCTCGGTGCCCGATCCACGGCGCCGCTGACGGCGCCGGGCACCAGACGTCCACCCGGATTACGCTGCGGCAGACCGGCTGCCGTGGTGGCGGTGGGCTTCGCTTCGCTGGCCCGCTGTGCTGCCTGCCAGCCTTCGTCACCGGGTGATTCGAAGGAAGCGGCGGTCTGGGATCGGTCCGAGTTCGGATCCGCGAGCCAGGCCGACATCATCTCGGCGAAGATCGGCGTTCCGCCCATCACCGAGCCGCTTTCCTCGGCCGGCTGCAACCGGGTCTGGAAGAACGACGCCGTGCGCTCCGGGTTGGCCCGGTAGCTGTGCCTGCCGCGATCGCGGCCGGCGTCGCCGGAGCCGTTGGATTCCCCGGACTCGCCGGCGGGGCGAGCGCTGTCGCGCTGCGGCAGACCGACACCCGGCGCGTTCTCGATCCGCGGCGGCAGGCCGTTGCCCGGCTGACGCTGCGGTAGGCCACCGGGGCCGGTCGAACGCGAGGGCAGTTCGGTCTGACGCTGTGGTAGTTCGGTGGTCGAACGCTGGGGTAGATCCATCTGTCGCTGGGGTAGCTCCGTGTGACGCGGGTTGGCCTCCGGTCGGCGCGGGGCCGCCGTCGGCTGCGCGCTGCCGTTGGCCGCGGCACCGGCGGCCTGCATCTCACCGGACTGCGCCGCCGCGGGCTGACGCTGCGGCAGACCGGACTGACCCGGCCCACGCTGCGGCAGACCACTCGGGCCGCCCTCACGCGGCGCGGGGCCGTTCTGACCGGGCCCACGCTGCGGCAGACCGCCCGCCGCACGCTGCGGGAGTCCGCCCGCCTCACGCTCGGGCAGACCGCCGGCTTCGCGCTGAGGCATATCGTTCGCGGCGGACTCACGCTGGGGCAGACCACCTGCAGCAGGTTCACGCTGCGGCAACCCGCTCGCACCCGACTCACGCTGCGGCAATCCGCCGGCCTCACGCTGGGGCAGACCACCCGCGGCAGGCTCACGCTGCGGGAGACCACCGGCGGCAGGCTCACGCTGCGGCAGCCCACTCGGACCAGCCTCACGCTGCGGCAACCCACCGGCAGCAGGCTCACGCTGCGGCAAGCCACTCGGGCCCGCCTCACGCGGCGCCAAACCGCTCTGCCCGGGCTCGCGCTGCGGCAAACCAGCGCCCGGCCCGGCCTGACCCGGCTGACGCTGCGGCAGCCCACTCGGACCACGCTGCGGCAGACCGCCGTTCGCACTGGGCTGCGCGGCCGGACCGGCCTCACGCTGGGGCAGCCCGCCACTCGGCTGCGGCACCCCGTTGGAACCCGGCTGACGCTGCGGCAAGCCGGTGTTCGGATCGCGCGGCGGCGGCGTGGCGGCCGGGCGCTCGGCCTGCGGCCCACCCGGACGCGGCGGCACCGGGCCGCCGGGAACGACATTGCGCTTGGGCATGGCCGCGGCGGCGAGCTTGCCGCGTTGCGGGCCGGTGCCCTGCTGCTGCCCCGGCGCGGGACGCAGGGTGGCACCGGACTGCTCGGCCTCACCGCGCAGACCCGAGGCCATCGCCGAACCGGGCTGACGCTGCGGCAGACCACCACCGGCGGTGGCGGCCGCACCGGCCGCGGCCGCGCGATCCTCGGCACTGGCCGGGATCGGACCGCTCACGCCGGGATCGACGGTGACCATCATGTTGCCGCCGGGAGTGCGGCTGACCGAGCGCATCTGCATCGACGACGGCGCCGAGGGCCGCTGCATACCACCGGGCGGGGTCGGCGACGGCTGCGGAACCAGCGGACCGGAGCCGCTCTTGTCGGCGACGATCAGACCCACCGGCACATGCACGGTGACGGTGACGCCCGGGTCGCGCGCGGTGTCGAAGGTCGGACGCAGCCGCACGGTGAGCCCGTGCCGCTCGGCCAGCCGGCCGACCACGAACAGACCCATGTGGCGGGCGGTGTCGGGGCCGGGTTCGGCGGTGGCTTCGAGCCTGCGGTTGATCTCGGCCATCTCGGTGGGCGGCATACCGATACCGCGGTCGGCGACCTCGATGAGCAGGCCCTGATCGTGCGCCTGGGCGAAGGTGAACTTCACATCGGTTTCCGGCGGCGAGGCCCGCAGCGCGTTGTCGAGCAGCTCGGCGAACAGGTGCGCGAGATCGGAGGCGGCCGGTTCCTTCAGCGAACCCCGCGGGGTGGCGCCCAGCTTGACCCGCTCGTAGTCCTCGACCTCGGAGATCGCGGCACGCAGCACGTCGGCGATCTCGACCGGCGCGGACTTGGCCCGGCGCTGTTTGGTACCGGCCAGGATCAGCAGGTTGTCGCCGTTTCGGCGCATAAGCGCGGCGAGGTGGTCGAGCCGGAAGAGGTTCTCCAGCAGGCGCGGGTCCTTCTCGTCGTACTCCATCGCCTCGATCAGCGTGAGCTGATGGTCGACCAGCGACTTGGAGCGGCGAGCCAAGGTCTCGAACATGTCGTTGACCTGCGAGCGCATCTGCGCCTGATCACTGGCCAGGCGCAGCGCCTGGCCGTGGATGTCGTCGACGGCGCGGGCCAGCTGACCGATCTCCTCCTCGGAGCGGATCGGCATCGGCTCCAGCGGCACTTCCTCCGGCGAGGCGCCGTTACGCAGCTGGGCCACCTCGTGCGGCAGATCGCTCTCGGCGACGCGCAGCGCGGCCAGGCGCAGGCGGTGTAGCGGCACGATCATCGACCGGGCCACGAACACCGCGAGCAGCAGCGCGGCCAGGATGGTCAGCAGCACCACGACGCTGTACATGATGGCGTCGGAGCGGGCGTTGTCGGCGAGATCGCGCACGCCGCTGACGATGTCGTCGGTGGAGAAGGCGACCAGTGCCTCGGTGGTGTCGAGGCTGGACAGGATCGACTGCCGGGCCTCACCCAGCGGCAGCTGCCCGGACTGGGCCTGCGGGCCGGTGAGCATGCCCTCACGGGCTTCGATCCCGGTGCGCAGATCGTTGATGTTGCGGTCGTCGGCGGGGAAGCGCTCGGCGAGCAGGCCGAGCAGCGCACGCTCGGTATTGGTGGCGACCAGGTAGGTCTGCGTCCCCTCCTCGCGGTCTTGCAGATACACCGCGAGACCGACGACCTCGCCGAGCATGGTGGCGCGCATGTTGAGCGCGTCGACCAGGCGCAGCTTGGCCGCATCGATGTTCGGGTCGCTGACCTGGGCCACGATCTGCTCGACCGCCTCGACACCGTTGCTGCGGTATCGGTCGATCTGGTCTCGGGCCGCCAGCGGCGGCAGCGTCGTGGGGGCCAGCCCCTGCGCGCGCACCTGCTTGGCCTGATCGAGCATCTCCTGCAAGGGCTGCTGCGCACTCGGCAGATCGGCGAGTTCACCGATGGCGTCTTCGGCGGCGGTGATCGCCTTGTCCAGGTCGACCAGGTTCTCCTCGGTGACCAGCGACCGGCCACCGATATTGATGACCTGCGAACCCGCGACGGTCGAGGTCGCGGCACTCAGACCGGTGACGACCGGAATGACCTCGACGTTGTCGGCGGCGGAGGCCAGGCGATTGGCCTCGCTCCACTCGGACGAAATCTTGGACACGCCGAGTCCGACCGCGACCGCCAGCGGCACGGCGAGAACCGCCGTAACCTTCCAGCGCAGGTCCCAGTTGCTGAGCGCCCAGCGCTTTCTGCCGGACCTAGCGGCGTCACGCATCTCCCACTCACTTTCCAAACTGGCCCCAGCCACGCGCCATCAGCGGAACCTCAACAATCGCATGCTGGCTCGACAGACAGTGCTGGCCGAGATCTGCGGCTGGCCGAGAAATTGCGTCTTCGACGGACCGAATAAGTGACATCAGATTCTAACGGATCAATAACTTCTTGGTTGACCCCGCATCGGCACTCGCCCAGTGACCAGCCTGTTCCAGGCAAAACCAAAGGTCGCGGCACCCACCCGGGCGTCGCGTGAAGTCTGCCACAATCGTGCTGATCTATCGAGCGGGCATCGAAGCGAGGCTAGGGAGCACGGGTTGAACGCGAGGAACGAGTACCGACCGGTCTACCAGACCAGCCTCGTCGATCCCGCCGAGTTCTGGGCCCATGCTGCCACCGCCATCGACTGGGAGGTACCCCCGGAGCAGGTGATCGACACCACGGCCAAGCCCGCGGCCCGCTGGTTCCCCGACGCCACGCTCAACACCTCGTTCAACGCGCTCGACCGGCACGTCCGGGAACTGCCCGAAGGTTCCGACGGCGCCGGCGGCCGAGCCGACCAGCCCGCCCTCATATACGACTCGGCTATGACGGGTAACAGAGGGGTATACAGCTACGCCGAGCTGTTGACCGAAGTGTCACGCTTCGCGGGTGCGATGTCACGACTCGGTGTCGCCAAGGGCGATCGGGTGGTGATCTACCTGCCGATGATCCCCGAGGCCGTGATCGCCATGCTGGCCTGCGCGCGGATCGGAGCGGTGCATTCGGTGGTCTTCGGCGGGTTCGCCGCGCCCGAACTGGCCGCCCGGATCGATGACGCCGAGCCGGTGCTGATCATCACCGCCTCCGGTGGGCTGGAGCCCGGGCGGCGGATCGAATATCCGCCGATCGTCATGCAGGCGCTGGACCTCGCCCAGACGACGGCGCCGCGCAACGTCATCGTCAAGCAGCGTGCCGCCTTCCCGACCATCCCGTTCCCGGCGCCGCAGCCCGCCACCGAATCGCTGCCGAGCTCGGCCGACACCGTGGCCGCGCGCTGGATGGACTGGGAGGAAGCGGTACGGGACGCGCCACTGGCCGAGCCGGTGACCGTCGCCGCGACCGATCCGCTCTACATTCTCTACACCTCCGGCACCACCGGCCGTCCCAAGGGCGTGGTCCGCGACAACGGCGGGCACGCGGTGGCGCTGAGCTGGTCGATGCGCAATATCTACGACGTCGGGCCTGGTCAGGTGATGTGGGCGGCCTCCGATGTGGGCTGGGTGGTCGGCCACTCCTACATCGTCTACGCGCCGCTGCTGGTCGGCGCCACCACGCTGCTCTACGAGGGCAAGCCGATCGGCACCCCGGACGCCGGCGCCTTCTGGCGGGTGGTCGCCGAATACGGGGTGCACGTGCTGTTCACCGCGCCGACCGCGCTGCGCGCCATCCGCCGTGCCGACCCCGAGGCCACGCTGGCCCACACCTACGACCTGTCCTCGCTGCGGGCGCTGTTCTGCGCGGGCGAGCGGCTGGATCCGACGACCTACGAATGGGCGGTCGATACCCTGCTGGCCGACCGTCCGGACTGCCCGGTGGTCGACCACTGGTGGCAGACCGAAACCGGCTGGCCGATCTGCGCCAATCCGCTGGGGTTGCAACAGCTGCCGATCAAGCCCGGCTCGGCCTCGGTGCCGGTGCCCGGGTACCGGCTGCGGGTGCTGGACTCCAACGGCAATCCGGTGGCGGCGAATGTCGAGGGCAATATCGTCATCGGGTTGCCGCTGCCGCCGGGCGCGCTGAGCGGGCTGTGGCACGACGACGAGCGGTACCAGCGTTCGTATCTGTCCGCCTATCCCGGCCACTACCTCACCGGCGACTCCGGTTACTTCGACGATGACGGCTATCTGTTCGTGCTCGGCCGCAGCGACGATGTGATCAATATGGCCGGGCATCGGCTGTCGGCGGGCAGCATCGAGGCCGCGATCGCCGGTCACGAGGCGGTGGCCGAATGCGCGGTGATCGGGCTGCCCGACGAACTCAAGGGGCAGCGGCCGATCGCGTACGTGGTGCTGAAGACCGGCGTCGAGGTGGACAAGGAGCAGCTGAAGGAGGAGCTGATCCAGCGGGTACGCGAGCAGATCGGCGCCATCGCGACCCTGCACGATGCCGTGGTCGTGGCGGGGCTGCCGAAGACCCGGTCGGGCAAAATCCTGCGCAAGACCATCCGGCAGATCACCGCCGGTGAGGAATACGAGGTCCCATCCACGATCGAGGACCCGGCCGTGCTTGTTGCGCTGGAAGATCAGATCCTGGCCGCGCAGCCCGAACTGTTCACCAGCCGCCCCGGCAACGGCGACGGCAATGGCAACGGGGAGGTCGTGCCGGATTCGAATCCGGTCGCCCCGTAACGGATCTGCTCGGCTCCTCAGAGTTTTCACAGGAACGGTTCACACGCGTGCCAGCACCGGGCAATACCGTCGAGGCGTCCGTCACCGATCTTGTAGGAGGCAGCAATATGAAACGTTTTCGTGGCAAGGCCACCCTCGCGGCACTCACCGTGGCCGGGGCCGCCACCGTGTCCGCCTTCCTCAGCCCGGCCATCGCGTCCGCGGGCCCGATGGAGCTGGCGGCGCCGCTGCTGGAATCGGATTGTTCGTTCGCCCAGGTCGACGCCGCGCTGCACGATCAGGCACCGCAGCTGGCCGCGATGCTGGACGCCAACCCGGAGATCAAGGCCGAACTCCAGGCCAAGTTCGATCAGCCGGTCGAACAGCGTCGCGCCGAACTCCAGCGCTACCTCGACGAGAACCCCGAGGCCGCCCAGCAGGCCCAGAACGACCCGCGCGCGGCGGGCGTGAGCCAGACCATCCAGAAGGTCGCCGACACCTGCAAGAACTACTGAGCGCAGCGGTGCTCACGCCCGTCAACCCGGCGAGCGTCGTGACCGGGGCGAGCCGGGAATCGACGGCAGAATGAACGACGTGAGCGCCGATCGCACAACGAACCCGACCGTCCTCGTCGTCGACGACGACGAGGACGTGCTCGCCTCGGTGGAGCGCGGGCTGCGCCTGTCCGGCTTCCAGGTCCTAGTCGCCCGTGACGGTGGTGCGGCCCTGCGCGCGGTCAACGAGCACTCCCCCGACGCCATCGTGCTCGATATGAATATGCCGGTGCTCGACGGCGCCGGGGTGGTGACCGCGCTGCGCGCCATGGGCAACGAGGTCCCGATCTGTGTGCTCAGTGCCCGCAGTTCGGTCGACGACCGGATCGCCGGGCTGGAATCGGGCGCCGACGACTATCTGGTGAAGCCGTTCGTGCTGGCAGAGCTGGTGGCGCGGATCAAGGCGTTGCTGCGCCGGCGCACCGACACCCCCGCCGCCGCCACACCGGGCGCGGTGACCGTCGGGCCGCTGGAGGTGGATGTCGCCGGGTATCGCGCGCTGTTGCACGGCCGCGAAATCGACCTGACCAAGCGGGAATTCGAACTGCTGTCCACGCTGGCCCGCAATGCCGGGGTGGTGCTGAGCCGGGAACGGCTGCTGGAGCTGGTGTGGGGTTACGACTTCGCCGCCGACACCAATGTGGTGGATGTGTTCGTCGGGTATCTGCGGCGCAAGCTCGAGGTGGAAGGGACGCCGCGGTTGCTGCACACGATTCGCGGGGTGGGGTTCGTATTGCGGGCGCCGAAATGAGTGATCGATTGTGAGCGCCGGGTCGCCGGAAACTCCTGGTGCGGGCTCGCCACCGGGCGGTAGTGACCCGTCCGATCGTGGCGCGTCTTCGCGTCGACGCCGGGCCTACTCGTTGCGCACCAGGGTGGCGGGAGCGGCGGCGGCGGGTGCGATTCTCATCATCACGATTCTGAGCGTCATCACGTTGCAGGCGATCGAGCGCGTGAACGTCGAGCAGACCGATCAGCAGCTCACTCTGGCGTCGCGGTTGGTGTTGATCGATCCGGTGATCGCGGTCGGGCTGGTCAACTTGATCGGGCCGAACGAGAATCTGGCGCTCACCGTCCGAGACAGCGGTGAACTCACCGCGACCACCGCCATCGAATTGCCCAATCTGCCAACGGGTTCGCACACCGTCACCGTGGACGGCGCGTCCTATCGCGTGCTCACCACGACCGAGAACCAGCAGGCCGGCCGGACCGTCTCGCTGGGTATCCCCAATGCCGACGCCGCCCGCGCCACCGCCGAGCAGCAGCGGTGGGTGCTGGCCGGCGGATTGGTGGCCATCGCCGCGGCGGCCGGGTTGGGCTGGCTGTTCGGTGGACGGGCCGTGCGGCCGATCGTCGACCTCACCCGTCAGGTGGGGGCGCGTAGCGGCTACCGCGATCCAGAACATCCGCCGCAGCCGGTGGACGGTTCCGGTGTGCTCGAGGCCGAGCAACTCGCCCAAGCGGTGAACACCATGCTGTCGCGAGTCGACCAGGCCCAGGGCGAAACCGCCGCCGCCCTGGAAACCGCCCGCGATTTCGCCGCGGTGTCCGCCCACGAACTGCGCACCCCGCTCACCGCCATGCGCACCGACCTGGAGGTGTTGCGCACCCTCGACCTGGACGAGGCCCAGCGCGCCGAAATCCTCGACGACCTGCATCGCAGCCAGGGCCGCGTGGAAGCCACCCTGTCCGCGCTGGAACGGCTGGCCTCCGGCGACCTCACCCACGAACGCGACCACGTCGACACCGACGTCGGCGACCTGTGCGACCAGGCCGCCCACGACGCCATGCGCCACTTCCCCGGCCTGACCGTCCGCATCGACACCGACGCCGAACTGGTCACCCGCGGCCTCCCCGCCGGCCTGCGCCTGGCCGTCGACAACGCGTTGGCCAACTCCGTCAAACACGGCGGCGCCACCGAAGCCCTAGTCTCCGCCCACCGCGCCCCCGCCGGCCACATCATCGTCACCATCGACGACAACGGCCGCGGCATCCCCGAAGCCGAACGCCAAGCCGTCTTCGACCGCTTCTACCGCGGCTCCCAAGCCACCAAAGGTGGATCGGGGCTGGGCTTGGCATTGGTCGCCCAGCAAGCCCAATTACACGGCGGCCGCGCATATTTCGACAACGGAACTCTCGGCGGGGTCCGATTGGTTCTCGACCTTCCAGCTCGGCCGGGTGGAGCCGGATAGCACATAATCGCAATGGCGGCAGGTCTCCGAGCTTCACCTCGTTTACACCGACCGAAGCGGCTCTGACTGCGAACGATCGGCCCAAACGGATGTGGACCTCCGCTGCTGCCGGCATGTATCGTTCGGGCCGTGAGTACGGGGGAGAATCCGGCATCCGCCGAAACCATCATGGTTGTGCCCGAGCAGGTGCGTGCGGTCGGCCAGTATGTCTACGGAGTGGCTGACGCACTGCGGTCAGCATTGGAGTCTGCGGCTCGGGACGTGGATTCGCTGACCGACGGGGGTTGGCGGGGCGGGGCGGCCACCCAGTTCACCGAGGGCTGGACCGAACTACGCGACGGCGGTGTGCAGATCATTGCGGCGCTGACGGGGATGGCCGAAAAGCTGGGTGTGACGGCCGATAACTATCAGGCGAGCGACGAAGGCACTGCGGCCGCGGTCACGCAGTCGAGCTTGAACATCGTGTCATGAGTACCGAGTTCGAAGTCAATCTCACCGAACTGGAGAATCTGGTCGCCCGGTTGGCCGGCCTGGCCGGTTTCATCGCCGATCATCTCGATGACATTGATGACAAAGTTGCCGGGCTCCAGGGCACAGGATGGGAAGGCCTAGCGGCTCAGGCATACGCCGACGCGCACCGGCAATGGGCCGTCGGCGCACGCGAATTCGCAGAAGGCATTCTGGATATGAGCGAGGCCGCGAAGACCGCGCACGGCCGGTACACGCGGGCGATCGCCGCAAATTCTCGAATCCTGTCGAGTGGGCAAGCATGAACGACACGTTGCGTGTCGACTGGCAGACCTTCTATGAGGCAGCGGCACGGTGTCATGAGCTCGCACAAGACCTGCGAGCCGCCGACAAGCCAGTACACGACGCAGTAAAGGGTGAATGTGCTGGTATGGCCGGAGATGCACCCGGCTGTAAACAGTGGGGCGAGAAGTACGATCAGGTCGCCCTCGACACGATGCAGACCTGCACTCACCTCGCTGATGCGCTCACGAATTTCGGCTATTCGCTATACGCCATCGGCTATCACTACGGACAAGAGCCTGGTGGGATACGCGCGCCACAACCAACGATTCATGCGATGTCTGAGCATAGAGTCTCAATTCCGACGTCGACCGCGGACAACGGACACGGGATCAAACGCGACGACTCCGTCGGTGTCGAAGAACTCTTCGACGCGGTGCTGTCCAAGGTAGGCGAAGAGTTCGGCAAGCTACCCAACGGCGACACCGACAAGCTCGACAAAGCATCCTCAGTCTGGAAGACCTTCGCCGAACACGAAGCCATTACCGGCGCGGCCGCCCGAATCCAATCGATTAGATCCCTGTTTGACGACACCGTCGACCCAGAAAATCTCCCCAAGATCCACGCTTATCTCGACACGCTGCACGGCGGTGCCACTCAACTCGCGGCCGCCACAAGCAGCATCGCGGCACCGGTCACGGAATTCCACACGGGAACAGTCGATGTCCGCGCTGCTTTCGAATCGGCTTTGAAGACTGCGCTTGTCGCGATCACCGCGACCCTGGTCGTCGCGGCCGCATCGGCCTGGTTCACCTTCGGCGCAAGCCTCGCCGCCGCCGGCGGAACAGTCACCGTCGTCGCCGCGGACGCCGCCGTCGCCATCGGCACCGCTTACAGAGCCAGCAAACTGTTTCAGGCCATCGGATTGACAGCCGCTGCCGCGGGCGGCGCCGTCACAGCAGGCAAGGTGGGTGCGTTCGACGACGTGCCCTCCCTCGGCACGGTAATCGGTGGGCTCGCCGGGATCATCGCGATGAAGGTTTTCATCGACGATGACCTCCCTGACGACATCCCGGACGATCAAGCCGGCGATCATGACTTCGAGGGGACAGGGTTCTCACGAGAAGAGATTGCAGAACTTGCCCGCGGCCACGCCGGAGATGACCACCCAACGATGCGTAGGCCAAGCCTTCGGGAGATCGAGGAAGCCCTCGAAAAGGGAACAACCTCGCCAGGTAAAGGAAACTCAGTTCGCTACGATTACAATGGCGTAAGAGTGATTGTTAATCGCGACATGCCTTGGAGGAGCACGACCTACTACCCAGAAAGGTAATCGCAATGATCATCACTCCGAAAGATCTTTCCGACAACTTCGACGAAGAGGACCTTCGTCAGATCGAAGTCAACAAGTATCGTCTCGGATCAACCGAGGTGACAATTCTCGATCTCGCGGCGTCCTGGGCGGCACATGTTGAAAAAATTGACACGGACCGCCCCAAGTCGATGATGGACCGCACTGCGTGGGGCGGCTACGACCTGCTGGCCGCCATGTCGATGCGAAGCTCCTTCGAAAATTGCCTCCACGCCTTCTCGGGACCGATTGTGAGTCGACTGATGGATACGATCAAGCCGTTTGACGATAGGTTTCGATCGATAACCGTTCCAGACACAAAGGGACTCGTACAATCATTTGCCGATGAAGATACCTCTGCACGCCCCTGGTGGTGGCATCGAATCCCCGACTCCGGGCCGATACTCGAAGAGTTGTTACGGCAGTAGCTGCGGGAAGTTGCTCTGCAGTTGTTCGGGGCCCAACCGCCGGGTGGGGACTACAGTTCCTGGGAGCCATGGCCTGTATCGATTGATGAAGCAATCGATCGAATTACCCATGGCTACAACGGAGTTCCCGGTTACCTTCAGATCGACGATGATGCCATCGGTTCGAATGAGGCGTTCCGGGCCGATCTCATTGTCGTCGGCGAACAGAGGTTGAGAGAACTCGGCAATCCGTATGAGAGTTATGGCGATCCGTGGCGTGGAACCCCGCGGGAGACGTGCCGATGAACGCCCGCTGCGCCGTTTCAATCAAGCCTACCTTGCGCGGAGCCAGAGCGGATACTAAGGGTTTATGAGGACACCAGTATCCGGCATGAGAGTGTCCTGCGTGACCATCGGTTACACGGTTACCGCATGGCTAGGCGAATCGTTCGAATACGAACTGCAGATCGAGTGTGATCTCGAGATCGCGGACGGATCTCAACCGGCAAACCAGGTTGAGTACGAGCGCTACCAGGAACACCGCGAGCAGATCCAAACCTTGGTCGGTGCAGTGGTCGAGACTGCCACCATCGATAGCTCGGGCTCGTTGGAGCTGGGACTGGATACGGGCGTGAGCGTCCGCGTGCTTCCGGACATGGAATACGAGGCGTGGAGTCTCGTCGGTCCACGGGGGTACCGTGTCGTATGCCTGCCGGGTGGGCAGCTGGCAATCTGGTCGGCCCGATAGTCACAGCGGGCGGCAGCAAGTTCTGGAAGTCGCAGTTTTTCTCAACGCATACCATCGTCCACATAGCGTTCGGGAGTCGGCCGAGTGCATCCAGGGGAACCGCGGCAGCCCTTACCGAATCCTCAGAGAATCACCCACTGGCGCGCCATAACTGGGCTCTAGCCTCTCCCGGGTGATCAACAAACGGGCCCGGTGGGCACTTGTCGTTGCTGTTGTTGTCGGGGCCGGGGCTGTGGGTGGGTTCGCTGCCTGTGCTCGGTCGTCAGCAGCGCCGAGCGGGATCGCTCTGGTCAATGCCGATTCCGGGCCGACGGGTGAGCAGGTGGTGCAGGCGGTTCAGCAGGTCGGTGGTTATGAGTGGGCCACGGTGGCGCCGGGGGAAGCGGACGGCGGCGACTATGCGGCCGTGATCACGTTGCCGGCTGATCTGACGGAATCGATGGGGACGTTGGTGGGGGCGCAGCCGCGGCGGGCGCAGGTGACGGTGGCGGCGAATTCCCAGGCCGATGACGAAGTTGTGGACGGGGCTGTTGCGGTGGTGCGGCAGCATATCGGGGCGGTGGGGGTGGAGGCGGCGTTGTCGGCTATGGCGGCGGCGCGGACGCAGATGACGAGTGTGCAGTTCAGTGCGCAGTTGTTGAACGCGGGGGTGAATGCGGCGGCTGCGGGAGCGGATCAGTTCACGGCGGGGGCCGATCAGTTGCTGGGGTTCTTGGATATGGCCAAGAATGGTTCGGCGCAGTTGACTTCGGCGATCGAGCTGTTGAACAACACCGTCGACGGGGCCGCGGCGCAGGCCGAACAGCTGGCGGCGGCGCTGGATTCCACGAATCTGACCATCGCCCAGGTACAGCAGACGGCGAACACGATGAGTTCTGGACTCGATCAGATCCTGCCGCTGCTGCGGGGGCTGCCGTTCGCCGGAGATCCGCAGGTGGCCGACGTGATCAACAAGTTGCAGGCGCTGCGCGATGTGTCGGGGCAGGCGGGGGCGCAACTCACCGGCCTCGGCACGCTAACCGGGGCCGCCGTCGATCCGAACACCGATCTGGGCACCCTGCTGCGCACCGTGGTGGCCCGATTGACCGGTGCGAGCGATCAATTGGCTCAGGGCGCCCAGCTCGCCGAATCGCTGCCGCAGCTCGCCGAACAGGGCGGCGCCCAGCTGCTGGCCGCCATCGGCATGATCGAGACCGGCATCGGGCAGCTGCAGGGCATCGTCACCAACCTCAACACCCAGACCGGCAAGGCCCTCGCGGCGCTGCCGCAGCGAGGCAAGGCGCAGCATTCGGCGGTGGCGCTCGCCCTCACCGATCCGGTGGAGATCGTGCGGGAATGAGCGATCAGGCAGGTGAATCGTTCTCGGCCGGCAGCCGATCCGGCATTCCGAAACGCGGATAGAGATCGTAGAGGTGGAACCGGGTGAGCGCGGAAATCCGCTCCCCCGAACAGGTCAGCACGATCAGCCCGGCCGGTGACGCGGACGACCCGTCCGGATCATCGAGGTAGGTCGCGAAGGCCGGCTGGGTATTGGCGCTCGTCGCCCACAGGTGCGCCCGCCGGTCGCCGCGGTAACCGAACGAGGCGCGCAGGAACTCGGCGATGGCGGACCGCCCGTGGTACTCGTGCGGTGCGGGCGGCATGGTGAGCCAGGCGTCGTCGGTCAGCAGGGCAACGACACCGTCCACATCACCCGCCAGGTAGGCCTCCGCGAAACGTTGTGCGAGCGACTGTTCGGTGGACGAGCCCGGACGCGTCCGCTCCAGGCTGCCGCGCTCGCGGTGCAGGGTGGCTCGCGCGCGTTGCAGCGTGCCCTTCACCACCGTCGGAGTGCTGTCGAGCAGTTCGGCGACCTCGGCGGTCGGGAACCCGAGCACATCGCGCAGCACGACCGTCGCGGTATGCAGGGGTGGAAGTCGTTGCAGCGCGGCGACGAAGCCGAGCTCGACCGTCGCCCGAGCCTCATGCTTCTCCTCCGGCCCCGGCGCCGGATCGGCCACCCCGGCGAGCACGTCGTCGGGGACCGGTTGCAGCCAGGTGATCGAATCCCGGCGCGTCGGTTCGGGCGGACGAAACGGCGGCACCGGTTCCGGCGGACGCCGCCGCGCCGCCCGCAGCACGTTGAGACACCGATTGGTCGCGATCCGATACAGCCAGGTCCGCACCGACGACCGCTGCTCGAAATCCGGCAGCCCCCGCCAGGCCGCGAGCAGCGTCTCCTGAAGGGTGTCCTCGGCCTCGGTCAGCGAGCCGAGCATGCGGTAGCAGTGCACCAGCAGTTCCCTGCGGTACGGCTCGGTCAGCTCCTGGAATGCCCGCTCGTCACCGGCGCGGGCCCGTTCGAGGACGGTCTGCTCCACCCGGCCATCGTGCCATCCGAATGGATTCGCCCGCCGCGTTCCGTTCGCCGGCGCCGCGGTGTCAGAACTGGTGAGGGCGGCAGCGAGCGGCCCACCGACCCGGAAGGACATCATGACCACCAGCCCTGCCTTGCAGACCGCGTTGGATTACCACCGCGCCTGGACCGGCCACGACTTCGACCGTGCCATCACCTACCTGGCCGACGACCTCGTCTGCGAGGCGCCGTCCGGGCAGATCACCGGTCTGGCCGAGTTCCGCGGCTTCATGGAACCGTTCAGCCAGATCATGACCAGCTCGCAGCTGCTCGCCGCGTTCGGCGACGACGACACCGCGATGCTGATGTACGACACCACCACCATCCCGGTGCCGCACGCACCGGGCGCCGAGCTCTACACCGTCGCCGACGGCCGGATCACCCATATCCGGATCATCTTCGACCGCGCCCCGTTCGACGCCGCCCAGGCGGCCGCCGCGAATCCCGCGTCCTGACCTGCCCGGAACACGACCGCGGCCCGCACTCGAGGAGTACGGGCCGCGGTCGGAAGCCGGGACTTACTTGACGTCCAGCAGGTCGATCACGAAGACCAGGGTCTTACCGGAGAGCTTGTGGCCCGCACCGGCGGGGCCGTAGGCCAGCTCCGGCGGGATGGTGAGCTGACGACGGCCGCCGACCTTCATGCCGGGGATGCCGTCCTGCCAGCCCTGGATCAGGCCGCGCAGCGGGAAGGTGAGCGATTCGCCGCGGTTCCACGACGAATCGAACTCCTCGCCGGTGTCGAATTCGACGCCCACGTAGTGCACCTCGACGGTGCCACCGGGCACCGCTTCCGCGCCGTCACCGACGGTGATGTCCTTGATGACGAGCTCGGTGGGCGCGGGGCCCGCCTGGAATTCGATCTCCGGCTTGCTCATTCGCATATCCCCTTCGATATGTGTGTTCTAGCGGTTGGTGATCTCGTTGTAGTCGCGCGCACCGTAACCGGTGTAGATCTGGCGCGGGCGGCCGATCTTGAGCGGCTCGCTGTGCATTTCACGCCAGTGCGCGATCCAGCCCGGGAGCCGGCCCATCGCGAACAGCACAGTGAACATGCGGGTCGGGAAGCCCATGGCCTTGTAGATGACGCCGGTGTAGAAGTCGACGTTCGGGTACAGCCTGCGCTCGACGAAGTAGTCGTCGGTGAGGGCGGCCTCTTCCAGCGCCTTGGCGATGTCGAACAGCTCGTCGTCGCCGCCGAGCTTGGCCAGGATGGCGTCGGCGTGCTTCTTGGCGATGGCCGCGCGCGGGTCGTAGTTGCGGTAGACGCGGTGCCCGAAGCCCATGAGCTTCACGCCGTCTTCCTTGTTCTTGACCTTGCGGATGAACTCCTTGACATCGCCGCCCTGGGCCTTGATGTCGTCGAGCATTTCCAGCACGGCCTGGTTGGCGCCGCCGTGCAGCGGGCCCCACAGCGCGTTGATGCCACCGGAGACGGAGGTGAACAGGTTGGCGTCGGAGGAGCCGACCAGGCGCACGGTGGAGGTGGAGCAGTTCTGCTCGTGATCGGCGTGCAGGATCAGCAGCATGTCCAGCGCGGCGGCGATCTCCGGGTCGACCTCGTAGGGCTCGGCCGGGAAGCCGAAGGTCATCCGCAGGAAGTTCTCCACCAGGCTCAGCGAGTTGTCCGGGTAGAGGAACGGCTGGCCGACCGACTTCTTGTACGAGTACGCCGCGATGGTGGGCAGCTTGGCCAGCAGGCGGATGGTGGACAGCTCGACCTGCTCGGGGTCACGCGGGTCCAGCGAGTCCTGGTAGTAGGCCGACAGCGCGTTGACCGCCGACGACAGCACCGGCATCGGGTGCGCGTTGCGCGGGAAGCCGTCGAAGAACCGCTTGAGATCCTCGTGCAGCAGGGTGTGGCGGCGGATCTTGTCGGTGAACGACTCGAGCTGGGCCTGGGTCGGTAGCTCGCCGTAGATGAGCAGGTAGCTGACCTCGATGAAGGTCGAGCGCTCGGCCAGCTGGTCGATCGGGTACCCGCGGTAGCGCAGGATGCCCGCCTCGCCGTCGATGTAGGTGATGGCCGACTTGGTGGAGGCGGTGTTGACGAAGCCGGGGTCGTAGGTGGTGTATCCCGTGCTCGCCAGCAGCTTGCCCAGATCGATACCGTCGTTGCCCTCGGAGGCGTCGGCGATCGTCATCGGGTACTCGCCGCCGGGGTACGTCAGCACCGGCTTGGCGTCGTTGATGTGATTCTCGGGCACGGAAGGATCCCTCTCAGGCTATGACCGTCGGCACCGGGTGCGGTCGGCACGGCGGTGCGCTTGACCATGACGCTAGTCGCTGCTTCGCCGGGCTCGGGCAGGAGGGTGCCCACCGCACGATCTCACAAACGTACCGGCGAGCGGTGAGGTGCGGGGTATTCAAGCGAGCACCGGTTTCGGCTCTGACCGGCCCACCCGGTATCGCACGAAGGCCGGGAAAGCCAGCGCCGCGAGCACCACACCGACCACCACCAGCACTCCACCGCCCGCGGCGGCCACGGCGGTACCCAGGCTCGCGGCGGCAAAACCGTGCGCAACATCACCGATTCGCGGGCCGCCCGCGACCACGACGATGAACACTCCTTGCAGCCTGCCACGCATTTCGTCGGTCGCCACGGTCTGCAACATCGTCATCCGCAGCGCGGCCGAGACCATGTCCACCGCACCGCCGAAGGCCGAGCAGGCCAGCGCGATCCACAGCCCGGCGGCGACGCCGAGACCGCGCCCGGTGAACCCGACCGCGACCCCGAAGCCGACCATGGCAAGCCCCCATAACGCGATACAGACGATCACCGCGAGGCCTTGTCTGCGCACCCGCGGAATCCACCCGGAGAACACGCCACCGAGCACCGCACCCACCGACATCGACGCGAACAACAGCCCGAGCGCGACGCCGCCGGTGGCCGGATCACCGAAGGTCTCGTGCGCGATCTGCGGGAACAGCGCCCGCGGCATGCCGAAGACCATGGCGATGATGTCGACGGCGAAGGAGGCGAGCAGGATCCGCTGGGTGGCCAGGTAGGCGAAGCCGTCGAACACCGTGCGTAGACCCGCGCGCCGCACCGATCCGGTCGGCGGCAGCGACGGCAGTCGCCACACCGCCCACAGCGTGACCAGCAGCGCGATGGCGTCGATCAGGTACAGCGTGGACAACCCGATCAGCGGGATGAGCGCGCCCGCGAGCACCGGCCCGGCGATGGCGCCGAACTGGGTGACCGTCATCGACAGCGAATTGGCCGCGGCGAGTTGGCTTTCCGGCAGCAGTCTGGGAATGGTGGCGCTGCGGGTGGGCTGGTTGACGGCGAAGAAGGCCTGTTGCACGGCGAACAGGCCGAGCACCAGCCACACATTCCCGGCGCCGGTCGCGGCCTGGATCCAGAAGGCGAGGGCGGTGAGTCCGGTGCCGGTATTAGTGATCAGCAGCAGGGTGCGCCGATCCATCACGTCGGCGAGGGCACCGCCCCAGAGCCCGAACACGATCAGCGGCACCAACCCGAACAGCCCGGCCAGCCCGACATAGCCGGAACTGCCGGTGAGCTGGAAGATCTGCGTCGGCACCGCGACGACCGAGAGTTGCGCGCCGATGGTGGTGACGATGCCGGAGGTCCACAGCCTGCGATAGTCCGGATCGCGTAGTGGCCTGGTGTCGGCGAGCAGTCTCACCAGCCGCAGATTATGCGAGCCGGACCCGATCGGGCCAGACCTTATTCATCACATCATTGGATGGATTCGGGGATCAGGGCTGCAAGCGCTGGACCGTCATCGTGTCGCCGTCGACGTTCACCCGGATGCGGTTGTGCAGACGCCCCTGCCGCCCCTGCCAGAACTCGACCTCGTCCGGCCGCAATAGATATCCGCCCCAGTGCGGTGGCACCGGAATCTCGTCGACGCCGGCGAATCGCGCCGTGGTCTCGGCCAGCGCGCGATCGAGTTCGGCGCGCGAGGCGATCGGCCGGGACTGATGCGAGGCCCACGCACTGAGTTGAGAATCACGCGGACGCGAGCGCCAGTAGACGGCGGTGGTCTCGGCCGAGACCCGCTGCACCGGACCGCGCACATGCACCTGCCGGCCCAGCGCAGGCCAGACGAAGGTGGCCGCCGCGAACGGGACCGCGGCCAATTGCGTGCCCTTCGCCGAGTCGTAATTGGTGTAGAAAGTCACACCTTCGGGCGAGAGCCCCTTGCACAGCACCGTGCGCGCGACCGGACGCGGCGTGCCGTCGGCGGTGAGCGCCACGGTGGCCAGCACCATGGCGTTGGGTTCGGCGATCCCGACGGCGGTGGCCTGCTCGATCCAGTGCCGTAGCAACGGTTCCCAGCCGCCGGCCAGCCAGTTTTCGTCCAGATCGGCATCGCGGGCGCCGGTACCGGGTGCGCCTTCGCTGTCGAAAGGCCCGCCGCCGTACTCGACGCGCATGGCGGCGAGATCCGGGTAGGAATTGTCCAGGTCACGCATGGGGCAGACGTTACTCCGCAGTAGCCAGGGGCTAAGGTTTTGGTGATCGGCATGTGCCGCGACCACCGTGCACCGCGAGCCATGCGACCCGACGTGCAAGGAGAGTCACCACATGACTACCAGCCCCGCGGTTCCCCCGGATTTCGTCAGCGGTCTCGAGGGTGTCGTCGCGTTCACCACCGATATCGCCGAACCCGACAAGGACGGCGGCGCACTGCGCTACCGCGGGGTGGATATCGAAGATCTGGTCGCCAACCGGGTGACCTTCGGTGACGCCTGGGCGCTGCTGGTCGACGGTGAGTTCGGCCGTGGCCTGCCGCCCGCCGAACCGTTCCCGCTGCCGGTGCACACCGGCGACGTCCGCGTCGACGTGCAGGCCGGCCTGGCCATGCTCGCCCCGATCTGGGGCTACGAGCCGCTGCTCGACATCGACGACGAGACCGCGCGGGAGAACCTGGCCCGCGCCTCGGTGATGGCGCTGTCGTATGTGGCGCAGTCCGCGCGCGGCATCTACCAGCCCGCGGTGCCGCAGCAGAAGATCGACGAATGCACCACCGTCACCGAGCGGTTCATGACTCGCTGGAAGGGTGACCCGGATCCGCGGCACACCGAGGCCATCGACGCCTACTGGGTCTCGGCCGCCGAGCACGGCATGAACGCCTCCACCTTCACCGCCCGCGTCATCGCCTCCACCGGCGCGGACGTGGCCGCCTCGCTGTCCGGCGCGATCGGCGCCATGTCGGGTCCGCTGCACGGCGGCGCCCCGGCACGCGTGCTGCCGATGATCGAAGAGGTCGAGCGCACCGGCGATGCCCGCGCGCTGGTCAAGGGCATCCTCGACCGCAAGGAGAAGCTGATGGGCTTCGGCCACCGGGTCTACCGGGCCGAGGACCCACGTGCCCGGGTGCTGCGCAGCACCGCCGAGCGGCTGAACGCCCCGCGTTTCGAGGTGGCCGCCGCGCTGGAGCAGGCCGCGCTGGCCGAGCTGCGCGAACGTCGCCCGGATCGCGCCATCGAGACCAATGTGGAGTTCTGGGCCGCGGTCATCCTCGACTTCGCCGAGGTGCCCGCGCACATGATGCCCGCCATGTTCACCTGCGGCCGGACCGCGGGCTGGTGTGCGCACATCCTGGAGCAGAAGCAGCTGGGCAAGCTGGTGCGCCCGGCCGCCATCTACACCGGGCCGGGGCCGCGTAAGCCCGAAGAGGTCGCGGGCTGGGCGTCGATCGCGCACAGCTGATTCCGCCGGGTTGCGGCTTGTGTCGCTACCCGACCACTGCGGCCTCGCCGGCCCGCATCACCGCATGACGGGCCGGTCCGCCCACGGGTGTCGGCGTTCGCGCCGGTCTAGCGCTCGCCGAGCGATGCGGCCCAGTCGACGGCCACCGATTCGCCCTTGTCGACGGTGAAGAAGGCGACTTCGAGCCGTTTGCCCAGGTCGACCAGGCTGATCGCGGACAGCGGGACCGGCTGCACCAGCCGGACCCGCCAGGGCGCGGGTTCGTCCCAGGCCTGCAGCTCCAGGTCCAATCGCAGCACCGGATCGTCGCGGCCGGAGTAGTCGGCGGCCATGGGCGTGGCGGCGAGCACGGTGGCCTGGGCACGGCGGCCGTCGGACAGGATCTTGGCGATGCCGACCCGGCCGGGATCGGCGTCATTGGAGACGTGCAGCACCACCCGCTCACGGTCGCCGGGGTCGACCCGGCAGAAGATCACGTCACCCGGACGCATCCGGTCCAGATCCGCCTCGCGCACCCGCTGCCGCACCCGGGTCTCGTAGGGCGGTTCGCCGTCGAGCTGGACCCGCACCCAGAACACGTGCCCGGCCTCGCTGCGGCGCGGGCGCACCCCGAGCACGGTGGCCGTGCCGTGCGTGCCGCGCAACAGCAGCTCACGGCGCGCGGCCCCGCTCAGCACGCCCGATCGTGCGCCGGCCCGCCAGGGCAGGCGCGGGCGCAGGCTCGACAATGTCAGGCCGACGCCGAGCAACCACAGTCCGATGCCCGTGCGCCGCATCGCCGGCGGTCCGGCATCGCGCTGAGCACGGCGGTTCGCCCGCATCGAACGCAGGCCGTGCCGTGTCCCCCACCTCCCCGCACCACCCCGTAGTCGCCGCGCCCGCCATCGCCGCCCGGAGTTTGCCGACAGCATGCTCATGAGGGTTCAGGTTAGCCGGAGGGTGGTACACACCACAGCGATACCGCGACTACGCTGTTCGCCATGACCAGTGCGTTCCCGACCATCCCCGACGACCTCAAGCCTGCCGACGGACGTTTCGGTTGCGGCCCCTCCAAGGTGCGACCGGAGCAGTTGCGGTCCCTGGTCGAGGTGGGCGCCTCGGTATTCGGTACCTCGCACCGCCAGAAGCCGGTCAAGGACGTCGTGGCGCGGGTGCGCTCGGGGCTGCGCGAGCTGTTCTCGCTGCCCGACGGCTACGAGGTCGTGCTGGGCAACGGCGGCACCACCGCGTTCTGGGACGCCGCGGCCTTCGGCCTGATCCGGGAGCGCTCGCTGCACCTGACCAACGGTGAGTTCAGCTCGAAGTTCGCCTCGGTGGCCAAGAACAACCCGTTCATCGGCGACCCGATTATCGTCTCGGCCGAGCCGGGCAGCGCGCCGGAGCCGGTCGCCGACCCGTCCGCCGACCTCATCGGCTGGGCCCATAACGAGACCTCCACCGGTGTGTCGATCCCGGTGCAGCGTCCGGCCGGTTCGGAGAACGCCCTCATCGCCATCGACGCCACCTCCGGCGCGGGCGGGCTGCCGGTGAACATCACCGACGCCGACGTCTACTACTTCGCCCCGCAGAAGTGCTTCGCCGCCGACGGTGGCCTGTGGATCGCGCTGATGAGCCCGGCCGCGCTGGCCCGGGTCGAGGAGATCAAGTCCTCGGGCCGCTGGACCCCGGACTTCCTGTCGCTGCCGATCGCCATCGACAACAGCACCAAGGACCAGACCTACAACACCCCGGCGCTGGCCACCCTGCTGCTGTTCGCCGACCAGATCGAATGGCTCAACGGCAACGGCGGCCTGGACTGGGCGGTCAAGCGGACGCTGGATTCGTCGTCGCGGCTGTACTCGTGGGCCGAGTCGAGCGAATACGCCACCCCGTACGTCACCGATCCGGCGCACCGCTCGCAGGTCGTCGGCACCATCGATTTCGCCGATTCGGTGGACGCCGCCGCGGTGGCCAAGGTGCTGCGCGCCAATGGCATCGTCGACACCGAGCCCTACCGCAAGCTGGGCCGTAACCAGCTGCGTATCGGCATGTTCCCGGCCATCGATCCCGACGACGTCAGCCAGCTGACCAAGGCGGTCGATTGGGTCGTGGAAAAGCTCAGCTGACCCACCCGAAACCAGCCCGAACCCGCCGCGCCGACCGCGTGGCGGGTTCGCTTTTTGTCAAGCCCGGGAAACTGCTTGGTTCGCAACGGAATAGAGCAGATTAGCCGTGCGCGGTGCCCTGGGGGTAGATTTCGATGCCGCGTGTCTTGCGGCGGGATTTACAGAAGTGCACTACTGTTCCAGAACGTGGGCGGTGTCGCGAGCCGACGCGATAAGGAGGTAACGGTGCGTGAACTTCGAGTGATCGGCGTGACGCCCGATTCCGCCCATATCGTCTGTGTGGACACCGAAAGCGGCCAGAAATTCCGGCTTCCCGCCGATGACAAACTGCGTGCCGCTGCCCGCGGAGACCTTGCCCGATTCGGCCAGATCGAGATCGAAATGGAAGCGACTATGCGACCACGCGATATCCAGGCCCGTATCCGCGCCGGTGCCTCCGTAGAGCAGGTCACCCAGGAATCCGGCATGCCGGCCAGCCGGGTGGAACGTTTCGCCTATCCGGTGCTGCTCGAACGCGCCCGCGCCGCCGAACTCGCACAGAAGGCGCATCCGGTGCGGCCCGACGGTCCCGCGGTGGAAATCCTCATCGATGTCGTCACCGCCGCGTTCACCGCGCGCGGGCACACGCTGGAAAACGCCGAATGGGATGCCTGGAAAGACGAGAAGGGTTTCTGGGTCGCCCAGCTGCAGTGGCAGAACGGGCGTTCGGAGATCGCAGCGCATTGGCGCTACCAGCCGGACGCGCACGGTGGCACGGTTTCCCCGCTCGATGATCCGGCCGCCGATCTGATCGATCCCGATTTCGGTCGCGCACTGCGCGGGCTGGCGACGATCCTGCCCGAAGAGCCCGAGGCCCCGGCCCCGGTCGAACCGCCCGCCGAGCCGCGCGAATCCGCCGCACTCGCGCCGCAGCAGCCGGTGATCGAGGAGTTCTACGGGCAGCGCGCGGTCGCCGCCGGTGGTGCCACCGCGCTGCCGTCTCCGGCCTCGACCACGGGTTCGATTCCGGCAGCCGGTGGTTCGGCCGCCGGTGGCGCCGCGGTCGGACCGAAGGCGCCGTCGGCCGGTGGCCGCGTCGAGGCCGAGCCCGCCGCGCGGACCGAGCCCGAGGTCCGGACCGAAGCACCGCGGGCCGAGCCCACTGCCGAGCGCGCCGCGACGAGCACCGTCGAGGTTCCCGCGGCGGCAACGGAATCGGCCCAGCCGGAAACCAAGAGCGCCGCGGCCGAGGACGCCAAGCCGGCCGCCGCGAAAGCCAAGCCCGCCCGCACCAAGCGCGGCAAGGCGCCGATGCCGTCGTGGGAAGACGTGCTGCTCGGCGTTCGCAGCTCCGGCCACTGAGCCGCGTCGGCGCAGGTAGGCCGATGTCGTAACCCAGCGAAGCCGCCGCATGACGCGGCCGGGGCGAGTAGATTTTTCGGTGTGGGGTCGATCTCGGTCGACGCGGGGTCGATCTAGGTCGGCGCCGGGCAGGCCCGGACGCGTTCGGCGCGGCGGGGATTGCCCGAAGTTCGCGGAGCTCTTTTCGTGCAACTCGGGAGGTGCCGAAAATGCTGTCCAAGGCTTCGTCGCTCTGGTACGTCGACGCATCCGACCCGCAGGCGGTGCTGCGCGCGGATCACGAATGCGATCCCGAGGCCGCGCGTGCGCTGGCCGAGCAATTGCATCCCGGCAACGACGTCGTGCCGATCATGGTCGGCACGCTCGGCGGCTGCGCCGGTCCCGACGCCGACGAGGTGTACATCGGCTGCTATCCCGGTGTCACCGTGGTGTGTTCACCGCAGGTGGCGCGGGTGCGGCCGACCGCGCTGCCCACGCCGCTGATCCGGCCGCTGGCCTCCGAGCACACCTATCTGATCGCCTTCGACACCGCGCACAGCTGGGGTTCGTTCGCGCATTGGGAGCGTGGGGAATTCCGGCGTTCGTTCAGCGCCAACCGGGTGCACATCCTGGAAGACGAAGGCCTGCCGCTGGTGTGGGAACGCTCGTACTGGGCCGGTGAGCATCCGGTCCGATTGCAGGTGGGCGATATGCCCGACCCGCAGATCCTGCCGTTCGATCCGCCCGATTTCGCCGACGCCGCCAATAACGAATGGCTCGGTTTCCATTACCGCGCACCGGCCGCGGAGGGCGCGCTGCTGCCCGGTGATATCTCGGTCTGCGGGTTCACGCTATACCCGAAAGGTCAGGCGCCCGATCCGGGGGCGCCGGTCGGTGAGAGTCAACCGCATATCGCGAACGGGAAGCCGCGGCGCGGGCTGCTGTCGTGGTTGCGCCGCGGGGATCCGGTGGGGTGAGCCGAGCGCGGTTCACGGCGCGGGCCGTTGCAACCAGCGGCGGAGGGCATCGGTCACTTCATCCGGACGTTGCTCCATCAGGAAATGGCCCGCGTCGATGCGCACCAGTTCGGCGTCGTCGATATCGCGGGCGAGTCGTTCGGCGGTACTCAATGGGATGGCGTATTCGCGGGTGCCCCAGATGATGGTGGTCGGGCAGGTGATCTCGGCCAGCCGGATGGCGAGTTCCGGCCGGTCCTTCACCTCGTAGCCCGCCCAGAAGTGGGCATAGTCGCGCCGGCCTTGCGGTGTGCGCAGCATGGCCAGGTAGTGGTCGAGCCGTTCGGCGTCGAAGGTGCCGTCGCGCAGGAACGCGGCCAAGCCCAGGCGGTGCACGTAGTAGATCGGCGGGGTGGTGAGCAGCGGCCGCAGTAGCCGGTGCCGGGCGGCGACGGTGAACAGCCCGAACAGCAGGTAGAACGCCGGGGTGAAGGTGCTCTGCGCGCGTGAGTTGAGGAGCGCGAAACGGCGGACCCGGTCGGGATGACGCTGCACGAAACCGAGGCCGAGAAAGCCGCCGTAGTCGTGACAGGCGAAATCGACGCGGTCCAGGCCGAGTGCGTCCAGCATCCGGGCGATCCGGTCCACCTCGCTGTCGTAGTCGCAGGTCCATCCGGGGGCTCGAGTGGATTCGCCCGAGCCGAACCAGTCCGGTGCGATCACCCGGCGCAGCCGCGACAACGGTGCGATCTGGTGTTCCCAGGCGAGGTGGTCTTCCGGCCAGCCGTGCAGCAGGACCAGCGGGTCGCCAGTGCCCGCCTCGGCGTAGTGCAGGCGGGCGTCGTCCACGGTGACGTCGCGGAGCGCGATCGCCGAGGGCTTCGTTGCCGGTTGGGTTCGGTCGGTGGTCATGCCGCCTCCTGCTCGTCGTTGCTGGTCGCGGCGGTGCCGCCGCGTGGTCGGTCTGGCTGAGGTGCCTGCCGTGCGCGTTGTCGTCCCGGTATCGTCGCGCCCATGACACGGTCGGCACTTCCGGAAACGTGCTCCGGCACCGCGACGGCGCGGCTGTGGATCCGGCCGGGGCATGCGGTCTATCTGGGGCCGAGCCTGGGTCTGGCCGCGCATTCCACCGCCATCGCCTCGCTGGGGGTCGGGGTCGACGCGCCGTTCCGGGTCCGGGTGACCGACGGACCCGATATCACCGCGCGCAGCTTCCTTTTCCGGGCCCGGGTGACGCATCATCTGGTCGAGAGCCAGGGGCGCATGCTGTTCTGCTTCTTCGATCCGACCTCGGCGCGGGTGGCGCGCTGCCTGGGCGGGATGACCAGGTCGATCGGGGACTATTCGGCCGACCAGGTGCGCGAAGCCGACCTCATCGCACTGTGCGACGGTCCCGAGCCCGAGGTGGAACAGCTGCTCGAGCTGGCCAGCATCCCGGTGCCCGCGGTGCGGGATCCGCGCATCGCCGCCATCGCCGCCGCGATTCGCGCAGACCCGGCCCGGCCCCAGCGCGCCGCGGAAAGTGCCGGTCTCGCCGGGCTTTCCACCTCACATTTCCTGCGCACGTTCGCCGAGCAGACCGGCACCAGCTTCCGCCGCTACGTGCAGTGGGCCCGGATGCTGCGGGTGGGCCGGGCCTACGCCGCCGGCCACGATCTGACCAGGGCGGCGGTCGACGCGGGTTTCGCCTCGCCCTCGCATTTCAGCGACGTGTTCCGGGCGATGTTCGGGCTGACGCCCACCGCGTTCCTCGGCGTCAGCAGCGAGGTGCGGATCATCGACGACGCGGGCTGAGGCGCGCCCGCTTTCCCGACCGGCCCGCTGTCCCGACCGGCCCGCTGTCCCGACCGGCCCGCTGTCCCGACCGGCCCGCTGTCCCGACCGGCCCGCTCTCCCGACCGGCCCGCTCTCCCGACCGGCCGGCTCTACCGACCGGCTCAACGCTCACACCCCGAGTAGCAGACCGATCCAGGCCAGCAGCACCCCAATGGCTCCACCGGCCAGCACCCAGCGGGTCACCGGCGCGCTACGCCAGCGCCACGCTGTCGGCGCCACCCCACCGACCGCGACCACATTGACTCCCACCGCCAGCAGCGGATGGACCTCGGCCAGCGCCGCGCCGAAGGCGTAGACCGCGACCGTCGTCAGTGCCGCGACCAGCACCGTCACCGTGATACCTGCCGCCCACGGGGTCGGATCCTGGCAGTCGTGGTACGGGTCGTAGCGGTTGTTCGACAGATCGCTCATGTCGTCCTCACCCGTTCATAGAACGCCATCGCGGCGGCGGTCGCCACATTCAGCGAATCGGTGCCCGGGCTCATCGGAATGCGGGCCCGGATATCGGTGGCGGCCATGGCTTCTTCGGTCAGGCCGGGGCCTTCGGCACCCAGCAGCAGCGCGACGCGTGCGCCGGTCATGGCCGTCGCCAGGTTGGCCGCCGACGGGTCGGGCGTCAACGCGATGATCTGAAACCCCTCCCGGCGCAGCAGGTCCAGGCCGCCGGGCCAGTCCGGCACCCGCGCGAACGGCACCCGCAGCACATGCCCCATGGACACCCGCACCGCGCGCCGGTACAGCGGGTCGGCACAGCGTTCGCCGAACAGGATCGCGTCGGCGCCCAGGCCCGCGGCGTTGCGGAACATCGAGCCGAGGTTCTCGTGATCGTTGACGCCCTCGAGCACGGCGACGGTGCGGGCCCCGGCCAGCACCTCGTCGAGGGTGCGTTCGGGCGGGCGATGCGCGACGGCGAGCACCCCGCGATTGAGGTGGAAGCCCACCACCTCGGCCATCACCTCGGGCGAGGCCCGGTAGTACGGCGCGTCCACATCGGCGAGGTCGCCGGCCAGTTCCGCGCACCGCTTGGCGGTGCCGAGCAGGGCGTGCGGGCGGAACGGCGAGTCCAGCATCCGGCGCACCACCACGGTGCCCTCCGCGATCACCAGGCCCTTGCCGCCGGGACGGTCCGGCCTGCGATCGACCGACTTCAGATCCCGGAAGTCGTCGACCCGCGGATCGTCCACCTCGTCGATATCCACAACCACCGCCACAGCCGACATCCTGCCAATCCCGCCCGGCCGCGGTGGCGGCGGCCCGACCGGAAAATCGGGTGCGCGGGCGGCGCGACAGTGCCATCGTTCGAGGTATGGCCATCCACGACGACATCGTCATCCGATCGGCGCGCCCGGACGACGGCGACGCGATCCTGCTGCTGCTCGAGACGTGTTTCGCCACCCGGACCTCGGCGGTGGAGAACGAGCAGATCCCGCGCATCTTCCCGCCGGAGCAGGCGCTGGTCGCCGAGGTGGGCGGCCGGGTGGTCGGGCACACCCAGTCCACCACGATGACGCTCACCGTCCCCGGTGGCCGCGAGGTCGACGTCACCGGGATCGCGGGCGTCGCGGTGGCGCCAACGCATCGGCGCCGGGGCATCCTGCGCGCGATGTACACCGAGCAGCATCGCCGCACCGAGGCCGCCGGGCTGCCGCTGACCATCTTCACCGCCAGCGAGGGCAGCATCTACGGGCGCTTCGGTTACGGGCCAACGGTGGTCGAGAAGGCCATCCGGGTGGATCGGCGGCGCGCCGCCTTCCTGCCGATGGTTCCCGATCCGGGCGGCGTCGAGCTGATTCCGCTGCGCGCCGCGCAGGAGCGCATCCGCGATGTCTACGACCGCTGGCGCAGGCTCGTCCCCGGCGCGCAGGTGCGGCCCGATGGCGCGTGGGCGATCCGTTTCGCCGATCCCGAGCGGTTCCGCGGCGGCGGGACCGACCTGTTCAGCCTGGTGCATCCTGACGGCTACGCCCTCTACCGCTACCGGCACGGCGCCGACGGCTCGGTGGTCGAGGTGAGCGAACTGCGCGCCATCACCACCGACGCGCACGCGGCGCTGTGGCGGGTACTGCTCGGGCTCGATCTGATCGACCGGATCGAGGCCGTGGTCACCGACGACGATCCGCTGCCCTATCTGCTCACCGATCCGCGTCAGGTCCGCACCACCGGCCGCTTCGACGGACTGTGGTTGCGGCTCATGGACATTCCGGCCGCGCTCACCGCCCGCGCCTACGCAGCCGATCTGGACGTGGTGCTCGCGGTGCACGATCCGTTCCGCGAGGCCGGCGGTACCTTCGCGTTGCGGGTCCGCGACGGTGTGGCCGAGTGTGCGCCGACCGACCGTGACGCCGACCTGGAACTGGGCATCGACGTGCTCGGCAGCATGTATCTCGGCGCCCATCCGGCTCGCGCGTTCGCCGCGGCGAACCGGTTGCGGGCCAAGGATTCCGGGCTGGTGCGTGCGATGGAGCAGGCCTTTTCCGCTGATCGCGACGCGGAGGTCGGCTGGTTCTTCTGACCGCGGCCGCCACGGACCGGCCCGATCGGATGCGCAACCCGGGCCGGTCCTGGCATGCTGGAGGCATGCAGGTGATCCGGCTGGTCCTCAATATCCTCTGGCTGATCCTGGCCGGCTTCTGGATGGCGGTCGGTTACCTGGTGGCGGCGGTGATCTGCTTCATTCTGATCATCACCATCCCGTTCGGCATCGCCGCGCTGCGCAATGCCGCCTACGTGCTGTGGCCGTTCGGCCGCACCACCGTCGACAAGCCGGGCGCCGGTGCGGGATCGCTGATCGGCAACATCATCTGGTTCGTGGTCGCGGGCTGGTGGCTGGCGCTTGGCCATCTGCTCACCAGCATTCCGCTGTTCATCTCGATCATCGGCATCCCGTTCGGCTGGGCGAATCTCAAGCTGATCCCGCTGGCGCTGTTCCCGCTGGGCAAGGACATCGTCGATTCGGATCAGGCGTTCGCGCCGAACTACCGCTACTCGTCCTGAGCCGGTTATTCGGATTCGGCGACGATCTGCTTCATGATCGTGACCGCGCGGGCCAGCACGTCGAGTTGCTCCGGGGCCAGGGTGGACAGCTGATCGGTCATCCAGGCTTCGCGCGCGCTGGCCTCATCGGCGATCAGGGCACGGCCCGACGGTGACAGCGACACGATGATCTGCCTGCCATCGGTGGGATGCGGTTTGCGCACCACCAGGCCGAGATCGGTGAGCGAGGCGATGACCCTGGTCATCGACGGCGGCTGCACCCGTTCGCGCGCGGCGAGCGCACCCGGGGTCATGGCGCCGTCGCGGTGCAGGGTGGCCAGCACCGACAGCTGGGTCAGCGAGATCTGCGAATCGGTCCGTCGCCCGCGCAGATGCCGCGTCAAACGCACGACCGCCAGCGACAGCTCACCCGCGAGCTCCCGAACTTCCGATGGCGTTGTCACAGTTGAGCACGATACGGGACGGTGCCCGGAGTTCACGCATGTTCGCCTAGGCTGAGTTCCGTGACCCCGAAGGTGCCGCAGATCCCGCCCCGGCTCACCGACCCACGGCCGGTGCTCGCGGTCGGCTGCGCGCTGTGGGCGCTGGCCACGGTCGTGGTGTGGGTGAGCGGAGACCGCTGGGAGACCGCGCGTCCGGTCTGCCTGATGGGACTTGCGGTCGGATTGCTCGGGTACACGATCTTCTTCATCCAGCGCCGTGGCGCTCGGCGCGGCGACAAGGGCGCGCAGACCGGGCTCTGAGCCCGGCCCCGGCTGCGCCGTCAGGCGATACCGAATTCGTTGCTGGTGCCGACGATCGGCGTCAGCGAGCCATCGGCGCCCAGCCGGTCGGCGAAATGCACGAACCGGTACCGTCCGCGCGCCGCATCACCCGGAATATCCCAGGTGAACCGGGCCACCGAGATTCCCGGGCCGGGCGAGCGCCAATGGAACCGCACCGCCCACTCCCCCTCGTTGGCCACCCGCTCCCACCGGCCCGCGGCCGTGCGGCGCTGCACCTCCAGGAAGGTGCCGTTGCGGCGGGGATTGTGCTTGGGATGCGCCGAGACGAACTCGACTTCGACCCGCGTCCCGGGTGCCGCGGTGGGCGCCGGTTGCACCAGGACGTCACCGAAACCGCGGCCCGGCGGCGTCGCATCCGGTCCCGGTGCGGGGACGAAATTCGGCTGCAAGGCCGAGACATCACGCGGGGCCGGGCCACGCGCGATCTGCTGACGAGCAGCGAAAGCCGTTGCCAGCCGGGTGAATTCCTGCTGATAAGCGCAGAGGGTGTAGCGGCCGTAGAGAGTCGAGGCGCCCTCGTACTGCTGGACGTCGTACTCCTCCGGCGTGGTCACGTACTCGTGATAGGCATTGGCATAGCCCTGCAACAGCACCTGCTCGACATCCACGCCGAGCACCGCGGCGACGGCCCGGCGCACCCGCAGCCCGGACACGATGGTGAATTCACCACCGGCCGCCGCCAGATACAGCTCACCGATGCGCACCAGCTGAATCGGCACCACATTCGGCACCCACGGCACCGGCGGCAGCAGCCCGAGCGGCGCCGCGATCGCCTTGGGGGCCTGCGCGTCGGACAGCCACGCCGGCGCAGGCGCGCCGGGATCACCGAGCGCGGCCAGGAACGGGTTGGTCACGCCCTCCGGAATCGGGCCGCCCGGCAGGCCGGGGCCGTCCTCCACGCTGCCCGCGATGAGCGAAACACCGGCGGCGGCCGGTGCGGTGCGGCGCGGTAGGCCATCGGGCGTGAAGCGGCCGTCGACGGCGATATCGGCCAGATCGATGTAGCAGAGCATCGCGTCCACCGGACCGTTGATCGACTTCGCCGCCGACAGAGCCGACTTCGCGGCGCGGTACTGCCGATCGCCGATGATGCGGGTGTTGTCGAATTCGTCATCGGTCGGTCCCGACCCGGGCCGCAGATTCAGATTCGGCGACATATCACCGGCATTGGTTTGCGCGAAGGCGGCGATGAAATCGGCACGCCCGTCCAGATAACGCACGCCGTGCTCGGTGTGTTCGAAACTGAACGAGGCGTAGCCCTTGTTATCGGAACTGATCAGCCGATTCTCATTGGTCATCGAGGTGTTGTGGGTGGCGAACCAGGTGATGGCGCCGACCTCACGACCGCCTTTGCGCAACGACAGCACCGTCACCGCCGGGTCGATGGCGTCGGGGAAATAGCGCTTATCGGCATCGGGATTGCGGTCGAAGGCGATTCGGGACCGGTTGACGCTGGCGTCGCGCAACTGCGCGCGGCCCACCGCCAGCGAGCCGGGTCCGAGGTCGGCGTGCGCGGCCGCGATGGCCTCGACGATGCCCTGCACCTCCGCGTCGTAGACCTGCTGCTGGAAGCCGAGAATCGAGAGGTTGTAGGCGTAGTCGTGGCTGGAGCCGCCGCAGGTGGCGTGCGAATGCGTCGAGGTCAGCAGCACATTCTGCTCGGTGTAGAGGTCGCCGAAGCGCTCGGCGAGGGCGAGCAGCACCCCGCGGTGCACCGACTGGAAGATCATGCCGTTGTCGGCGACGACGAACACGATCCGCCGCCCGCCCGCGCCGATGATGAACGCCCTGGCCCGGGGTCGCAGATGGATGCCCGCGGTGGTCTGTTCCAGCTGCGAGTAGCCCATCATGCCGCATTCGGCGGCCGGTCCGGTGATGTCGGACAGGCCCGCGCCGATCTCGTATTCGCCGGCTGCCGCGCCCGCCGTCGCCGCGAAAACGCCCGGCAATGCGGGCACCGCCGCGAGGGCGGCCGAGCCGACCGCCGTCCGGGCGAGCAGCATCCTGCGGGTAACCGGCATCACAGACTCCCTTCGATCCCTGGCAGCGAACCACAGATCTGGACAGTCGTCCAGTACGAGTTTTCCGGGACGGCGAATTGACTGTTCGCCCTGCGAGCGCTTAACTCGCTCAGGTGTCCTCCCGATTGAGCGTCGAAGAACGACGGGCCCACCTTATCGAGGCCGCGATCGGCCTTGCCGAGAAAAAGGGTGTTGCGGGCGTGACCACGCGCGATGTCGCGCAAGCGGCCGGCGTCTCGCTCGGTGTGGTGCATTACTGTTTCGAAAACAAGGACGCGCTGATGACCGAGCTGGTCAAAGCGCTATCGATGGAATTGCGCGATTCCGTCGACGCCAATGAAACAGTCTGGCAGGAAGCCGGAACCGGAAAAGCGGCCCTGCAAACTCTGGTGCGCAACGGTCTGGAACTGATGTGGCTCAACATCGAAGCCACCCCGGAACGTCAGCTGCTCACCTACGAGACCACCACCTACGCGCTGCGCGAAGGCGAACAGACACCGGCGAAATTGGCGATCGCGCGGGAACAGTACGCGTTCAACGATTCCACCGTCGCCGATATCCTCGACCACGCCCGCGACGCGACGTCCACGGAATGGTCGGTGCCGGTACAGACCCTGTCGCGGTTCACCCTCAGCGTGATCGACGGGATCGTGCTTCGCTGGCTGGTGGACAACGACAGCGAAAGCGTACGCACCCAGCTGGATGTGCTCAGCGAGATGCTGAGCACTTACGCGAAGTAGATTCCGCCCGGATCAGCCGCGGGCCTGCGGGTTCCGGATGTGTGTGGTGTCGCCGTCGCGCCACCACAGCACCTCGGCCGTGTGCTGCACCGCGCCGGACAGCCGCACGCGCAACTCGTCGTGCACGATCAGCTCACCGTCGTCGCCGGGGAGATCGAACAGCTGACGCAGCACCACGCCCATCGGTTCGCTCGCCCAGCTGCTCGCGCGTCCGGTGCTGATCACCTCCGCCGTCACCACTTCCGACACCAGTGGAAGATCCAGCAGAGTGGCCAAGGCCGGGGCGGACTCGACCGCGCCCGCGACCAGCCTGTGCGGTGGGATCGCCAGGCCGAACCATGGCTGATCCAGCACCATCGCCTCCCCCGGATCGACCGTTTCGCCCGACAGTGCGCGCACCAGGTCGGGCAGTTCCAGTTCGGTGAGGTCGAGATGTTCCTCGGCGGCGGCGAGCAGCGCGTGGGTGCGCGCGATGACCTGCGGGGTCGGGGATTTCGCCGGGTCTGCGAGGGCGGCGAGCAGTGCCTCGGCCAGCGGCGGGGTGATCGTCGCGGGGTCGGCGAGGACCGGGCGGAGGGCGTCGATCTCGGCGCGCGAGAAGCCGGGTGCGGTGAATTCGGGGAGTAGACCGGCGAATTCGGGTTCGTCGGGATGGCGCAAGAGGCCCAGCTCGGTGCCGTCGATCCGGGCGAAGCGGCGCAACCACCAGGCGGTGTAGCCGTTCGGGTCCGCCAGCAGAGGGCGGGTGCGTTCCGCGGTGGCCAGTTGGCGCAGGGCCTGCGGCCAGGCGACGTCGTCGACCAGGTCCAGGTCGCGCACGGCGATCAGCTCCGGCGGATCCTCGGGCAGCCCGGCCCACCAGGCCTCTTCGTCTGGGAGGTCGTGATCGGGACCGGTCGGGTCCGTCTCGGTGACGATCGCGAAATCCCAGCCGACACCCACCACCCGCAAGGCATCGGCTCCGTAGCGGTCGACCACATCCTGGTCGACAGTGCCGAACGGAGAATCCTCGACCAGCACCGCCCGCAGCGGCGCACCGGGTAGCAGCAGCTCATCGGCCGGGAGCAATTCGCCTGTGTCATCGGGCAATTCGAGAAGGCCGAGCCATGACGGAAGGTTCGCCGGATCGGCTTGGGCCGCCAGCCGCAGTACCGCGTCGGTGGTGTCGGGATCGCCCGGGTGATCCTCGAGTTCAGCGCGCAGCCCCGGATCCGAGAGCAGATCGGGCACCGTCGCCTGCCGTGCGCCCAGCCGCGTCAGCAGCGGATGCGCCGCCTCCGGATGAATCAGCCGCGCCCAGTGCACCGGAATCGGTGCGTGCAGTTCGTCATCGAGGACGGCGGTGCGCGGGCCCGTGACCAGGCGCCCATCGGCCAGCGGGACAGCGAGCGCGCCGAGCTCTTCGACGGCCAGCGGGTCGGTGACGTACGGCTCGAGGGCCGCGTACAGCTCCTGCCACCAAAAGGGCGGGCGGTCCAGTCCGGCCGACAGTTCCGCCAGGCGCGCGAGACCGATGCGGTGCACGTCGAGGACGGACAGGGCTTCGGCATGTGGGCCGCCGGAGAGTTCCGGGATCACAAGGGGGCCTAGGACATCCGATAAGAGCGTGGCGAGTTCGGGGGTGAGGTCGGGGAAGACGCTGGCTCGGGTGGGGATGGCGGCGCCGTCGGCGTGGCGGGAGAGATCAGTGTCGTGGGCGGCGAGTCGGGCGGTATCGGGCGGTTCGATGAAGGCTTCGGGTTCATCGGGCGAGGTGACGGTTGGGCCGGAACCCTGGCCGGTCGCGAGTACCGGGAGCCAGGGGTGGGTTTGGAGTTCGCGGAGGAGGGCTTCGCGGAGCAGTCCGTCGGCGTCGCTGCGGGCGAAGCCCGGGACGGGGACCAGCGTGAGGCGGTCGCGTGGGGGCAGGGCGCGGGCGAAATCGGCGTACCCCGAGGCCAGTTCCGCCAGGTGGGCGCCGGGGAGCAGGCGGCGACGGTCGGGCTGCATGGGGATGTCGGCGATGAGCAGGGCCGGGAGGGAGAGCTCCTCGTCGGAGCGGGTCGGGGCACGCAGGGCGTCGGGCGCGACACGTACCGGACGGCCGTCGCGGATCGGCAGCAGCCAGCGCGCACGGGCGGTGCGGAACTGCCACCAGCGTTGATCGAGATCGGGGCCGGTGATGTGCAGCTCTTGGAGACCGTGTGCCGAATCGCTTGTGGTGCTGATGAATTCGTCGTCGCCGACCTGGATCTCACGGAGGGCGGGGAGTTCGAGCAGGAGTTCGGCGGCTTCGGACCGCAGGGCCGTCAGCAAGGCCTGCGGGTCGACGTCATCGCGCAGGCGCAGCACGACCTCGGTATCGAAACCCGGTGCGGGGCCGTCCGCGCTCGGCCACACCAAACGCAACGCGGGTGGCTGCCAGCGTTCGGCGGCGGTGGTTTCCGTCTCGCCGGGTACATGAATGTCGTTCTGGTGCAGCGCCTCCAGCGTCTCCGCGCGGGAGAATCGGAGCGAGCCGGTAGTCGATCGGATCTCGATCTCGTCGCTCACCGTCAGCACGGCCGTGAAACCGACGCCGAAGCGGCCGACCGTGGCGGCCGGGTCCGACTTGCCGGAAGCACGCAGCGCCGTCAGCGCATGGACGCCGGAAAGATCCAGCGGTGCACCGGTATTCGCGATGTGCAGGGCGTCGCCGGCCAACCAGACCGCGAGCCGGCCGGGCGCGTCCACCTTGGCGGCGGCATCGGCGGCATTCTGCGCCAACTCCGTCAGCAGCCGGTCCCGATACCCGGCCCGCACCAGATCGGCCTCGGTCGCCGCATCCTCCCGCAACCGCGTCGGCGAATCCCGCCAGGCCGTGAGCACACCGGCACGCAGGGACGCCGTACCGAACGGATCGTCCCCCGCCGCGTTCAGCTCAGCGCCGATGACCCGGACTCCGACTGGGCATCCGTCGCCGGAAGATCGCCGGGCTCAGCGGTTTCCCTGGATTCCCCGGTGCCATTGGAGGATCCGGATTCCGGGACCGAAGCGCCGGACTGCTCCGCCCGCGAGACATTCGAAGCTGCCTCGTCGCTGCTCGCTTCCGCCGCGTCAGCAGACCGGTCGCGGACCGAGTCGGCGGGCTCGACGGTGTTCATCGCGTCGGCGTGCTGGTCAGCAGCACCGCTGGAAGCATCTGCGCGCTCGGCCACCGCGGCCTCATCATCAGCGGGCTCTGCAGACTCGACAGCTGTAGTGCCACCAGTGGCGTCAGCGGGCCGGGCGGTGTCCGACTCGGGTGCGCCTTCGGCAGCCTCGGCAGCTGAAGTCACGCCGGAAGCATCAGCGGGCTCGGCGGCAATGGCCGTCTGGGCGGCATCAGAAACCTCGACGCCGACAGGCGCGCCGGCATCAGCCGCAGCGGTTTCGGCCGACTCGACGCGCTCAGCGGTGTCCGCCTCGCGGGCGCCGGCTGCGGGAGTGGCTTCGGCGACCTGAGCGGGTCGGTCCGTTGCGGAATCGGCAGGTTGCTTCTGGCCGGGTTCGTCGGTGACGCCGCTCGCCTCGGCAACCCCGTTGCTCGCAGAGGCATCGGCCGGCCCGTCCACGCTGCCGTCCGCACCAGCGGATCGGGAAGCGCTCTCAGCCGACGCCGTCTCTCCGGCGCCCGCATCGCTGCCCGCGCCGCGCAGCGATTCGGTCGGAACCAGATCCACCGCCGCATCGTCGTAGGCCTCGTACAGTGGCGAACCCGCGCCGGTCGGCACGGTGACGTCGGAATGCGCGCCGCAGCCGTATTCGGTGTGCACGACGTGGCCGTCGGCGCCCATCGCGTTACCGCAGACACCGAAGGCTGCGCGCAGGGCGCCGGCCAGGGGGAGGTAGAAACCGCAGGTGCCGCAGGTGCCGGGGGCGGCCTTGGCCATCTCGGTGTCGGGGCCGAACTCGGTGTACCAGCGCTGGGCGGCCTCCTCGCGGCCTTCGAGGCTGAGCACCTGGGAGCGGCCCAGGCCCACCTGGTACGCCACGTCGTCGATCTCGGGATCGCCGGTGGCGGTGTAGCCGGGGGCCAGGCGCGGGTCGTCGGGCGGCGGGGCCAGCAGGTCGCCGGGGGCCAGGTCGCCGGGGCGCACGCGCTGATCCCACGGCACGAATTCGGGCGCGATCAGGGCGTCGGGGCCGGGCAGCAGGGCCGACTCGCTGACCGTCGGATGGTCCGCACCGGGCGGGGCCGCCACCACGACGGCCCACTGCCAGCCGCGATAGCCGGTCAGGGTGGCCTCGAAACGGTGGGTTGCCGCGTTGTCGTCCTCGGCGGACACACCAAGATGCGCACCGACCCCGGATGGCTCCAGCTCGAGGAGCGCACGACGGGCAAGCTCGACGGCGTCGGCCAGCACGGGCCGCACGCCGGAGTCCGAAACAGAAACTGCGCTCACGGCCTACATTTTGCCGTATGGAGACCGATCGGCGTTCGCTGGCCGTCGCAGCCCTGCTCTGCCTGCTCACCGCGACCGGTTGCGCGCGGGCCGACGACCCGGCCGACAGCGCGCCGCACCTGGTCGTCGAGGTCGTCGGCACGGCACCGCACGACCGGCGCGCCTTCACCCAGGGCTTGCAGATCACCGACGGGGTGCTCTACGAGAGCACCGGGATGTCGGGCGATTCGGGCGTGCGGGCCGTCGACCGCGCCACCGGCGCCGAACTCGCCACCGCGGAACTTCCACCACCGCTGTTCGGTGAGGGAATCGCCGTCGCGGGTGACACGCTGTGGCAGCTCACCTGGAAGGACGGCATCGCCTTCGCCCGCGACCCGGAGACGCTGGCCGAACGCAGACAGGTCTCCTACGAGGGCGAAGGCTGGGGGCTGTGCACCCGCGACGGGCAGCTGGTGATGAGCGACGGCTCGGCCACGCTGACGTTCCGCGACCCGGTCACCTTCGCCCCGACCGGCTCGGTCGAGCTGCAAGGCCGCCCGTCGGCCCGGCTGAACGAGCTGGAATGCGCCGCCGACGGCTCTGTCTACGCCAACACCTGGCCCACCGACGAGATTCTGCGCATCGACCCCGAGACGGGGCAGGTCCTGGCCGTCATCGACGCCTCCGGCCTGCTCAGCCCTGGCGAACGCGCGGGCACCGACGTCCTCAACGGCATCGCCCAGATCCCCGGCACCGACCGCTTCCTGCTCACCGGCAAGTACTGGCCCACCATGTTCGAGGTCCGTTTCGTCCCCGCCCCCTAGGCGAACCACGTCACTTTCGGCGGATTCGCCGGAGAGTGCGTGAGCCCCACCCGCGGTTGTGCGCCAGAATTGACGTTGTGACCCAGCCGCGTAACGCGCAGGCTCTGGCCTCCTGCCCGGGGATAGCGCGATCGACCTATGACGAGAGAACCTCGCGCTACCCTATTAGGTATGGGGGACAAGCTGGTGAAGCGTGCATACCGCTATCGCTTCTACCCAACCCCCGAGCAGATCGATCAACTCGCGAAGACATTCGGGTGCACCCGCTACGTCTACAACCGGGCGCTCGCCGAACGTTCCCGGGCGTGGAAGCAGGAGCAGCGGCGGTTGACACACGCCGAGACCGACAAGATGCTCACGGCTTGGAAACGAAACCCCGAAACGGAGTGGTTGCGGGCTCCGTCGAAGGGTCCTCTGCAAGCAGCGCTGCGGAATCTGCACGCCGCATTCGTGAATTTCTGGGCCAAGCGCGCGAAGTACCCGGCCTTCAAGCGGAAGGGCCGGACGCTCGACTCGGCAACCTACTTCCGAAACTGTTTCACCTTTCGTGGCGGCAGGATCACACTCGCGAAGCAGGATCAGCCGCTGGACATCCGCTGGTCACGTCCTCTGCCGAAGTCCGCGGTGCCGTCCCAGGTGACTGTGTCCCTGAACGCTCGGGGCCAGTACTACATCTCCGTGCTTGTCGAGACCGCGATCGACGAACTACCCAAGGTGTCCGGAACCGTCGGGATCGACGTCGGCATCGAATCACTCGTCACGCTCTCGACGGGCGAGAAGGTTGTCAATCCCCGTCACGAGCAACGAGACCGGCGGCGGCTCGCATCTGCGCAACGCAGGTTGGCCCGAAAGCACAAAGGATCGAAGAACCGGGCGAAAGCCCGCGCCGCGGTGGCGAAAGTCCACGGCCGTATCGCCGACCGCAGGCGGGATCACCTGCACAAACTGTCCACGAGGCTGATCAACGAAAACCAAGTGATCATCATCGAGGATTTGCCGGTACGCAACATGATGCGCAACCGCACCCTTGCGCGTGCGATCGTCGACGCGAGCTGGTCGGAGCTGAGGCGGCAACTGGAGTACAAGGCAGCCTGGTACGGCCGACAGGTGATAGCGATCGATCGCTGGTATCCGTCGAGCAAGAGATGCTCGGCGTGTGGAGCGATCATCGAGAAGCTCCCGCTCGATGTGAGAGAGTGGACGTGCGCCTGTGGCACCTCGCACGACCGCGACGTCAATGCGGCGAAGAATATTCTGGCGGCCGGGCTGGCCGTCGCAGCCTGTGGAGATGGTGTGAGTCCACCCCGCTCTTAGAGCTGGGAGGCAACCGTTGAAGAAGCAGGAACCCCCCGGCTTCCGGGGCGATGCCAATACTCCCAGCGATCCCCCCGGTCCCGCGCGCGGTCGGTGGGACGGCGAAGAGTATCCACCGTATGAGCGGCATCCCGGGTTCGACCGGTATCCGCCACCGAATGCGCCGCGGCGACGTCGTCCGCTGCCGCCGCTGCCGCCGGACCATCCCGGCACCGCCCCGCCGCCGACCCGTCCGCTGACGGAGGTCGAGCACGAGCCCGGCCGGAGTTCGGGTGGGCGCTTCACGCGGTCGATGCGCAAGGAGGAACCGCCGCGCCGGGTCGACGACCGGCGCGAGAAGGCCGACAGCACCGAGAGCCGCGTCGACGACCGTCGCGTCCCGCGCAAGCTCACCGTCACCCGGGTCGCCGCGCTGCGCGGCCGGGAGTTGACCGAGAAGGGTTTCGCCACCTTCCAGCGCGCGGCCAAGGCCGACGGCGCCGACAAATCCGGCCTGACCGCGCTGACCTACGCGACGATGACGAACTTCGCTCTCGACGCCGCGATCGCCGTCGCGCTGGCCAATACCTTGTTCTTCGCCAGCGCCACCGCCGAGAGCAAGACCAAGGTGGCGCTGTATCTGCTGATCACCATCGCCCCGTTCGCGGTGATCGCACCGCTGATCGGGCCCGCGCTGGACCGGTTGCAGCGCGGCCGCAGACTCGCGCTGGCCTCGTCGTTCGCGGTGCGCGCGGTGCTGGCGGTGGTGCTCGTCGTCGACTTCGACACCTGGGCGTTGTATCCGCTGGCGCTGTGCATGATGGTGCTGAGCAAATCCTTCGCCGTGCTCAAGAGCGCGGTGACGCCACGCGTCCTACCACCGGGAATCGACCTGGTGCGCACCAATTCCCGGCTGACGGTGTTCGGCCTGGTCGGCGGCACGATGGGCGCGGGCGCGATCGCCGCGCTGGCGGCCGCCGCCTTCGGTTCGACGGGCGCGCTGGTGCTCGCGGTCGGCATCGCCTGTGCCGGTACCTATCTGAGCCTGCGGATCCCGCGCTGGGTGGAGATCACCGAGGGCGAGGTGCCTGCCACGCTGAGCTATCACGGCGACGACCCCGAGACCGAGGTCATCCCGTCGGGCAAGAAGTCCGCGGTACCCGCCGGTAAACGACGTCAGCCGCTGGGCCGCGCGGTGGTGACCGGGCTGTGGGGTAACAGCAGCATCCGCGTACTCACCGGCTTCCTCACCTTCTATGTGGCGTTCGTCGCGAAGGCCACCGAACACCGTCCGGTGCAGCAGGCGGCCATGCTGGGCGTGGTGGGCGCGGCCGCGGCGATCGGCAACTTCGCCGGTAATGCCAGCGGTGCGCGGATCAAACTGGGCCGGCCCTCGCTGATCGTGGTCAACTGCACGGCCGCCTGCGCGGTGGTCGCATTGTTCGCGATCTTCGCCGACAACCTGCTGGGCGCGGCACTAGCGGCACTGGTCGCGGCCTGCGCCAGCGCGCTGGCCAAGGTGTCGCTGGACGCCGCGATCCAGGACGATCTGCCGCCGGAGTCGATCGCGTCCGGGTTCGGGCGCTCGGAGACCGTGCTCCAGCTCAGCTGGGTAGCCGGCGGCGCGGCCGGTGTGCTGCTGCCGACCGACTACTGGAAGGGTTTCGCGGTGGTGTCGGTGATCTTGGTGGCCGGCCTGGTCCAGACTGTGGTGAGTTATCGCGGCCATTCGCTGCTGCCCGGCTTGGGCGGCAACCGGCCCCAGCACGCCGAGCAGGTGGTCCCGCACCACAGCACCGCCGACACCCCGGTCGCCGCCCGCCGCCGCGGCCGCACCGCCGACATCGAACGAGGAGACCCCATCCGGTGAGCAAACCCAACGCCCGCACCATCGTCGCGCTGTTCACCGCAGGTGTACTCGTGCTCTCGACCGCCTTCGTCGGCGTGCTGACGGTGCTGGTCCGCAACGCCGACGAGCACGATCCGGAGATCACCGCCTACGCGCACGGCCGCACGGTCACCGTGGCTCCGTTCATGTACTGCACGGTGCGGATGGAGGACTGCCGCTACGGCGAGACCGTCAGCCTCGAGGTGCCGCCCGGCTATCCGCTGCAACTGTCGCTGCCCAGCGAGATCGCCGACGCCCCCTGGCTGATCCAGCAGGTGTACGCGCTGCCGTCGGGTGAGGAGATCGCGCAGGTGCGCAGGCACACCGAATTCCCGGACGGAGTGCGCGCGATCACCGTCGAGTCGCAGCCGGAGCCGGATCTGCGGCTGGTCGGCGTGGAGATGCAGTTGCCGATCCTGGCGCGCGACGAAACCGGCGCGGAGTTCTACGTGCCGCACGCGGCGTGGTCGATCAGGACCGCCGAGTAGATCTCGTCACAGCAAAACGGTCGCGGGCATCCACGATGCCCGCGACCGTTTTCTTGTCAGCTGGTGACGACGCTCAGTGATCGAGCTCGCGGGCCACGGCCCGGACGACCTCGGAGATCCGCTGTGCGGTCTTGCGATCCGGGTACCGGCCCTTACGCAGGTCGGGCTGCACCTTGGCCTCGAGCAAGGTGATCATGTCCTCGACCATGCCGTGCAGCTCGTCGGGGGTATGCCTGCGCGCGGCCGGCTCCTTGCGCCCGGCCCGCTCCTGGCCCTGTCGCACCGACGGCGGCGCCTCGAGCAGCTTGAGGCTCAGCGCCTGCGGTCCGCGACGGCCCGCGGCCATCCCGAACTCCACGCGCTGGCCCGGCTTGAGGGTCTCGATGCCTTGGGGCAGCGCAGAAGAGCGGACGTAGACGTCCTCACCCTCGTCCTGGGAAAGGAAGCCGAAGCCCTTTTCGACGTCGTACCACTTCACCCTGCCGGTCGGCACTGCGCTCACCCGTTCATCATTCGAAACCCGGACCCTTGCGGCCCGGGCAGATCCCTATGCGAAGCACCCGCGCGGCCGTGCCGCGATCAGGTCTTGCCCTTGTGCGAAAGAACGCGCCCCACAGGTATGCAGGACGCGCATTGCCGTCGAGTCTACCCCGGTGCCGACCGCGTAAGCACATCAGTTTTACGGTGCAGCGGTGACGAACACTCCCTCGCAGCCGCCATCGGGTCGCCCGCCGCGTCGTTCCGGGGACTGGTTGCTCCAGCTCGCGCTCGGTGTCTTCACGGTCGGCCTGCTGGCGATCGTCGCCATTTTCCTCACGCCCATCCTCACCGACGGCGAACCGGGGCTGTGGCTGTACCTACTGGCGATGCTGACGCCGATCGGATTCGTGTTGGCGCTGGTGTTCACCCTGCGCTCCGGGCGACGAGCCAAGTGACTACAACTAGTTACCCAGGGCAATCGTTACCCAATCCCGCCTGTGATCCTCGTCACATAACGGCCAGATAACAGAACGTTCTTGCAGCCGCCTCGGCCATCGCGCACCCCGCCTAGCTGCACAGAGGGGTCTATGCCGGTCCGAGACCGCTCCGAGACCCCCACATACACGCCGGTTACCAAATGGTGATTTTTCGCGGAGTTCGTCGTACCGTCTTACCCAGCCGGTCCACCCGGCAACCAACCACCGGCCCGCCGCACCGAACCTCACCCCGCGGGTACCGGACCCCCGACGGAATTGAGGGGTGAGGGCGGGACGGACGACCTCTCAGTCCGAACCCGAGCGAGAGCGCCTCGCAGGTGCGTACGAGAGGAAGACGAACCCGATATGAGTGGACGCCATCGCAAGCCAACCTCCACCGGGCGCACCGTAGCCAAGGTCGCCGTCACCGGCGCCATCATGGGCACCGCCGGTGTGGCCTTCGCCGGAAACGCCAGCGCGGCACCCGACTCCGACTGGGATCGACTCGCGCAGTGTGAGGCCGGGGGTAACTGGGCGATCAACACCGGAAACGGTTACCACGGCGGACTTCAGTTCTCCCCGAGCACCTGGCGGGCCCATGGCGGCGGCGAGTACGCCCCCACCGCGAACCAGGCCACCCGCGAACAGCAGATCGCGGTCGCCGAGAAGGTGCTCGCCTCCCAGGGCTGGGGCGCCTGGCCCTCGTGCTCGGCCTCGCTCGGCCTCAGCAGCGGCCCCACCCAGCGTTCGGTGCCCGCCGAGTCCGAGAGCCCGCGCTGGCAGCCCACCCCGCAGCAGCAGGCCGCGCCGCAGCAGGCGGCCGCCGACAGCAGCCAGCAGGTCTTCGACGCCGTCGACCGCGCCATCGCGGTGGTGCAGGCGCAGGGCGTCCAGGTGCCGCAGCAGGCGCTGGATGTGTTCAACGCCGCCAAGGCCAACGGCACCAAGCTCGACCCGGCCGTCGTGAACTTCTTCGAGGCGAACAAGGGTCTGCTCCCCTCCTGAGCCCGAGTCTCATAAACGACTGTGGCCCCGCATCCCATCGGATGCCGGGGCCACAGTCGTTTTCACGTGTTATGCGGGCTCGCAATACGTCGGCCGCGGCTCCGACGGTGCACACCGCGGTCCCCAGAGACTCTGCCCGCGAAGGTGCTTCGGCGCCGGCCGCACCGGAACGTGTCCGGACACACCAAAACCGTCCGCGGACAGGCGTCGACGCGGACGGCGGGTGCGGAGCATCGCCGAATGCGATGAACTACCGGAAGCCAGGCCTCCGGGGCGCCCACGGGCCGCGACGACGTCGGCGGCCGGGGCGCGCGGCTCAGCGGTTGATAACGGTGTGGGGGTGGACGTACGGCAGCTGGTCGACGGGCAACGGGAACTCGGTGTCCTCGCCGAACGGGGACAGGTTGCCGGAGCGCGAGGACGACAGCTCGGTCACCGCATGCTCACCGTCTTCGACCTGCGGCCAGCCGTTGTCGACGTAGGGCTTCTTCGATTTGTTCACCACGCGCCCATTCTGGCATGTGCCCGCATCGAACCGGGCACATGGTCGGCCCGGCTGCGGTGGCAGGCCGGCCGCGGCTCCTGCTCCGGCGGTGTGCGGGCACACATCGTAGGCTGAATCCGATGACCGGTACCGACTCTCTGGCCGACTGGCTCGGCGCCCGCAGCGATGCCGAGCTGGTGTCGCTGCTCGAGTTGCGGCCCGATCTGGCGGTGCCGCTGCCCTCCTCGATGACGGTGCTCGCCGCGCGCGCCGAACAGCGGGCCTCGGTGCTGCGCGCCGCCGACGAGCTCGACACCCTCGAGTTCGCCATCGTGGAGACCCTGGCCGTGCGAGCTGCCTCCGCGCAGCCGCCGCTGACCCGTCGCGAATTGAAGAAGACGCTGCGCGATCGGGTCAAGGCCGCACCGGTCGACGCCGCGCTGAAGCGACTGACCGAGCGGGCCCTGGTCTGGTCCGACGGTGACGCACTGCGTGTGGTTCCCGCCGCCGCGGAGGCACTCCCGTGGCCGATGGGCAGCACCACCGAACTGCCGGACGGGCTGACCGAACCGGAGGTGACGGCCGAGCTGGCCGAGATCTCCCCCACCGAACGGGCTTTGCTGGACAAGCTGGCCGCGACCGGACCGCGCGGGCGCACCAAAGACGCCGCCCCCGGCACCCCACCCGATCGGCCGGTGCAGCAATTGCTGAGCCGCCGGCTGCTGCGGCCGCTGGACGCGGAGACCGTCGAGCTGCCGCTCACCGTCGCCCAGGTGCTGCGCGGCGAGCCCGTCACCGACCCGCATGCGCTCACCCCGCCGACGCCGGCCACCACCAGCCACGCACCCGACGAGGTGAACGCGGTGTGCGCCGGTGAGGTCGGTGAGCTGCTGCGCCATTGCGCGAGCGTGCTGGAGGTGCTCGGCCAGGTGCCTGCGCCCGCCCTGCGTGCGGGCGGACTCGGGGTGCGCGAGACCCGCCGGATCGCCAAACACGCAGGCACCGACGAACAACGCACCGGTCTGCTCATCGAACTGCTGGCCGCCGCCAAGCTGATCGACCGCGGCCTGCCCGATCCGCCGCCCGATATCGACACCACCGACGATTTCTGGGCCCCCACCCCCGCCGCCGACTCCTGGCTGGAAGCCCCGCCGGCCCGGCGCTGGGTGACGCTGGCGCAGGCCTGGCTGGAATCGGATCGGGTGCCGTGGATGATCGGCATGCGCGACGCCAACGACAAACCGCTGGCCGCCCTCGCCCATGAACTGCGCTCACCGCACGCGATGCGCGACCGGCGCGCCATGCTGGCGGTTCTGGCCGAACTGCCCGCGGGCACCGCACTCGAGCCGTCCGGTGCGGCGCGGCTGCTGGCCTGGCGGGCACCGCGCTGGCGCAGGCATTTCCGGCTCGAAGCCGTCGAGCGCACCTTCGGTGAGGCGACGGCGCTGGGCATCATCGGTCGCGGCGCGTTGAGTGCGCCCGGGCGCGCACTGCTGGGCGAGCAGCCCGACCACGCGGGTGCGGCCGAAGCGGCGATGGAGCAGGCGCTGCCCGATCCGGTGGATCATGTGCTGGTGCAAGCGGATCTGACGGTCATCGCGCCCGGTCCGCTGACTGCCGATCTGCAGAGCCGGATCGAACTGGTCGCCGATGTGGAGTCAGCGGGTGCGGCCACCGTATACCGCATCGGTGAGACCTCGGTGCGGCGCGCGCTCGACTCCGGGCTCACCGCCGCCGAACTGCACGGATTGTTCGCCCGGCATTCGCGCACCCCGATCCCGCAGGCGCTGACCTACCTGATCGACGATGTCGCACGCCGGCACGGCCAATTGCGGGCCGGAATGGCGCAGTCGTTCGTGCGCAGCGACGACCCCGCCCTGCTGACCCAGGTACTCAATGCCCCGGTGGCGGCGGAGTTGGCCTTGCGCGCGATCGCACCGACCGTGGCCATCTCGCAGGCGCCGCTGGGCGAGCTGCTGGACCGGTTGCGCGCCGCGGGTTTCACTCCCGCCGGAGAGGATTCGGCCGGAATGATCGTGGATCTGCGGCGACGCGGCGCACGCATCGCCGTGCGCCCGAATGCCCGCCAGGCCTATCGACCGGTGCCGCCGAGCACCGAACAACTGGAACTACTCGTTCGAGAACTACGCGCCGGGGAGCGCGCGGCCGGCGCCCGCTCGACGCAATCGGTGCGCACCGACGGCACCCGCACCGGCACCGCAGCGACCCTGGCATTGCTGCAACTGGCCGCGCGCGGGCGCCGGGCGGTGAACATCGGCTATGTCGACGCGGCGGGAACGGCGATCCAGCGGGTGGTGGAACCGGTGCGCATCGGCAACGGTCAGCTCGATGCGCTGGATCCGGTGACGGGCGCGGTCCGGCACTTCACGCTGCACCGGATCGCGTCGGTCGCGCTGCTGGAATAGGCGCACAAACAGCGAGGGCCGTGCCGGGATGGCACGGCCCTGCTGGAAATACGCGGATCAAGCCTTGGGGTCGCCCAGGCAGAAGGTGGTCTTGGGATCGGCCACCGTGATGAACTTGTTGGCGTCCGCGCCGCACAGCAGCTCGTCGACCTCACCATCGATGCGCTGGATCACCCGGAAGCTCGCTTCCGGGGAGGCGCAGTCGGCGAAGCTGTAGCCGGAGAGCATGCTGTCGGCGTAGCAGCTGCCCTGCTTGAAATTGGGCGCCAGGCACAGGAACGCGGTGGTTCCGCCGTTGAGGGTCTCCTCGTAGGAGGTGTAGTCCTCGGCGCATTCGGTCTTGGTGTCGTGGGTCTGAACGACCTTGTAGACGGCCTTGTCCGATGAGCAATCCACCGGCTCGGTCTCGGAGTCGACCGCCGAACTGCTGATGACGTTGATGCAGTCGCCGACCTCGGACTTCGCCGTGTCGGACTTGCCCGCGTCTTCGAACATCGAACAGCCGGTCACCGCAACCGCCAGCGCGACCGCTGCGACGAAGGCGAGCATGATGCGCGCCAGCAGCCGCGTTCCTGGGAACTTCACGTGAAAACCTCTCTCACCGAAGCGTTCACTGGATCATGAACGCGCGGGTGAGGATACCCGCACGATCACGACGACCGCATCTGGTCGGAGCACAGTACCGAGGCTCAGTAGATGCTGGAGAAGCCCAGAATCGACAAGGCGAGGATGCTCGGGAGAAGCCGGCCGAGCATTTGGAAACCGAAATAATTCACCAGTAGTGCCTTCCACATTCCGCCCACGTAATGGACGTACGTCCAATCCGAACACTGAGTCGGTGCCGGATGGCGCGTTGTTACGCCTCACGAGTATGGCCCGGCCACCCGATCGCCGCGACCGCTGCGATCACCCCCGCTGAGCTCAATATTCCTGCCTGCCAGTGACTCTGCTCACACAGTGGCGTGTGTGCGCCACTCAGGTCCTGAGGTCACCGGGGTACAGGTACTCGTCCGCGGGCGGGGCGGCCTGATCGAGCCATGCGGCGAAGAAACCGCTCAGATCGGTACCGGACTTCGACTGCATGAATTCGCGGAACTGCGGCATCGAGGCATTGCCGTAGGCATGGACGGTGACGAACTCGCGCAGCGCGGCGAAGAAGACGTCATCGCCGAGTTGCTTGCGCAGCGCGTGCAGGAACAGCGGCCCGCGGTAGTAGACCGAGGTGAATTCGTTTCCGGCGCCGGGGTTTTGCAGTGGGATGTCCCAGAAATGCGGCATGGATGCCGCCTCCGCGATGGTCGCGCGATACATCGCGTCGACGTCGGCGCCTTCCATCCGTTCCGGCCACAGATAGTCGGCGGTGTAGCTGGCGAGGCATTCGTTGAGGCAGATATCGGCCCAGCTGTACACCGACACCGAATCGCCCCACCACTGGTGCGCGATCTCGTGCACCACGGTCTGCAGGTCGGTCCACGGCGCGTAGATCGGGCGGGTCTGGGTTTCCAGCGAGAACGACAGCTCGGCATCGACGTAGATGCCGCCGGAGGTATCGAACGGGTATGGGCCGTACAGGGATTCGGTGAAATCGAGGATCTCCGGCAGGCGCTGTTCGTGCTCGCGGTTGTCGGCGGCGCCGGGGGCGAAGGCGCTCAGCAGCGGGGTGCCGTTGGCGCGGCGCTGTTCGAGATAGGTGAACTTGTCGATGGCGATGGTGGTGAGGTAGCCGAGGATGGGCTGGCGCGCCTCCCAGCTCACCGTCCGCGAGCCGTCGCGGACCTCGTCGCGGGTGCGGATGCCGTTGGAGACCACCTCCCATTCGGCCGGGACGGTGGCGTGCAAGGTGAAGGTGGCCTTGTCGCGCGGGGTGTCGTTGAGCGGGTACCAGCTGGTGGCCGAATGCGGCTCACCCGCGACGAAGGCGCCGCCGCTGGGCGCGAAGGTCCAGCCCGAGTCTTCCCCGTCGACCGCCGGGCCCGCATACTCGACCGTCACCGTGAACGGCAGTCCGGGCAGCAGCGGAAGCCAGGGCCGCACGGTCAGTTCGTGCTCGCCGTGGCGCTCGAATCCGGCGGGGATGTTGTTGACCGTGACCCGCTGCACCGGCGGCCCGGCGAAATCCAGATTGAATGCGGTCAGCGCCTGCGTGGCGGTGGCGTCGATGCGGGTGGAGCCGGTGAGCTGCCGGGAGATCGGCTCGTAGCCGATCCCGACCTCGTAATGGCGCACGTCGTAGCCGCCGTTGCCGTCCAGCGGATAGTACGGATCGCCCAGCCCCGGCGACCCGGCCAGCGGATCGTTCGCCGACTGCGCGCCCGCCGGGCCCGCGAGCCCGAACACCAGCGCCGCCGCCACCGCGACGACCGACCAGCCGGACAACCTCATACGAACCCACACCCCTCGTTCGACAGCATCCGGTACCGGCGCACCGGCCCCGATGGATGGTAGTCGCCTCGACCGCCGCTGCGGCCGACGCCGCCGACTCGCCGGGGCCGCGACCATCCGCGGCCGCTCAGGAGCCGAGGTCGCCGGGTAGGTGCTGGGGGTCGAGCAGCAAACGTTTGGCGGAGCTACGGCGGACCTTGTCAGCGAGGGCGAGGTTGTCCGACAGCAGCCGCCACTCCACCTCGCTGATCGCGGCGCGGGCCCGTTCGATGACGCCGCCGTCGCGAGTGCCCCAGGCGATGGGCATGGCATTGACGCTCTGGCGCAGCTCACCGACGGCCCGCGAGGTGCGATCGCCGCGCACCGCGATCGAGGGCACCCGCTCGCCGGTCTTGGCTTCATGACCCGGCAGCGCTCGCACCTTGCGCACCACCAGGGCGTAGCGGGTCTCGCCGGCCTCCGGGCGGCCGAGGTTCACCAGCGCGAGCAGCACCATCCCGCTCGGGTAGGTGTGCGAGACGACGGCCGGGACCAGTTCACCTTCGGCGTACAGCCGGTCGATGCGGGAGCGCCGCGGCGCCCACAGCGCCACCCACAGCGCAGTGACCGCACCCAGCGCCGACGCCACCGCCAGCAGATAGGACCAGGGATGGTTCAACCACACCAGGTAGTCGGTGACGGCCGCCGCGACGGCGGCGGCGATCACCGCGCTGATGCGCAACCGGCGCAGATCCGCGACAACTTCGTTGACCGCATGGGCATGGCTGCGGTCCACCACGAATTCGAAGCGTCGCACGTCTCATTCCTAGCACAGGTTGTGGAGGTGGGGCCTCCGCTTATCCGATGGCCGGTCCCAGCAAGTCGTCAGCATCGGTAATGCGATAGGCATACCCCTGTTCGGCCAGGAAACGCTGCCGATGCGCGGCGTACTCCGCATCGAGCGTGTCGCGCGCGACGACCGAATAGAAATGCGCCTGTCCCCCGTCCTGCTTCGGGCGCAGCAGCCGGCCGAGTCGCTGCGCCTCCTCCTGCCTGGACCCGAAGGTACCCGAAACCTGCACCGCGACCGAGGCTTCGGGCAGGTCGATGGAGAAGTTCGCGACCTTGCTCACCACCAGCACCGGAATCTCGCCGCGCCGGAACGACTCGAACAGTGCTTCGCGCTCTTTGGTTTTCGTCGAACCCTGGATGACCGGCGCGTCCAGGGCGGCGCCCAGCTCCTCCAGTTGCTCGAGATAGGCGCCGATCACCAGCGTGGGCGCGTCCTTGTGCTTGGCCAGGATGGATTCGACGACCGCGATCTTGGTGTGCGCGGTGGAGCAGAGCTTGTAGCGCTCCTCCGGTTCGGCGGTGGCGTAGGCCATGCGCTCGGCGTCGGTGAGCGTCACCCGCACCTCGATGCAGTCGGCCGGCGCGATCCAGCCCTGCGCCTCGATGTCCTTCCACGGCGCGTCGTAGCGTTTCGGGCCGATCAGGGAGAACACGTCGCCCTCGCGGCCGTCCTCGCGCACCAGGGTGGCGGTGAGCCCGAGCCGGCGCCGCGATTGCAGATCGGCGGTCATCCGGAACACCGGCGCGGGCAGCAGATGCACCTCGTCGTAGATGACCAGGCCCCAGTCGCGGCTGTCGAACAGTTCCAGATGCTTGTATTCGCCCTTGGTGCGCCGGGTGATCACCTGGTAGGTGGCGATGGTGACCGGACGGATCTCCTTGCGTTCACCGGAGTACTCGCCGATCTCGTCCTCGGTGAGCGAGGTGCGCGCCAGCAGCTCGCGCCGCCACTGCCGGCCGGCGACGGTGTTGGTGACCAGGATCAAGGTGGTGGCCTTGGCCCGGGCCATGGCGGCCGCGCCGACCATCGTCTTGCCCGCACCACACGGCAGCACCACCACACCGGAGCCGCCGGCCCAGAAGGAATCGGCGGCCATCTCCTGATAGTCGCGCAGATGCCAGGCCCCGCCGGTGTAGTCGAGCTCGATCGGATGCGCCTCGCCGTCGACGTAACCGGCCAGGTCCTCGGCGGGCCAGCCGATCTTGAGCAACATCTGTTTGATGTGGCCGCGTTCGGACGGATGCACGATCACCGTGTCGTCGTCGATGCGCTCACCCAGCATCGGCGCGATCTTCTTGTGCCGCAGCACCTCCTCGAGCACCGCGCGGTCCAGGCTCACCAGGGTGAGCCCATGCGCCGGATGCTTCACCAGCTGCAACCGGCCGTAACGGGCCATGGTGTCGACGACGTCGACCAGCAGCGGCTGCGGCACCGCGTACCGGGAGAAGCTCACCAGCGCGTCGACCACCTGTTCGGCGTCGTGCCCGGCGGCGCGGGCGTTCCACAACGCCAGCGGCGTGACCCGATAGGTGTGCACATGCTCGGGCGCGCGCTCCAACTCGGCGAAGGGCGCGATGGCCTGACGCGCCGCGTCGGCCAATTCGTGATCGACCTCCAGCAGCAGCGTCTTGTCACTCTGAACGATTAGTGGGCCTTCGGCCACCGGTGCCTCCTGTGCTCTGCTCCCACCCATTGTTCCCGAACCCACCGACACCACCCCGGCGACGACGCTACTCCCCCTGGTCACCGGCGGTGACGGGTCCACCGGCACCGAACTGGACCGAGACGGACCACCGCCGCGCACGCGAAGATCGACGACATGATCGAGACTGCGGCGATGACGGGCGTGGCGGCGGCCGCGCTGGGCATGGTGCTCACCCCCGGCCCCAACATGATGTACCTGGTGTCGCGGACCGTGTCGCAGGGCCGCCGCGCCGGGCTGGTGTCGCTGACCGGCGTCGCGGCCGGGTTCGGGGTGTATCTGCTGGCCGCGGTCGTGGGCATCACGGCGGTGTTCGCGGTGGTCCCGGGGCTGTACCTGGCGCTGAAGCTGGCCGGTGCCGCCTATCTGCTGTGGCTGGCCTGGCAGGCGCTGCGGCCCGGCGGTGTGTCGGTGTTCACGCCGGCCGCGCTGCCCGCCGATCCGGTGCGGCGGCTGTTCACCATGGGCTTGGTCACCAATCTGCTGAATCCGAAGATCGCCATCATGTACATGGCGTTGATCCCGCAGTTCGTGCATCCCGGGGCGGCGCCGGTGTGGCTGCAGAGTCTGTGCCTCGGTGCGATCCAGATCGGCGTCGCGTTGACGGTGAACGCATTGATCGTGCTGGGTGCCGGGCAGGTCGCGGCGTTCTTCACCGGGCGGCCGGTGTGGTTGCGGATGCAGCGCTACCTCATGGGGACCGTACTGGCGGGAATCGCGGCGGTCGTCGCTACCGACCGAGCGCGGCCGATGCCTGCCTGACGCTCCGCTCGGGACGCAGCACCGGTCGGTGCCGCCAGGTACCGGCCGATGCTCGCGCCCGGACGGTTCTTGTCCGGTGGAGACCTTCGAGCGGGTTCAGCCTCGCGTCGAGGGCTCGCCTCAGCCGATGGGCGCGCCGACGCGCAGGCGCCGCACTCCTTCATCCAGCGTCTCGTCGCGCTTACAGAAAGTGAAGCGCACCAAGTGCTTCCACTCTTCGGGATGGTCGGTGAAGACGCTGACCGGGACCGCGACGACGCCGAGCCGGGTCGGCAGCTCGCGGCAGAACGCGAGGCCGTCGGTGGCGCCGAAGGGCCGGATATCGCCGCAGACGAAGTAGCCGCCGGCGCTGGAGTAGACGTGGAAGCCGGTGTCGGCCAGGGCGGATGACAGACGCAATCGCCGGTCCGACAGCGAGGTTCGCAGTGCCGCGACCCAGTCGAGTTCCGCGGTCAGCGCGTGCGCGACCGCAGGCTGGAACGGGCCGCCCGCCACAAAGGTCATGAACTGTTTGGCGGCGAGCACACCGTCGATCAATTCCGGTGCGGCGCAGACCCAACCGGTCTTCCACCCGGTGACGCTGAAGGTCTTGGCCGCACTCGACACCACCAGCGTCCGCTCCCGCATCCCCGGCAGCGTGGCCAGGCTGATGTGTTCGGCGCCGTCGAAGACCAGGTGCTCGTAGACCTCGTCGGCCAGCACCAGCAGATCGTGCTCGCAAGCCAGTTCGGCGATCGCGGTGAGATCGGCGCGGTCGAGCACGGCGCCGGTGGGGTTGTGTGGCGAATTCACCATGATCATCCGGGTTTTCGGGGTGATCGCGGCGCGCAGGGTGTCGATGTCCAGGACGAAGCGATCGCCGTCGGCGACGAGCCGGGCGGTGCGCCGGTGCGCGCCCGCGAGCGCCACGGCGGCGGCATAGGAGTCGTAGTACGGCTCGATCAGCACCACCTCTTGATCCGGCTCCACCAGTCCGAGCACGGCCGCGCTGATCGCCTCGGTCGCGCCGACAGTCACCAGCACCTCGGTGTCCGGGTCGTATTCGGTGCCGTAGCGGCGGGCTCGGTCGGCGGCGATGGCCCGGCGCAGCATCGGCATGCCGCGACCCGGCGGGTACTGGTTGAGCCCGTCGGCAATGGCCTGCCTGGCCACCTCCAGCATGCCCGCGGGACCGTCGGAGTCGGGGAAGCCCTGACCGAGGTTGATCGCGTCGTGCCGGACGGCGAGTTCGGTCATCTCGGCGAAGATCGTGGCGCCGAGGGGCCGCAGGCGGGCGACGGTCTGGGGGTGCTGGCGCATAGCTGCCAGGCTAGAGCGCGGCGGAATCCCGCCAGAATTAGCCCGGGAATCGCTATCGTTGCCACCAGATAGCGAACAGCTATGTTTCACATTTCTTTTCCCATCTCTACCTGCATGGTTGTGCGTTTTCCCATAGGCAGCTAGCCTCGCCGTGTTCTATTTCACAGCCCGCCTCGGCGGGTATCTCGAAAGGGGCGTCTATGGCCTCATACCTCGACCTGATAGCGAATCCGGCCGCGTCGGAGGTCGCCGGATTCCTAGTGGGTCGGCTTCGCGACGTGGCCGAAGAGCTGATCGCAGGCTTCGGTTCCTCCACCCCCGACTGGGGCCTGGGGTCATCGACCGGCGACCACAGCACCGGTTCCTCGACCGGTGACTGGTTCACCGGCTCGGCCACGCCGTAGCGCAAGAACCCGCCGGGCCGGGATGCGCGGCCCGGCCCGGCGGGGGCGCTCAGCTCACCCGGATACCCGTGAGTTTGTCCGGATTGGCGATATCGTAAGTGCCCCAGACCAATCCATCGCGCACCGTGAACCCGACGACCCGGCGCGGCGTCCCCGGATAGCGCCCCTCCCCCGCCCGCTCGGGCACCAGCGCACCGAGCTGGCCGTTGACCGACACGATCTGCATACTGCGCAGGAACTCCTCGCCGACATCGACCATGCCGTACTTGTGCAGCAGCCCGACGAAGAACCGGGCGATCTTGTCCGCTCCGTGCAGCACATTGACCGCCGTGGCCGTGGTGCCGTTGGCATCGCCGATCATCACCGCGTCCGGATGCAGCGCCGCCGTCACCGCCTGCACATCCCCCGACATCAAGGCCTCGAGCAGGCGCTGCACCGCGGCGGTGTGATCGTCGTCGGTGACCGGCTCCGGCGCCCGCGAGACCGACTTGCGGGCGCGCACCGCCAGCTGACGGGCCGCGTCGGGAGTGATCTCCAGGATCTCGGCGATCTCGTCGAAGGGCACCGAAAGCCCGTCGTGCAGCACGAAAGCCACCCGCTGGGCCGGGGTCAGCGAATCCAGCACCACCATGGCGGCCAGGCGGAATTCCTGCCTGCGCACCACCGCTTCCAGCGGATCGGGCGCACTCGACGAGCCGAGCCCGGTGACCACCGGCTCCGGCAGCCACTGCCCGACATAGCTTTCCCGGCGCACCGCCGCACTGCGCAAGCGGTCCAGGCAGATTCGGCTCACCACCGTCGTCAGCCAGGCCCGCAGATCCTCGATCTCGGACTGCCGGGCCCCCGCCAGCCGCAGCCAGCTCTCTTGCACCGCGTCCTCGGCATCGGCCACGCTGCCGGTCAATCGGTAGCCGACCGACAGCAGATGCGACCGATGCGATTCGAACAGGTCTGCGAGCAATGCGGCTACCACCAGTCGGAGTCTACGGACCGCGACGGACCGTGGATCATCCACCCGCACCGCCCTCACCCACCGGAAAACCCGGTGAACCGACCGGCGGGTCCGTGCCACCATGAGCCGATGGAAGACCGCGTGCTCACCGATGGAATCGTCTGGTTGTCGCGGCCTCGCGCGGCCGATATCGACACCATCACCGCACTGTGCCAGGAGCCCTCCATCGGCGAATGGGTGACGATCCCGGTGCCGTATCGCCGCACTGCAGCGGAAGGCTTCCTCACCGACATCGCCGACGCCGGCTGGGCGAACCGCAGCCCGGTATGGGCGATCCGCGAAGACGAGAACAAGCCGGTCCTCGGCATGATCGGATTGGAAGACCGCGGCACGTCGGCCGCCGAGATCGGGTTTTGGCTGGGATCGAGATACCGGGGCATGGGGCTGATGTCGCGGGCCGTGCGCCTGGTCTGCGATTTCGGTCTGGCCGGCGAGGGCATGGGCTTGGTGCGGATCAGCTGGCACGCCTTCGTCGGCAACTACGCCTCGGCAGCAGTAGTGCGCCGCAATGGATTCCACTACGAGGGCATGACCAGGCTCGGCAGCGTGCAGCGCGGGGTCCGGCGGGACAGCTGGATGGCGGCGCGGCTGGCGACCGATCCGGCCGAACCTGCCGCCGACTGGCCCGCGCATACCTTCGCCGAGTCGGCGCCGGAAGCTTCCCGCACGGCCGAACGCTGCGAAACAACGCGAGCCGTGGACCTCGTCTCCGACGAGTAATTCCACGGCCCACTTCCAACCCCACCTCGATGGGGCGGCGACGCCATCACGGTACGGGAATTCTCGCCTTGCTCACAGTCGGTTCGGCCCGTCGAGGCGAGGGACGGCGTATTTTCACCCCGTATGGCCCACGATGCGCGTTTCCTGTGGTTCCGGGAGATCATCGATCCCGCCCCGGCGCACCGGCTACTCGAGATCGGCCCCGGGTCCAGTGATTCGCTCGCGGTATTGGCCGAGCCGCTCGATACCGGGTTCATCGTCGGGATCGACCGGTCCGCGACCGCCCTGCAGCGCGCGGCGAAACGGCATGCGGCGCTGATCGCATCCGGGCGAGTGCGGGTGCGGCAGCTCGCGCTCGAGGAGTTGACCCGCGAGCAGGTGGACGAGCTGGCGCCGGGGGGATTCGACAAGATCCTCGCGGTGAATGTGAATGTGTTCTGGACCCGCGATCCCGCCGACGAGCTGGCGGTCCTGCGCGGGTCCCTGGCGCCCGGCGGTGCGCTGCACCTGTTCTACGGCTACGGCGAACCCGGTGATCGCACCTCGCGAGCGCTCGCACCGACGCCGCGCAATCTGACCGACCATCTGACCGGGGCGGGGTTCGACGTCGGCACGGTCACCTCGGGTGAGCTGCTCGGCGTCATCGCCACGCCCCGGTAGATCGTCGCGATCACCGGCAGCCTCGGAACTTCAGCGCTCGCGACGGCGGGCGACGGCCTCGGCCAGCCTGTCCAACTGCGCGGCGGTGGTGTTCCAGTCGATGCAGGCATCGGTGATGGACTGGCCGTAGGTGAGGTCCTCGGCGTGGCCGAGGGTCAGGTCCTGGCGGCCGGCCTCGATGAAGCTCTCCAGCATCACGCCGACCACGCCCTGCTCACCGGCGGCGAGCCGGTCGGCGATATCAGTGACCACGTCGACCTGCTTGTTATGGTCCTTGTTGCTGTTGCCGTGGCTGGCGTCGACGACGATGCGCTTGGGCAGCGACGCCTTCTCCAGCCGCAGGCAGGCCTCGGCCACCGAGGCGGCGTCGTAGTTCGGGCCGGTGCTGCCGCCGCGCAGGATGACGTGGCAGTCCGGGTTGCCGGTGGTGCGGATCAGCGCCGAACGCCCGTCCAGATCGGTGCCGGGGAACACGTGGCTGGCGGCAGCGGCGCGCACACCGTCGACGGCGACCTGCACGTCACCGTCGGTGCCGTTCTTGATGCCGACCGGCATCGACAGCGCACTGCTCAGCTGACGATGCACCTGGCTGGCCGCGGTGCGGGCGCCGATGGCGCCGTAGGAGACCAGGTCCGCGATGTACTGCGGGGTGATCGGGTCGAGGAACTCACACGCCACCGGAAGTCCGAGCGCGGTGATGTCGGTGAGCAGCTTGCGGCCGATGCCCAGGCCGGTGTTGACGTCGAAGCTGCCGTCCAGGTGCGGATCGTTGATCAGGCCCTTCCAGCCGAGGGTGGTGCGCGGCTTCTCGAAGTACACCCGCATCACCACGTGCAGCCGGTCGTCCAGTTCGGCGGCCTTGGCGGCCAGGCGGCGCGCGTAGTCGAGGGCGGCGGCCGGGTCGTGCACCGAGCACGGTCCGACGATCACCATCAGGCGGTCGTCGTCGCCGTTGAGCACGTCGACGGTGGCCTTGCGGCCGGCGCGGACGGTGTCGGCGAGTTCGTCGGTGATGGCGTGCACGAGGCGCACCTCGGCGGGCGAACGCAACGGGCTGACGCTGAGGGTGCGCTGATCGTCGAGATCGGAGTGCCGTGAATCGACGTCTACTGCGGTGGTCATCGTGGGATTGGTTCCTTATCTCCAGGCCGACCCACGGTGGTGAACCCCGTCGAGCCGGTCATCATCCGGCTCGGGGTGGGAATGTGGTCAGCGCGCGCGGTTGCCGCAGACCGGCCCACCCAGGGCCGGCTTGCTAAACCAGAAATACACGCGCTGCACGGAAGGCACGCTACCACGCGATGAACGCCGGGTGCCGGGCCGGGCGGTGTGAGGTGGACCGTTGTGATCAGCCCCACACCCGCCCGGGCCATCGCTCAGCCGAGCGATCCCGGCACATAGCTGCCCGCCGGGGTGTGGGCGATGGCGTTCATCCGGTTCCACGCGTTGATCGCCGCGATGGCCGCGATGAGGCCGCCGATCTGGTTGTCGTCATAGTACTTCCGCACCAGCTCCCAGGTCTGCTCGCTGACGCCACCGCCGTCGGCGACGCGGGTGGCCTCTTCGGTGAGGGCGAGGGCGGCGCGCTCCTCGTCGGTGAACACCGTGGCCTCACGCCAGGCGGCGACCAGGTTGATCCGGGTCGGGTCTTCACCGGCGTGCGCGGCGTCCTTGGTGTGCATATCGACGCAGAAGCTGCATCCGTTGATCTGGCTGGCGCGGATCTTGACCAGTTCGTGGGTGGCCGGTGCGAGGCCGGAGTCGTTGACCACCTTGCCTGCGGTCACCAGACGCTTGGCGAAGCTGGCGGCGATCGGGTTGGCGTAGAGGTTCAGACGCGGTTCCATTGTCGGTGCCCTTTCGGTGAATTCGTTGGCTTCACCGAGACGACGACGCGGCACCGGGCAGGTGTGACAGCAGCCGATAGTGAGCTGAGTCACACCGAGAAGTCGTAGCGCACCCCGGTCAGCTTCTCCGACAGTTCCCACAGGCCACGGGCGGTTTCCTGATCCTTGGAACGCTTGCTCGAGCCCACTCGGCCCGGATGCCCGCGCATCCCGCGAAAGCCCTTGGGGCCGTAGTAGCCGCCGGGTTCGACGCCCTCGGCGGTGGCGGCGTACAGCTCGGGCAGCGCACCCATCTCGGCGCTCTGCGCGAACAGCCGATTGCCCAGCGCCATCACGATGTCCTGCACGGACTCGGTGTGCGACTGGAGTTCGGTGGCCGCGTAACCGGGATGGGCGGCCACCGACAGCTTCGACCAGCCGGCCGCGGTCAGTTTGCGTTGCAGTTCGTAGGCGAACAGCAGGTTGGCCAGTTTGGCCTGGCCGTAGGCCTGCCAGCGGCGGTATTTGCGGCGCTGCCAGTTGAGGTCGTCGAGATCGATGACGCCCAGGTTGTGCATATCGCTCGACACCGTGACGATGCGGTCGGAGATTCGCCCGAGCAGCAGGCCGGTGAGGGCGAAGTGCCCGAGATGATTCGTGCCGATCTGCATTTCGAAGCCGTCGGCGGTGCGGGCGTACGGCACGGCCATCACGCCCGCGTTGTTGATGAGCACATCGACCCGATCGACGGAGTCGGCGAATTCGCGCACCGAGGACAGGTCGGCGAGATCGAGCCTGCGCACCTCGGCCAGCGGTCCGATGTCATCGGCGACCGCCTTGCCCTTGTCCACATTGCGGCAGGCCAGCACCACCCGGGCACCGGCGCCGGCCAGGGCCCGTGCGGCCACGGCGCCGAGGCCACTGTTGGCGCCGGTGACGATGACGGTCCGGCCCTGCTGATCGGGAATGTCGGCGACGCTCCAGCCACTCATGGGGCGAGTCTACGGCGAAGTCCCCGGTCCGTCCCCGGAACGACATCTGCCTGAGATAGGGTTGCCTTACCTACATAACTGAACCAGATTCGCGCACCTGTATCCCGATACCGCCCTTTTCCCGTTTGTGAGGCAGACGTGAGTTCCACTTCCACCGCATCCGGCACCCACCGCGATGGCTATGTGCCGTTTTCCGAGGCCGAGGCCGAGCAGTACCGCGCCGCCGGATACTGGTCCGGGCGCACGCTCGACGGCCTGTTGCGCGACACCGCCCGGCAGCATCCCGCCCGCACCGCGCTGATCGGCGAGCGCCCGCTCAGCTACGCCGAGCTCGACGCCGAAGCCGAGCGGATGGCGCACGGCCTGCTCGCGCTCGGGCTGGAACCGGGCGACCGGGTGGTGGTTCAGCTGCCCAATGTCGCCGAATTCCTGACCGTGCTGTTCGGTGTGCTACGCGCCGGCATCATCCCGGTGCTCACCCTGCCCGCGCACCGCCGCGCCGAGATCGAACATCTGGCCACCCTGTCCGGCGCGGTCGCGTACGTGATCGCCGATCAGGCAGGCGATTTCGACTATCGCGAGCTGGCCGCCACGGTCCGCGCGAACGTGCCGAGCCTGCGTCATGTGCTCGTGCTCGGCGACCCGGGCGAATTCACCGCCTTGGATTCGATTCCGGCGCAGGGCGATACCCGTGCGGCCGGCGGCGCGAGCCTGCCCGAGATCGATCCGTCCGATATCGCACTGATGCTCGTCTCCGGCGGCACCACCGGGCTGCCCAAGCTGATCGCCCGCACCCACGACGACTACGTCTACAACGCGACGGCGAGCGCGCAGGTCTGCGAACTCACCTCAGACGACGTCTACCTGGCGACGCTGCCCGCCGCGCACAACTTCCCGCTGGCTTGCCCCGGCATCCTCGGCACCGTCAGCGTCGGCGGGGCGGTGGCCTTCGTCGCGGATCCGAGCCCGGAGAACGCCTTCGCCGTCATCGAGACCCATCGCGTGACGGTGACGGCGGTGGTCCCGCCGCTGGCCCAGCTGTGGTGCGCGGCCGTGGAATGGGAGGAACCCGACCTGAGTTCGCTGCGCCTGCTCCAGGTGGGCGGGGCGAAGCTGGCCGAGGTCAATGCCCGCGAGGTGGCGCCCGCCTTGGGCGTGCGGTTGCAGCAGGTGTTCGGCATGGCCGAGGGGCTGCTCAACTTCACCCGGCTCGACGATTCCGATGAGCTCATCTGCACCACCCAGGGCCGTCCGCTCTCCCCCGCCGACATCGTGCGCGTGGTCGACGCCGAGGGCAACGACGTGGCGCCGGGCGAGGAAGGTGAGCTGCTCACCAAGGGTCCGTACACGATTCGCGGGTACTACCGCGCGCCCGAGCACAATGCCCGGGCCTTCACTCCCGACGGGTTCTACCGCAGCGGCGACCTGGTGCGGAAGCTGCCCAGCGGGCATCTGGTGGTCTCCGGCCGGATCAAGGACGTCATCAATCGCGGCGGCGAGAACATCTCCTGCGACGAACTCGAGGAACACCTGCTGGCCCATCCGGCAGTCCGGCACGCGGCCGCCGTCGGCCTGCCCGATCCGAGTCTCGGCGAGAAGGTCTGCGCGGTGCTGGTGGTGCACGGGGAGATGCCGACGCTGGTGCAGATCAAGACCTTCCTCACCGAACGCGGCCTGGCCACCTACAAACTGCCCGACGTGCTGCGTCAGGCCGAGAGCCTGCCGGTGACGGCGGTCGGCAAGATCGACAAGAAGGCGTTGCAGGCCGCCGAGGGCTGAGCGCCCAGCACGACGAGAAAGGCCGTGCGGTTGTGTTTCCCACAACCGCACGGCCTTCGACGTTGTCGGTACTCCTACGCCTTGACGACGTACGGCGCGATGCTGCCGAGCTTCTCGCAGGTCTCCTCGAACTCACGCTCGGGCCGCGACTGCCCGACCACACCCGCGCCCGCGCGCAGCCAGGCACCCTCGGTGGTCTGATACACCGCACGCAGCACCAGCGTCGCCTCCAGCGCACCGGTGGGCGAGACGGTCACCACCGCACCGGAATACAGCCCGCGCGGATCATGATCGAGCCGGAACACCGAATCGACACCGGCCTTCTTCGGGATACCGGAGGCGGTCACCGACGGGAACAGCACCTCCAGCGCGTCCCAGCTGGAGCGGTCGGCGGCCAGCCTGCCGCGCACGGTGGAGGCCAGATGCTGCACGCTGCCGCGTTCGCGCACCGCCATGAAATCCGACACCGCGGGCGTGCCCGGGTCGGCGACCGCGGCGATTTCGGCGAAGGAGGTCTGCACCGAGATCGCGTGCTCGACGATCTCCTTGGGATCGGCCAGCAGATCGGCGCGCGCGGCCAGGTCGATCTGGTCACCGAGGCCGAAAGCCCGGGTACCGGCGAGCGGTTCGGTGGTGACGACCCGGTCGTCGTCGACCGAAGCGACCAGTTCGGGACTGAAGCCTGCGGCCTCGAGCCCGCCCAGGCGCAGCAGGAACGAGCGCGCCGGGGTGTTGTGCGCGCGGCCGAGCCGGTAGGTGGCCGGAACGTCGACGGCGAAAGGCAGATCGACCTTCCGCGACAGGATGACCTTCTGGTACTGCCCGGCATTGATCTCGGCGATGGCCTCGGCCACCCGGCCCTGATAGCCGGTCGGATCGACGCGGATATCGACCGGATGCGGAATCGGCAGCTCCAGCCCCTGCGATCCGGCGATCAGCTCGTGGATGACGTCGGCCTCGGCGTCGGTGGCGCCGTTGATCCGCACACCGGCCTCGCCGACGACGACCTCGATCCGCGGAATCATCAGGTGCACCAGCGAGGTTCGCGGGGTCAGGTGCTCGGTCGCACCCAGCGACCAGGCGCAGAATTCGAAGCCGATCCAGCCGTAGGCATTGCGGCCCTCCAGCGGCAGCGTGCCGAGCGCACGGTCGACCACGGCGGCCGGGCTACCCTCCCACGCGCTCGCGGTGGTCTCGCCGTTCCAGCCGACGCGCAATTCCTGCACGTCCAGTTCGACGGTGCCGATCGGGTCCGCGGCGAAGACCCACTCCCCCGGGCGTTCGTACATGACGAACTCGCCGAACCGTTCATCGGCCGCCAGCCGGGACATCGCTGCCGCCGGATCGGTCACATACTCAACGCGCGAGCGCTCGTCCGTGGTCGACAACGATCCTCCAAGGTTATGCTGACCTAACTTCGGTAGGTAAGGTTAGCATTACCTGTACCGGGCGATACTGTGCCCGCGACCACAACGGGGAAGCGACTCTCGGTCCGGAGTTCCTGCGCGGATCCCGTCGGCGGGCTTGAATAGGGGGATCGTCGTTTCAGCGGAGGGACCACACATGATCGATCGCGGCGACGCACCGGCGCACAGCGCGGAGCAGCCGGCCATCGGCTCGGTGGTGGCGCTGGTGGACGCGAGTTCCCGAGTCGAACGCGAATTGATCGGCGCCTGGCTGGCCGACGGCGGCATCGCCGCGGAGCTGGGCACCGACGCGCCCGTCACCCAGATCGACCTCGACGCCGGCGCCATCGCCGACCGGTTGACCGGCCGCACCGACGATCCGCTGGTGGTTCCGGTGCGGGTGCTGTGGCTGCCGCCCGAACGTGAAGGCGTGCGGCGCACCACCTTCGCCGATCTGGTCACGCTGACCAATCCGCGGCAACCGCACCGGCTGGCCCAGCGCAGGCTGGTCCGCCGCGAACCGGACCGGCATGTGGTGCTCACCGGCCGCCCGGCCCGGCTCAGCGAGCTGCGCGCCAACAACCCCGAGGCGGCGGCGCTGGACATCGCCGGTACCTCGGAGCCGTTCGCGCGGGCGATCCTGCGCGCGGGCGTGCTCGCGCTGGAACGCGCCGAACGCACCGTCATCGGCGATCGCTACAAGGTGCCGCGCCTGGTGGCCGAGGAGATCCTGGATTCGCCCGACTTCCTGCGCAGGCTCGACCTCATCGCCGACCGGATCGGCGCCAGCAGGCACGAGGTGTATCGCCGGGCCGAGAAGGCGTTGCGTGAGCTGGTCGCCGCGCAGAGCAGGCTGGTGTCGGACCTGTTCACCCAGGCCATGCGTCCCGTGCACGCCTCCACCTGGAAAGTCGACTGCGACGAATCCGGGCTCGACGCCCTGCGCGACCTCAACCGGCGCTACCCGCTGGTGTTCCTGCCCTCGCACCGCTCCTACGTCGACGCCTTCGTCCTCGGTGATGTGCTCGCCCGCAACGATTTCCCGCCTAACCACGTTATCGGCGGGGCCAATCTGCGGTTCTGGCCGATGGGGCCGATCGCCCGGCGCACCGGCACCATCTTCATCCGGCGCAGCTTCGGCGACGACGAGGTCTACAAGGCCGTCGTCGAGGAGTACTTCGGCTATCTGCTGGCCAAACGCTTCAACCTGGAGTGGTACTTCGAGGGCGGCCGCACCCGCACCGGCAAACTGCGGCCACCGCGCTACGGCCTGCTCAACTATCTGGCGGCCGCGGTGCGCTGGAACCGCATCGACGACGTGATGCTGGTGCCGGTGTCGATCACCTACGAGCGGCTCAACGAGCTCGGCGCCATCGCCAGCGAACAATCCGGCGGCAAGAAGAAGCCCGAGGGTCTGGCCTGGCTGGCCAGATATGTGCGCAGCCAGCAGCATTCGGCCGGCCACGTCTACGTGCGGTTCGGCGCGCCGCTCTCGGCCCGGGAGCGGCTGGCCGCGCACGGTGATCCGCTCACCGCGCCGCCGCTGTCGATTCCGCTGCATCGCGCCGACGGGACCGCGCCGCCCATCATCGACGCCGGCGACGAGGTGGGCGAGCTGGAACGGAAAGCGGTGCAGCGGCTGGCATTCGAGATCGCGGTCGGGATCAACGAGGTCACCCCGATCACCGTCAACGCACTGGCCACCCTCGCCCTGCTCGGCGTGCACGAACGCGCGCTCACCCTGCGCGAGGTCCGCGATCTGCTGGCCCCGGTGCTCGACTACATCGAGCGCCGCGATCTGCCGAGCGGTGAGGTCGGCGCGCTGCGCGAGGAGCAGAGCCTCGAGGTGGTGCTGGAACAGTTGTCGCTGGCCAAGGTGGTCACCGTGTATCGCGGCGGGCTCGAGCCGGTGTATTCGATCGAATCCGGGGCCTACCTGGAGGCGGCGTTCTATCGCAACAGCGCCGTGCACTGGTTCGTCAACCGCGCGATCGTGGAACTGTCGATTCTGGCGGCGGTCGACAAGGCCACTCAGGACGTCGACGACGGCGTCGACACCGACCCGTTGCGCACCGGCTGGGAAGAGGCGTTCCGCCTGCGGGATCTGCTCAAGTTCGAATTCTTCTTCCCCGAACGCAACGAGTTCTCCGAGCAGCTGACCGCCGAGATGCTGCTCATCGACCCGGAGTGGAATCACCGCACCCGAGACACCCTGAGCGTGGAGATCCTGGCCCAGCTCACCGCCTCCGGCTTCATGATGGCCCACCGGGTGCTGCGTTCGTTCTTCGACGCGCAGCTGGTGGTGGCCGAACGGCTGGCCGATCGCGGTGACGCGGCGATCGAGGATCGCAAGCAGTTCATCGACGAATGCGTCGCGGTGGGTAAGCAGATGATGTTGCAGCAGCGGTTGCACAGCCCGGAATCCATTTCGACCGAATTGTTCACCAGCGCGCTCAAACTCGCCGCCAATTACGATCTGGTCGAGCCGGACGACACGGCCGATCTGGCCGCGCGCCGGGCCGAATTCGCCGAATGGCTACGGGTGATCGGCATCCGGATCTCGCGCGCGGCGGCACTGGATCCGTCCAACCTTCCGGTATCGGAGCGATAGTGGGCAGCGAAGAACACTACGAAGCACTGGAACTGGACGCCGCGCATTCCGATATGGACTCGGTGCTGACGGCGATCCGGGTGGGTCCACAGGGACCTGCGGTCGCCGCGATATTCGAGCTGGGCGGTGTGGTGGTCGACGATCTCGCATCGGCGTCAGCGAAACGGGGGCCGTCGCGGCGCCGGGACGACGAGGTGGCGGGATGGCTGCTCGACAGCATCCGCGACCATCCCGACGAAGGTTCCTTCGGTCGCTTTCTGCACAGCGCGACCCGACTGCTCGCCGGGCGCACCGAAACCGAGCTCGACGAGCTCGGCACCCGGCTGTTCAAGAGCACCCTCTACGGCCGCATCCATCCGGAAGCGTGGCGGCTGATCCGGGCGCATCGAGCGGCCGGGCACACGGTGGTCCTGGTCTCGGCCGGGCCGCGCTTCGCCGTCGAACCGGTGGCGGCGGCGCTGGGTATCGAGCACACCCTGTGCACCCGGATGGCCGCCGATGACGGGGTGCTGACCGGATATACCGAGGGGCGCACCCTGTGGCGTTCGGGCAAGACCGAGGCGATTCGCGAGTTCGCGGCCGCGTCCGGGATCGAGCTACGCAACAGCTTCGCCTACATGGAGAATTCCGCCGACCTGACCACGCTGGAGTCGGTCGGGTTTCCGATCGCGGTGGATCCCGACCCCGGGCTGGCGGTGATCTGCGCGGAACGGGACTGGCCTGCGCTGACGTTTCGCCCCCGGAATCCCTCGCGCCCGGCCGATATCGTCCGGACCATCGCCGGATTCGCCGCGCTGATCGCCGGCGCGATCGGCGGCGTGCTCATCAAGTCCTATACCCGCGACCGCAGGCGGATGGCCGACGCCCTGATGAAATTCGGCACCGGTGCCACGCTGCGCACCACTGGTGTGCGGTTGCGGGTCACCGGTGCGCACAATGCCCGCTCACCGCGCCCGGCGGTGTTCGTCTTCAATCATCAGAGCCAGTACGACGTGATCATCGTCCCGGCCGTGCTCGGCGGCGGGGTCACCGGCATCGGCAAGAAGGAGCTGACGAAGAATCCGGTGTTCGGGCCGCTGATGCGGTTCGTCGGGGTCACCTTCATCGACCGCGCCGACACCGCTCGCGCCAAGGCGTCGCTGGAACCGGTCGTGCACACATTGCGCGACGGGCTATCGATCGCGGTGGCGCCGGAGGGCACCCGCTCCTTCACACCCGAGGTCGGGCCGTTCAAGAAGGGCGCCTTCCATATCGCGATCCAGGCGGGGGTGCCGGTGATCCCGGTGGTGATCCGCAATGCCGGCGAGGTGTCCTGGCGCGATTCGATGGTGGTGCGGCCGGGTGTGGTGGATGTGGCGGTGCTGGATCCGATCGACGTCAGCGGGTGGGATCCGGCGAATATGCATGACGAGGTGGAGCGGGTGCGTCAGCTGTTCATCGACACGCTGCTCGACTGGCCGGAGTAGTTAGACCGCGCGGCCGAAGAGCAGCTTCCACGGCATGAGCGCCGATTCCAGCTGCACCTTGAGGCTCATCTTGGAAGCACCGAGAGTGCGCTCCTCGAAACGGATGGGCACCTCGGCGATGGTGATGCCCTTCTTGACGGTGCGGTAGTTCATCTCGACCTGGAACGAGTAACCGTTGCTGCGGATCGAGGCGACGTCGATGGCGCGCAGGGTGTCGGCCTTCCAGGCCTTGAAGCCCGCGGTGGCGTCCTTGACGCCCAGGCGCAGGATCAGGTTCACGTAGAAATTCGCCCAGGCCGACAGCGCCTTGCGGTACCACTTCCACTCCTCGGCGGTGGAGCCGCCGGGCACATAGCGGGAGCCGAGCACGACGCCGGCGTCGGTGCTGGTCAGTTTCTCCAGCATGGCCGGGATGACCTCGGCGGGGTGGGACAGGTCGGCGTCCATCTGGATCACCACGTCGGCGCCTTCGTCGAGGGCGCGGGTGATGCCGGCGATGTAGGCGCGGCCCAGGCCGTCCTTCTCGGTGCGGTGCAGCACGCCCACGACGTTGGGGAGTTCGGCGGCGAGCTTGTCGGCGACCTCACCGGTGCCGTCGGGCGAGTTGTCGTCCACGACGAGCACGTGCAGGTCGGCCACCGGTAGCGCGGTCAGCCGTTCCACCGCGACGGGCAGATTTTCGCGCTCGTTGTAGGTCGGCACAACAACGGTAACCCTCAAGGGTCGCCCTCCCTGCTCACCTGGTCGCGCCCGGGAACCCGTACGCAGGCCGCGAGCGATCGTCTGATTTCTCGTGAACGGTAGCTGATCCGCCTCCCCGCGAATTCAGCGCACCAGACCCACACTCTGCCATCTCACCGCGCCGGACGCACATCCGGTGATCTTGCGAACACTCTCGTTCACTCCCCCTCCCGCCACTGCCGGTCCCGCGCATCCTCGGCCCTGTTGCGCTCCCGCACGATCTCCAACGCCCGCTCCGCCGTCGCCTGATCCGGAAACGGCCCGAGCCGATCCGCGAACCAACACCGTTTCCCCTGCTCGGCCCGCTTGTGCTTGAGGCAGTAATACCAGGAATCAGCCATACCCCAGCTTCCCACCGTGTCGAGCGGCGAACACGGAATTCGCCGATCCAGCCTGTGCATCGACGACGCCCAGGACTCGACCAAGAAGTCGGACAACCGATACCCGACGGAACCGGGGCAGCATATGGCCAGGAGGAGAGCGGACAAGAGAGCCCGAGGGAACGAAATCAAAGACGCAACCGACCACAGGGGGGTCCGGGGGGCGAAGCCCCGCCGGGCGGGGATAGGGGGTTGCACCCCCTCAAATAAATAGACCCTCCGCCATTCGCGAGCGCTTTTCGCGAGCATGACGGAGGGCGGAGGGTGGCCAGGGCCGGGATCGAACCGGCGACCTTCCGCTTTTCAGGCGGACGCTCGTACCAACTGAGCTACCTGGCCGCAGGCACCCGAACGGAATGCCATACGTGAAACGCCGGATTGCTCCGGCGTTTACTTGCGACCCTGACGGGACTCGAACCCGCGACCTCCGCCGTGACAGGGCGGCGCGCTAACCAACTGCGCCACAGGGCCTTGCTCTACTGCTTCACAGTCCGAAGACTGTACCCCCTACGGGATTCGAACCCGCGCTACCGCCTTGAAAGGGCGGCGTCCTAGGCCGCTAGACGAAGGGGGCTCGTCCCGGATTTCTCCGGACCGGCTTTACAACGGCTGTCCGTTGGGAGCTCGCATAGCTTATGACAAGGTTGCGAGGTTTCCCAAACCGGCTGGTCAGAGCGCTAAACCGAGCTCTTCCAGGCGAGCGCCCGCACGCCAGCCCTCGCGGCGGAATCGTTCCACCCATTCCGGGGTGGACATGGACTCGATCACCACCTCGAGTGCCTCCTGGAAGCGCGAGCGCAGATCGACGCCGTTGCCGAACAGGTCGATGAAGTAGCGCTGGCCGGCCAGCGCGGCCGCGAGGGTGCGGGCGAAGCGGTCGGGGTCGGCGTCGGCGCGCAGCTGCCCCTGTTCGATGGCGCGCACGGCGAGGGCGCGGGTGGCGCGCGCGATGATGCGGCCGCCGCCGTTGGGGACCTCGCGGTAGAAGTCGGGCTCGATGATGAGCCGGAACTCGGCCTGCACGATGATGTCGTGCTCGAGCCGCAGCGCGATCTCGTCGAGCATGCCGTGCATGACGTCGAGCGGACCGAGATCGGTGCGCGCCAGCCAGCGATCGGCGGAGAACCGGTATCGATCCAGTGCGGTATCGAGGACCGCTCGGGCCAGGTCTTCCTTGGAATCGAAATGGAAGTACATGGCGCCCTTGGTGGCTCGCGATCCTTCCAGTATGCGGTTGAGCGATGCGGCGGCGTAGCCGCTCTTACCGAACTCAACGGCGGCAGACCTGATTATCGCCGCACGTGTCCGGCGGGCCCGCTCTTGCTGCCGTGCCATCTTCGAAACGCCTCCGAAGCCTTATGGAGCCCAAGGGGTTCCACCCCGGCGGGCTCCTTCGCTGCCAAGGCGAGCCCGAATGGAAACAGGCCATTGGCGCGAAGTTATGAGTTTTATCAACACTTACAACAGGGTTTTCGCCCCGAATACAGACTTTTGGTACGAAAACTAGGCGAGAAACCCGAAACACACCGACTGGTATAATTTTCCTGCCCGGGTGCGCCGCAGGGGGTGCGCATCCGGGCCTTTTCGTCGTCGCGCTTTCCGTCGTCCCCGATTTGCCTCCTGGCGGCGTCAACTCATGGGAAGCCCCGAATTCACCGATTCGCCACGGTACCCGGAATTGTCACCCGACACGCGGCAAACCGTAAGAGTGAGGTTGCCGGACCGGCCGGCACCGGCCACAGCTAACATCACGCAACAACTAGGATGGACCGGCGCACACCGAATCGGCAAGCGACACAGCGTCGTTGACGAATTCGGCTACCGTGTTCCGTACCCGGAATCCATTACACCCGGCACCGCCGCCGACATCGACCGCCCAGCGCACGCGGATATCCAAACTCCTTGGTATGCAACATGTTTGAATGATATCCCGACCCTCGAACGGCAGCCAAGGCCGCCCTTACCGACCCCCGCAACCCCCCGCGACACCAACCCCGCCCACCAGCCGCACCACCACCCCCGAGCCGCCCTGCCCCGCCCCCGGCGACTCACCACCGGCCCCGGTTACGAGAAACCAGGCTTGCCCATTACACTTGCCAACCGCGCCCCTATAGCTCAGTTGGTAGAGCTACGGACTTTTAATCCGCAGGTCCCAGGTTCGAGCCCTGGTGGGGGCACCGCACGGGCGTCCGGTTCAGCATCGGGCGCCCGAGGTGTTTCCGGGGTGAATCCGTCCGCTGCACCCGGTTCCGTGCCGCTCGGCGGGCATGGCGAGGTAGCCGGCCGGGTTACGCGCCCGCGCCAGGACCAGCCCCGCCGGGTGTTGCCGCCGAGCCGGCACGGGCGAAGACGCGGGCAGCCACGGGGCAGATCCGCCGAGGCGCGGCGCAGCAGGCCCGGCAGATCGGACGACTTGCGGACGAGTGGCCGCCGGCGACCGAGGACCGGCCGGGGCATATATAGGACGCGAACAACAAGAACGGCAGCGCCGCGACCCCGAGACCGGCACCAGGCGGCAAACACCGAAGTCGTCCACCGGATGGTGTGTGAGGAAACTCATAAACTGCGGCCGGTCATTCGAATCCGGAGTGATGGACTTGCTCGAGATTTTCGAGGCCTGATCGCGGGCAGCTAGGCACGCCCGCGCTGGTCGTCCGGTCGAAACTCGCGGAATTAGTTGCGACATGGCGCGTTCGGCGAAAGGCGGCTACCGTCACTACTCCGATTCACGAAAGGGCCGCAGTATGCCAACGGGGGGGTACAACGCCGGCGCGGCGACGGGTAGCAGGTCGACCACGTTCCATTCGTCCACAGACACCACCCATACAGCCGCCGGCCGAGCCGGCTTCATGGCCGCGGCGCGTCCTGCGCTGGGCAGGTTGGTCGAAGATCGGCGCCATGGCGGCGACCGTCGCCACGCTCGGCGCATCCGGCGCCGCAGTCGCAGCCCTATGGTTCACGGCGCAATCCCTCCAGGCCACCAACGATCAGTACGCCCTGGCCGAGCAAACCGCGACGACCGACCGGTTCCGACTCGCAACCGAGCAACTCGCCTCCGATCAGATGAGCATCCGGATATCGGGCATCTACCTTCTAGAAAGGCTCGCGAAGGACTCCCCGCGTGATCATCCGACAGTCTTCGAGGTCATCGCAGCGTTTCTGCGTACTCAGACGAACGCCGGTAACTGCCGGTCCGCAGGGTTCGGGGAGCAAGCCCGCCGCGCAGCGCCCGCGGATGTGGACGCCGCGACGCGCGTCATTGCTCGACGTGCCGCTGAAAGCGACCGTGACCCGCTCGATCTCTCCGGGACATGCCTGTCCTTCGGACAGTTTGCAGACGGCACCCTGACCGGCGCCAGGCTCATGAACACCAACCTTGCCCGGGCAGACCTGACCCGCGCGAAACTCACCAGCGCGATCATTGTCGATGCGGACATGGGCGCTGCCCTGCTCATCGGCGCGGACCTCTCCCGAGTAACCGGCCACCACGCAAACCTTGGCAACGCGAACCTCGGTGGGGCCAATCTCAATGAAGCCAGCCTCGGAGGTGCCGACCTGAAGTCAGCGTGGCTCTTCGACGCGAACCTCGCCAATGCAAGCCTCTACGATGCGAACCTCGCCGGCGCGCGCCTTGCGGGCGCGAACCTCACCGGCGCAGATCTCACTGGAGCGGACCTCACCGGCATCGCCTATGACAACCGAACCCGGTGGCCGGCGGAGTTTACACCTCCGCCCTCGGCGTAGCGCTATCCAGCGCAAGCCCGAAGATCGCGGCCAACCACACCGCCGGCCCCGGCTGAGGGGTATCGCACAAGATCACCTGGTCCGCTAACGTCCGTGTGCCCCGCGCCGATAGACCCGGCGCTGCGCGACCAAGTCATACACTCGCTAGTAGTTGCCGAGCGCCAACGGCGGCGTATGACGTCCATCACCCCGAGAATTCCGTGGCTGGATGCGTTTCGCATCACACCTACGGTGCCGTAAGGTATGGCCGCATCGGCAACGGTCAAACCTGAGGGGGGCGACCCGCAAGACCGCATAGATGAAGGGCTGATACATGGCAAGGGATCTGACTCAACTCGAGCTGCTGACGGAGTTGGAGCCGGTTGCCGAAGAGAACGTCAACCGGCACCTGTCCCTGGCAAAGGAATGGCATCCGCACGACTACGTCCCGTGGGACGACGGCCGCAATTTCGCCGCACTCGGCGGCGTCGATTGGGATCCGGAACAGTCGAAACTGAGTGAAGTCGCCAAAGCCGCGATGATCACCAACCTGCTGACCGAGGACAATCTGCCCTCGTACCACCGGGAGATCGCCGAAAACTTCTCCCAGGACGGCGCATGGGGCACCTGGGTCGGCCGCTGGACCGCCGAGGAGAACCGGCACGGCATCGTCATGCGTGACTACCTGGTGGTCACCCGCGGCGTCGATCCCGTCGCGCTGGAAGAGGCGCGCATGATCCACATGACCAACGGGTTCGCCTCCCCCGCCGAGGCCGACGCCGGCTTCCTGCACTCGGTCGCCTACGTGACCTTCCAGGAACTCGCCACCCGCGTCTCGCACCGCAACACCGGCAAGGTCTGCGACGACCCGATCGCCGACCGCATGTTGCAGCGCGTGGCCGCCGACGAGAACCTGCACATGATCTTCTACCGCAACATGTGCGGTGCGGCCCTGGACCTGGCGCCCGACCAGACGCTCGAGGCCATCACGCTCATCCTGGAGAACTTCCAGATGCCCGGCGCCGGCATGCCCAACTTCCGCCGCAACGGCGTGCTGATGGCCAAGCACGGCATCTACGACCTGCGCCAGCACCTCGAGGATGTGGTGGAGCCGGTGCTGAAGAAGTGGAACATCTTCGATCGCACCGACTTCACCCCGCGCGGTGAGGCCGTCCGCGAACGGCTCGGCAACTTCCTGGAGAAGCTGGGCAAGGACGTGGTGAAGTTCGAAGAGCAGCGCGACCGGATGCTGGCCCGCGAGGCCGCCAAGCGCGAACGCGAACTGGCGAGCTCCGCCGCGAGCTGATCCGCAGCGATACGAAAAAGCGTGCAGGCCGTTACTTCAGCGGCAGCGCACCGTCGACGCCGCCCACATCGGTGATCTTCCAGTCGGAATTCTCATCGACGGTCACGTTGTAGCTGACGGTGGTCTGCGCACCGTCCGGCGTCTGGGCGTTGGTGGAGTTCACGTTGACGAACACGCTCACCTGGTAGACGCCGTTCTGCTCGGAGACCACCTTCGCGGTGATCGGCGCCGCGGTCGAGGTCCACTTCAGCGGCACCAGGATGCGCTCGAGCTTGGGCGCGGTGGAGTCGAACTTGCCGGCCAGCTGATCGGTGGTGCCGGCCTTGAGGCTGCTCACCCAGCCGTTGATGTCCTGGTAGTTGACGGTCGCGGCACCGACGGCGTAGTCGGTGGCGACCTGTTCGGCGCGGGCCACCGCCGCATCGCGGGCCTCGCGGTCGGCGACCTCGCCGCGCGCGGACCACCACAGCGCGGCGAAGACCACCACGGCGACCGCGAGCGCACCGATGACGGCGCCGCGCACGATGGTGGAGACCTGCACCGAAACGGTGCCTGGTCGGTTGTTGTCGGGTGTCGGCGCCGTCGCAGCCGTAGCGGCTTCTTTCTCGATGGTCGCGGTGGCGCCGCTTCCGGAGTGCTCGGTCATTGATCCTCTTTCGATCCCATACCGCATCGCACAAACTCCCCGGCGGCGATGCCTTGCGAACACCAGGCTAACGACTTGGTCACAAGTACCTCGAACCGAGGGTCACATACACCACCTGACCGGCCGGGCGGAGTGTGAGCCGATCGTCGCGCTGAGCAGTGCAGGACGGATGAGACACTGGAGGGCGTGACGATGACGACGAGCGAGCTGAGCACCCAGCTGCGGATCGGGCCGTATCCGGTCGATCCGGCGGTGGTGCTCGCGCCGATGGCCGGAATCACGAATCTGGCGTTCCGCAAACTCTGCCGCGAATTCGGCAGTCCCACCTCGATCTACGTGTGCGAGATGATCACCGCGCGCGCGGTGGTGGAACGCAATGAGAAGACCTTGCACATGATGTCGTTCGACGAGGACGAACATCCGCGGTCGATGCAGCTCTACGGCGTGGACCCGGCGACGCTGGGCGAGGCGGTGCGCATCATCGTCGGCGAGGGCTGGGCCGACCACATCGACCTCAATCTCGGCTGCCCGGTGCCCAAGGTCACCCGGCTCGGTGGCGGTGCCGCGCTGCCCTACAAGCGGGCGCTGTTCGCCCGGATCGTGCGCGCGATGGTCGCCGGGGCCGAGCCCGCCGGCGTCCCGGTGACGGTGAAGTTCCGCATCGGCATCGACGACGATCACCTCACCTACCTCGACGCAGGCCGGATCGCCGAAGCCGAGGGCGCCGCCGCGGTCGCGCTGCACGCGCGCACGGCCGCCCAGCGGTATTCCGGGCAGGCCGACTGGTCGGCGATCGCCCGGCTCAAAGAAGCCGTCACCACGATTCCGGTGCTTGGCAACGGCGATATCTTCTCCGCCGACGACGCCGTGCGGATGATGGACGAGACCGGCTGCGACGGCGTCGTGGTCGGCCGCGGCTGCCTGGGCCGGCCGTGGCTGTTCGCCGAATTGCAGGCCGCGCTGCGCGGCGAGCCGCTGCCCGAACCGCCGAACCTGGGCCGCGTGGGCGAGGTGCTGTACCGGCACGGCGCCCTGCTGGCCGAACACCTCGGCGAGGACAAGGCCATGCGTGACCTGCGCAAACACATGGCCTGGTATCTGATGGGCTTCCCGGTCGGTGCCGATTTGCGCCGGTCGTTCGCGACCGTGTCGAGTCTGGTGCAGCTCGAGGACCTCATCGGACAGCTCGACCCCACCGTGCCGTTCCCGCGTGACGCCGAGGGCCCGCGCGGGCGGCAGGGCTCGCCGGGCAAGGTGGCGCTGCCGCACGGCTGGCTCGACGATCCCGACGATCCGGCCGTCCCCGCCGGCGCGGACCTCATGCACAGCGGCGGCTGACCCGCCCCGCGTCACCGCTGCGGGCAACCGTTCAGCATTCGCTTCGGCATATGACGTTTCGGTCGAGCGGGCTTCTCGTCGGGTGGCCGACCGTGGCGGAATCGTTATCATTGCGGAATCACTTCGGTCGGCCGGTAGCGGCGGCAACATCGCCACGCGCGGCCGAACAGCGGTAAGACTGGAGCACAGCAGTCCGGCCGGGCACTGAGGCAGAACGAAAAGCGAGGTTCGTTGGTGGGTGACGATCGGCACGGGCATGCGCCACGGCCCGGAGGTCGCGCCCCGTGGGAGCGGTATCCCGCGGCGGGTTCCCCCGAACGGGACGGATTCGACGCGCCACGCAGAGCCCGCCACGCCGACCCCGCGGACGCCGAATCCCCCTCGATCTCGGTCCAGGATCTGGTCAACCGGGTCGACAGCGAACGCATCAGCCGCCGCCGATCGGCCGAGCCCGGCCGCGGTGAGGCCCAGGGGCGTCCGGCGCCGGCGCAGCGACCCGATACCGCGTCCCGCCAGCCGGTAGCACCGGCACAGCGGCCCGCGCCCGGAGCACGACAGCCGCGCCCGGCCCAGCCACCCGCCGGAGCAGAACCCACTCAGCGGCGCACGGTCGCGAACCAGCGCCCCGCCGCACCGCCGCCGGCCGATGACGGCAGGCGGGCCGCGCAGCGCCGCGGCGAACCGACCCAGCGCCGGGCCGTCGACCCCACTCTCGCCGACGCTTCCCGTCCTCCCGGCGAGCCCGCGCCCCGTGGCCGGGAGACCGGGGCGATGCGGCGTCAGCCCGAGGCCACCGGGCGCAGGGCCGAACCCACCCGCCGGTCCGGTGATCCGGAGGCCGGGCCGAATCGCCCGGACCCGAAACGCCGTCAAGCCGCGTCCGGTGCTCCCGTTTCGGCGGCACCGGCGGCCGCCGCCGGCCGCGGCCGGCAATCCGGCAGCACACCCGCGCGCGGTGCGGGAAAGACCGGCGCGTCCCCCGTCGTGCAGGACATCGCGGGCACCGCGGACACCACTCGACGCACCGCGGAGCCGCCCGAAGAGGTCACCGACGTCATCGCGCCGGTCGAGCAGACCAAGCGCCCCGGTCGCGGGCGCGGCAAGACCGGCGACTGGCCGACCACCGACACCGCCACTCCGGAGGCCGTCGGAGCCCCGAAACGCACGCGGCTGGCCGAGAGCAAGCTGCGCAAGCACCGCAAGGCCCGGATGGCCGGGCGAGCTGCGCTGGCCATCTCCGCTGCCGTCGCACTGCTGATCACCGGCGGCGGCTGGAGTTATCTGCGGGCCAGCGGCAACGGCTTCACCCAGGTGTCGGCGCTCGGCGACAACTCCGAGGACGTCATCGACGGCAATGCCCAGCTCGGCGACGAGAACTACCTGATCGTCGGCACCGACACCCGGGCGGGCGCCAACGGCAAACTGGGCGCGGGCACGATCGAGGACGCCGAGGGCGCGCGCGCCGACACCGTCCTGCTGGTACACGTGCCGAAGAACCGCCAGCGCGTGGTGGTGGTGTCGTTCCCGCGCGACCTGGACGTCAGCCGGCCCGAATGCAAAGGCTGGGACAACGCCAAGAACGACTACACCGAGGAAACCTACGAACCGTTCATCGGCGACAAGCTCAACGCGGTCTACGCCCTCGGCGGCCCGCGCTGCCTGGTCTCCACCATCCAGCGGCTGACCGGCAGCACCATCAACCACTTCATCGGCATCGATTTCGCCGGTTTCGAGGCCATGGTCGACCAGGTCGGCGGTGTGCAGGTCTGCACCACCGAACCGCTGATCGACGGCGAGCTGGGCACCGTGCTGGAGAAGCCGGGCAAGCAGATCATCAACGGAGCCACCGCGCTGAACTATGTGCGCGCCCGCAAGGTCTACGGCGAGATCCGCGGCGACTACGACCGGATCAACCGGCAGCAGAAGTTCCTGGCCTCGCTGCTGCGCACCGCGCTGTCCAGCAAGGTCCTGCTCGACCTCGGCAAGCTGAACGGTTTCATCAAGGCCTTCACCCAGGCGACGTTCGTCGACAAGGTCAAGCCCGACGACCTGCTGACGCTCGGGCGATCGCTGGCGGACGTGAACGCGGGCGCGGTCACCTTCCTGACCATCCCGACCTCGGGCACCAACGCCTACGGCAACGAGATCCCCCGCGAATCCGACATCAAGGCCATCTTCAAGGCGATCCGCGACGACCGGCCACTGCCGGGCGAGAAGCCGGGCGCGGCCGCGCCGACCCCGGCCGATACGCCCACACCCCCCGTGCCGCCCTCCTACGTCGCCGTGGACCCGAGCACCGTGTCGCTGCTGGTCTCCAATGGCTCCGGGATCAGCGGCCAAGCCGCCACCGTAGCCAACAAGCTGAACAATGTGGGCTTCCCGATCTACAACACCGGCAACTACACCGGCGGCACCACCGATTCCACCATCGTGCGGTACGAGGAGGGCTACGAGACGGAGGCGGCAACGGTTGCCAGCGCGATCCCTGGTGCGACCATGTCGCCCGCCGACGCCGGCGAGCTCGGCGGCATCATCGAGGTCGTGCTCGGCACCGACTACCAGGGCGTGATCAGCGAACCGGCCGCCGTCGGCGAGGAAATCACCGATATCGCGGCCGCACCGTCGAGCCCCACCCAGACCGCGCTGCCCGAGGATCTCGAGCACATCAACGCCGCCGACGACATCTGCGCCTGACGCGGCCCCGGCATTTCACCCGCTGTTCGTGACTTGGACAGCGCCGCGAACTAATGTCAGTTTTCATGCGTGTCATCTACAACGAGCAAATGGCCGGTCTCGCTCAGCTGCTGGGCGAGATGGCCGGTCTCGCGGGTTCGGCCATGGACCGGGCCACCCAGTCGCTGCTCCAGGCCGATCTGACGTTGGCCGAACAGGTGATCAGTGAATACGACCGGATCTCGGAGATGATCTCCGACGTCGAGGAGCGCACCTTCGCGCTGCTGGCGTTGCAGGCGCCGGTGGCCGGCGATCTGCGTCAGGTCGTGAGCGCCATCCAGATCGTCAACGACGTCAACCGGATGGGTGCGCTGGCCCTGCACGTGGCCAAGGTGACCCGCAGGCGTCATCCGAACCATGCGGTGCCGGAATCGGTGAACGGCTACTTCGCCGAGATGGGCCGGATCGCCGTCAGCATGGGTGAGAGCGCCAAGGAGGTGCTCGAAACCCGCGACCCCGAGCGCGCGGCCCAGCTCAACCAGCAGGACGACGCGATGGACGACCTGCACCGCCACCTGTTCACCCTGCTGATGGACCGCGACTGGAAGTACGGCGTGGCCGCGGCCGTGGATGTCACGCTGCTCGGCCGCTACTACGAACGCTTCGCCGACCACGCCGTCGAGATCGGCCGCCGGGTGATCTTCCTGGTCACCGGTGAACTACCGCCGGACGACGACGCCGAGGTGTAGACGAGAAAAGGGCCCGCGGATCACGCGGGCCCTTTCTGTATTGCCGGAAGCCGGTCGAGACCGGCTGCCTGCCTATCCGAAGCGGCCGGAGATGTAGTCCTCGGTCTGCTTCTGCGACGGGTTGGAGAAGATCTTCTCGGTGTCGTCGATCTCGATCAGCTTGCCGGGCTTGCCCTGGGCCTCCAGGTTGAAGAAGCCGGTCTGGTCACTCACGCGCGCAGCCTGCTGCATGTTGTGGGTGACGATGACGATGGTGAATTCCTTCTTCAGCTCGGTGATCAGGTCCTCGATCGCCAGGGTGGAGATCGGGTCCAGCGCCGAACACGGCTCGTCCATCAGCAGCACGTCGGGCGAGACCGCGATGGCGCGGGCGATGCACAGACGCTGCTGCTGACCGCCGGACAGGCCGCCGCCCGGCTTGTCGAGCCGGTCCTTGACCTCGTTCCACAGGTTCGCCCCGCGCAGCGAGCGCTCGGCGACCTCGTCGAGTTCGGCCTTGCTGCGCACGCCCTGCAACTTCAGCCCGGCCACCACATTGTCGCGAATCGACATGGTGGGGAACGGGTTCGGGCGCTGGAACACCATGCCGATGGTGCGGCGCACACCGACCGGGTCGATCTGCGAGCCGTAGATGTCCTCGCCGTCGAGCAGCACCGCGCCCTCGACGCGGGCACTCGGGGTGACCTCGTGCATCCGGTTCAGCGACCGCAGCACGGTGGACTTACCGCAACCCGACGGTCCGATGAAGGCGGTGACGCTGCGCGGCAGCACGGTCAGGGATACGTCGGCCACGGCGTGGAATTTGCCGTAGTAGATGTTCAGGTCTTTGATATCGATCCGCTTGGCCATCGTGGGTATCCGTTCGCTTCTATCGGTTCCGCGTGAGCAGTTTGTTGACCGCGGCAGCGGCCAGATACAGCAGCGCGATCATCAGGATCAGGGTCAGCGCCGCGCCCCACACCCGCAGCCGGCCTGCCGGTTCCGGGTTCGCCAGCTCTTGGTAGATCAGCAGCGGCAGCGAGGCCATATTGCCGTCGAAGATGTTGAAGTTGATCGACTTGGAGTAGCCGACCAGCACCAGCACCGGCGCGGTCTCACCCATGACGCGGGCCAGGGCGAGCAGGATGCCGCTGATCATGCCGGGCAGCGCGGTGGGGATGACGATGCGCACGATGGTCTTCCACTTCGGCACACCGAGGGCGTAGGACGCCTCACGCAGTTCGTCGGGGACGAGCTTGAGCATTTCCTCGGTGCTGCGCACCACCACCGGCAGCATCAGCAGCACCAGGGCCAGCGAGACCGCGAACGAGCTCTGCGGGAAGCCGAGGGTCGCGATCCACAGCGCGAAGATGAACAGCGCCGCGACGATCGAGGGCACGCCGGCGAGGATGTCGACCATGAAGGTGGTCACCTTGGCCAGCCGGCCGCGACCGTATTCGACCAGGAAGATCGCGGCCATGATGCCCAGCGGCACCGCGATGATCGCGGCCACCGCGGACTGGACGATGGTGCCGTAGATCGCGTGGTACACACCGCCTGCGGTCTCGTCCGGCAGCACGCCCTTCTGCGAATGGGTCCACCATTCGGGGGCGACGATCGCCTCGAAGCCCTTGCTGATCACCATCCACAGCACCCACACCAGCGGGATCAGCGCGATGCCGAAGCACAGCGTGATCAGGCCGGTGGCGATGTTATTGCGGATGCGGCGGCCGGTGCTCACATGCCGGAAGGTGGGCGCCTTGACCGGTTTGTCGAGCGTGGTGGTGGTAGTCATCAGGAGTTGACCTTTCCGCCGGACGCCAACCGGGCCAGCGCGTTGACCACGAAGGTCAGGGCGAACAGCACGAAGCCTGCCGCGATGTAGGCGCCGGTGGGCAGCGCGGCGCTGAATTCCGCGGCCGAGGCGGCGATCCGGGAGGCGAAGGTGTAGCCGCCGTCGAACAGCGACCAGCTGCCGGGCTGGGCGGCGGTGCGCAGCACGATGAGCACCGCGATGGTCTCACCGAGCGCGCGGCCGAGGCCGAGCATGGACCCGGCGATCACACCGCTGCGGCCGTAGGGCAGCACCGTCATCCGCACGACTTCCCATTTGGTCGCGCCGAGCGCCTGCGCCGCTTCGATATGCGAGACCGGGGTCAGCGCGAACACCTCACGCGAGACCGAGGTGATGATCGGCAGGATCATCACCGCCAGGATCACGCCCGCGGTGAAGATCGTGCCGCCACCGGAGATCGAGACATTGCCCTCGGCGAACAGGAAGAACCAGCCCAGGTTCTCGTTGAGGAAACGCTGGACCGGCTCGATCTGCGGCGCCAGCACCAGAAAGCCCCACAGACCGAACACGATCGAGGGCACCGCGGCCAGCAGATCGATCAGCATGGCGAACGGCTTGGCCATCCGGGTGGGCGCGTAATGGGTCAGGAACAGCGCGATGCCGACGCCGATCGGCACCGCGACGACCAGCGCGAAGATCGAGCTCAGCACCGTGACCATGAACAGATCGCGAATGCCGAACCGCAGGTGGTCGGCGTTCGTGGTGGAGAACTCGGCGCTGGTGAAGAAGTTGGCCTCGTTGGCCATGACCGAGGGAACCGCGCGAATCAATAGGAACAGCGCGATCAGCGCGATGGCGCCGACGATCGTCGCGCCCGCTGCCGTGGCCAGCGACCGGAAGATCGTTTCGGTCCGCTGGCTGTGGGGCTGTCGTCCCTTGACAGAAGGTGTCTCGGGCTTGGGTTCGCTCGACATAGGCGCAGTATCTCCAGCCGCCTGCCGGCCCGTCGACTTCGACGAACCGGCAGGGGCCACCTCAGGGTGCACGGTCATGGCTGGACGGCGATCAGGAGATGGCGTTGATCGCGGCGGTCAGCTTGGTCTTGAACTGGTCGGGGATCGGGATGTACCCGGCCTCCTCCAGTCCCTCCTGGCCGTTGGTGACGGCCGAGGTCAGGAACGCCTTGACGGCGGTGGCGACATTGTCGTCGGCGTAATCGGAGCACACGATCTCGTAGGTGGCCATCACGATCGGGTAGGCCCCGGCCTGAGTGGGCTTGTAGAACGAGGAGGTGTCCAGGGCCAGGTCGTTGCCCTCGCCCTTGATCTTCACGCCGTCGATCGCCTTACCGGCCGACTCGGCCGACAGGGTCACCGGCTCCGGGCCTGCGGAGGTGATCACCTTGGCGATGGACAGGTTCTGCGCCTTGGCGAAGGACCACTCGTTGTAGGTGATCGAGTTCTTGGTGTTCTTCACCGCGGCCGAGGTGCCCTCGTTGCCCTTGGCGCCCTCACCGACACCGCCGGCGAAGACCTTGCCCGCGCCCTTGCCCCAGGCGCCGTCGGAGGCGGCGTCGAGGTAGAGCTGGAAGTTGTCGGTGGTGCCGGACTCGTCGCTGCGGAAGATCACCGCGATCGGCTCGGCGGGCAGCGCGGCGTTCGGGTTCAGCGCCTTGATCTCGGGGGCGTCCCAGGTCTTGATGGTGCCGTTGAAGATCTTGGCGGCGGTCGGGCCGTCCAGCGCGAGATCGGTGACGCCGTCGATGTTGTAGGTGATGGCGATCGGGCCGAAGACGGTCGGCAGGTTCCACGCCGGCGAGGCGCAGCGTTCCTGGGCCTTGGCGGGCTCGTCCTTCTTGGCGCTCAGCGGCGAGTCGGAGCCACCGAAATCGGTCTGGCCACCGATGAACTCGCTGACGCCCGCGCCGGAGCCGCTGGAGGTGTAGTCGAGGGTGTGGCCGTCGCAGTTGGTCTCGTAGGCCGAGGTGAAACGCTCCATGGCGTTCTTCTGCGAGGACGCGCCGCTGGCCTTGAGCGATTCCTTGCCGCCGCAGGCGACGTTGGTGTTCGCCTCGGTCCCACCGGCCGAGGTGTTGTCGTCGCTGCCGCAACCGGCGAGCGTCATGGCACCGGCGGCCAGCACACCGACGAGTGCGCTGCTGCGCTTGAACTTCACAATTCCTCCGCTTGTTGCGTAACTACTCGCCCGGCCCCTCACCGGCCCGGGCGGGTGATGTGGTGCGGTTCGCGGGGAACTTGCGCACCAGGCAGCGCGTGCTGCCCACAAGTAACGTAGATTCGCCCGGTTGACAGTTGGACCAGGCTGGGTGAACGGAAAGTGAACAGCCCGGCGATAACCGCGCTGACCGGTGTGACATTTGCCCCACATTTACTCGAACTCCCCGAATCGTCCGATTACCGTTCAGTTGGGTGAGGTGCTCGTGTCCGGTTCGTCCGGATTACCGATCGCCGCTCGAGCCGGCCGTGTAGGCGGCGTCGACATGGGCGACGGTGAAGCCGAGCCGGGTGTAGGTGTGCACCGCCGACGCGTTGTCGGCCTCGGTGTAGAGCAGCACCGCACCCAGCCCGCGGTCACGCAGGTAGTGCAGCCCGGCGAGGGTCAGCAGACGACCGAGACCCCGGCCCTGCGCGGCCGGATCGATCCCGACCACGTATACCTCACCCAGCGGCGGATCGAGCTCGGTGTGCACCTTGGTCCAGTGAAATCCCAGCAGCCGCGCGGGATCGCCCGCGTCCACCGCGAGGAACAGCCCCGCCGGGTCGAACCACGGCTCGTCCCGGCGCACCGCGATCTCACGTTCGGTCCAGCCGCCCTGCTCCGGATGCCAGGCGAAGGCGGCGTTGTTGACCCGCAGCAGTTCGGCGTCGTCGTCGGGACCGGCGTAGGTGCGCAGCAGAATGCCCTGCGGCACCGCCAGTTCCGGTAGCTCCCCGGTTGCCGGATCGCGGCGCATCTGCCACAGCTCGCGCGCGATCGTCAGGCCGAGCCGCGCCGACACCGCCTGGGCCGCGGGCAGGTTGCCGTGCGCCCACACCCGCGCTCCCGCCCCGCCGGCCTCGAGCGCGGCGGCCACCAATTCGGTGCCGTAGCCGATGCCGCGCGCGGCGGGATCGACGGCGGCCTCGGCCATCGCCGGGTGCTCACCCCGCGCGGGCACCAGGTTCGCGTAGCCGATCACCGTCTCGTCGCGCAGCCCGAGTAGGTGGCGAGCCGCACCGGGCTCACGCAGCGACAGCACGGCCTGTTCGGAGACGGCGGCCACGCCGTCGGCCTCGGCCGCCCGTTCCAGCAGCGCACGCACCTGCTCGGCCGAGCCGGCGTCGAGCCGGTCGCTCCAGCGCATCGTCATGTCGCTCACTCGCATACCACCCATCCACTGTGTCGTCGGAGATTCCGGGGTCGCGCTACCGCCAATGTAGCGGCAAAACGGACATTTCCCACCGTTGGCGAGCGGTTCGTTATCTAACGTGCCGTTATTGAGCGGTACCGTTGATCGGCGTCAGCGGAGTTCCGTCCGAACCATCGGCCTCGTCCTCGGCGAAGGCCGGCGCCTCGCCCTTGGCGGTGGAACGCGCGGGCCGCACCGCCTTGTAGCCGACATTGCGGACGGTGCCGATCAACGACTCGTACTCGCTGCCGAGCTTGGCGCGCAACCGCCGCACATGCACGTCGACGGTGCGGGTGCCGCCGAAGAAGTCATAGCCCCACACCTCCTGCAACAGCTGGGCACGGGTGAACACCCGGCCCGCGTGCTGGGCCAGATACTTCAGCAGCTCGAATTCCTTATAGGTGAGATCGAGCGGGCGACCGCGCAGCCGGGCGGTGTAGGTGCCCTCGTCTATCACCAGCTCACCGAGGGTGATCTTGCCGGTGCTCTCCGGGCTGGTGACGCCGCCGTTGCGGCCGACGAGCAGCCGCAGCCTGGCATCGAGTTCGGCCGGTCCGGTGCCGGGCAGCAGGATGTCGTCCAGCCCCCAGTCGGCATTGACGGCGACCAGGCCGCCCTCGGTCAGCACCGCGACCACCGGCACCGAGGAACCGGTGCTGCCGAGCAAGCGGCACAGCCCGCGGGCGGCCGCGAGATCGGTGCGTGCGTCCACCAGAGCGACATCGGCGGTGCCGGCCTCGAGTAGCGAGGCCACTTCGGTCGGGGCGGGCCGGACGGTGTGCGCCAGCAGCGCGAGCGAGGGCAGCACCGATTCCGGGTTGGGGTCGGACGTGAGCAGGAGCAGCTCCACAAGCACTCCTCCCATTTCGTAGCTACGCGAAAGCCCGGCATCGTCGCCGCGTGCCACGTCGCTGGTCACAGGTGATCGGATGCAAGATTAGCGCGTATGCGCCGACGAGCTTGTCATCCGGGTGAGCGGTCCAGTTACTGTTCATTCCATGCGCAAGCTGATTATCGGGCTGCTGTGTCTCGCGGGACTGGCGGTGGTCATCGATTTCGGCGCCGCCGCGTATTCGGAGTACCGCGTGTCCCGCTCCCTGCGCGAGGGCGCCGATCTGAGCGCCGACCCGGAGGTGACCTTCCACGGTTTCCCCTTCCTGCGTCAGGCGTTCAACGGCCGCTACGACAACATCCAGATCACCGCACGCAGCATGCGACCCGACATCCCGGGTGAGATCGCCGTCGAGGCGACGCTGACCGGGATGCGGCTGCCGCTGGGCGACCTGGTCGACGGCCGGGTCCGCAGCGTCCCGGTGGACCGCGTCGATGTGCGCATGCGGGTCGAGCCGGTCGAGCTCGGCCGCCTGTTCGGCATCCCCGACCTGCAAGTTCACTCCCGTCCGGCGGACAAATCCGATGGCACCGGCGGCTCCGGCGGCTCCGGTATGACCACCGCGGGCGCCCTGGTGCTGACCGGCACCCTGCCCAAGGCGCCGACCGGGCAGTTCGGCGCGACCATCGCCGGCGAGCGGGTCAGCGTGCAGGCCGATCTGCTGCTGGACGGCGATCAGATCCGGGTCATCGCCACCGGCTTCTACCGCAGCCCGGACGACACCTCCAGCGTCGTCGTCCCGGAGGAAGACGCTCCTGCCGTGCTGGCCCGATTCACCCGTACCATCGATACGAAGGAACTTCCGTTCGGCATCCGGCCCACCGAGGTCTTCGCGCTCGGCGGCCAGATCGTCGTCGAGGGCCAGGGTGAGAACGTGACGATCGATCTCGACAGATTGCGGCGACAATGATCGAAATCACAATTCTGGTGGTGATGCTGCTGGCCGGTATCGCCGTCGGGCTCTACCTGCGCGGCCGTGAGGGCACCGTCCGCCCGGCCACGCTCGACAAGGACACCGACGAGCGAGCCGAACTGCTGGCCGCCGCCGGCGTCACCGGATCCGGCCCGGCTGTACTGCATTTCTCCGCCGAATGGTGCGGCCCGTGCACGGCGGTGCGTCGCGTAGTCGCCGGTGTCACCGAGGATTTGGCCGATTCGCCGCAGCCGCCGCGCGATATCGAGATCGATATCGACGCCGACCCCACGCTCGCCAAGGCGCTGAATGTGATGTCGCTGCCCACCACGTTCGTCTTCGACGCCGAGGGCCGCGAACGCTTCCGCATCTCCGGTGTGCCGCAAGCCGGCGATCTGCGCAGCGCGCTGTCTCCGCTGACGGTCTGAAAACCCGCCGTGGACCTGCGGAGCGAGCCTCTCGATCAACCCGGGGTCCAATTCCCCTCGAGAATTGGGTAAACTGCCTTCCGTGCAAACCCACCGCGAGCTGATGCTCACCCGACGCCGCACAGTTGATCTGTGTCGGCTCGGTGGTTGTTGCTGCCTGTGCCGCTGATCGGTCGGCCCGCTCAGATTTCCTGACGCCGACCAGCGTTCGCCGCGCGAGAGATCCCTTGATCCCCCGGCGAATTGGCAAATTTCCCGCCGAACAGCACCTCGAGCGCAGGAGTACGCACGATGTCCACCAATTCCCTCAAAGCTTCCGGAACCAGGACGATTCCCGATGGTTACGTCGACGTCCGCGGACCGCGGTTCGTCGCATGGGTCACCACCGGCGTCCTGATTCTGGTGCTGATCGCCGCCGCCCTCTCCCCCGCCGTCGCCGCCGTGCTGATCGCGGCCCAGGCGGTGGTATTCGCCCTCGGCGCCGTCAACGGGCCAAGACGACACCCGTACGGCCGCATCTACGCGAACCTCATCGCCCCGCGCTCGGGCCCGGTCACCGAAACCGAACCCGAAGCTCCGCTGAAGTTCGCCCAACTACTCGGCCTGGCCTTCGCGGCCGTGAGCCTGCTGGGCTTCGTGCTCGGCGCCCCCGTCGTCGGCGCGCTCTTCGCCGGCTTCGCACTGTTCGCCGCGTTTCTGAACGCGGCGTTCGGGATCTGCCTGGGCTGCAAGATCTACCCCGTGGTAGCCCGTTTCCGCCGGACCCCGGCACCGAACTGACCCTGCAAGTCACCACCGAAAGGAACAACATGGCCCGCTCCGATGTCCTGGTCTCCGTTGACTGGGCCGAAGAGAACCTCAACGCCCCCGGCGTGGTCTTCGTCGAGGTCGACGAGGACACCTCCGCCTACGACGGCGGTCACATCGAGGGCGCCGTCCGGCTCGACTGGAAGAAGGACCTGCAGGATCAGGTTCGTCGTGATTTCGTGAACCAGGAGCAGTTCTCCGATCTGCTCTCGGCGCGCGGCATCTCCAACGACGACGAGGTCATCCTCTACGGCGGCAACAACAACTGGTTCGCCGCCTACGCGTACTGGTACTTCAAGCTGTACGGCCACAACAACGTCAAGCTGCTCGACGGTGGCCGTAAGAAGTGGGAGCTCGACGGCCGTCCGCTGTCCACCGAGCCGGTGAGCCGCCCGGCCACCCAGTACAAGGCGTCCGCGCCGGACCTGTCGATCCGCGCCTTCCGCGACGAGGTCATCGCGGCCATCGGCGCCAAGAACCTGGTCGACGTCCGGTCCCCGGACGAGTTCTCCGGCAAGATCCTGGCTCCCGCGCACCTGCCGCAGGAGCAGAGCCAGCGTCCCGGCCACATCCCCGGCGCCATCAACGTGCCGTGGAGCAAGGCCGCTAACGAGGACGGCACCTTCAAGTCCGACGAAGAGCTGGCCAAGATCTACGCCGAGGCCGGCCTGGACGGCTCCAAGGACACCATCGCCTACTGCCGCATCGGTGAGCGTTCCTCGCACACCTGGTTCGTGCTGCAGGAGCTGCTGGGCCACCAGAACGTCAAGAACTACGACGGCAGCTGGACCGAATACGGTTCGCTCGTCGGCGCACCGATCGAGTTGGGAGCGTAATCAATATGTGTGCAGCACCTACCCAGGGTCAGGCCATTCCCGCGGGCGTGGATGTGGAGAAGGAAACGGTCATCACCGGCCGCGTGCTGAGTGCCGACGGTCAGCCGGTGGGCGGCGCGTTCGTGCGCCTGCTCGACGGCAACGGTGATTTCACCGCCGAGGTCGTGGCATCGGGCACCGGTGACTTCCGGTTCTTCGCCGCGCCCGGTTCGTGGACCGTGCGCGCGCTGAGCTCGGCAGGCAACGGTTCGGCCGAGGTCCGCCCCGAGGGCGCGGGCATCCACAGCGTGGACGTCGCGGTCGCGAAGTAATCTCGCAGCCGTTCAGCGGCCCCGCAGTCTCCGTCATCGGAGGTTGCGGGGCCGCTGTGCGTCGGGGCTGTGCCACTGGGGGCGTTTGCGTCCGGCCGCATGGCAATAGCTAGACTCCAGGTGTGGTCCTCTTCTTCGAGATTCTGCTGGTGGCCGTGTCCATCCTCATCGGGTGGTTCGGCCTGTACGTCTTCTACCGGCTGTTCACCGAGTCATGAGCGATCTCGCGAGCGAAGGTTCCGATCCGGCCGAGCACGCGAGTGAACACATGAACGGCAACGCTCCGGCCCCGCGTCCGGAGCGCCGTAGCGGTGATCAGGCGGTGGCCGACGCCGCCGAGCGGGCGAAATCGACCGGCGCCCGCAATATCCCGGTGCTGCCGGACCTGCCGCTGCCCGAGGACACCGCCAATCTGCGGCTCGGGCCGGATCTGAGTTCGGCCATGCTCGCGCTGCTGCCGCTGGTCGGCGTGTGGCGCGGTGAGGGCGAGGGCAACGATCCCGAGCGCGGCGACTACAAGTTCGGCCAGCAGATCGTCGTCTCCCATGACGGCGGTGACTTCCTGGCCTGGGACTCCCGCTCCTGGATCATCGAAGCCGACGGCAGCTACGGCGGGCCCGATCTGCGCGAGAGCGGGTACTGGCGGGTCGGCACCGACGCCGATGACGAGGTCATCGAACTGCTGTTGACGCACAGCTCCGGCATCGTCGAGCTGTTCTACGGTCAGGCGCTGACCCAGTCGTCCTGGGAGCTGGCCACCGATGTGGTGATCCGCAGCCAGTCCGGTGTGGTCGTGGGCGGGGCCAAGCGGCTGTACGGGATCGTCGAGGGCGGGGATCTGGCCTACGTCGAGGAGCGTGTGGTGGCGGACGGGCCGCTGGAGCCCCGGCTGTCCGCGCGGTTGCAGCGGTATATCGGCTGAGCTGAGCTTTTCGAGCGCGGCATCCCTGTTCGGGGTGCCGCGCTTTTGTTTTGCCCGGATATGGAACGACCCCCGAGCCGTACCGGTGTGCCGGGGCACATCGGTCCCGATCGGACAAGATCGGGGACTCGGGGGCCGGGTGACTGCCTGGGATTCGCTATCAGCGCCATGCCGAACGGAATCCGTACAGCGGTGGTGCCTTAGCGGGCAGCCACCTCACGTGTCCAAGAGTCAAACATTCTTCAGACCACCTCCTTCCTTGTGTACTGACGAATCTAGCCAGGGGTCACGAGGTCGGCAACGGAATTTCGCGCGGGGCGGACACGATGCCGTCCGCTGCGGCGGAAACGGCGCTGACCTGGCCTGATGCGTCGACGTGCAAGACCAGATCGGCGCGGTGGTCCGGCGGGAGCTGGTGCGTGACGACCACCACAGCGCGGCCGGGTTCGACCAGGCCGCTGTGGGCGTCGAGCAGGGCACGCAGCAGGTCCGCACCCGCTTCGGCCTCCAGGTGCTCGGTCGGTTCGTCGAGCAGCAGTACCCGGGCCGGGGAGATGAGCGCCCGCGCGAGCAGGATCCGGCGGCGCTGACCACCCGAGACCGCTGCCGCCCCGCCGACCAGATCGGTGTGGATGCCGCCGGGCAGGGAGTCGAGCCAGGGGCCCGCGCCCACCGCCCGCAGCGCTTGCTCGCCCTCCTCGGCCGTGAGATCGCCGCGTGCGACCCGCAGGTTCTCCAACACGCTGGTGCCGAAGAGGTGGGCGTCCTCGGCGAAGAACGTCACGCCGGGGACCGGGGTGCCGAACAGGCCCGCCCAGGCCATCAGCAGGGTGGTTTTGCCTGCGCCGCTGGGGCCGATAATGGCGATTCGCTGGGCGTCCGGGCGGGCGGGGAATTCGGTCACCGGGCTGGGGAGTGTGCCGGGCTCCATCCGGTCCGACGCTACTTGGCTGTCATCGGATGCGCGCACCGCATTCAGCCGGTGCAGGGCGGCGCGGGCGGTGGTGAGGGTTTGGGCGGCGGCGGGGAGGGGGCCGACGGCCTCGAAGGCGGACAGGGGCAGCAGGACCAGGATGGTCAGGGCCATCGGGGTCATGGCGCCCGGCGCGCCGCCGTCGGGGCCGTAGAGGGTGATGCCGATGAGCAGGGCGCCGAGCACACTGGCGCCGATGGACAGCGGGGTGGCGGCGGCCGACCAGGCGCTGCGGGAGGCGGCGGCGTCCTCGGCGGCGACGGCCCGCTTACTCGCGGTCGCGGCGGCGGCGAGGGCGTCGTCCAAGCGGCCGGCGACGCGCAGCTCCGGGGCGTGATCCAGCACGGTCAGCGCCTGCGCGGTGAACTCCGCACGGTCGGCGCGCACCGCCCGTTCGGCCGCGGCGGCCGCGCGCGCCGAGAGCCAGGGCGCGAGGACACCCGAAACGATCAGCGCCACAGCCAGAATCGCGGCGGCGGCGACCGAGATGAGCCCGAGCAGCACCACGGCGGCGATCGACAGGATCGCGGCAACGGCGATCGGCACGAACGAGCGGACCACCACGGCACCGAGATCGTCGATATCGCTGCCGACCCGCACCAGCAGGTCACCGCGGCGCAGGTGGGTGGTCGATCGACCCGATGCCCCCGGGCTCGAATTCCGGCGCGGGATCCAGAGATTCGACCGTGCCAGGGTGCGGTAGGTGGACGTCCGCGCCGTCGTCATCGCGCGCAACGCCACATCATGGGTGGCCAGCCGCTCCAGATACCGGCACAGCCCGCGCGAGATACCGAGCGCCCGCACCGCCACCACCGCGACGGTCAGATCCAGCACCGGCGGCATCTGCCAGGCCCGCGCGATCAACCACGCCGCCAACGCGGCCAACGCCAGCCCGCTGCCCAGCGCCAGCACACCCCACGCGATGGCCACCGCCACCCGCCACGGCGACAGCCTCAGCATCGCCCACATCCCGCGCAGGTCGGTCACGAATTCACCCATGGCTGCGCTCCTCCCCTGCCGCCACGGTCGTGGAGGCGGGCACCTCGATCACGTTGTCCGCCACCGCGAGCAGGGGCGGGCGGTGGGCGACGATGACGACGGTGGCGCCGGTGCGGGCGCGGGCGGTGAGGGCGGTCAGGACGGTGGCCTCGCTCTCGGCGTCGAGGTGGGCGGTGGGCTCGTCGAGGAGCAGGATGGGACGGTCGGCGGCCAAAACGCGAGTGAGCGCCATGCGTTGACGCTGGCCGAGAGACAGGCCCGCACCGCCGGCGCCGACCCGGGTGTCCCAGCGGTCGGGAAGCTCGTCCAGCACTGCGTCGAAACCGGTTGCCGTGCAGGCGGCCTCGAGTTCGTCCAGCACGCGAGCCGACTGCTTGCGCGGCGGTTCGGTGATGCGGGCGCCGAGCAGTTCGAGGTTCTCCCGCAGGGTGCCCGGCACCAGCACCGGACGCTGCGGCAACCACGCCACCCGCGACCACCACCGCGCCGAATCGAGGTCGCGCACGTCGGTTCCGTCGACCCGCACCGCACCGCGATCCGGGGTGATCAGCCCGAGCACAGCTTGCAGCACAGTCGATTTCCCACATCCGTTCGGCCCGGTCAGCACCGTCACCGCACCCGGTTTCAGCACCGCCGACAGACCATCCGGCGCGAGACCATCGCGGGCGCGGACAGCGAGATCACGCAGTTCGATGAGGCCGGCGGACGGCTTCGCATCAGATCCACCGGAATGCACCGCGGCGCCATTCTGCGCGGCGCCGTGCCTCGCAACGTCCTGGCGTGGCGCGTCGGACGCGCGCCCGCCGGGCCCGTTCGAGACATGGATCGAAGTCTCGGTCGAACGCTCGCTCCCGGCACGTCCACGGCCCGGATCGCTGCTGTCGACGGCCGGACCGGCCTGCACCGGGCGGTTGCCCGGGCCACTCGCCTCGTGCAGCGAAGTCTCGGACGAGCGCGCGCTGCCAGGGGGCTCAGTCGCTCGATCGATGAGATCGGTGGATCCGCCGTCGTCCGCCGAACGGTGGGTCGAGGAGTCGATCCGGCGATCGCCCTCGGCTGCCGAGTCGTCCGCCTCCCCATCCGAACCGCCCGGATCGAGCACCGCGAACGCCTTATCCGCCGCAGCCATCCCGTCCTGCGCCGCGTGGAACCGCTCCCCCACGGTCCGCAGCGGCAGATACACCTCGGGCGCCAGCACCAGCGCGACGACGCCCGCGTACAGGCTCATCTCACCGAACACCAGGCGCAGGCCGATGGAGACGGCGATCAGCGCGACCGACAGCGTGGCCAGCATCTCCAGCACCATCGAGGACAGGAAGGCGATGCGCAGCGCGGACATGGTGCGCCGGCGGAGTGCGTCACCGAGTTCCTGCACCCGCCCCGCCATGGTGCGTGGTTCACCCGCCGCACTCTCGCGCCCCAGCGCCCGCAAAGTCGGCATGCCGGCAAACAGGTCGAGCAACTGATCCGACAGCCGCGTAGTCGCGTCCAGCGTCGCGCGCGCCCGTCCCTCGGTGAGCAGCCCGATGAGGATCATGAAGATCGGGATGAGCGGCAGCGTGATCACCACGATGATGGCGGAGGTCAGATCGTGCAGCGCGATGACGATCCACACCACCGGCGGCACCAGCACCGCCAGCAGCAGGGCCGGCAGATAGCCGACGAGGTAGCCGCGCAGCCCGGACAGGCCGGTGCCGACCACGACCGCCAATTCGGTTCGGCGCGACTCCAATTCCCGCGGCGGCAGCTGCGCCCCCGCTTCGAGCACCGACTGTTCGAGTTCGGCGACCACCGAGGCGCCGGCCCGGTGCGCGATTCTGGCCTGCACCCAGGTCGCCAGCACCCGCCCGCCAACGGCCACCGCGAGCACGATCAACTCGACAGTCCACGCGCCGATCGTGCGGACCGCAGGATCGGTGATCACCCCGGCCAGCACCCGCCCGATCATCACCGCCGCCACCACGATGGCGACGGTGGTCAGGACCGAGAGCCCGACACTGAGCGCCAGATAGCGCCGGGCCGAACGCGCGTACCGCCACAGACGCGGGTCGACGGGCGGGCGGCGGGCCATGACCTACTCCTCGACGGGTTGGCGCGACAGACCGATACCGGGCGGGATCTGCTCCACGGTAATCCGCTTGCGGAACACCCAGTAGGTCCAGCCCTGGTAGAGCAGCACCACCGGCGTCACGATCAGCGCCGCCCAGCTCATCACCTTCAGGGTGTACGGCGTGGACGAGGCGTTGTCGACGTTCAGGCTGAACGCGGGGTCGATGGTCGAGGGCAGCACGTCCGGGAACAGCGAGCCGAACAGCAGCACCGTCGCGGCCGCCACCACCAGCGCGGTCCCGGTGAACGCCCAGCCGTCGCGTTGCGCGAAGTGCGCCGCCGCCGCGCCGACCAGGCCGAGCACCGCGAGCCCGAGCGGGATCCAGGTCCAGTCCGCGCCGTAGGCGAGCTGGGTCCACAGCCCGAAGCCGCCGACCACCAGCGCGGTGGGCGCCAGCAGCAGCCGCCCGGTGCGCATGGCGGCCTCGCGCACCTCGCCGCCCGTCTTCAGGCTCAGGAACACCGCGCCGTGCAGTGCGAACAGCAGGCCGGTGGTGAGCGCGCCGAGCAGCGCGTACGGGCTGAGCAGGTCCAGGAACGAGCCGGTCATCTGGTGGTCGGCGTCGAGCGGGACGCCGCGCACGATATTGGCGAAGACCCAGCCCCAGGCCAGCGCGGGCACCCAGGATCCGATGCCGATGCCGAGGTCGCAGCGGGCCCGCCAGACCGGATCATCGATCTTGCCGCGGTATTCGATGGCGCAGATCCGCAGGATCAGCGCGACCAGCAGCAACAGCAGCGGGAAATAGAACCCGGAGAACAGGCTGGCGTACCACTCCGGGAAGGCCGCGAACATGGCGCCACCGGCGGTGATCAGCCACACTTCGTTGCCGTCCCAGACCGGGCCGATGGTGTTGAGCACCACGCGCCGCCGGGTATCGGAGGCCCGTCCCAGCACCGGCATCAGCATGCCGACGCCGAAGTCGAAACCCTCCAGCACGAAGTACCCCGTGAACAGCACGCCGATCAGAACGAACCAGAACTCTTGCAGATCCATCGTCGGCTCCTAGTAGGCGAACGAAAGCTGTTCGACGGCAGGCTCTTCGGTGCGTGGTTTCGCACCCGGCGCCCCGGTATCGTCCGGGCCGCCCTTGGGTTCGGCGGGTTTCTCCGGCCCCTCGATGACGTAGCGGCGCATCAGGTAGAACCACACCATCGCCAACAGGCCGTACAGGATCGTGAAGGTGATCAGCGAGATCCAGACCGTGGTCGCGGAATGGTTCGACACACCGTCCTGCACCAGCAGCCGCAGGTTCGGATCGCCGGTCGGGTTGGGCACCACCACCCAGGGCTGGCGCCCCATCTCGGTGAACACCCAGCCCGCGCTGTTGGCCAGGAACGGGGTGGGAATGGCGAGCAGGCTCAGCCAGGAGAACCAGCGCTGATCGGGCACCCGCCCGCGCCGGGTCACCCACAGCCCGGCGAAGACGAGCAGGGCCGAGCCGCCGGCCAGGCCGATCATGGCGCGGAAGGACCAGTAGGTGACGAACAGGTTGGGCCGGTAGTCGCCGACGCCGTACTTCTCGTTGTAGGCCTGCTGGAGGTCGACTACGCCGTCGAGGGTGACGCCGGTGAACTTGCCCTCGGCCAGCCACGGCAGCACATACGGCACCTCGATGACGTGGGTGACGCTGTCGCAGTTGTTGTGCGTGCCGACGGTCAGCACCGAGAAGTCGGGGTTGGTCGCGGTGTGGCACAACGATTCCGCCGACGCCATCTTCATCGGCTGCTGTTCGAACATCAGCTTGCCCTGGACGTCACCGGTGTAGATCAGCGCCACCCCGGACAACACGATCACCAGCAGCGACACCCGCGCCGCCGGCCGCCACATGGTGCGGGCGTCGGCGAGCTTCTTCTCGTCGCCGCTGCGCGCGTTGCGCACCATCCACCAGCCCGAGATGCCGGCGACGAAGGTGGCGGCGGTGAGGAACGATCCCGCGACGACGTGCGGGAACGCCGCGAGCGCGGTGTTATTGGTGAGCAGCTCGACGATGCTGGTCAGCTCCGCGCGCCCGGTCTCCGGGTTGTACCGGGCGCCGACCGGGTGCTGCATGAACGAGTTGGCGGCGATGATGAAGTACGCCGAGGCGTTGACGCCGATGGCCACCATCCAAATGGTCGCCAGGTGCAGCAGTTTCGGTAGCCGGGACCAGCCGAAGATCCAGAGTCCGATGAAGGTGGACTCCATGAAGAAGGCGACCAGGCCCTCCAGCGCCAGCGGTGCGCCGAAGACGTCGCCGACGAAGCGGGAGTACTCGCTCCAGTTCATGCCGAACTGGAATTCCTGCACGATGCCGGTGGCAACGCCGAGGGCGAAGTTGATCAGGAACAGCTTCCCGAAGAACTTGGTGAGCCGGTACCAGTGTTCCTTGCCGGTGATCACCCATGCGGTCTGCATACCCGCGATGAGCGGGGCGAGGCCGATGGTGAGCGGCACGAACAGAAAGTGGTAGACGGTCGTGATGCCGAACTGCCACCGCGAGACGTCCAAGGCACTCACACCGACCTCCTGGCGATCTACGACGTGTCGTAGTAAAGACTACGCGGCAGGTCAGCCCGGTCAACGTGTCGCGCGACACGACACGCCGACCGTTCGCGGGCCGGTCGGGCCCGGGATTCACCAGTCGGCGATCGACCCCACCCGCTCGATACCGCGCTCGACCAGCTCGACGATCTCGGCGGCATTGTCCGGCGCCGACATCCGCAGCCCGTCCAGCGAGTTCACCCGGGCGGCCAGGGTGATGCTCGACAGCATCCAGATGCTGTCGCAAGTGAGCAGGTCAGCGGTGTAGAGCGATTCGTAGCGGCAGTCGTAGCCTGCCTTCTCCGCCTCGGCGTAGAACGCGCGCTGGGTGACCCCCGGCAGCACACCGTTCTTCGCGGGCGGGGTGATCAATTGCTTGTCCCGCACGATCACCACGGTGGAGCGCGGACCCTCGAGCACCCGATTCTCGGTACTGGTGAAGATCACATCGTCGGCACCCATCCGGGCGGCGAACCGCAGCGCGGCCATATTCGTCGCGTAGGACAGCGTTTTCGCGCCGAGCAGCTGCCACGGCGCGGCCTGCGCCAGATCGATCGAGATACCGCGCGCCAGCGTCACCACCGAGACGCCCTCGGTCCTGGCCTTGGCGACACGAGCCGGCACGCCGACAACCAGCACATACGACGTCGGCACCGGCACCGTCTCCGACAGCTCGCCGGAGGTCACCGAGGCCTTGACGCTGTTGAGGTCGGCATCGCGGCCGCGGGTCAGCACCAGCCGCATCAGCCCCTCCTGCTCGGCGCCCCATTCCTTGGCCGCGGTCTCGATCGCCTCGCGCCAGCGGCCGAGTTCGGGTTCCGGTAGATCGAGCGCCTGGGCCGAGCGGCGCAGCCGCGCGAGATGGAATTCGAGGGCGCACGGATTGCCCTCACGGACCAAAATCGTTTCGAAAACGCCATCACCACGCAATGCGCCGATATCGTCGGCAAACAACAACGGCGCGTCCGCATCTCGGACCTCGCCGTCGAGTGTTACAAGAACTCGATCCACCATGCGATGAAGCGTAGGCCACACCGGCCCGCCGCGACGGGCTACGGGCTCATCGCCGCCAAGAGGGCCGCCGGCCGTGCGCGGCGGAACCGTGTCAGAGCTTTCGCCTAGAGTGGGTTGCGTGTCCGTGGTCGCCGCACCCAGCCCTGTCCTAGCTGTTCCGGGAGCCGTCGCGGGAGCGCCGGGAACCCCCGACGCCGCCGTCGCGTGGCATTACGGTGATCCCTTCGGTGAACAACGCGCCGCCGTGCAGCAGGTCGCGATCGTGGACCGCTCGCATCGCTTCGTACTCGCCATCACCGGCGCCGAACGCCTGAGCTGGCTGCACACCATCACCAGCCAGCATGTCGCGAACCTGCCCGACCGCCACTCCGCCGAGAACCTCGACCTCGACCTCAACGGCCGCGTGCAGCACCATTTCGTGCTCACCGACCTCGACGGCACCGTCTGGATCGACACCGAGGCCGAACGCGGCCCGGCGCTGCTCGACTTCCTCACCAAGATGGTCTTCTGGGCCGACGCGAAACCGCGCGAGGCCACCGATCACGCGGTACTGAGCCTGCTCGGCCCGCAGGTCCAGACCCTGACCGGCGCGCTCGGCATCGACACTCTTCCCGATGTCTACGAAGCGGTGCCGCTGCCCGACGGCGGTTTCCTGCGCCGGATGCCCTGGCCGACCGCCGACTCCTTCGACCTGGTGATCCCCCGCGAACGGCTCACTACCTGGTGGACCACCCTCACCGAGGCCGGTGCGGTACCGGCAGGCATGTGGGCCTTCGAAGCCCTGCGGGTGACGGCCCTGCGCCCCCGGATCGGCGTCGACACCGACGATCGCACCATCCCGCACGAGGCCCGCTGGATCGGCGGCGTCACCGAGCACGGCGCGGTGCACCTGGACAAGGGCTGCTATCGCGGCCAGGAGACCGTCGCGCGGGTGCACAACCTCGGCAAGCCGCCCCGTCAGCTGGTGCTGCTGCACCTGGACGGTTCGGCCGACGACCGCCCGGCACCCGGCGACGCGGTGACCGCGGGCGGACGCTCGGTCGGCCGCATCGGCACCGTCATCGACCACTACGAATACGGTCCGATCGCGCTGGCGCTGGTCAAGCGGGCCGTCCCGGTCGACGCGAAGCTGGAAGCGGGCCCGGCCGCCGCCGCCATCGACCCGGATTCGGTGGTCGTCGACGACACCCCGCAGGCGGGCCGCGTCGCGGTCGATCGGCTCCGTGGCCGCTGAGCCCGGGCCCGCCGCCATCCGCCCCTGGGGAGAGGAGCTCGTCTATGCGCGTCGGTGACACCGGAGAGGTGCTCGCGGTGTGTGTGCTGCACGCCGAAATCGAGGTGCCGGGCCGGGTGGGCCGCTCAGCGATCGACAAGCGGCCGCGGCCGGATCGGGTCGCGGTGCGCGCGCTCGGCCTCGACGGCGACCACGTCTGCGATACCGACCACCATGGCGGCCCGCACAAGGCCGTCTACGCCTACGCCGACGAAGACGCGCACCGGTGGGCCACCGAACTCGATCGGGACCTGCCCGCGGGCTGGTTCGGCGAGAATCTGCGCATTCGCGGCCTGCCGGTCAGCGACGCCGTCATCGGTGCGCGCCTGGCCATCGGCCCCGGACCCGTCGGCCCTGACCACACCCTGCTCGAGGTGAGCGAGCCCCGCGTGCCGTGCGCGACCTTCCAGCACTGGAGCGGCGAGCGCCAGTGGGTCAAACGCTTCACCCTGCGCTCCGATACCGGCACCTATTTCCGGGTGCTCACCGAAGGCACGATCGGCGCGGGCGACACCGTCCACGTGGTGCACGTGCCCGAGCACGGCATCACCGTGCGCGATGTGTTCACCGGCGCCGACCCGGAGCGGCTCGAGCGGCTGCTGGCCGTCGAGCCGACCGTCTCCGACGACGTCCGGATGCAGATCGACCGCCACAACCGCCGCCGCGCCAATGCCGAACGCGCGGCCCAGCGCCGCGACGACGGCGATCCACTGAAGGCAGGAGCGCGAGCGTGAGCGTCGAACTGGTCGAGGTCGTACGGTCCGGATTCCGGGAGTGCGTGCATCGCGGATCGGTGGTCGTCCTCGGCGCCGACGGCGAGCCCCGCTGCGAGCTCGGCGAGATCCACGTGCCGATCTTCCCGCGCTCGACCAACAAGCCGATGCAGGCGGTGACCCTGCTGCGCAACGGGTTCGATCCGATCGACGACGCCGAGCTGGCCATCGCCACCGCCTCCCACTTCGGCGAGCCCGACCATGTGGAGCTGGTCAAGCGGCTGCTGGACCGATTCGGGTTCGACGAGTCGGCCCTGGAGTGCCCGCCGGACCTGCCGCTGGACGAACGCGCCCGGGCCTCGGTGCTGTGCCACGAGCGTCCGCCGAGCCGGCTGTTCATGAACTGCTCGGGCAAACATGCGGCGATGCTGGCCACCTGCGCCATCAACGGCTGGCCCACCACCGGATATCTCGACAGCGCGCACCCGCTGCAACGGGCCGTGCTCGCCACCGTCGTCGAGCTGACCGGCGAACCCGAGACCGACCTCGGCATCGACGGCTGCGGCCTGCCGATCATTCCGGTCTCACTGATCAACCTGGCCCGCGCCTTCGCCACGCTGGCCACCGCCGAACCGGGCACCCCCGAACGCCGGGTCGCCGACGCCATCCGCACCCACCCGCGAGTGATTTCCGGCACCAACGCACCCGACCTGCTGACCATGAACGCCACCCCCGGCCTGGTGTGCAAGATCGGCGCCGACGGCGTGCACGCGGGTGCGCTACCGGACGGAACGGCCTTCGCCTACAAGATCGACGACGGCGCGGACCGGGCCCGGATGCCGCTGACGCTGGCGATTCTGCAACGCATCGGCGTCGCGTGGTCGGATGCCCTCGCCGAATTGGCGGCACCGCCGGTCCTCGGCGGCGGTGCCCGCGTCGGCGTCATCCGTGCGATCCCCGGCGTGCTGTAGCCGGGCGAGCATCGGGCAAACGGCTTCGGTTCGGCACCTGTTCCCCCACTCCTGGAAGCGCGACCGCCGCACACGCGCTAGAGTGTCTGTCAGGAAGAGTATTAATTCGAACGGGGCCGCCACCAATCCCCAGGCCGCCCCGCTGTGACGCGAGGGGGTCAGCCATGGGCCGTGGCCGGGCTAAGGCAAAGCAGACCAAGGTTGCGCGCGAGCTGAAGTACAGCTCGCCGTCGACCGACTTCGCGAGCCTTCAGCGCGAGCTGTCGGGTAGCCGCCCCCACTCTCAGCGGAGTGGTGTGCTGTCCGATGAGCACGACGCGGATGATTCGTTGTCCCGCTGGAACAGCGAGGACGACGACTACGACGATTGGCGACGCTGACCGGATGCGACGCATGAAGGGGGAGGCCGAGGCGCCTCCCCCTTCAGTTGTTGTCATCCGGTCGGCGTAGCCGGCCGTCGAGGTTCGCCCGACATCGGGTCTCGACTGCTCCTGGTCGAGACCTGATCGAGAGCTCGGTTCGATCACTCGCACCGGCTCTCGAGGTACTCCGACAGCATCGGCGCCCGCAGCGCAGCTCGGGCGGTCCCGATGCCCCGCCGTCCGGACATCGTCCGAGATAGGCGAACTCGCTCCTCGGCGACCCTCCGGAACGCCACCCCGACGCCCAGCGCTAGGCCCCTCGCTCAGCACATCCCTGCGGGCGAATATCTCCGGGCCGATTAACCTCAGCCGGCACACCCAAGAAAGAATCAGCCGACCGACCCGTGGGCCGACCGGCTGACGAAGCTATCGACAACTCAGAACCGCGGGTGTTCGCCCACCATCACCGCACGCGGCGCACCGGCATCCTTGGCCTTGGTGACCGTGCCCAGCGTCCAGCATTCGATATGCCGGGCGGTGAGCACCGCGAGGGCGCGATCGACGTCTTCCGGCGCGACCACGGCCACCATGCCGACGCCCATGTTGAACGTCTTCTCCATCTCCGGACGCTCCACCCGGCCACGCTGGGCGATCATCTTGAACACCGGCGCCGGATTCCAGGTGCCGCGGTCCAGCTCGGCGACCAGGCCGGCGGGCAGCACCCGGGCCAGGTTCGCGGCCAGGCCGCCGCCGGTGACGTGCGCGAAGGTGCGCACATCGGTCTCGGCGATCAGCGCAAGGCAGTCCTTGGCGTAGATGCGGGTCGGCTCGAGCAGCTCCTCACCGAGGGTGCGGCCGAACTCCTCGACATGCCCGGTCAGCGACATGCGGTCGATATCGAGCAGCACCTTGCGGGCCAGGCTGTAGCCGTTGGAGTGCAGGCCCGAGGAACCCATGGCGATCACCACATCGCCCGGACGCACCCGCTCGGGACCGAGCACCGCGTCGGCCTCGACCACACCGACGCCGGTCGCGGACAGGTCGTAATCGTCGGGATCCATCAGGCCGGGATGTTCGGCGGTCTCACCGCCGAGCAACGCGCAACCGGCGCGCACACAGCCGTCGGCGATACCGGAGACGAGTTCGGCGACCCGCTCGGGCACGACCTTGCCGACCGCGATGTAGTCCTGCAGGAACAGCGGCTCGGCGCCGCAGACGACCAGATCGTCGACCACCATGGCCACCAGATCCAGGCCGACGGTGTCGTGCTTGTCCATCGCCTGCGCGACCGCGATCTTGGTGCCGACGCCGTCGGTGGAGGCCGCCAGCAGCGGCTCCTTGTAGCCACCCTTCAGCGCGAACAGACCGGCGAAACCGCCGAGGCCACCCTGCACCTCGGGGCGGCTTGCCTTGCGGGCCAGCGGTGCGAACAACTCGACTGCGCGGTCGCCGGCCTCGATGTCAACACCGGCCGCGGCATACGAGGCTCCGGCACCACTGGGGGTCTGTTCACTCATTGTCGGTGATTGCTCCAAACCGAATCGGCGGATAATTGCCTGATCACGCTACCGTCGCGCGTCGGCGGGGCGAGTTCAGGGCCTGCTCAACGCACTGGCGTTGGCATTGCGGCCCAGCAGTTCGGTCTCGGACTTGCCGCTGAGCATGCCCTCGAGCACGTTCTTGCCGATGGACGCCTCGGTCGGCAGCGGGATCGGGTAATCGCCGTCGAAGCAGGCGCAGCACAACCGCGACCGCGGCTGCTCGGTGGCCGCGATCATGCCCTCGGTGGAGATGTAGCCGAGGCTGTCGGCGCCGATCGAGCGGCGCACGTTCTCCACCATGTCGGCGTAGCTGTCGTCGGAGCCTGCGCCGTTGGCGATGAGCTCGGCGCGCGAGGCGAAGTCGATGCCGTAGAAGCAGGGCCACTTCACCGGCGGCGAGGCGATGCGCACGTGGATCTCCAGGGCGCCCGCCTCGCGCAGCATCCGGATGAGCGCGCGCTGGGTGTTGCCGCGCACGATCGAATCGTCGACCACGATGAGCCGCTTACCGCGGATCACCTCGCGCAGCGGGTTGAGCTTCAGGCGGATACCGAGCTGACGGATGGTCTGGCTGGGCTGGATGAAGGTACGGCCCACATAGGCGTTCTTCATCAGGCCCTGCCCGTACGGCACACCGGAGCCCTGCGCGTAACCGACCGCGGCGGGAGTACCGGACTCGGGCACCGGGATCACCAGATCGGCCTCGACCGGATGCTCCTTGGCCAGCCTGCGGCCGATATCGACCCGGGTGGCGTGCACCGAACGGCCGGAGATGGTGCTGTCGGGGCGGGCGAGATAGACGTATTCGAAGACGCAGCCCTTGGGCTCGGGCGTGGCGAAACGCAGCGAACGCACGCCGTCGGCGTCGATGGCCAGCAGCTCGCCCGGCTCGATCTCACGCACGAACGAGGCACCGACGATGTCGAGCGCGGAGGTCTCGCTGGCGACCACCCAACCGCGGTCGAGCCGGCCCAGGCACAGCGGGCGCACCCCGTGCGGGTCGCGGGCGGCGTAGAGGGTGCGCTCGTCCATGAAGGTCAGGCAGAAGGCGCCCTTCAGGGTGGGCAGCAGCTTCATCGCGGCCTGCTCGATGCTGGAATCGGCGGCGGCGTGGGCCAGCAGCGCCGTCATCACATCCGAGTCGGAGGTTGCGGCCACCGGTCCCGGGCGCCCGCCGCGCGGCATTCCGCCGAGGACGCCGAGTTCCCTTGCCCGATCGGCCAATTCGGCCGTGTTCACCAGATTGCCGTTGTGCCCCAGGGCCAAACCGGAACCGACCGCGGTGGTGCGGAAGATCGGCTGGGCGTTCTCCCAGGTGGTGGCGCCGGTGGTGGAGTAGCGACAGTGCCCGACGGCGACGTGGCCCGGCATCGCGGCCAGGGTCTGCTCGTCGAACACCTGGCTGACCAGGCCGAGATCCTTGAAGACCAGCACCTGCGAACCGTCGGCGACGGCGATGCCCGCCGCCTCCTGGCCACGGTGCTGCAACGCATACAGGCCGTAATACGTGAGTTTGGCCACGTCTTCGCCGGGCGCCCAGACTCCGAAGACACCACACTCCTCGCGTGGTGGATTCTCGTCCTGATCCGCGGGGGCGGGATTGCTGACAACCGGCAGGTCGGCGTTGGTCACCGTGTGCTCCCTGTTCGGGCGGGCTGGGGGCACCGTCATTCTACGGGTCGAACCGCCCGCCGATGACCGCCGCCGCCAAATGGGGCGGCTCGGCGTGCCCGTCGCCGGTGCGGATCCAGGCATACGGGCAGTTAACCGGTGCGGCGCAGTCCCCGGTATCGGGCCCATCCGGCTGTTACCGTGCGATCCGTGACGACTTCCGACAGCGCAGCGGCGAATCGAACCGATCGCCGCCTCGGAATGCGCATCTTGCTGCCGATCGGCGTATTGGCCCTGCTCACGGCACTGCTCGGGGTGATGTACCTCGACTACGTCGCCGACCCCGAGGGGAACCTGCACGACTTCCCCATCGCGCTGGTGAATCAGGATGTCGGGGACGTCACAGGCCCGCCCGACGCGCAGCAGCAGGTGAACTACGGCAAACAGATCACCGATGCGCTACAGCAGGGCATGCCCGAAGACAAGATCGATCTGCGGGTGGTCGGCATCAGCGAGGCCGAGCGGATGATGCAGCAGGGCCAGATTTACGGCGCGATGGTCATCCCGAGCGATTTCAGTAAGCGACTCGGCATTCTGGGTGTCGGCAGCATCGTTCCCGGCGATATCGAACGACCGATCATCACCTTGCAAACCAACCCGCGCATGGGCGCGTTCGGCACCCAGATCGTGTTGCGGGTCGGCGATCAGGCTCTGACTCAGGTGCGTCAGCAGGTCGGCAAGCAGCTCACCGATCAGGTGAACGCGCAGCTCGCGCCGGAACCGGGCGCACCGCCGAGCCCGGAGCCGAGCGGCGCGGCTCGGGTGGCGCTGGAAGACCCGGTGCAGATCGTCTACCAGCAGTACCGTCCGCTGCCCGACGGCACCGGCCAAGGCCTGACGGCCTTCTTCTACGCACTGCTGATTCTGCTGGCGGGCGTGGTCGGCGCGATGGTCATCCACACCATGATCGACGCCGCACTGGGCTTCGTGCCGACCGAATACGGGCCCTGGTACGTGCATTTCCCGCCGACGCCGATCTCCCGTTTCCACACGCTGCTCATCAAATGGGGTGTGATGGTGGTCGCGGCCACCCTCGTCTCGGCCATCTATCTGGGTGTGGCCAAGCTGCTCGGCATGCCGATCGACCATCCGCTGGGGCTGTTCCTCTACGGCGCACTGGCCTTGACCGCCGTCGGCATGACCGGCCTGTCCATCCTCGCCGCCATCGGCTCGGCCGGCCTCCTGGTGAACCTGATCCTGTTCATCATCCTGGGCCTGCCCTCCTCCGGCGGCACCGTGCCCATCGAGGCCACCCCCAAGTACTTCCACTGGCTGGCCGCCTGGGAACCGATGCATCAGGTCTTCCTCGGCGTGCGCTCGATCCTCTACTTCGACGGCAGCTTCTCCGCGGGCCTGAGCCGCGGCGTCTGGATGGCTCTGCTCGGCCTGGCCATCGCCATCGTGTTCGGCGCGGTGATCACCCGGTTCTACGACTACAAGGGTTTGCATCGGGAGAACCGGGTGGCTGTTGCGGGAGCGCAGGCGGTCGGTTCCGGTGTCGGCAGGTCGGGATCCGGGCCCGCGGGCGATGACGAGGAAGGGACGACCGAGACGAAGCCGGGATCGGCTGGTCCCACCGCAGCACCTGACGCCGATGGCGATACCAATGCCGATGCCGATGCCGATGCCGATGCCGAATCGTCGGGCAAGAGCGGCTCGGCCGGTACTGGTAAGGACTGAAAGCTCCGGCTACAGGCAGGCCGCTGCCCGAGGCGCAGACCGGTCCACCGACAGGCACCGACAACCCATCGGCGAGCACGCGGGGTTTCCGGCAGGGCGCAGGCCTGGTTGGGCCACGGTCGGTCGAAGCCGTACGCGGGCGCGTCGGCGGGCCGCAGTATGGTCGGCCCGTGGTTCGACGTGCGGCGGTGAAACCGGAAGAAATGCGTGCGGCGGTCGCGGCGGTGCGGCCGTGGCTGCTCGATGAGGAGGCGGCTGTCCCTGCGCGGGGCGAGCTCGGTGCCGCCGTACGGATGACGGCGCGCGCGCTGGCCGAATCGGCGCCGGGGCATTCGGTGGAGGTCCGGGTGCCGCCGTTCGTGGCGGTGCAATGCATCGAAGGTCCCCGGCACACCCGCGGCACCCCGCCCAATGTGGTCGAAACCGATCCGCGCACGTGGCTGCTGCTCGCGACCGGTCTGGCGGATTTCGCCGCCGTGCGCGACGACGGCAAGCTGACCGCCTCCGGCAACCGCGCCGACGAAGTATCCCGCTGGCTGCCGATCCTTCGGGTGGACGCAGGCCCCGAGTAGGAGTCCCGCTTGTTGTAGTCAGCGGTTGCCGACGGCGAATCGGGCCGCGAGCGCCCCACCAGCATTGATCGCCCAGTGCAGTAGGGCAGGGGCGGTGGCACTGTCGGTGCAACGGCGAAGCAGGCCGAACAGCGCACCGGCGGCGGCCGTGGCGCCGACGGTGACCGCCACATTCTCCCCGGTGGCGCGGGCCGGGGCGATATGCCAGAGCCCGAAGGTGGTGGCGCCGAGCAGGGTTGCGATGCGCGGCCCGAAGGTCTTGTCCAGCAAGGGCTCCAGGGTCGCGCGGAAGATCAGTTCCTCGCTGTAGACGGTGCCCAGCGGAATGTGTATGCCCACCCATTCGGCGGTCGAGACTCCAGGCGCGCGGTCTGGGCGCTCGGCCAGCTCACGGCGCACGGCCGGGATGGCCAGCGCCGCACCGTAACCGGCGGCGACGATCCCCGCACTGCCCAGCCCGTAGCGCCGGCCGCGTGCCGAGCACCAGTTCGGACGCGCACCGAAGGCCAGCGCATAGCCGGTCGCGGCACCGGCATTCACCAGCGTGCGCAGCCGCATATCCTCCGGCAGCCGCGGCACCACCCCGTTGCTCCACAGCAGCGGCAGGCTCACCGCGAACGCGACCCGTCCCCTCATTTGATCTGCCGCTCATAGGCTTCGGAGATCTCGATCTCGTACCGGATGCGTTCGGCCAGCTCGGGATTCCAGCCGGGCGGCGTGGCGATGGCCGCCCAGCCGTCGAGTACCAGGCTGCCGTAGCGGTGGCCGTGCCCGTCGGTGACGCCCTGTGCGTTGGTGAGGTCGGCGGTGACCTGCCAGAACGTGACGAACGGCGCCCACCGCATGCGCCCGGAGACATCCGATCCGCGCGGCTCGGACAGCCAATCCGGTTGCGAGAAGATCAGATCCGCCGACCACCAGACGATGGGGTCGGATGGATGTTGCAGGTAGGCGATGCGTGGTGCCCGCCATTCCGGGCCGGGCCTGGCGAAATCGGCGGCGTCGGCGGCGAACCGGACCACCAGCCCGTCGGCGTACACCGGCTCCACCTCCCGCGAACCGGGATCGCGGCGCGCGACGAACTGCTGCCACAGCCGATTCGAGTTCGGCGGCCCCACCCACAGCGCGCCGTCGACCTTCTCCCGCAGATCGGCCAGTCCTTCGAACGCCGCCTCCGAGCCCTGCGATCCGAGGCTCTCGCCGTAGACGAACAGTTTCGGCCGCTGCTGCTCCGGTCGCGCCGACCAGTGCTGATACACCGCGTCGAACACCTCGCGCCCCGCCGCGGCGGCCTTGCTCTTGTCTGCGAGGAACGACAGCACGCTGGGCAGGTACGAATACTGGGTGGCGACCAGCGCGGTATCGCCGCCGTACATGTACTCGATCGCGCCCGCCGCCATCGAATTCACCCAGCCGGTGCCCGTGGTGGTGATCACCACGATCACCTGCCGCTCGAAGGCGCCCGCGCGTTCGAGTTCGGCGACGGCGAGTTCGGCCTGCGATTGGCCGTTCTCGGCCGACTCCAACCCGACGTAGGCCCGGATCGGTTCCTTGGCCGGCTTACCGGTGACCTGGGCGATCCTCGCGGCGTTCGGACCGTGCGAGACGAACCAGCGGCCCTCGAAACCGAGAGTGTCCCATTTCGCCAGCGACATCGGGCTGCCCGACTTCTCCGGCAGTTGCGGCTGCACCGCGTATTCGGAGGTGTGGTCGTTGCGCACGCTGAACGCCTGGTTGGCGACCGCGAAGAACGCCTGCGTCGCCACGCCGTTGAACAGGGTGACCGCCAGCAGCACCAGCACCAGGAATCCGGCGGCGGGCGCCAGCTCGCGCGGCACCTTCACCCAGCGGTTGAGCTGACGCGCCAGGTACAGGATCAGCTCACGCACCGTGCGATACACTGCGACGACCAGCACACCGACAGCCAGGCTCAGCAGTCCCGTGCGCAGATAGGCAGGCGTGGTGGTGCCTTCCATATCCATCAGCGCGGTGATCTCGCGCTGCCAGCGCGCCGACTGCACCAGCATGTACGCCGCGAGAACCGCTGCGGTCAGCAGAATCGCCGACTTCACCCCGTAGCGCACCCAGGTGGGTGGCGCCGGGATCTTCAGCCGCGGCCGCACCCACAGCCGGAAAAGCCATTCCAGCAGGCAGCCGACGCCGTATCCGATGGCGGCGTTGATACCGCTGATCAGGCCCTGGAACATCCAGTCGCGCGGCACCAGCGACGGGGTCACCGACAGCGCGAAGAACACCGTCGCGACCACCAGCCCGACATAGTTGAGGTCGATGACCACCTCGGCCCGGCGCACCGCTGCGACGCCGCGCGAGCGCAGCTTCGTGAGGGTGGACGCCGTTTCGAGCACCAAGACAGTATGGCGGCAGGCCCCGACAACGCCGGTGCGTTACCCACGCACGGCGCGGCAACTACCCATCGCACTCGAGTAGTTGTACGCGGTCGCCGCGGCCACGCACATCGCACACTCGATAACCATGAGCACACCAAACGCAGCGCCGAAAACCACTTCGGCCTACATCGCCCAGGCCGCGATCGCGTTCGGCGTCAGCTTGTTCGGGGCGGGCGTCGGAATCTTCTACCTGCCGTTGGATCCGTGGCAGCGCGGATTCCTCGGCATGACAGTGCTGTTCCTGGTGACCAGCACCTTCACCTTGGCGAAGGTGGTCAGGGACAAGCACGAAGCCGATTCCCTGCGTGGACGAATCGACGAGGCGCGGATGGAGAAGCTGATCGCCGAGCACGATCCGTTCAAGTCCGTCGCCTGAGCCCGCACGGGCGCCACCCAGGCGGTTCGCCTGTACAGCAGAACGCTCACCCGCACGGGCCCGGTCATCGAGGGGTCCGGGTCCGGCGGGTGAGCGTTCGTGTCGTGTTCGGTCCCAGTGGGACTCGGCTCAGACGGCCGAGCCGAACAGCTTGGGCAGCGTGCCTTCATGCGCCTCGCGCAGTTCGGCAAGCGGCACCGTGAACTGTCCCTGCACCTCGATCGAATCCGAGCCCTGATCGACCACGCCGATGCGCACCCACGGCAGTTCGCGCGCGGTGCACATGCGGGTGAACCGGGTCTCCTCCGAGCGCGGCACGGCGACGAGCACGCGGCCGGCGGATTCGGAGAACAGGGTGACGAACGGGTCGGCGTCCTCGGGAAGCAGGATGCGGCAACCGGTCTCGCCGGCCAGCGCCGCCTCGACCACCGCTTGGGCGAGACCGCCCTCGGAAAGGTCGTGCGCGGCACTGATCATGCCGTCGCGGGAACCGGCGGTGAGCACCTCCGAGAGCAGCCGTTCGCGGGCGAAGTCGACCTTCGGCGGGACGCCACCGAGGTGATCGTGGGCGACCTGCGACCAGATGGAACCACCGAACTCGTCGCGGGTGTCGCCGAGCAGGATCAGCGTCTCGCCGGGCTCGAGGCCGAGTCCGGTCGGAATGCGGCGGTGCACATCGTCGATGACGCCGAGCACGCCGACCACCGGGGTCGGCAGGATCGCGTCCTGGCCGGTCTGGTTGTAGAAGCTGACATTGCCGCCGGTGACCGGGATGCCCAGTTCCACACAGCCGTCGGCGAGTCCGCGCACCGCCTGCTGGAACTGCCACATCACGCCCGGATCCTCCGGCGAGCCGAAGTTGAGGCAGTTGGTGACGGCCTTCGGCGTGGCGCCGGTGGTGGCGACATTGCGGTAGGCCTCGGCCAGCGCGAGCTGCGCGCCGGTGTAGGGGTCCAGCTTGGTGTAGCGGCCGGAGGCGTCGGTGGCCAGCGCGATACCGCGGCCGGTCTCCTCGTCGATCCGGATGACGCCCGCGTCGGCGTGTTCGGCCAGCACGGTGTTGCCGCGCACGTAGCGGTCGTACTGCTCGGTGATCCACTTGCGGCTGCACAGCTGCGGGCTGGACACCATCTGGAGCAGTGTCGCGCGCAGTTCGTCGGCGGTCTTGGGCCGGGTCAGGGTGTCGGGGGTGTCGGCGATCAGAGCGTCCTGGTAATCGGGACGCCGCACCGGACGCTCGTAGACCGGGCCCTCGTGCGCGACGGTGCGCGGCGGCACATCCACCACGGTCTCGCCGTGCCAGGTGACGACCAGCCGCTCACCGTCGGTGACCTCGCCGATCACCGTGGCCAGCACATCCCACTTACGGCACACCGCCATGAACGCGTCCACGTTCTCCGGCGTCACCACCGCGCACATGCGCTCCTGGGATTCGCTGGACAGCACCTCGGCCGGGGTCATATCGGCCGCGCGCAGCGGCACCTTGTCCAGCTCGATGTGCATGCCGCCGTCACCCGCGGCCGCCAGTTCGGAGGTGGCACACGACAGCCCGGCGCCACCGAGGTCCTGGATGCCGACGACCAGCTTGGCCGCGTACAGCTCCAGACAGCACTCGATGAGCACCTTCTCGGTGAACGGGTCGCCCACCTGCACACTCGGCAGCTTCTTGCGGCCTGCGCCGGATTCGTCGCCGGAGAAGGTGTCCGAGGCCAGCACCGACACGCCGCCGATGCCGTCGAGGCCGGTGCGCGCGCCGAACAGGATGATCTTGTTGCCGGTGCCGGAGGCGAAGGCCAGATGCAGGTCCTCCACCCGCATCGCGCCCGCGCACAGCGCGTTCACCAGCGGGTTGCCCTGGTAGGAGGCGTCGAAGACGGTCTCGCCGCCGATGTTCGGCAGGCCGAGTGAGTTTCCGTAGCCACCGATGCCGCGCACCACGCCGTCGACCACCCGACGGGTGTCGGCGGCATCCGCAGCACCGAACCGCAGCTGATCCATCACCGCGATCGGGCGCGCGCCCATCGCCATGATGTCGCGCACGATGCCGCCGACGCCGGTCGCGGCGCCCTGGTACGGCTCGACGTAGGAGGGATGATTGTGGCTTTCCACCTTGAAGGTGACCGCCCAGCCGTCGCCCACGTCGACCACACCGGCGTTCTCACCGATGCCGGCCAGCATGGAGGCGCGCATCTCCTCGGTGGTGGTCTGGCCGAAGTAGCGCAGATGCACCTTCGACGACTTGTAGGAGCAGTGCTCGCTCCACATCACCGAGTACATCGCCAGCTCGGCGTCGGTGGGGCGGCGACCGAGAATCTCCTTGATCCGGGCGTATTCGTCATCCTTGAGCCCGAGCTCGAGATACGGCTGCGGAGTGTCCGGAGTGGCTGCGGCGGTTGCGACCGTGTCGACCTGCGGAGTCACGGGATTACCAGGGTCCTTTCGGCCAGGCATGCGGAGACAATCCAGACGACCGCCGCTGCGACGCGCCGGGTTGCTGAATTGCCGCGAGATACTCCTGCGAGTCTACTGCCGGGGCAAACGCGACTACTGCCGGGGCAAACCCGGCCGACCCGGCGGCATCGGGGTACCGGCTAATCTGTCCCGGTGAACGATCGATCGGGGGTTGCGGAACCGGCCGAGCAGCCCGTCACCAGAGCTGACCCGCCCCTCGGTTCGAACGGGGACGTCGCTGCGGCGAAACCCGCGGCCCGCGGCCTCTCACCGCGCCAGATGCGCTGGCTGACCGGCGCGATCGTGCTGTTCGTGATCTACGCGATCATCGCTCCCATCGTGCACTGGTGGGACGGCTACATCGACCTGCAGGTCTACCGCAACGGCGCCCGGGTCTGGCTCGACGGCGGCGACCTCTACGGCCCGATGCCCAAGGTATTCGGCATCGGCCTCCCGTTCACCTATCCCCCGCTGGCGGCCCTGTTGTTCGCGCCCCTGGCACTCATGCCGCTGGGCCTGGCCGAGATCGTGGTGTTGGCCACATCCGTGCTCAGCCTGGGCATCACGCTGTGGCTGGTGCTGGCGCGGATCCGGCCGGAACTGGACCGGATGACGGTGCTGGCCGCCGTCATCGCCGCGGTCGCGGTGGCCGGTTATCTGGAACCGGTGCGCCAGACCTATTCGTTCGGCCAGGTCAACCTGGTGCTGATGGCCGCGGTCGCGCTGGACTGCCTGGTGCGCAAGCCGTTCTGGCCGCGCGGCATGCTCATCGGCATCGCGGTCTCGGTGAAGCTGATCCCCGCGGGCTACCTGCTGTATTTCCTGCTGCGCAAGGACTGGAAGGCCGCAGGCACCCTGGTGGCTTCCGCCATCGGCGCGATCGGGCTCGGCTTCCTGATCTTCCCCAGCGATTCGGTGCAGTACTGGTTCCACACCCTCGCCGACACCGGTCGCATCGGCCCGCCGTATTACGCGGGCAACCAGTCGCTGAAGGGTCTCGCGTTCCGGCTCGGGGTGTCCGATTCGGTGGCGACGCTGATCTGGATCTCGTTGTCGGTGGTGGCCATCGGCCTGGCCGCGCTGTGGATGCGCAGGCTCATCGAGGCCGGCGCCTCGGTGGCCGCGCTCATGGTGAACGCGGCCGCCATCCTGCTGGTCTCGCCGGTGTCCTGGTCGCACCACTGGGTGTGGGTGGCGCCCGCACTGCTGGTGACCGCCGACGCCATCGCCCGCGGCCGCCGCAACCCGCTACTGCTCGGCGCGGTCGCCGCCATGACGGTGATGTTCCTGATCGGCCCGCACTGGCTGCTGCCGCACGAGGCCGATCGGGAACTCGATTGGGCCTGGTGGGAGCAGATCATCGGCAGCGGCTACGTGATTGCCACGTTCGCGGTGTTCGTGGTCGCGGTGCTGACCTACCGGCCCGCGGAGTCCGGGGTCAAGAAGGCCGCGAGCGCCGCGGCGTAGGCGGCCACATCGGCGGCGCCCATCAGTTCGCGCGCCGAATGCATGGCCAGTTGGGGTGCGCCGACGTCGACGGTGGGCATCCCGGTGCGTGCGGCCGTCATCGGTCCGATGGTCGATCCGCACGGCAGGTCGGCGCGGTGCACATAGCGTTGCAGCGGCACCCCGGCCTGATCGCAGGCCAGCGCGAACGCGCCCGCACCGGTGGCGTCGGTGGCGTAGCGCAGGTTCTGGTTCACCTTGAGCACCGGGCCGCCGTTGATCTCGATGCGGTGCGCGGGTTCATGTCGGTCCGGGTAGTTCGGATGGGTCGCGTGTGCCATATCGCCGGAGGCGCAGATCGAACCCGCCAGCGCCGCCAGGTATTCGGCGCGTCCGCCGCCCCGGCTGAGCACGATGCGCTCGAGCACGGTGGTGAGCAGATCGGACTGCGCGCCACGATCGGATTGGCTGCCCACTTCCTCGTGATCGAACATGGCCAGCACCGGCACCGCCGCACCGGGCGTGTCGATGGCGGCGAGGAAGGCGCGCAGGCCCGCGTAGCAGGTGCCCTGGTTGTCCAGGCGGGGCGCGCTCACCAGATCACGGTCACGGCCGACCAGCCGGCTCGGGTCCAGATCGTGGGTCATCAGTTCCCAGCCCAGTACCGCATCGGGATCCACACCCGCATGCTCGGCGACATAGGCGATGAACGAGCGCGGTTCGGACCCGACGCCCCAGATGGCGTTCACATGCCGCTGCGGATCCAGCGTCACCCCGCGCCGGTCCTCGGACAGGTGGATCGCCAGCTGCGGCACCCGCAGGATCGGCTCGTTGATGCGGACCAGCCGCTGCCCGACGCCATTGCCCTCGCGCACGCTCAACCGGCCGGACAGGCCGAGCTCCCGATCCAGCCAGGAATTCAGCCAGGCGCCGCCGTAGGGTTCCAGGCCCACCATCTGCCAGCCCGCGACACTGAGATCCGGATGCTGCTTGACCCGCAGATTGGGGCTGTCGGTATGCGCACCGACCACGCGGAACGGCGCCGCCGCTTCGGGATCGTGATCGGCCCACGCCACCAGCGAACCGCCACGCACCACGTAGTGCCTGCCGCGCCCGCCGCTCGGCCAGGCCGACGCCTCGTCGAGCCGGGTGAACCCGTGCTCGTCGAGATCCTGCGCCACGGTGTGGCACACGTGGAACGGTGACGGCGACTCGTCGATGAAGGCACACAGCCCGGCGGCCGAGGCCGCGGTGGAGGAAACCGGCATACCGCCGATCCTAGGCGTGGCGGTGCCGGTCGCGACGAATCCGCCGGTGGGCGAAGGGGTGTGCGGGCCGGCCCGCCGTACGCCGAATCAGGCGGAGACGAGCGTGTCCAGTACCGAGAGGAACAAGCCCAGGCCGTCATCGCTCGGGCCGGTGAGCGGCTCGGTGGCGTGCTCCGGATGCGGCATCAGGCCGACGACGCGGCGGTTGGCCGAGGTGATACCCGCGATCGCGCGCTGCGAACCGTTCGGGTTGTCGCCGGCGTAGCGGAACACCACGCGGCCCTCGCCCTCGAGCTCGTCGAGCACGGCTTCGGAGGCCTGGAACCGGCCCTCGCCGGACTTCAACGGCACCAGGATCTGGGCGCCCGGCTCGTAGCGGGAGGTCCAGGCGGTGTCCACGGCGTCCACGCGCAACCATTCGTCGCGGCAGATGAAGTGCAGGCCCTCGTTGCGGGTGAGCGCGCCGGGCAGCAGCCCCGCCTCGCACAGCACCTGGAAGCCGTTGCAGATGCCGAGCACCGGCATGCCGTTCTCGGCGGCGCGCACGACCTCGCCCATGACCGGCGCGAACCGGGCGATGGCACCGGCGCGCAGGTAGTCGCCGTAGGAGAACCCCCCGGGCACGATGACGGCGTCGACCTGCTTCAGATCGGCGTCGGCATGCCAGAGGCTGACGGCCTCGGCGCCGGCCAGCCGGACCGCGCGGGCGGCGTCGACGTCATCGAGCGTGCCGGGAAAGGTGATGACCCCGATCCGGGCAGTCATGAGACCCGAACCACCTTCCACTCCTCGATGACGGTGTTGGCCAGCAGCGATTCCGCGATCTGCGCGAGTTCGTCGTCGCTGACGTCATCGCCGACCTCGAGTTCGAATCGCTTGCCCTGCCGGACGTCCGAGACTCCCTGGAATCCCAGGCGCGGAAGTGCGCCGGCAATGGCCTGACCCTGCGGATCCAGGATCTCGGCCTTCGGCATCACCTCGACGACGACTCGTGCCACGCGTTGCTCCTCGAGTGGTGGTGGGGGTTACCTGAACAGCGTAGTTGGCGGGCGCGACCGGCGCGGTGCCGGGTTGGGTGTGCGCGGCGCACTGTGGCGGGGCCCATAGCGGTCGCTTCGCCGGATACGCATCCGTGGCGACCGGCACGCTTCGCCGAAGCCCGGGGCGGTCCGCCGCGACGCTGGAGTGGATGCGCGCGGGCGCCTAACGTAGCCGTATGCGCATTGCCCACTTCGGTCATTCCTGCATCCTCGTGGAACTGCACGGCAGAAGGATCCTGTTCGATCCGGGCACCTTCGCTCACGGTTTCGAGGGCCTCACCGGCCTGGACGCGATCGCGGTCACCCATCAGCATCCCGACCACATCGACCCGAACCGGATCGAAGCGCTCATCGACGCCAACCCGGACGCCCGGCTGTTCAGCGACCCGCAGACCGCGCAGCAGCGCGGCGGCCGCTGGGAGGCGGTGCACGCGGGCAATGTCATCGACCTGGACGGGTTGCGGATCACCGGCGGCGGCGGACGTCACGCCGTCATCCATCCGGAGATCCCCGTCATCGACAACACCGTCTTCCAGCTCGGCACGCCCGACGACCCGGCCCAGCTGGTGCATCCCGGCGATTCGCTGTGGGTGCCGCCCACTCCCGTCGGCGTGCTCGCCCTGCCCGCCGTCGCCCCGTGGATGAAGATCAGCGAAGCCGTCGACTACCTGCGCGCGGTAGCTCCCCGCACCGCCGTCCCCATCCATTACGGCATCATCGCCGCCGAAGCCCAGGGCATCTACTTCGGCCGGCTCGCCGAAATGGGCCCGGCGGGAACCGAATTCCGCGTCATCGAACCGGAAGATTCCGCCGAGCTCTGACAGCAGATCCACCCAGCGGCAATGCTCCGCTAGCGGGTGTAGGTGGCCAGAAACAGCGCCTCGGCCAGCGCCAGGTGTTCGATTTCGGTGGGGTCGACGCTCTCGTTGGGTGCGTGGATCAGGCACTGGGGTTCTTCGACGCCGAGGAGCATGATCTCGGCGTCGGGGTAGGTGTCGGCGAAGACGTTGCACAGCGGGATCGAGCCGCCTTGACCCTGGGTGGTGGCGGGGCGGCCGTAGGCGGCGGCGAGGGCCGACTCCATGGCGGTGCGGGCCGGGCCGCCGCTGCCGGAGCGGAAAGGGGCGCCGGTGGCTTCGAGGTCGACGGTGAGTTTGGCCTGCCACGGGGTGTGCGCTTTCAGGTGCGCGACCAGCGCCTCGTGGGCCTTCGCCGGGTCGGTGCCGGGCGGTATGCGCAGGTTGAGGCGAGCACGGGCGATGGGCTGCACGGCCGCCGCGGAGCCGACCACCTTCGGAGCGTCGACACCGAGCACGGTGAGCGCCGGACGCGCCCACAGCATGTCGGCCACGGTGCCGTCACCGAGCAGGCCGACCCCGGACAGCACGCCGGCATCGGTACGGAACTGATCCTCGGGATACTGCACGCCGGACCAGGTTTCGTCGGCGCGCAGCCCGTCGACGGTGGTGTTGCCGTGTTCGTCGCGCAACGAGTCCAGCAAGCGGATCAACGCCGCCAGCGCGTCCGGCGCGGCCCCGCCGAACATGCCCGAATGCACCGGCCCGGCAAGGGTTTCCACGGTCACCACCACATTGACGTTGCCGCGCAGCGTTTCGGTGAACGTCGGCACACCGACCGCGAAATTCCCGCTGTCGCACACCAGGATCGCGTCGGCCCGCAACAGGTGCGGATTCGCTTCCACGAATCGTTCCAGCCCGCCGGTCCCCTGCTCCTCCGACCCCTCGGCCACCAGCGT